>CAIYBN010000081.1 GCA_903924465.1 uncultured Myxococcales bacterium | reverse complement strand
CGGATCCGACGCAACTCGACGAGCGCGAACGCCGCCGCGCCGCCAAGCGATTGCTCAGCCGACTGGGCGAGCTTGGGTATGCAATTCAACTGCCGGAATTTTCGTGACCGAGGTGATGCGCGCGGGGGAGTTTCTACCTAGGCTGCTGGCCGGGTCGCCAAGCTCGCGTCCCTGCCGGCCGACTCGCGGCGACACAAGAAATTTGACTCCGAGTCCATGCAGGGGTGAATAGTTCGCGGTCCTACGCTCCGAAAATGCCCAGCGATTTCGCGCGTGCAGCCTGCCAGGCCACAACTTCCTCTCCCGATACGGCTTCATGGTGCCATAGAGCCCAGTTCAGGCAGGCGCAGATGTCGTCCGGATCCTCTTCGCCCGCAGCAAATCGCACGAGCCGGTCGATGCCCTGGCGCTGCAGCTCGGCCAGCGGCGTGAAGTACTCAGACACGCTCTGGTGGTGGTTGACCTTGGTCGTCGGCCCGTCAAAGGAGAGTGCGTACCGCACGGCGATCGTCATCGCCAGCACGTCGCAGAAATGCCGCGTCCGCGCTTCGTCGGCGTCGGCGATGCGGAAGGACAGCAACGAACCGGGCAGGGCGTAGACGCGCTCGATCGCCGCGCGATCCGGATGATCAGCCGTCGAAGGATGGAACACGCCGTCGGTCAGCGGGTGCTTCGTCAGAAATTGCACAATTTTCACAGCGTTGGCGCAGCGGGTGCGAAACGCCAGTTCCGCGCGCGGCAACCCTTCCAGGATCGCCGCCGCGCGTCGCCAGTCCAGAATGCCGCCGCGAAAGGCCTGCACATCCATGATCTGGTTCATGTCTTCGGCGCGATTGGACGCGATGTAGCCCCACAAGTCGCGATCCTGCCCGCCCAGCGACTTGGTGCCGCTGGCAAACACAAAATCGATGCCGCGCCGTTTCAGCAGCGGCTCCGTGACGCCCCACGGCGAGGCGATCGTCGCGTCAATCGCCAGCCGCACGTTGGGCGCATCGCTCTTGCGTCGGCGCAGGATAACCTCGGACAGCGCGTCCGGGTCCAGCGCCCGCATCAGCGGATTCGTGTACGTCTCGGCCAGCACCAGCACGGTGTCGGGCCGGATCGCGGCATCCACGTCAGCGGGCTCCGCCTGATCGATGATCGTGACGGTGCCGCCCAAGCGGGCCTGCGACCACTCCGCGTACTTGCGGGTTTTGTTATAGATCTGCCGGGAAACGACCACGTGCTTGCCGCGTTCCAACACGCCATCCATCAAGAGCGCTGCGGCCTGCGATCCACAGTCGGTCAGGACCGCGCATTGCGCCGCTTCGAGTTCGCGCACTTTCGCCAAGAGCTTGCGCGTCGGCTCGGTGCCGTAGCGGGCGTACACTTGCGGCAGGTCCGACCAGCAGCCTTCGCCCTCAAAGAGGAATGCGACTTTGCCTTCCTGCCAGTCCGCCATGCGCTTGGAGCCGAGCAGATCCAGTTGCACCGTTGGCCCGCCATCCGGATGCAAGTACGGCGTGCCGGAAAGTCGCATCGCCGCGTCGATCGCCTCGTGCAGCGACCGCGTCACTTCGGTCATCTCCGCCAGCTGCGGCGGAAGCGGTGGCGATTGATACGGATTCAGGTAATCGGCAATGGCCACGGCCAGACCTCGATGGGCGCCCAGGAATGGCGCGCACGAGAGTGTAACAGGCGTGGAGTGGCCTGTTTAGTACGCGTGATTCCCTGGCCTGACTCTGGTGCAATCCGTTCGCTTGCGGCAGCAAGTCCAGGTCTTGCCTGTCCAAATGCGACCCGCTCGCAACTGTCACCGCCGCGGGTGGGGCGACGCGTTCGGGCACAACCCTGCCGCGCATGCCTCCGGGCTTGGCAGCGTTGGCTGAACGCGCCGTCCTTGCGGGTCGTGGCGAGTCCATGTGATATTGTGACCGGAATTCGCGTCCCCGACCGGTCGAATCGAGGGGGCGATCTCAAGATCGTCCGGGAATCAGCAGCAAGTCCTGAAATTGGTTCAGAGGCAGGTCATGGCGCAAGTGTCTCGGCTGGCAGTAGATGCGCGGCAACCGGCCGATGCCGTCATCCCAGCGGGTGCGGAGGTACATCTGCGCCACGCAGCGCGGGTGGACGGGACGACGGCCGCGGCTTGGCAGGCAAAGAAGTCCAGTGAATCCAAGCTTGTGGCGATTCTCGACATCGGCGAGGCGGCGCGACTGCAGGTTCCCGCTTGGCTGGCGGCGCTGCAACCAGACGCGGTAGAATTGCGGACGCCGGCGTGGGATGCGCAATCGTTTTCCGCCATTGACTGGCCACAGGGCTACCAGACGCTGCTGGGCGTGTTGGCTGCGCTGGCTGAAGCGGGTAGCACGATTCGGCTGGCGCTGCACGTCTCGGCGCTGACAGTATCGAGCTTGCGCGTGGAAAGCATCGCGGCGTTGGCGGCAGCGGCCAAGACCAAGGCGCTGGATCTGCGGGTGCGGCCGGTGCTGGGTGCCCAAGCGCCGCGGCCGGAGTTGGTGGCCCAGGGTCTGGCACGGCTGGTGCGAACGGATCACTCGATCCAGGCGTCGCAACTGTGGCCGGTCTGCGCGCTGCCGGAAAGCGTCGATACCGATCCGGTGTTCCAGTCCGAAATTGCCGCGGCCCGACTGGCCTACACGCCCCAGTGCGAAGGCTGCGAGGCGCGCGACAAACGGTGCCTTGGCCTGGCCCCCGATTTGGCTGTAGCGAGTCAATCGGCGTGGACGGGCTGGGCAACCTTTGCCGACGATCGTCTGCCGCCACCGCCGCCGGCCGAGTCGGATGATCCGGTTGAGCTCATCGGTCTGCGCCTCGGGCTGCGCAAGGTCTGGCGCGCGGATATGCCCGCCGCCGAAGCGGAATCGCTGCTCGCACAACCGCCGGCGCAGTTGGTTGCCGTGCCGGGGCCCGCCGTGGCGTTTGACCCGTTCCAGGGCATGACTGTGGTTGAAGGCGGACCGCTGCGGATCGTCTATCTTGCGGCGACGCAGGCTGCGGCGGAAGCAGCCCGCGCGGCGGAAGCGAACATCACCACAGCGCAGGGCACGCTCACCGATCCGGCAAGTCACCGCGTCCTTGGTGAGTTGCTCGGCTATCCCGACTGCTGCATCACGGCATTTGCCGCCGCCGAGGCCGCGCGGAGCGATCCGAAGTGGGCCGGCGTCGCCGAAAATGCCTATGCCGCGCTGGTCGCGGCGCGCAGCTCCAAAGTGCCTGATCGCAGGGTGGATTTTACCACACCGGTCCAGGATGGCTGCTTCATCCGCCACAACGCGTGCGCCTACGACTGCGCGGCCTCGTTGGCGCAAGTCGAGGCCCTCGAAGCGGAAATTGGCGATGTCGCGCCCAACCGTCTGCGAGCGCTGCGCAGCCGACGTGCCGACGCGATTCTGCTGCTGGCCGACGGCGCGACGATTCCCCTGCACGGTGAAGTCGTTCTGGATGATCCGTCTGGGCTGCCGACGCTGCGCCACCCCAAGCTGTTTGGCCTCTGGCGCACCGGTTCGGGGCCGACGCGACTGGCTGAGGATGCGCTGGCCGTCCTGAGCGAGCAGGTGCGGGAAGCGACTGAATTTCAAGCGGAATACCAGATTAGTGGCGAGGGTGGCGTGGTCTGGCTGAACGCCGAGGGTGTGCGTCAGACGCTGAACCTCAAGGGGCTGCCCAGCCATCCGCAGTTTCCCCGGCTGCTGGTGTTCGCGCCGCTGCCCGCCGATTTTTCTACCTAGATGTCGTCGTCCCGCGCGGCCTTCTTCAGCAGCACGCGGTAGATTTCCTGGCGAATTTCGCGGTTGATCTTCGGCCATGCCAGCACCAGCTTGGCGAACTCCACGGGCTTCAGCACCCCGCGCACCGCCGCTTCGCGCGCCGCCTCGATTTCCTGCAGCTTCACGCGTTGCGCAATCAGCTGCTGCGTCAACCGCGACACGTTGGCCTCATCGGGCTTCGGCGCCTGCGTGGCTTTCAACAGGTCCTTGCGCGTCGTCTGCGCCTGCTGACGCGTCTGTTCCAACTGCTCCTCGACCTTCTCGGCAATCTCGGCGAGCTTCAACATGGTCGCCGGATCCGGCTGGATGACCTCCGCCAGCTTGCGGTTGCGGATCGCCCGAATCTTTTCGCGCAGCTTTGTCCGCGCCTCGGCCGCTGCGGCTGGCGTCTTGGGCTGCTGCACGGCGGTATGCGGCTGGTGCGTCACCTCGCGCGGGGCGTTGCGCAGCGTCGGCCCAGCCTGCGGCGGCGCCGTCAGCGGTTGCGTCATGGGCGTCTGCGCGCCCGCGGCAAGTGGCACTGTCAGCACGCTCAAACACACGCCGAACAGACGTTGGCGAAAGGGCAGGGGTATCATCGGCTAACCCTCCTCGCCCAGTTGCGCTGTCAGTTCCTGTACTTCGTCGTCATTCAGATCTTCCAGATCGTCGATGGGATCACTATCGCCGGAGGCCGGATCGTCCTCGATGGACATCCGCGCTTGGAGCGCATCCGTCCAATCCGGCGCTGCCGCCACCGTTGGCTGCTGGCGCGGCGCATCGGCCGACAGCTGCACCGCAACCACAGCAAGCACGGCTGCCGCCATCGCGCCACTCACCGCCCACGCAACCGTCCGCCAGCGCTTGACCGGCAGCGCGATGACATGGGATGCCTCCATCGCTGCCGTCACCTGTGGCGTATGCGCAATCGCGGCGTCGATGTTGGCGGCCATCGTCTGCCAAAACTCCGGACTGCGGTCGCACGTCGTCTCGTGGGCGCTGGCCGCATGCAGCGCCGCCAGGACTTCCCGCAATGCCTGAGATTCCTCTTCGCACCGCTGGCATTGCGCCACGTGCCGTGTCACCAGACGCGCTTCGTCGCCGTGCAACCCGCCGTCGACCCACGCCGCCAGCAGCTCAGCCACCGGTTGGCACGCCGGCGGCAGTTGGTCCTCCGGGGGCCGATGGGTTGAATGGATGTCCGTTGCCATGATGTCCTCGATTTGCAGCTGTCCGACCGGTGGGGACAGCTGCGCCTATGGTTCCGTCAACAAAGTACGCAATCTTTTGATCGCGTGATGAAAATTCGCTTTCGCACTGTCTTCCGTCGACTCGACGACGTCCGCCACTTCGCGAAAGGACATGTCCTGCTGCACCCGCAACTCCACGACCAGGCGCTGCTTTTTCGGCAGCTCCGCCACCGCGGCGCTCAGGCGCTCCTGCATTTCCAGTTCCTCCAGACGCGCCACGGCGGGCAAGTCCGGGCTTGCTGTGTGTTCAGGAATCTCGCCACTTGGCCGTCCGCGCGCGTCGCGCGTGTGATTGAGCGCCAGGTTGATCGCAATCCGGTAGAGCCAGGTGCGCAGGCTGGAATCGCCGCGAAAGGTCGGCAGTCCTTGCCAAGCGCGGATGAACGCCGCTTGCACGACATCCTGCGCGTCCGAATCGTTCTTGACGTAGCGCCACACGACAGCGAACAGCTGCCGTTGATGCTCCGCAACCCACAGGGAAAAAGCCTGACGATCACCCGCACGCAGCCGTTCCAGCAGCTCTGACTCGGTTGCCGCCACCGCGTCGCGGTCCGTGAGATGCCCGTCGGACGATGAGGTCATGGCGATCCGTTGCAAACGTACGTTCGTGTACGCCGTCGTAACGTTTTCTACCGGTTGTGACCAGACCGCGTCCATGCGCTTTCTCCCGTAGCAATGGACACGGCCACTGCCAAAAGGTCAAACGCGCGAGCCGCGGTTCTGCCAGGCAAGGCTACTGCATCGGCCGCAGAATGGCACCCACTGTCACATCCGCCGCGGCCGAATGGGGCTTCGCCTTGACACACCGTCACGCCGCGTTACCGTCCGCGGGTGATGCCGACGCTGCTTGCCATCCTCCTGTCTCTGCTCCTGCCGGTGGTGCCGGTCAAGCCCGATCCGAGCGCCGCGCTGTTTCCCAAGCCCTTGCACCTGCAGCGGATTCATCGCCTGATTTTGGATCCTGGCCACGGTGGCGAGAATCTGGGCGCGCTCGGTGCGGCGGGCGTGCGTGAGAAGGCGCTGACGCTGGAAATCGCCAAACATGTCGCGGAGTTTGTCAGGAAGCACAGCGACGCCGAAGTGCGATTGACGCGCGAAACCGACGTGGCGATTGAGCTGCGCGAGCGGCCGCGGAAGGCCAACCTCTGGCAAGGCGACGCGTTTGTCAGCATCCACACCAACGCCCATGAAACGGGCGAAGCGACCGGGATGGAGGTGTTCTTCCTTGCCGCCGATGCCAGCGCGGAGACGGTGCGGCAGTTGATCGAGCGCGAGGAAGGTATCGCGCCGGATCTGCCGACGGCGTTGTTGCCATGGTCGGTCAGCTCCATTGTCTCGGAGATGGATCAGGCAACGGCGCTCCATCGCTCGCAGGATTGGGCGGTTGCGATCGCCGATGGGCTGCAACGTGTGCGGCCGCGCGCGCGATTTCGCGGGGTCCGGCAGGCGCCGTTCGGCGTGCTGAAAGAAGCGCGGATGCCGGCGGTCGTGCTGGAAGTGGGCTACATCACGCAATTGGGCGAGGCGCGGACGTTGCTGGAGGAGCGGACGCACAGCCAGTTCGGCGCGGCGATCCTGCTGGCGATGCAAACGTTGGACCGGCAACTGGTCGCGGAAGAGGCGGCGCGCAAGCCGGGGTCACACTGAATTCGGCAGCGGCAGCGGCAGCCAGGCAGCGACGATCGCCCGCGCAAGCGCTTGCAGCCCCAGCTCTCCGCGGCCGCCGTCCAGGCGCGCACGCACGTGGCCGCCCGCGCCGACGAGCAATCCGCGCCGCAGTCCGTTGCGCAAGTCATTCATGTCATTGCAGAAAACCAGATTCGATCCGGCGCGCGCGATCTGCCGATCGGCCGCCTCGCACAGCTGCGCCTCCGTCGCGCCACTCAGCAGCTTGAAGCCGAGCAGACACGTCTGCGGCGCGGAGGGCTTGACCCCGTCGATGGCCTTGGGCGTCGCCGCCATGTCCAGCACCAAATTCGCCTGACGGGAGCTCAGCTTACCGGCGGTCGGCAGCGGCGCAAAATCCGCCACGGCCATCGCACACGCCACCGCGTCGGGCTGAAGGCGCAGGCAGAGCGTCCGCAGCAATTCCGCGACCTCCGTTGCGGTTTGGATCGGATGCAGTGTCAAGTGGCCCCGGGACAGCGCTGCCTGGCGTGCCAGCGTTGCGGTCAGCCACGTGGTGACATTTGCCTGCAGCGCGTCCGCGGAAATTGCCGTCAAATCAAGGTTCAGCGTTGCGTGCCCCGGCAGAAGCGCACCAGGACCGTGGATGTAGTGGACTTCGTGCCCCGCCTCGAGCAGGACGTCGGCGATGGCTGCAGGCAGGCCACCGGTCGCGGCATTGGACACAAACCGCACGTCATCGATGGGCTCGCGCGTGCCGCCAGCCGTGAGAACGATGCGCATCCGTCGAACCATGTTGGTTTCCACCTGCATGGAGGCCCGCTAGCCCTGCGTTACCGCGACCACGACGATCGCCAACAGGATGCGGTAGACGCCAAAAGGCCACAAGCCGATGCGGTCCAGCAGGTTCAGAAAGCCGGCGATCGAAGCCAGGCCGACCAGAAAGCTGGCAATCAGGCCAATGGTCATCGGCAACAGGCCGATGCCTGCGTAAAGCACATGCCACTCTTTGAGCAGTTCGTACGCCGTCGCGGCGCCAAGTACCGGCACCGCCAGCAGGAAGGAGAAATCGGCTGCGGCACGCATGTTCAGGCCGGCGAACAAGCCGCCCAGAATCGTCGCCATGGACCGCGATGTCCCCGGAATCAGCGCCGCGCACTGGGCCAGACCCACAGTCAGCGCAGTTGGCAGCCGCAGATCATCCAGACGCTGGCCCGTCGAGCGCCGCTTGGCGAAGCGTTCCGCGAAAATCATCAGCATTCCACCGAGAGCCAGCGCCACGGCGACCGGAATCGGGTGGAACAACGCGTGCTTGATGGCCTTTCCGGCCAGCTTGCCAATCACCGCGATCGGCACAAACGCGATCGCCATGGACAGGAACAGGCGGTGAGCAAGCTGCCTGGCAACCGGATCCGTTGACCGCAGCCCTTGCAGGCGGGTCAGCAGGAGCGGCGCGTAGTACAGCACGCACGCCAGCCACGCGCCCGCTTGGATCACAATGTCAAACGCGTCGATGGCCGCCTTGGACTCCGGCGTTTGTCCCAGACCGAGTGCCTGGCCAACCAGAATCAGGTGTCCCGTCGATGACACAGGAATGAACTCAGTGAGCCCTTCCACGATTCCCAAGATGAGCGCGTGCATCAAATTCATGCCCAACGGTGTACCGGAATTCCAATGATTGGCAAGGAACTGGTGCATTGCCCAACAGCCGTTATGCTCCGCGGGGAGGTGCGTGTGCCCGACGATCTGACCCTGCGAATCCGCGCTGTCACGTTGCTTCTGGCGATTTCGAGTCTGCTCTCGCGGGTTTTGGGCTATGGCCGGGACTGGTTGATCAACTACGAATTCGGCGCGACCGGTGCGACCGACGTCTATCAAGCGTCCTTTACGCTGCCGGACATGATCAACTACCTGCTGGCCGGAGGCGCGCTATCTGTGTCGCTTTTACCAAGAATGTCAGCGCTCTACGCTGCCGAGCGGTCAGGAACAGCGCTGCCTGATCAGGACGGTCTCAGCCACGCGAATCGGGTGTTTTCGGTCGTATTTACCGCGATGCTCGCCGTCGCGCTCGTCTGCGTGGTGCTGGGTGAACTCCTCGCCGAGCCGATCCTCCGCGCGTGGTTTGACGGCTTCAACGACGCGCAGATCGCCCAGACGGTGCACTTGACGCGCATCGTGCTCCCCGCGCAGCTGTTTTTTCTCTCGGGCGGTTTGATCCAGGCCAGCCTGTTGGCACGTCAGTCGTTTCGCGCGATGGCGATGACACCACTTCTTTACAATCTCGGCATCATCACCGGCGGCCTCATTGGTGCGCGTACGGGCCAGATTTCCGGATTCTCCTGGGGCGCTTTGGCCGGCGCGCTGATCGGTGGACTTGTGGCGCCGGCACTCTCCGCGCGCGGACGGCTGACCTGGCGGCCCATCTGGCGCCCAACGGACCCGGAGATGAAGGCGTTTCTGTGGACAGCTTTGCCGCTGATGGTTGGCGTGAGCCTGACGACGGTGGACGAATGGCTGGGGCGCAAATTCGGCTCGTCGCTGGCGCCTGGCTCGATTTCCTGGTTGAACGCAGCCCGCAAGGTGATGCTGGTGCCGATTGGTCTGCTGGGCCAAGCCGCGGGGCAGGCGACCGGTACCTACCTGGCGCGGCTGCATGCCGATGGTGCGCGGCAGGAAATGGCCCTGGTGCTGGGCAAGTCGCTGGCCGCCGTGCTGGGGCTGTCGCTGGTCCTCTCGGTATTCCTGGTGGTGCTGCCCGCGCCGATCGTCGGGATCCTTTTTGAATACGGAAAGTTCGGAGAGCGTGACACCCTCGCGGCAGCGTCTGCGCTGGTGCCGCTGAGCGTCGGCATTGCCGCGTGGGGTGGTCAAGCGATGCTGGCGCGGGCGTTCTATGCCACCGGCGACACGTGGCGGCCGATGATCGCCAGCACCGTCGTGACGCTCGCGATGCTGCCCGTCTATTCGGCTTCCACGCGTTGGGGTATTGCCGGTTTGGGCGCCTCGGCGACGATCGGCATGACGGCGCAAGCGTTGTCGCTGCTGCTCCTGGCGCGCTGGCGTCTTGGATTGGACGTTCGCGCGCTACTTTCGGGTGTGGGCCGCGCGCTCTTCGTGGCTATCACTGCCGGCGCGGCCGTCGCATGCGTCGATCGCCTCCTGAACGACGCACATTGGGCGTTCCTTGCGCAGCCCCGAGCGCTGCATTGGGTGGAAACCATTGTGTGCGGGCTGGTTTGGCTGGTCGTTCTCGTGGTCGTGGGCGCGCTGGTCGACATGCCAGGATTGCCGCGCCGTTTGCAGCCCATCGCCGCGCGTCTCCGTCCTCGCAAGGCTCTTTGAATTCTTCTATACACTCCGACCGAAGTTCGAGATCAAACCTTCTTCATCCGCGGCGTGCCACCGGAGGTGCACGCTCGCGGATCCAGTCCGAAATGCAACAGGTCTGAGCGACGAAATTTGGTGTTGGAATCAGATCGTCATGTCTAAAATCTTGCCCCTTGCGGTGGGGCGCGGAGTTGGCTACCTTGGCACAATGCGCGGAGTCCCCGCTCCGCCGGAGGGTTTGTGATGGACGCCAAAAATCTGTTTACGTTCAAGCAACTTCTGCACGGCGCCTCTGCCGGCTTGGTCGGCGTTGCGCTCGGCGCGTGCGGCAGCCCGGATGTTTGCTCCACCCAGGACGGCGTGACGGTTTGCGGCACGTTCGGCAGTCGCGGTTACGTGACCAACGTGCAAAGCCAAGGCATCTCGTGGCCGCCCGTCGCGGTCTCCGACGGTCGTCTGCTCGTTGCCGGCCATACCAATCTCGTTGAAATTGCACCAGATGGCCGCATTGCGACGCTGGTACAGGCGCCCGGCACGGTTGCGGTTCCGTCCGCAGATGCGACGGGCGGCATCTTTTTGCTTTCCGGCAAGGACGGCGGGACGACGCTGCAAGCCTATGACCCAACGACCCGGACCCTGCGTTGGACTGCGCAACTCGCCGGCTCGCCCGTTGGAACGCCCGCCGCAATCGCCGGTGATTCGGTCTTTGTCGCGACGAATGACGGGGGCAGCGGTGCAACTGTTTGGCGCGTGAAGTCCAGCGATGGCTCCGCAACTTCCGTGCACGAGGGCGCTTCACCCGCGGTGATTGCCGCCGACGGCACCGTTCGCTACCTCAGCACACCCAACGGCCGTGATTCGATGGCGCAAGTGCCGATGTTCACGACGTTGGTCGCCGAAGATGCCACTGGCAAAGAGCTGTGGCGCTTGGATGAGCCCGCCGGCATCGTCGATCTCGCACCCGGTGGCAGCGGCGAGACGTACATCGTCACGGGCACAGCCAGCGGTCAGGACAGCCATGTTTTGCGGCGCGTCAACAACGGTGGCGACATCGCTTGGACCTTCCGCCCCGATTGCGGCAACTGCACGGTCGCTGCAGCGCCGACGGTCGGCACCGACACGGTCTATTTTCCGGTCTGGGAAACACGTCAGAGCAAGCCGATCGATCCACTCTATGCGATCGACGCCAAGACCGGCGCTTCGCGCTGGACCTATGACGGTTTTGACAACGTCGACGTCTCGATTTCCGGCGCGAAGCTGTTGATTCCCGGCAGCCAGAACATGGTCGACAAGACCACGACGCGGCACCACCCGGCTGGCCGGCCAGTCATCGCCCAGGACGGCACCCTCTACGTGGCCAGCGATGGCGCGGTGGTTGCGCTGGACAAGAACGGTCAGTTGCTTGGCTTTGCCCAGTACGACGCGGCTGCGGGCGAAGTCTCCAGCAACGAATTCCTGACGCTGGGCAAGTGGTTGAACGCGGGTGTCCGGCCGTCGCCGGTATTGGGACCGGACGGAACGCTCTACGTGTCCGATGGCCAGACAGTCCGTTCCTTCCGCACCGGTCGTCCGGCCTCGCACGCGGCGTGGATCGCGCCCTACGGTGGCCCGACAAACGACGGTCGCGCACCGGGCATGTGAGCGTGCGAGCGCCCGTTTCGCTCGCGTGCGCGTCGTTGTTGCTCGCATCGGCCTGCGCGTCCGTCGCGCCGAAACGGCAACACATCATCGAAATCGAGACCGCGCGGTTTGACGGCGTGCATTATCCCGTGCCCGAAGCGTTGCCACCCGCAGATCAGCCGCCGCCGTCGCCACCCGAAGATCCGCGGCTGGCTTCCGCGGAATCGTTCTCGCCCGCCGCCAGCCCGCTGCCGGTCGCCGCTCCCGATTTGCACAACGCCGCGGTCCGCGACAACGAGACTGATCGGCTGATTCGCGGGTACCTGCGCTGGGTGGAGGAAATGTACCGCGTCGTCAGGCAATTGAGTCTGGGCGGCGCCATGGCGGATCCGTTGGCCTTGCGCAAATGGCACGCGGACGAGGCCGGCGACATGGGCCAGTTGATCGAACAAGCCGCGGCGCTCGAAGGTGCATTTGTCGATCTGGCGCAAGCGGTCGGTGTGGATCTGGCCGGCGTGCTGCAGGAGCCTGGCCGCGCAGGTCGCGTGCGCCTGTTGTTTCGTCTGACTGCCTGCGTGCGGCGCGACTTGGCGGAAAGAACCCGCGATGGCCTGGACTACCTGGATGCGCGACGGCGTGGGGTCGAGGACGCAGAACTTCGGGCCGCGCTGCGGCAGGATTCGGCGCGCATCGACAAGCAGACCGAAGACTTGATCCGCCAGACCTCGGCGACGCTGACGTGTGCGCAGTTGGCTGGCCGGGCGTTGGGAGGTCCGTAGCGCGCAATGCCCGAACTACCTGAAGTCGAGACGGTTTGCCGGCACCTGCAAGCGATGTTGCCGCAGCGGCGCATCGTCGACGTGATCCTGCGGCGTGCGGACCTGCGGTATCCCATCCCCGTGGCGGCCGTGCACGCGCTCAAAGGCGCGACGATTACGGCGGTTCGGCGGCGTGCGAAGTACCTGCTCGCTGATCTCGTGGCGCCGGGCGACCCGGACCGCGTGCTGCTGGTGCATCTGGGCATGTCGGGGCGCCTGTTCGTCGATCCGCAGGCGCCGGACGGGTGGCGCAAGCACGAGCACTGGCGGATGCAGCTCGAACCGGAACTGTGGCTGCGCTACGTCGATCCGCGCCGTTTTGGCGCGCTGGATGTCCTGGAGCGAAGCCAGGAAGGCACGCATCCGCTGCTGGCGAAGCTGGGGCCGGAGCCGTTGGAGGATGGGTTCACGCCACAGCACCTGCTGGCCGCGTGTGCCGGGCGGCAAGTCGCGCTCAAGCTCGTGCTGATGGACCAGAAGACCGTCGTGGGCATTGGCAATATCTACGCCAGCGAGGCGTTGTACCGGGCGCACTTGCATCCACAACGCCCGGCGCAGACGCTCACGCTGCGTGAGGCCAAGGCCTTGGTTGCTGCCAGCCGAAGCGTGCTGCAGGAAGCGATCGCTGCCGGTGGCTCGACGCTGCGCGACTTTGTGGGCGGAGATGAGGCGCCTGGCTATTTCCAACAACGCTTGGACGTTTACGGCCGCAACGGCGAACCTTGCAACCGATGCGGCACGCCGATTGCCCACGTCGTCCTGGGAAATCGAGCGACCTGGTTCTGTCCACGCTGCCAGAAGCACTGACCGTCCGCCTACTTGTTCGTCGGATTCTTGTAGGCGTTCTCCAAGGTTGCGCGCTTGTCGACCGCCGGGTCGTACTCGCCGCCGCCCAGCGCTTTGGCGCGCAGGTCCGCCGCATTGAGCCCCTCCTGGCCAGCCTTTTTGGCCGCCGCGAGGACTGCTTTCGTGTCGTCCGTCGTGATGACGCCCGTCAGGTAGCCAACGCCGACGACCGCGACCGTCAGGCAGAACAACCCAAAAAACAGATGCTTGGTGCCCTTGTACAGGAACCACGCCAACGCGATCGCCACTGCGAACGCGGCCAAATTGCCAGGGGTCAGTTTTTCCAGGTGCAGGTAGTTCATGGGGCTCCACAACTTGTTCGCACGCTAGGCTTTCGCGCTACCCAGCTCCAGACGAATCCGTACGACCGGCTTGCCCCGCGACTTCAGCGCCACGACGTCGCCATCTGCTTGGGCGTGAATCAGCTGGCTAAACCCGAACGTTTGACCCGGAATCGCGATGTCCGCGACCGCACCGCCGAGCCGCTTGAAGTCGTCCACGAACACGAACAGCCCGCGCGCCGGACCGCCTTTGTGAAACTGGCCTGTTGAATGCAAGTACCGCGGGCCGATCTGCACCACGACCGCGGCGGCCGTACGCGCCTGCAACGCGAGACGCAACTTCTCCAGCCGCTGCTGGTTCGCCTGATTGCCCGGAAGCCAAGCCAGAACTGCCAGATAGTCGTCGGCCTGGAGCGCCGCGAGTTCCGCCGCCAGTTCATCCGGAATCGCCGCAAGCGACTTGACCGCCAAGGATCGATCCGCGGCGACCGGCTTCAGCGTGCCGTCCAGCAGCCCAGCGGTCGCTGCTTTCGCCGCGGCCACATTGGGTTCGTCAAAGGGATTGAGACCCAGCAGCAGTCCGCAGACCGCCGTGGCCATCTCCCAGCGCACGACTTCCGTCCACAGGTCCGCGACTTCGGGGAGCACGAACGCCTGGCTCGGCACGTCCATGTCGATCGCGCGTGCCAGAAAGTCCTGATCCGGAGCAGCAAAAGTTGTCAGGCCCACCACGACGGCGTGCTCCAGCTTCTGTGCGAGCGCCGGGCCACTTTCCGGCAGCTCGCCCGTCATCGGCAGAACGCCCAAGCCCAGTTTGCCAGTCGACTCCGCGACAAGTTGTTCAATCCACGCGCCAAATCCTTGCACGTCCGGACCCAGCGCGAGCCGGAGCTGCCAGCGGCCGACGTCATGCGCCGCCGCCAGAAACGCGCCCAGCTGTGCACCGGGATTGGCCAGCAAGTCCTCGTCATGGCACGATTCCAGCACATCCGCCATGCGATCAAGCGCGTCGTGCAGCACGATACCCGCCAGCGCCGCGGGCACGAGACCAAACAGCGTCCCGGCGGAAAATCGCCCGCCAATATCCGGTGGATTCAGGAAAATGTCGCGGAATCCATCCGTGCGAGCCAGCGTTTCCAGCCCCGATCCCGGATCGGTAATCGCCAGGAAATGCGCGCCGTTGTTCCAAATCTGCCGGAGCGCCCGGTACAAGCTGATCGTCTCGATCGTGCCGCCCGACTTGGTCGCGATCACAAACAGCGGCTGGCCCTGCTTTCCCCACGCGATCGTCTCCGCGATCGCTTCGGGATGCGTCGAATCGAGGATGCGCACGGGCAGTCCACGCTTGCCTTTGAGGTGCTTGCCGAGCACTTCCGGCCACAAGGACGAGCCACCCATGCCGACGACGAGCACGCGATCGTAGTTCAGCCGCGATGTCACGCGGGCCAGCACCGCCAGCCGTTCCACTTGGGTGCGCATCGCGTCGACGTGAAACAGCCAGCCCAGACGATCGCGGATCGCCTTTTGCACTGTGATATCAGCGGAGAACAGGCTGGCGTCGCGCTGCCATAGGCGCGCAATGGCGTGCTCTGCCTTGAGCCGCTGCAGGTGTTCGTTCATCCGTTCGTCAACCGCGTTCGCCATGGGCCCCACCTTTCGTTGCGGAGCCATGGTAGGTGGCGTGAGGCGCCGCGGCAACCCTTGCGTCGGTGACCCCGTTGCAGCGAGGATGCAGCCATGCATGTGCTCGCAACCGCAGCTTTGGGAACCATCGATCTGGTGGAACAGGAATGTCGGCAATTGGGTCTCGACGTTCTGGGCCAGGATCGTGACGGGGTGCATCTGGATCTCGGCTGGCCAGGTGTCGCGACGGCACTGGTCCATCTGCGCGTGGCGACACGTCTTTTGCTGCGGCTTGGCGATTTTGCCGCGCACAACGCGGAAACGCTGTACGACGGCGCGCGCCGATTGCCTTGGCTCGATTGGCTGGATCCGCAGGCGACGTTCGCGATCTTTGCGTCCGGCGATCTGGTGCCGACGCAGAACAACCGTCAGGGCTTGGAGCACCACATTTTTGTGTCGCAGAAGGTCAAGGATGCGCTGTGCGACACGCTGCGATCCCGCTACGGCCGACGGCCCAATGTGAATGCCGACGATCCCGACGTGCGCATCAGCGTGCGTGGCCGGCGTGGCCGCTGGAGCGTGTGGCTCGATCTCTCCGGGCCGCCGCTGCACGAGCGCGGGTTGCGGATGCGGCAATTGGCGGCGCCGCTGAAGGAGACGCTGGCGGCGACGGTTGCCACCTTGGCGGGCTGGAAACCGGGCCAGCCGCTGCGCGATCCATTTTGTGGATCGGGGACTTTGACGATTGAGGCGGTGAATTTGGGTCTGGGCATCGCGCCCGGCTGTACCCGCTGGTTTGGCGTGGAGCGGTGGCCGCAGCATGGCACGGTGGCGCAGCGCGAACTGGACCCAGTGCGCGGCGCCGCGGTCGCGCACGCTCAGGACGTCTTGCGGCACTGTCAGGATCTGGACGTCGAGGCCTCGGACACCGACAGCCGCGCGATTCAGGCGATGCGGGAAAACCTGCGCGCGGCCGGGCTGGATGGTGTCGTGCGCGTGGTGCAGCGCGATGCGCGGTCGTTGCCATCGGTGCACGGCGGCGTGATCGTTGGCAACCCACCGTACGGAATGCGTCTCAATGACACGGATGTGCTCAAATTGTATCGCGAATTAGGTGCCAGCTGGCAGTTGTCCCAGGATGTGACCGTGGCGATTCTGTGCGGCAATGTCGACTTTGTCGCGCAGTTTGGCTGGCCAGTCGAGAGCGCCCGCGAACTGCGCAATGGGCCGATCGAAGTTGGGTTGTTTCGCTATCGACGGTGACTTCGGCCGGCGCTTGTTGGCACAGTTTGCCAGACCTGCTTCCCATGCTATGGGCGGGTCAGCGGCACTTGAAATTCTGCCAAGATGTTGTCTCCAACCTTGTCGAAATAGCACCCGAATGCCGCGCCGGCGCCTACGTGATATCCCGCGTGCCGGATTTCGTCGAGAAAACGGCCAAACTCCTTGGGCATGTCGTCCCACCGCGCCGTAAGAAATTTGTGGGCAACGCGCGGCTCGGCCGGGATTTCCTGAATCCGAATGTCCTTCGGGAGCCCTTCGGTCGCTGCATCCGGTCGTTGTATCACGACTTTGCGATCGGTGGTTGGCGTCCATCCAGCGTCATTCGGAAAGAACTGTTCGGACAAGACGATGTCCACGTGTTCAAGCGCGAGGAGCTTCTTGAAGCTGGGGTCTTCCATCTTGTCCAGCGGCATTCCCGGTGTCGTCACCCACATCGCTGGACGCGAGAACAGACTCAGCGGTTGCGACGTTGTCAATTCAGGCAATTTGATCAGGGCAGCGGACGCGCGCGGCTGCACATCCCGGACGTGGATTGTCGCTTGCCAGTCGCGTTTGGGCGGGGGCTGCGCCGGATCATGGGTCGGGCGACCAACGATGGAACTCACGATCCAATTTGTCGCGACACCGAGCGCTCGCTGTGGCCGCAGCGGCTCGGTCTCGGCCGTCACCGTGCCGTAGTCGGACCACACATCGCCGGTTTCTCGCCGAATACTCACCCGCTTGGGCGTGCGGGGTGCGGAGGGCAATTGAACCCACACGGCGTCAAAACTGTTGCCGACCGAGCCCATCGGCGGGGTGAGCTTCTCCAGCCGTGACGGAACCGCCGCCATCTCCATCGCAGCCAAGGCGTGGGGAAACTCGTCGTCCGAGCATGGTCGAACAATGCCAAACTGGCGCGCGCGACAAATGTCGTGAACCAGGTACCACTCGGAGTTCAAGCGGTTGTCCATGATCAAGATATTGCCCTCCCGGTCCGTCTGCATTTGCACATACATCGCACGATCCTGAAGGGTTATGGCGAGTTGCCAGTCGGCAGAAAGGAGAGTCCTTTGCCGTTGTTCGCCTCCGGCAGCTTTGACGGCCACTGCAATCACGGCGCGCAGTTTTTCCGGCGTATCTACAAGGGTGTGCAGAATGGTTACGTCCTCGGCAAGCAGGACGGTAGCGGGTTGCGGTGCCTGATCGAGCGGCTTCGCACGATGCGGGTCCGGCGCCACGGCGGGCGTTGGCGGCGCTACCGGTGCGGCTTCCAACTTCGCGGCGGGGTGGCTGACTGGCGCTGCGATGGGTTCGGGCGTTTGGGCGTGCCTCGAACCCCACAATACTCCCGCCACGATTCCCAGCGTCGCGACGGCGCCGAGCAAAAGGGTCTGGTTGAGCTTCATCCGCGCTCGCCTTGCCCGTCACGGGCGTCGTTGTCCATGATGACGCGCAGTCGCGCCTTGCGCAATACACTGCGACCGAAGTTCGAGATCAAGCCGTTTTCATCCGCGGCGTGTCACCTTCGGAACACGCTTGCGGATCCAGTCCGAAATGCAACGGCTCTGACCGGAAGAACTTGACGTTGGACATAGGTCAGCATGTCAAGACAGTCGAACACAGTCGCAGGGTGGCGGATTCCCGGTTTCGGCGCGGTCAGGCCCGGTGCGGCAACAAGCCAGCGTGTTGGTTCGGCTTCGGTGCAACTCCCGTCAAGCGCGAGCAATCCTTGCTGGCGGGTCGCAAGCTCGCGGTCTGCGCCGACTCGTGCGGACACCGCTCGATCGGGTTGTTTTCCGCGCGGGTCCTCACTTGGGCGGACAGCGGACGAGCCGCAAATCGTCCTCGATCCACAGCGTCGGCGTCTGCCACGCGCGCCCCCGCGGGGCCTGACGCGCTTGCAGCCAGGTCACGATGCACGCGCCCTTGTTCGGCCGCCACATCGCCGCCAACCGGCGCTCTCGTCGGACTGCGTGCCCATCCAGCACGCGCACGGCCCACTTGCCGTCAATGGCCGTTACCTGGAGCAATTGACCGCGCTGGCCAGGCATCGGCCCTTCGTCGTCCAGCGCAGCCACCAGCGGCTGCACGGCTCGAACAAATGCAGTGTCCGTGACATCACCCGGCAACGACCAGGTCGTGCGGCCCTGGCGAATGGCATGCCGTAGCTCCCGCCGTGCCGCAAAGCCTTCGTGGAAGAGCTCTCCCACGATCGGCAATCCCAGTTGCTGCGCGTAGGGCCGCAGCCACGCCGTGCGCTCCGCCATGTCGGCCTCAAGCCGTTGGAAGATCCGCAGCGTTTGCCAAGCGACGCGTCCTTGCCGTTCATAGCGCCTCGCGGCATCGCGCAGATTCTCCGGAAACCGCACCGCGCGCTTGGCAGCGGCCAAGTATTGCGTTTCCACAATGCTGCGGGCCTGCTGGGCCAGACCACACGGCAAGGCGAGCGAGTTCGCGTCGAACGGGTCGAGTAACGCGGGCAGCGCCTCGCGACAACCGGCTTGCAACGTGGTCAACGTCGACAGCTGCGCCGCAAACGCGGCGATGTCCGGCACCAGCGCCGCGGGCTTCTCGTCCGCCGCCTGCCACTGCGCGAGTTGGTTCAGCTGCGGCACCACGCGCGTCACTTCGGCTTGGAGCCATGCGCGCTGTTCGGCTTGCTTCTGGGCAGCCAGTTCTTGCGCAGTCGGCTGCACCGTCGCAACAACCGGCGGTGGCGTGGGGCGCACAACCGGGGCACCGCAGGCGGCCAGCAAAATCAGCACGCACAGCCGCATCATTTGCGCCACCGATCCGCGAATTTGCGCGTCAGTTCCAGGTACGTTTTGCCGTACTCCGCCGAGGGTTCAATGTCGCTGCCTTCGTGCCATTCGTTCCAGGTCGTGATCACGACCCAATCGGCCAATTTCGCCGCGGACCACATCGACTCGTAGAAGAACCCGTCGAGCCGTTGGTTCACGCGCCCGGGCGAGCGGATGTGCGTGTCATCATAGCCGGGCGCCACCGACGCCACGAGCAGCTTGTCGTGCAACCGCGCGGTCCGCTGCAGGTTCACGAGTTGTTCGCCTTGCTGATCCGGCACATCCAGCGCCATGTACGAGGCGGCGCCGTCCAACAGCGCGAACGTCTTGGGCTCCAACGCGTCGCCGATGGTGAAGACATTCGTGTTGCGCACGCCTTCGCGCAGGCCTTCAGGGCCGAGCGCATACAGCACGCGGCCGTACAGAAAGACCACCGGCTTGCCGCCGACCCGCAGAAAGGACGGGTGGCCTTTGGCCAAGGTCTCCACTTCCACGAGCTGCTTGTGCAATTCCGCAGGATTGGCGGCCACTTCCAGGTACAGGCTGACGGCAAAATGCTTGGCATCCGCCTGTTTCAGCATTTCCGCGAGAATGCGGCGATCCCAATCCGAATTCCACCACGATGCGATGAAGCCGTCGATCCCCGCTTCCTGTGCCCAAGCGATTTGCTGACGGATGATTTTCGGATCCGCCGAATCGTACCAGCCCAACTGCGGCGTGTGCGTCGCATCATGGTCGGCGCGCGCAGGATTCCAGTGTTCCCATCGCTTGCCCGGGCCATCCGGTCGGCCGTACCACATGTAGTGGTAGGCCAGCACCATGGGCTCGAACGCCTGACGCGGCAACGGCGGCGCCGTCAGCAGCTTGTCCGCCCGCAACGGCACCGACATTTCCTTCGGCCCGCGTTCCTCCATTTTCGCTGGCTCCGCTGGCTTGGGCGGGTCCAACTTCTTGCCTTTCCTGGCAAATGTGCCCTTCGGGCGCACGTCCTGCACTGGCCAGGACTGGTCCAGCGCGATCTTGCCCGCCGCGCGCAGGATCAACCGCGTCTCGCCCGGACAACCGCGCGCGACTTTCACGGCCAGAGGCACGTCGGTCGGCGTCACGAGCAGGTCCGCGAGCAGCGTGACGGGCGTTGTGTCCCACGGCTGCTTTTTGACGTGCAGCGGCTTGTTGTTGACCTGCGAAGCGCCGTTGGTGCTCTCGACCGTACTGCGCAGCACCCGCACATCCAGGCCTGCAAACGTCACTTCGATGTCATCCGATGTCGTATGCAGCTCCAGCGAGATGGGCTGGACGGTCTGCGCCCACGCCGGAGCGGACAGGAGGAGCAGTGGCAGAAGCAGCAGGCGGCGCAGGGTCAAGGGAGGCTCCGGGTCGCGGGCAAACGGTCTGGTCGGCACTTTGCGCTGTGGGGCCGGCTGCGTCAATTGGCAATTCGCCGCCGCGCTGTCAGCCCGCCGCCAGCAGATCCGCCAGGTTCACCGGCATCAGTTCCGCGAGTCCAAAACGTTGGACGTAGGAGCGCAACACGTTGCGCGGGCACACGGTCGCCAATGCGCACACGCTCGCATGCGGGCACGGCACGATGGGCGCGACGCGCGTGTCCTGGTTGCCCAAGCCGTCCGCCGAGTGGTGGTATTTTTCTTCGCGGTAGGCTCCTGCCGGTTGATGGCGCGTGGCCTCCACGGTCAACCACTCGTCAATCCGCGCACCGCGCAGTCGCATCGCGCGCCACAGCACGCACGGCGGTAGGCCGGCAACCTCCGGGCGAAAACGGTGGCGTCCCCAGGCGTCGGCCAGCATCGTCGCCATCTCAGAGAATGGCACGGCTTCTGAAAAATAGCGGTCATCATGGCTTTCTGAAGTCGGAAACGGCAGATGCAGCGTCAACCAGACGCCCCACTGTCGGCAGAGCGTTTGCATCGGCACCAGTTCGTGCAGATTTTGCCGCGTCAGCACCGACGTCATGGACACGGCCAGCGCACCGCGCGCCTCGCGCAGCCCAATCACAGCGGCCTGCACCTGGGCGAATGCCCCCGGCCGACCGACATAGGCGTCGTGCAATTCCGCCGTACCCGCGTACAGCGGCACGAAGAAGCGCGACTCGAGCGGCAGCGCGTCCAGAACTTCGGCCCGGAAGGTCGGGTCAGCCAACCGCGTGCACGGCGACCACACTTCCGCCTTGCGTAAACCCAGCGAGACGGCGTAGCGCATCACGTCCAGAATCCCCGAGAATGCCAGTGGATCGTAGCCGTTGAAGCGCACGGTTGCCGCGCCCGACTGACGCGCTTGGCGCAGCTCTTCGCACAGCTGGGAAGATCGCAGTGAGCCGCCATCTTGTGGCGGCATGGCCGCCAGCGCGGAACAAAATGCACAGTCCTGACCACAATCCGCCGGAATCGCCAGGTTGACCATACGGCCAGCCATCTCCGCGACGGGCTCCGGCGCCGGCAGCGCGGCGACATCTTCTGCCAGCGAAGGAAACGCGATCGTCAGGCCATCGTGATCGCGTAGCTGCAAGGCAAAGCAGAGGAGCGTCAGCAGCGCGGCGCCATCGGTACCCGGATCGGTGCCCAGCGTCAGATGTTCCAAGTCAAAGTGCGCGGTCTTGGCCAGCACCTGCCGCTGGCCGCGCTGCCCCACCAACAGCACCAACCGCCGGCCATCGGCGTGGCGCAGCTCCAGCGCCAACGTCAACGCCTCCGTTTGGCGCAGTTGCGAGGCTGGAAACACGTCGTGCAGGCGCCAGTCACCAGGCAGTCGCGCTTCCGGTTGCCACTCCGGGCCCAGCATGTCCAGCACGAGTTGCCGGGAAAACCGCACCTGCCGCGGCGTCGCATCGCGCCCCAGCGCCTCAGCCAGCGTCAGATCCGGATGCAGCGCGACGCGCCCATCGATCCCGGCGGCAATGCCCCGCACGAGCGCGGAAGCCTCCCGCTGCCGCTCCAGCTTGGCCAGTTCCAGCCTGCCGCGCACGGAAATGGCGGTCGCCGTCAAGCCGCGCGAGGCCAGGCGATCGGCGTCGGCCTTCTGGATGTCCAGGTCAAAGCCGACGTTGTCTTCCGGCGCTTCAAATCGCACGCTCAGGCGGTCATCCGCGCCGATCTGCAACTTTGTGCACACCCACGCGCCGGCACGCACGGGCACGAGCGCAGCGGAACTTTGGGGCAGAAGGTCAGCCGGCATCGCGCAATTCCTCAGTCCAACTGCACGGCATAGACAAAAGCCGCCTTGGGAATGCGCAGCCAGCGCTCGCGGATCGTGCCACGCAGGCGGGCAAAATCTCCGGTCTCGGCGATGTAGGGCGCCAACAGCTGTTCGGCCGCAGCCTTGTCGCCGCGCGCCTTGATTTGCGCCACGCGCGTCATCAGCGCCAGAACGGCGTGCTCAACCCGCTCTTTGTGCAGAGAAAAGCAGCCCTTGTCCTGGCCGTTCGCGGCCATGCTGTCGGCGTGCCACGTCAGCGCTCGGGCATCGTACAGCGAGCCAACCTGCACCGCGGACAGTTGGCTGTAGGGCTTGGGCTTGCCATTGGGCGTCGTCATTCCTTGGGCAATGTGCCCCATCGCCCACGCCACGCCCGCAGCTTGACCGGCATCGCGCTTGTCGGCAGCCAGCTTGCCTTGGGCCACGAGCCAATCGGCCAGATACAGCGCCGACGTCTCTGCTTTCAGTTCCTCCAGCGTCGCCGCCAGTGGCCCGCCAAAGATCGCGTCGTCGACCTGACCTTTGACCTTGTACTCATGCGCCGGCCCGAGGTTGTGACCCGCTTCGTGCAGCACCGTCGTCATGATGAGCGACTCCGGATCGGTCGGCACGCCCGCGGCGCTGTCCTTGCAAAACAGCGATTCGACCTGCGTGCGCATCGCCGCTTGGCTGTCCAGATCGGTGTACAGATTGGCCATCGCCACGGTGCGCCCACGCGACTCGTTCGCGACCGGGCCCCAATTTGGCAAACTCTGGCCAACCGTTGCACCCAGCGCGGAACGCGAATCGCCCGCATTGACCACGATGTCGATGAAATTGGGCAAGTGGAAATGCGTCTTGCCCGACTTGTACGGCGGCCCCGCCAGCACCGCGATGGCGTGTTCCAACTGCGCCTTGATCGGCTCCAGCATCTGTTGCCAGGCGATCGCGCCCTGGTTGACGCGGGCAAAACTGACGTGGAATCCAGCCTTGCGCGCGCACGGTTCGTGGTACGTCTCATCCGCTCCGATTCGCAGATACCACTTCGACTTGCCTTCCATCTTGGCCCACGCCTCGTCGGCAGTGAACCAGCTACCGTCCAGGAAGGCCTTCGCGGCCGCACGCAGGTACGCAACCAACGTGGATTCAGGCACCTTCGCTTCAACCAGCGCGTCCGCCGCCGCCGTCAGTTCCTGGCTGACCGCGGCCATCTCCTTCGGCCACGCCTGTTCATACGGCACCGCGACCAACTGGTCCGCTGGGCCGCGCACGACGGTAAAGGGCCCAAGCAGCGCTTCGGCGTTGGGCAGCTTGTCGAGCTTGGCGCAGAACTCCCTGTCGCGCTGCAATTCCGCCGGATACACGCCGGAAACTTTCGCGGGACGCGTCGGCAGGGCGTTGCAGTCCGGGCTGCCTTCCGTCGACGGCGCCTCGCACCACGGTCCCTGATTGCGGTGAAACAGCGCGCGACTGGGCCGATGCGGCGGCAAGTCCTTGGCCAGCGCGACGGTTCCCGACTGCAGCGCAAACAGGTCTTCCACTCGCTCCGAGGCCTTCAAGACGTGCTGCACAAAATCCCGCTCACCGGCGGACAGCCCGTGCAGATCGTTCCAGATCAGCGTCGGCCGACCTTGGCGGAGTTCGCGCAGCACGGTCGCGCGTCGCGTGCCTTCGGGCGATGCGTCGGGCTGGGGATCCGTCTCACGCTTGTGCAGTAACCCGTACGCGGCGGCGAATTCAGGTGTGAAATGATGCTCTTTGACCCAATCGCTGTAAACGCCAGGCCAGGTCACTGCCAGCTCATCCGGGTCGACCGCGCCGTTCTTGTTGGTATCTGCGCGCCAGTACAGCGGCAAGTCCTGTTCGGCCGCCAGGCGATTGAAATCCGCCCGCGACAAAGTCTTGAACTCCGTGGCCGTCGGACCAAGGGCCAGCGCTGTGGCGGAATCTTCGTCCGCCATCGCCGTCGGTGTCGGCGCTTCCGGTGCTGGCACCTGAGCCGTTTGCGGCGCAAGCAGCACCGGCTGCGGTTCGACCGGCGCTTTCTGGCAACCGACGAGAAAAGTGAACCAGGCGAGTGTGGCAAAGCGATTCATGGCGTTCCTGACGTCGGCGGGCGACGTGGGGCGAGGGTAGGGCCCGCGGCAGATTATCTCAACCTGCTGCACGGGGACACGCGCAGGCGGTCAATGGCGCATGTCCCAGGCGATCAGCCAATCGGTGCCCACGTGCTGAAACCCCAGCGCCTCCAGCCGCCGCTGCATGTCCGGCATGTGCGCGCCGCCGTAAAAGATCGCCAGCTTCTTGACGCCTTTTTGCAGCTGCGCCTGCAGGGTCGCGATCGCCGCTTCATTGCGTCGGGCGATCAACGCGTCGCTGCCTGGGCTCGCCTGGGTCAAGTCGCCCATCTCGCCCAGCTCACGAGCCAGCACGCGCTTCACCGCCAGGTTGCGATCCGCGCCAGGTGCAAGCGCGCCAAACAGCTCCAGTCCACCCAAGCGAATCGAACCATCTGCATTCGTCGACCGCGCGGCATCGCTCAACATCCAGCGCAGGAACATTCCGAGCGTGGCCGTCCAATGGCTTTTCAGGTGCGCCATCAGCTCGTCCGGGCTCAAGTCTGCGTGTACGAAATTCGCCCGCTTGTAGTCAATTTCCTCCAGCTGGAAGCTCAGCTTGAGCTTGTCCCGCAGCCAGATCTGCACGGCGGAGAGACCGCTGTTGGAGCGCACGCCGGTTCGCACAAATTGCTGGCCGTCCGCCGCCACAAGTTCAAAAAGCAGCCGTGGGTAGCGGTCCAGCTTGCGCTGTAGCTGCTTGTAATAGCTGACATCCGCGATGTGGATCGCCGCGATCAGGTCCACCTGCACGGGGCCTCGCTTGAAATGGCCAATCGCCGTGTCCAGATGGTCCTGCCCGGACGGCTGGCTGACGTACCGGACAAACTGGCCAACCTCCTGCGGCGCAGCCTGACCCACGCCCGGGAGTAGGGCCATCAGCAGCGGCAGCAGGAATCGAATCAGCAGCGTGCGGTGCGACATGCCCACACGCTAACACAGCCGCCAACGGTCTGCATCCCGATGCGCGCGAGGGCGCTTGCGTCAGCGCCCACTCCCTTCCAAGCTAGGCGTGTACCGGCGGGCCACCGGCCGGCACAGGAGTTCATGACGCACGTTCGCAAGCTGATGGTCATGCTCGTGGTGCTGATGGCTTGTCGGCCAGCGCCGTCACGCGTGCCGCAACCCGCCCCGGCGCAGCCACGGCCGGTGGCGCCAGTGCCTGCACCGCCCGTTCACACGGAAATGCCCGCGTTGCCGCCGGAGCCGCCGCCGCCGCTTCCGCTGGACGAACGCCTGGCTGCGCAGATTGGCCTGGGCGGCGCGGTGCTGCTGGATTTGCGCGAGGACGGCGTCTGGGCCAAGTCGCTGGACGGATCTCGCAAGGAACTGCTGGCTACGACCGACGCGACCTGGCTGTGGCCCGATGCCCAGACGCGCGTGCTGTGGCTGTGGCGCGAGACGGCCGGAGAGCTGCGCGCGCTGGATCTGTCGGTGCCGCTGCCGCAGTCGGTGACCATCGCGACGGGTGTGCCGGCGGGCCTTGCTTGGCAGTGGCCGAAGCGCCCGATGATGGGCCCGGACGATGCGCGGCTGCGTCTGTCGCTGGATCCTCAGGACGTTGGGTTCCAGTATGGGCTGCCGCCCGTTCCCGGCCACTGGGATGCGCCGCGGCGGTGGAAGACCTGTGGTCATGGCAAGGGCAAACCGGTGGAGGCTGTTTGTCCAACGCTCGCGGCGGGCAGCGAGGCGCTGCTGCGGATTTGGGCCCAACGGACGCTCGACGCCGAAAATCCCGCGCACCTCGGCCACGTGGGCACGCAGCCGTCGGGATGCACAGCGCAGACCTGCGGCGTCGCGCACGCGCTGGGCTCGTTGCACTGGTGGCTCGTGCCCGCCACCGTGTGGACGGACTGCTGTCGTCGCGGCCACCAACTGTACGACACGCGGTCGCGGCGGTTTCTGCGCTTGGGCTCCGGGAAGATGCTGCCGACGCCCAGCGGGGATCGCCGGGACACCGTGGAAACGCTTTGGCTGTGTCCCCAAGGCGATGCGATTGTGACGGAATCGGGCGTTGTGCCGCTGGAGCCGCCTGGGCCGCTGCGCTTTGGCGATGCCGACGCCTGTCTGGGCGGTCAGCCGGTCCGAACGCCGAGCCTGCCGTGCCCGCAAGGGGACCAGTGCGAAGACGAGCAACCTGAAGCGGCGACTGACAACAGCCAGCCGCTCTGACCGGGCTCAACTCGTTGCAAGCCTCTGGAGGCCAGTTTTGGCCAGGACGGCGGTCAGTGCATCGTCGGCTTGCGCCAGGCGTCCCGCCAGCGTCGGCGCATCGGCGGTCACGACCGCTGCCAAGGCGGCCGCGAGCATGGCAGCATCCGGTACCGCGGATCCCGCGCAGATTTGCACGCTGGCTGAGCAGGCCACCGGCCGATTGGGCAACGAAGCAGTCGGCAGGGCAAAAAGCACCCAGCCGCGCCATTGACCGGTCGCGCGCGACTGCAGCGTCCAGCACACGGTTCCCGGCGTGCGGCGCAAGTCGCCCGGCGGTGGCCCCGGCTGGGGAAGCTCGTCCTGATTGGGCGCGACGTAGACGTTGAGGTGCAGGCGCCCCGCGCGACCGAGACCGACGACGGTCAACTGCGCGTCCGCCGGCAACCTGTCCAACCACGCCGCGGCGGCGTCCAACGGCACCGCGAGCGCGCGCGCGAGCGCCAACAGTTCCGCCCGCAGTTCTGCAATGCGCGGTCGCCGCATCGGGATGTGCAAGCAGCGGGCGTCGCCGCCGACGTCCTGACGGGAAAGAGCCAGCTGTGGTGCCCGCGCGGCGATCAACGCTGCCCACGCCGCTTCAACCTCAGGCGGCAACGGCCCCAGAACGCCGTGATCCAGCGGGTCATGCGCCAGGTACACGCGCTGCTGCACGTCCTGGCCTTGCCACTCGAACGCGCGCATCGGCACCGCCAGGTTGCCGCCCTCCAGATACAACCGCCACCGCCAGCCACGCGCCGTCTGCGCGATGCCCAGCTGCACCGCATCGGGCGCCATCTCGACCGTCACGCGCTGCCGAAGCGCCTCAGCCTCCGGGATCGTTGCCACCAGCCGTTGCAGCGCTCCGCTGCGATCCGTCTGCAACGCGCTGAGTGTCGTGCCAACAATGAACCGCGCACTTTCCACGCCTTCCGGGCGCCAGCGCGCAGAGGCTTCGACGGCCACTGGCAACCGCTCGCGCCGCGTCTGACCCGGACGCTGCAACTCGGTCAGCAGCCAGTCTTCATGCAGATGGAGCAGTGTCGCGGCCACGCCGTCCGTCAGCCCTGTGGCGACCGCCAGCCAGTGCGTCACGGCCGCGTAGTAGGTCCGCACATCGGGAGCAATCGTCGCGAGGAGCTCAGCTTGCGTCGGCGGCTTTGGCCAGGTCATCGGCGTTCAGCTACTTCGCCCGCAGTCCGGCAAAGACACCGCGCTCGCATGCGCCGTGCGCGCGTTCGTCGGCGATGGCAAAGAATGCCGGATCGCGCGTGTTCATCGGCACAGCCTCATCGACAAAGCCAATGATATCGTCCGCGGGAATACCGCGGCTGCAGATCGCGGCGACCATCGGATTCAGGCAGCGGCGACCATCCGGCAACGACGTGACCATCGCCGCCACTTCCAGGGACGCCATTTCCCCGGTCGCCGACGTCAACAGCGCGCAATCCGTCTGGCCCTTGACCAGCCAGCGCGCAAACAGCAGGTCCATCAGCGTGCGATTGGCCAACGTCGCCGTGCCACTCGCCTCGCTCTTGCGCACCACCGGGGATTGCAGGAGACGCCGGCACACCGTGCCCGCGTCGCTGCCACCCGGTGCCGGCACGCCTTCGCAGCGGTTGACGGACAGGCGCAAATCGGGCTCGCGCTTGTCGATGACGCCTTGCGCGGCAATGCGATCCAACCAGTTGAGCGCGCCGTCCGTCGTGCTCGTGATGCCATGCAGCCGATGGGCCAACCAGATCGCGTAGATGTCCGTGCGCACCGGGTCCGTCGGCATGTCGTCCAATCCCGTCGGTTGGTCGGTCGTCGCCAGCGCGTCCTGCGCCAGATCGGCCAGTGTCTCAGCATCCCGGTGGGTCGACATGTGGACAAAGCGGCACGCCTCCCCGGTCCGCTTGCGATCCAGACGATGCGCCGTCAGCCACGCGTGGGCAGCCTTGAGCGCCACCGGATCGGCAAACCTTCGCGCCAGCACAGCGTCTGCCTCGGTGCAGGACAGGTCCGGCAAGTGCAGCACGATTTCAGGTGCTTGCGCCGGCTTCGACTCGACCATACCCGGCCGCTCAAAACGCACCAGATGCGCGCTGAACTCGGCCTTTTGCAGCCAGTCCAGTTCGGCGTTGAGCTTGCGCCGTTCACTTTGCGTCAACTCGTCGGTGCCATCCAACAGCAGCAACCACGGCGTATTGTCCAACTCGTCGCGCAACTGCGCCGCCGGATCCTCGCCCGCGCGCACACCCAGTTGGGCGAGCAGCACGCGCGCAAGTGCCGGTTGCGTCGGCGTGGCCATCTCCAGCTTGGCGCGCAAATCCAAGCCAACGTCGACGCGAAACGTCAGCCGCTGGCCACAGGTCAGGGCTTCAATACCCCATGCCAGCATGCTCTTGCCCGATCCGCCGCGCGCGATCACCCACGTCTCGCCACCGGGCTTGGCGGCCAGCAGCCGTTCTGCGGTCTGCTGTTCAGTCCAGGGCGTCTGACCGTCTCCGCCGACTGGCGTCACGACAATCGGTTGATGACTCCCATCGGCGATCGCGGCCGCGAGCCCACGCGCAGCCGCAGCGCAGCGATCCGCCATGGCTTCAGGCAATTTCCGCGGCGCTTGGCTCGACGCACCTGAACAGGCGGGCAGCAGGCAGACAAAGACGACAAGTTGGGTAAAGTTGCGCATGGCTGCAAGGCTACCAACGGGCGCAGGTTTTGCGCAAGGTGGCGCTATCGCCCAAGACGCGATCGCGCTCCTGCGCGCCGGGCAGCCGCTACGCCTCCGTCTCCCAAGGCAAATAGATCCGCCGGTCCTGCCGGAACGTCTCCTGCGCATCCGCATAGTCCGCCGGGCGGCCGATATCCAGCCACCGGCCGTGGCGCCAGTCGAACGTGCCAATCGGGTCACCGCGCTTCAACATCGCCAGCACCAGATCGTCAAAGCCAAAGCGCCGGCCGGGCGCAAAGTAGTCGAGCACCCGCCGGTTCATCGCGTACACGCCCATCGACACCTGATGCTCAATCGCCGGCTTCTCCTTGAACGCGACGACGTTGCCCACTTCATTGGTCTCCAGCACGCCAAATTCCGACCGCACTTCGCGCACATACGTGGCGACCGTCAGCGTGTGGCTGCTCGCTTCGTGCTGCTTGCGAATCGCCGCGAAGTCGATGTCACTCAGCACGTCGCCGTTCAGCACCAGGAAATTCTCTGGCAGCAGCGCGTTGGCCAGCGCCAGCGGGCCGACCGTGCCCAGCGGATCGTGTTCACGCTGGTAGATCAGCTCCAGCCCGTAGCGCGCGCCGTCGCCCAGCACCGCTTCGATCAGATGGCCCAAATGACCAATCGACACGATGACCCGCTGCGTACCGGAATGGGCGAGCTGGCGCAGCAGGATTTCCGCGATCGCATCCTTGTCGATCGGCACCAGCGGCTTGGGAATGAACGCCGTGTACGGATAGAGCCGCGAGCCCATGCCGCCCGCCAACATCACCGCTGTGACCGGGAGAGTCGCCATCTACACACTCCGACCGAAGTTCGAGATCAAGCCGTTTTCATCCGCGGCGTGCCACCGGAGGTGCACGCTCGCGGATCCAGTCCGAAATGCAGCAGGTCTGACCGGACAAACTTGATGTTGGATAGAGGTCAGCATGTTTACGCCCCCGCCAGCGCTGTTCTCAGCGCGTCGACGACCGTCCGCACATCGTCGCCGGTCATCGACGGGTACAGCGGCAGTGTGAGAATTCGCGGCGTCAGAATGTCGGTCATGACCAACTCACCCTTGCGCACCTGCGGCGAATTGCCGTGGTACGTAAACGTGTGAATCGGCCGGTAGTGGATGCTCGTCTGCACGCCCGCATCGCGCAGCGCGATCTGCACGGCCTCGCGGGTGCACGTTTCCGGCAGCAGCACGGGCAGAATGTGCGCCGCCATGCGGCCTTGGGCCACACGGTGGCGAAATGGCACGGTCACTTGCGGCAGCGCGTCGAGCGCCTGGTAGTAGTGCTGCTGCACCGCCGCGCGCGCCGCGTTGTTGGGCACCAGCCGGGACAGCTGGGAAATGCCCAGCGCCGCGCGCATCTCGTCGATGCGGTAGTTGAAGCCCAGTTCCACCACGTCATAGCTGAACGCGTGGCCCTTGTGGCGATCGAGCGTCAGGCTGGTCATGCCATGCGCGCGAATCAGCCGCAGCTTTTCCGCCAGTTGCGGGTTGCGCGTCACGACCATACCGCCTTCGCCAGTGGTCATGTTCTTGTTGGAGAAGAAAGAGAAACAGCCGATATCGCCAATCGTGCCCAGCGCCTGCACCGTGTGCGCGTCGTCGATCCAGCCATCCGCCAGCGGTCCGTGGGCGTTGTCCTCCACGATCGACAGCTTGAATTCCTTGGCAATCTTGCGCAATTCCACCATGTCGCACGGCTGGCCGGCATAGTGCACTGGGCAAAGTGCCTTGGTCCGCGACGTGATTTTGCTGCGCACGTCGTGCGGACACATCGTCCAGTCGGTATCGCTCGCCACGTCCGCCAGCACCACGGTCGCACCGGTGTAGAGCACCGCGTTGGCCGTCGCGACAAACGTCAGGCTGGGCAGAATGACTTCATCGCCAGGGCCAATATCCAGCGCCACCATCGCCATGTGCAGCGCCAGCGTGCAGTTGCCCACGGCGTAGCAGAACGGCGGATTCGCTGGGTCAAGCGCCTCGGCAAACGCCTTCTCAAACGCCTGCGTGCGCTCACCCATCGTCAGCCAATTGCTCTCCAGCGCGGCCATCACCGCGTCACGGTCCTCTTGCGTCAGGCGCAGATCCGACAGGGGAATTTTCCAGTTCATCGCTTCTTCTCCGTCACTTGGGTCAAAATCGTCGCCATGCTCGCGGCCGCTTCCGGTGCTGTCAGGCCGGCCACGCTGCGATCCACGCTGCGCTGCCGACCCGCGGCGAATTCGCGCAGCAAGTACCGGGCCATCGCTTCCGTGTCCAGAATCGCGAACTGCGCGCCGGCGTCGTAGTCCGCCAGGATGCCGCCCGATTCCGGATTGTCGCTGACCGAGAGAATCGGCCGCCGCGCGCCCAGATAATCATAGAACTTGCTGGCAATCCGCTGGTCCGCGTTGGGCTCCGCAATGTAGACCAGCAGATCCGCAGCATGGCACAGCGCGCCGACTTTGTGATACGGCACCGGCGGCTCCAACTTCATCAGGTCGCGCACGCCCAATTCCTGCGCCAACTGCAGGGCGTTTTCGCCGTACGCGCCCGTCGACATGACCTGGATCGCGTCGCGTGGCAAGCCCAGTTCGATCGCCCGGGCCAGCGCGCGCACCAGCGGGTCGGCCACGCGAAAGCGCGAGAAATTGCCCAGATGCAGCAGCGTGTAGCGGTCAAAGCCCGCATGCGTGCCGTGGCTGACCAGATCCGCGTCGTAAAAATTGCGAATCAGGCTGAACTTGTCCGCCGGCATGTCCGGGTAGAACGCGCGGTAGTCGTCCAGCGACACTTGCGTGTTGATGACCAGGTGCGCGGCGTTTTCCACGCAGAATCGCTCCAATTTGTCTTCCAGCCAGAGTTGCGGCTTGAGCCGACGCGGCCGGCGCAGCTTGCACGGCGCCCAAATGTCGCGAAAATCCTGGACCAGCGGCAGCCCGGTCTTCTTGTGCAGCAGCGCGCCGACGACGGACGCGGCGAACGGATCGGCGTTCACGACAATCGCCTCGATATCAGGCTGTGCACGCAGGATGCGCAGCGCCGCGCGGCACGCCCACGGCATGTCCGGACTGTGCTCGCCCAGAGGCAGCAGCTCGGGATCCTGCAGCCATTGCGGCAGAATTCGCTCGTGCAGCGGCTTGGCGCGCGCCACGGTATTGCCCGGTCGCTTCTTCGCCAGTTCGCCCGACTGCAGCGCCCGCCACGTCGGCGCCGCGCGATGGCTGTAGTCGTAATGCACCTGCACATCCGGCGGCACGAACTGCGGCAGCTCGGGATCCATGCCGTCGGTCGGCCACAAGTCGGCCAGCACCACCGGCAGCCAGCCTTGCTGCGGCAGATGGCGGACGAATTTGAGCGGTCGCAGCGCGCCGACCTGGCTCTGCGGCGGGAAATACGGCGTGATGAACAGGAACTTGCGCATCGATCAGGCCTCTCCCACCAGTTGCGCCAACTCCGGCAGCCACGGCTCGACCCATACCGCCAGCCAACTGTTTCGCCCTGGCCCCAGGAGCCACTGGGCGTTGATCGTCTGGCCCAGCTGCCGCGCCAGGACGGAATCGTAGAGATGCACGAGCAGCGATTGCGGTTGCGGTTGCACGGGCTGACCCGATGGCCGCGGGCGGAGTACGGCGCCGCAGATTTCCGGCGCCAGCGGAAAGAACACGGCCGGCGGCAGCAGCGTCAGGCCTGGAATCGACTGGTTGTGAGTCTCCGCCTCCAGAAGGCGCGGCCCCAATTCGTACAGTTGCAGCGCTTGGGACATCGGCATTCCGGCGATCCGCTCGAGCAGACGCAGCACGACGGGCGAGCGGGGCGCAAAGCCGAGCACAGCGTTGTTGCACGCCTCGTCGAAAAGTTGCTCCACGGCGCGAAAGTGGCCGGCTGCGCGTGGCGAACGGCGAATGACCTCGCGCAAACCCATGAGCGCGCCAGCCCGCGCCCACTTCAGCGGCGATCGGCTGTGGACGACGGCGGCGGGCAGACAGACGTGTTCCAGCCCGGCGACGCCCTCCAGCGGCCACAGAGGCGCAAACGACTGCAGCGCGATCACGTCCGTGTCGACATAGACGCCACCCGACTGCCAGAGGATCTGCAAACGCAGCAAATCCGCTTGAGCAGCGGGGCTTTGCAGGCGAATCATCAGCTCGTCCAGCTTGGTGCTCAGCCCGACCGGCAGTGCGCTCAGGTCGGGTGCGGACAGATCCAGGGCGAATTGTGGATTGCGCAGCAAATTCGCCACCAGCGGGTCGTCGTGTAGCGCTTGGGCATCGCCGTGCAACACCACCTGCTCCGCCTGCGCACGGGCCAGCAGTGTTTGAATGGCCAGCCACGCCAGCGCAGGCAGTCGCGGGCCAAGCCAAATCAGGTGGATGACGCGCGGGATCGCCATGTCAGGACTGCGCGGCTCCCTTGGTTGGCGCTGGTTCAGCCGACACGGGCAGGGCATCGATGCCAAAGCCGACCGGCAAACGGTAGTCGTGATTGCCGCCACGGATCGCGGAAACCACGACGAGCGCGCCTTGCAAGCCCCACCATGGCCACAGGTGCCGACTGAACATCGACGCCCAGTCGCGGACGGAGCGCTTGTTGAAGCGTTTCGGCGGATGCGCGGCAATGTGTTTCTGCGCCGACGCATACGCGGCTTCATACTGAGCGTAGACGACATCCGGAGCCACCCGCTCGCGCGCACGCACGGCCGCGTGCTCACCGAGCAGGCGTCGTTCTGCCGGATTCGACAGCAGACGAAACAGCGCATCGCCGAGACGGTCGTACGCGCCCGGACCTGGCGCCACCAGGATGCCGTCGTGGCCATCTTCGACCTGAAACGCGACGCCCATCTTGTCGTCGATCGCCACCACCGGCACGCCGCACCACAGCGCTTCAGAAATCACCTGACCATAGGTCTCCGTCACCGACGCGTAGGCGAACAGGTCGGCATGGCCGTAGTAATGGCGCAAATCGCGCAGCGGCTTTTCGCCCGGAAAATCGCAGCGGTGGGCAATGCCAAGCCGCTCCGTTTGCTTGACCAAAGCCTTGTGCTCCTGACCATCGCCGACCAGCGTCAACGAGGCATCGGGCATGCGCGGCAGCACGTGGCTGGCAAAGACCTGGATGACCTTGTCGATGTCCTTTTCCCGCGCATGCCGGCACACGACGACGATGCGGTGACCCTTGGCGAAATCGGCGCGAAACGGGTCGGGCCCCAGCGGCTGATCAAAGATCGCCACGTCAATCGGCCGCGGAATCGTGTGCAGCGGCACGTCCAGGCCGAACTCCTGCCAATAGTTGGCCAGCGCCTGACACTGGACAATCAGCCCATCACCGGAGTTGTACGCCTTGGCAAACGACGCCTCGACTTTCGGCGCCAGGCGCGCCCAAGCGTTGCGAATCGTCTCGATTTGATAGATTTTGTTGGGCAAGAGGTGCTGCGCAAAGCCCGGCAAGTAGATGGTGTTCGTCGACAGGCACGGAATTCCGTGCATTTCCCGCATCATCGGTGCCCAGTGCATCAGCAGGCTGTTGGCGTGCGAGTGAATCACGTCGAATTTCTGGGCGTTGTTGAACGCGCTCGGCGGCCAGGCAAAGGGCATCTGCACGCCGGGGTGGGCGCGAAACGTCACGGAACTCAGCAGCAGTGAACCGGGTAGCGGCGCAGGATCGTGCTCGCCCGGTCGCGGACCGACGATGGTCACGGTGTGGCCGCGATTCTCCATGTAGCGCTTGAGCGACTGCGTCGAGAGCGATGGGCCGCAAGCAAAGGTGACGACGGGATAGTCGGTCAGAATCGCAATATTCACGGGAGGACCTCTTGGTAGCGGCTGGCCACCGTCAGGGATTGCCAGCGCGTGACGACGCGGGCGATGGCTTGGCGCAAGTGCGGTGAGCGGTAGTCATTCGGATGGATGGCGAGGCGCGCGACGTGTTGACGCGGCAACAAGCGACCGGTGATTTCGGCGGCAGCGAGCGAGCCCCACAGGCGCGCGGGCGTGCGGGAGGCGAAACTGAGCGCAGGGCTGAAGATGGGCTGGCCATGGCTCGGCCAAATGCGCAGTTGGTCTTCGCAAAATGCCAAGCCGGCGTCGGCCACGGCGCGCCGAACCGCAGCGTTTTGCAGCCACGCGGGCGCCACAAAACCACTCGGCTGCACATCAAGCGCTTCTCTCAGCACTTGCAGACCTTCGGTGAGCCGTTGGCTGGCTGTGTCGTAGCTCAGGTCGTGAAACTCGCCTTCGCCCGCCGTCAGCGCTGCCGCCGCCAGCCTGCGACCCGCCGATTGCGGTTGCGCATCGGCCAGATGGTAATAGCCGTGCAGCAGGATTTCGTCGTCGGCCGTCAGTGCTTGGCGCAGGCGTGCACAAAACGCCGGGTAGGCCCGCAGGTCCGCGTGGCTGTGAAAATCCGGCACGACCAGCAGCGCCAGTCCAGTCACGCCCAAGGCGCGCAGGTGCTCCAGCGCCTCAAAGACCAAGGATTCCTTGGCAGGCGTCACGTCGTGCAGACTGTAGAGCGCGCGGTGAAGCGCCGAAGCATTGGCCATGAGCCGCCGAATGTGCAAGATGCGTGCCAAACAACGGCGCTTGGCGACCGCTGTGATTTCCATGGCGTGCGAGAGGTCGTGTGGGCGCGTGTGGAGCACGGTTACTCCACAGAGCGGCAAACGCGGCAAGTGTACTCCAAAGCGCGGCGAACGGACAGACGTTCGGAAGGCAACGGCCGCCAAAGCGTGCGAACGGCTTTTGGCAAGGCGCCAGTCCTGTTATCGTTCCGAGCGGTATCGCATGGCGTTGGACAGGGCGAAACAAGAGCGGGTACAGGTGCGCAGACGGGCTTGGAGCACAACTTGGTGTGCCCTGTGGATGGCCGCGAGCGCGGTGTGCGGCGGCTGTGGCCTGCTGCAGAAGGCCGCTGATGATGCCTACGACGATCCAGGCGTGGAATGGGACGCCACGGAGGACGGCCTGCAGTTTGTCGACAGCGCGATCCCTGCGGTCGATGCCAAAGGCGACGGGCATGTGAAAGACAGCGTGGTCGTCAAAGACGCGACGCAAGATGCGGCGGATGACGCGCAGGACGCCGCGGTCGAAACGGCACAGGACGTGCACGCAGACGTTGACGTGCATGTGGCCAAGGACGGTGCCGATGTCGACGCGTGGGTCGACGCCGGGCCCCCTGTGTGCACGCCGGCGCAAGTCACCGCGTGCACCGACACCAACCCGTGCACGGACGACTCCTGCGATCCGGTCTTTGGCTGCAACCATGTCTACAACGTCGCGGCTTGCGACGACGGGTCTGCTTGCACCATCGGCGACACATGCGCGGACGGCGTTTGCACGGGAACCGTGATCAACTGCGACGATGGCAAGCCTTGCACGACGGACAGCTGCAAGCCCAGCTTTGGCTGCGTGCACCCCAACGCGGTCGCGCCGTGCGACGACGGCAACATCTGCACGACCGGCGAGAGCTGCAAAGCCGGCGCGTGCATCGGCGGCGGACCGGCGGACTGCAGCGACGGAATCGCCTGCACGCTGGACACCTGTACTGCCGGCTTGGGCTGCCAGCACAGCTCCGGTGATGGTCCTTGCGACGACGGCGACTATTGTACTGTCGGCGAGATTTGCACCGGCGGAATCTGTGCGGGCGGCAGCGCGGCCCTGTGCAACGATGGCAGCGCTTGCACGAGCGATAGCTGCGTTCCAGCCACCGGGTGCACATTCCTGGCGCTGGAAGGCCCTTGCAGCGACGGCGACCCGTGTACAGGGCCGGACGTGTGCAAAGCGGGCGCGTGCGTCGGCGCCGTGCTCGTGTGCGTGCCCGCGGACGTGTGCCACAGCGCGGGCGTGTGCAATGCCCAGACCGGCACCTGCAATCCCGTCAACGCGCCCGACGGTGCCACGTGTGACGACGGCTTCGCTTGCACAAAAGGCGACGCGTGCACCGCGGGCGTTTGCGTCGGGACCAGTCAATGCGATGACGACGATGTCTGCACGCTCGATGCGTGCGGCAAAACCGGGCCGTGCACCCACACGCCGAACTGCACGGTCGGTGGCTCGGTCGTCGGTCTCGCCGGCAGTGGCCTGAAGCTCGCCAGCGGCACGCACGTGATCGCCGTCAGCCAGGACGGCGCCTTTGTGTTTCCGGGCGGCTTTGGCAACGGCGCCGACTATTTCACCACGCTCGCCGCCGCGCCGGACAATCCGCCGCAGCGTTGTGCCATCCTCGCAGGCTCCGGGTCAATCCACGGCGGAAATGTCTCGGACGTCGCGGTGACGTGCTCCGCCTGTGGCGACGGCACGCTCGGCGCCGACCCGGTCACACGGATCGAGTTCGACTGGCTCGGCAACACCAACACGCCGGCGCCGGAATTCATGGATTGCTGGAGCAACGGCACGCAAATTCTCCACGTCGACGCCGCGACGCCGGATTGGTATTGCGACACGCTGATCCACCGCGCCGTCGTGAACGCTCCGTCCAGCTTGGCCGCCATCGTCGCCGGCAACAACACGATTTCCTGTTTGTTTGCCCAGAATCTCGCCTGGATGGTCGCCACCGTGCGGCACGCTTCCGGTCGCGGGGAACAGGCTGTGGTCTACGACTATCCCAGTGATCCCGGCGGCTTGACCGATGGTTTGCGTCGCAACAGCGCGTGCCCCGGCTGGGGAACCGCGGTCGGCAAGGTCAGCGCCTCGCTCGCCGTCACACTCACCGAGGCGTGCGACGACGGCAACCTCGACGAAGGCGACGGCTGCTCGTCGCTGTGCCAGAAGGAAACTTGCACCACTGGCACCGACAGCGATTCCGACGGACTGGACGATTGCTACGAGACCGCAACCGGCGTGTACGTCGACCAGACGCACACCGGCACGTCGCCGCACCTGTGGGACACGGACGGCGATGGCTTGAGCGACGGCGATGAATTGCTCGGCACGCAAGGCGGCTTGGATCTGGCTGCGTTGGGCGCAAATCCACTGCGGAAGGACGTCTTTGTCGAAGCAGATTGGATGGCGGATGACACGGATTGCGCGCTGCACAGCCACCAGATTTCGCAAGCGTCGGAGGCGATGGCCGTGCAGATGTTCGCCAACGCGCCGCGGGTCAATCCGGATGGGACGACAGGTATTGCGTTGCACATCGACTACGGCCAGGGCGGCAAATGGCTGGGCGGCAACAAGGCGGGGACTACGGTCGAATTTCCGCCGGAAATCGGCGCGGATCTGGCGGGCGTCAAGGCCGCGAATTTTGCCGCGAATCGGCTTGGCTATTTTCACTACGCGCTGATGATGCACAGCTTGGGGCCCACGGCCGGCGGTATCGGCGAACTCACGGGTGACGACTTCATCGTGGCGAGCGGCGGCTGCGATGTTTGCTACAAGTGCGACGGCACCGACATCGTCGGCCATGCGCAGATCGAGGCCTTCTGCCACGAATTGGGCCACAACCTCGGGCTGGGCCACGGCGGCGACAGCGCGTGCAATGGCAAGGCCAACTACCCGTCGATCATGAACTATCGCCACGCCTACTTTGGCATCGACGTGGACTGCGACGACATACCCGACGGCACGCTGGACTACTCGCGCGGCGCCCGCGTGTCGTTGGACGAATCCGCGCTGAAGGAAATCGACGGCGTTTGCGGTGGCTTCTGGATCGACTGGAACCAGGACGGCAGCATCACGGCGCAAGTCCAGAAGGACTTGAACGCGGCATTTGACATGACGTGTACCGGCGCGGCGTTCAGCCAGCTGACCGACCACGACGACTGGGGCACGCTCAGCTTCAGCGGTGTGACGTCGGGCGTGACGCCAACCAGCGGCAATGGGCGCAAAGCGGCGATCTGCTACGACGACCCGGTTTCCGTGGCGAAACGGCGGCGACGCTAGATCGGTGCTTCAGGCGCATGGCTGCGTCATGTGGCCAATTGACGCCAGACCGCGAACCTGCGACACCACTTCCGCTGCCGATCGAATCGACTGTTCGGCCTGCGCGTTGCACGATTCACACGGCCGACCCGGCCTCAGGCGCACCATCCCATGTCGCACGATCCTTCCCGCAAGCCGCCGCTCTCTGACCGTGTCGCTCGGGTCTATGCCGATTGGACCGGCAAACGGCCGTTCTTGACCCTGGCGATTTGGCTCGTCGTCATCATCGTCTGCGGTTGGTATGGCTCGGGCATCCAGATTCGTTCGCAGATGGAGGACCTGTTCCCGGACAACACGCCTGCGGTAATGAACGCCCGCGAGGCGCGCAAGATCCTGAAGTCGCCGTCGCAGATGCTGGTGGTGTTTGGCAGCACGCAGCGGGATGCCAATCGCAAACTGGCGACGGATTTCTGCAACGAAGTGAGCCAGTGGCCGGAAGTCGCGACTGTGGAATGCCGACGCGACATCGAATTTTTTCGCAAGAATGCCGCGCTGTTTCTGAGTGAGAAGGAACTTCTCGATATTGAACAGGATGTGCGCAAGCTGATCAAAGATGCGACCGAAAAGGACATGGCGGGCGATGAACTGACGGCGGGACTCGATGAACCGCTGACGCCGACCGCGGCGTTGGCTGGGGCGCAGCAGCCACCGGTCGCCAAAAAGAAGACGCGCGTGCCGACCGAGGATGATCTCAAGTCGCGGCTGGGCGGCGGCGACGTGCGCGAATGGGTGGAATCGCCGAATGGCGACGCGCTGGGCATCAAGATCTTCCCGACGTTTCCGCCGCAGGATTTGGAGCGCGGTGCCAAGTTCCTGGAGAAGGTCAACGCGACGCTGACGCGCCTGAACGAGCAGAAGTACGCGCCTGACATGGTGCACAGCATTACCGGCGACTACTCGGAATTGCGGCAGGAAATCAATCAGATCCAGAGCAATCTGGTCTACACGTCGCTCATCGCGCTGCTGGTCATTTCGCTGATTCAAATCAGCCACTTTCGCCGGTTTCGCTCGCTGATTCTGATGTCGGTGCCATTGCTGGCTGGGACCGCGCTGACGCTGGCGTTCGCGCGCGGTGCGGTCGGTTACATGAACATGGTGACCGCGTTTATTTTCTCGATGCTGTTTGGAATGGGCAACGATTTCAACGTGTACACGCTGAGCCGTTATCTGGAAGAGCGCGCGGCCGGTCACGATCCGCAGGAAGCCGTGTTGCGGACGATGGTCGGTTTGTGGGGGGCGCTGGGTCAGGCGATGGCGACGACGTCGGTGGCCTTCTTTGCACTGGTTGTCCTTGAATTCCGTGGCTTTTCGCAGTTTGGCCTGATTGCCGGCGTCGGCGTGGCTCTGTCTCTTTTTGCGACACTGGGTCTGTTCGGGCCGCTGACGCTGGCGATGAACCGGGTTTGGCCCGATCCGCCGCCCAAGGAGGAACACGTCGAAGGCGCGAAGTGGCTGGGTTGGTTTGCACAGCCAAGTGTCGCGCGTATCACGTTGATTGGATTGGGATTTGTCACGCTGTTTTCGCTTTACAACGCCGCCGGATTTGAGTTTGAAACCGACTTTCGCAAGCTGCGCACGCTGAGTTCGACACCGGCCAACGTCAAGTCGGCGCCCGACGTGGAAGCCTCCTCGCGCTATCACCACTACGCGGATCAGAGCTCGGACACGCCAATTCTCGTGGTGACGGACTCGATCGGCGATTCACTGGCGGTGCACAAGCAGTTGGAGGCGTTGCAGGGCAAGGCCACCCGGCTGAACAAGTTCCTGTCTATTCACACGTTTTTGCCGGAAGACCAGTTGCAGAAGCAGCCGACGATTGAGCGCATCCGGACGCTCATCGCGGCGAAGATGGACCTGCTCAAAGGCGACGACAAGGCCGAGGCCGAGCGCGCGTTGAAGTGGCTGCAGGCCAAGCCGTACACGGCGGAGCAACTGCCGGATTTCATCCGCAAGCGGTTCCTCGATCAGAAGGAGCAACTCGGCCGTTTCGTGCTGATTTGGGCCAACGGCAATTTGGCGGAGGCGAAGTCGGTGCAGGAAGTCATCGACCAGATTGGCACGTTCAAGGTCGGCCAACGCGAATACCACGGCACGGCGTCGTTCTTCATCCTGGCCGAAGCGGACCACATCGTGCGCAAAGAAGGCCCGTGGGCGGTGATCCTGGCGACCATCGCGACCTTTGCCGTTGTGCTCTGGTATTTCCGCTCGTGGTGGCTGCTGACCTATTCATTCATCGCGTTGACGGCGTCGTTCGTCATTTTCCTGGGCCTCGCGCGCGGTCTGGGCTTGGAGCTGAACCTGTTCTCGGTGACCACGCTGCCGGGCATCGTCGGTATCGGCATCGACGGCGTTACGCACATTTTGCACCGCTGGGACGAGGAAGGCGAGCACGCCAACGTCCAGAAGATTCTCCAGCAGGTCGGCGGCGCGGCGTGGGTGGCGCTTCTGACCACCATGGTCGGTTTTGCCGCGCTGCTGTTCCAGCCCAATCGCGGTTTGCAGACGATGGCCTGGATGGCGACGCTGGGTCTGCTCGTGTCCTGTTTGGTATCGAATGTGCTGACCGGTGCCATGCTGACCGTATTTCCACCGAAACGGCGCAAATAGCAGCGCGCTACTTGTCCGACGCCGGGCGTCGTTCGTCGTTCGCTTCGATGACATACAGCGTCAACCACGTCGGACGCGGCAGACTTGAAGGCGTGTGGGCCTCCCACGCGTGCAGCCAGGCGCCCAGCAGCGGCCCGATGTGCGGCCAGAGCGGCGTCGTGCGCAGCGGCATTTCCGACCACGCCAGGCGCACATGCGTGCCAAGAGGCGGCGCGGGCTCCACAAACGGGTCTGGCGTGAGCAACTTCCAGTTGTCCCAGGTTGCCGGCAGCGGATCGCGACCTTCCACGCGCAGCTCAAACGGGCGCTGCTGCAAGAACGGCGTATCGATAAACGGCTGTTGGCCGCGAATCAGCACGTGTTGCACGGTCGTTGCGTCGTTCATGTGCCGGAAAAACGCGTGATGCGGGCGCCAACCCAGTGGATAGAGTGCAAACAGCGCCATCATCAAGAAGTTCCAGATGAAGAGCGGCCGCAGCCATTTCGGCCAGGTCGGGATGCGCGCGAGCGGCAGCGCTTCAGCCAGGATCCACGGCAGAAGGGTCGCCAGCGGGAACAGGAAGCGCTCCTCCTTGTGGCCGACCAGCGCATGCAGACCAACAAACGCCAGCGTGCCCCACGTCAACGCGCTGCGCGGCTGGCGCCACCACACGCGTCCGAGCAGGACCATGCACAGCACGACGATGGGGCCGAACAGGTTGGCGGGCAGCAGCCACAGGTAGGCCGGCAGCGGTTCCACGCCGTAGTGGCTGGCCACACCCAGGACGACGTTTTGACGCACATAGTTCAGCGGCGGCAAGCACCAAACACCGTAACCGAGCCGATCGGCGAGCGCGCCGACGCCGAGAGAGACCATGCCACCGGCGAGGAACAGCAGCACCTCGCGCACGGGCGGCCGGCGGTGCCACAACCACCAGGCTGTGGTCCCGAGAAAGAGAAAGGCCATCTGGAAGCGACATTCGAAGGCCAAACCTGCGAGCAGGCCGGCAAGCAGAATCCGAGTTCGCGGGCGAGGTTGTGGACCTGCGCCTGGCAAATCCAGCGCGAGCAGGGAAAAAACGGTCAGCGACGCGGCCGCTGTTTCCGACGATGTGCGCGCCAGCAAGTAGGGCAGAAAGCCAATCGCCAAACTCGCTTGAACCAGGCGCAAGCGGCCTTGGCTGGATGGCTGGCGATCGACCAAACGCGATAGCAGGGCGATGTAGGCGAGCCAGGCAAAAAGCGCGGTCAGGAGGCGGAGCGCGGTAAGCAGGTCAAACGCGTCGTGCATACCCAACGTCGCCAGTCCGCGCATCACGCCGGCATACGCCACAGGTTGCAGCCACGGCCGCATCTGCGCGCCGAACTCCCACGGCAGCGCATCTGCCGGGGTCCAGCCAAGCAGATGCGACGCGAACTCGACCACCTGGAAGTGCTCATCCGGGTGGAAGAACGTCTCGCTCCGCCACGCCGTGACCAGCACAATCAGCAGATGAAGCAGCACCCAATGGCGCAGTGGTTTTTCCCGCCAAATCGCCATGTTCGACAAGCTAAGTCCCAGAAAGATTTGGGTTTTGGCAGGTGTGAGCGTCACGGCGGCGTTCTATGCTCTCTGACCGAAGTTCGGGATCAAACGTCCGCAATCCGCGGCGTGCCACCGGAGGTGTGCGCTCGCGGTCCAAGTCCGAAGTGCGGCGGGTTTGACTGACGAAATTTGGGTTTCGAATCGGGTCGTCATGTTGAGTGCGCCTGCGCGTATTTGTAGCAAACAGCGAAGGGATCCAACGTCAGGGCTGGATCGCTCGCCTTCCCTTGAATTTCGCCCACTGCCTGGCCTTTGAGGGAATACGTCACCGGATGCATCAGCGCGCCGTGTTTGAACCCGGCATTGGCGACGTACAGGCGGACGAACAGGTCGTCGTGGCCCGCACTGTCCTGCCCGCAAATCGTCACGTGCGCGATGGCTTGGCTGTCGTCGTTGAAACCACTGCGCGCCCAGTAGAGTGGCCCGTTCGGTACGGCTGCCACGGCGACAGGGGCCATGAGCGAGACGGCCAGTTGGACCAGAATGAGCACCTTGTTTCGCATCCGGCCTGCCGACGAGCGTCGCCGGGGCAAAGTGTCGAGCGCAGTGGGGCCGGTGTCAACTCGCGCGCTCGCAGGGTGGCGGCCGAGCGGATCAGGTTTCGAAATGCTGTCGTCGGCGGATCTTGCGGCTCATTTCATGGCGAGCGCAGGGTCGCCTCCGCTCGGCGAGGCGAAGGCAGTGTGCCGACCGAGGCGTATGGGTGGCTCATCGCGAAAAGGCGCCCGGCTGCAAGCGACTTTTTGACGGGACGGCGGGTTGCGGGCAGTCCAATCTTGAACGCAAACAAGCCATTCTGACGGGGCGCTCGTGGTCTGAAGTCCGTGCCACTGCGTGAGCTTGGCTGCGGGCGTGTGCCCCGAGGCACGCTCGTTGCGCTCGACAGCGGCGCGAGGCGGGGCCCTTGTATGAGGCGGCCATCACAGTCAAGCGCGGTTCTTGAATTTTGGACAAATCTCCCCGGGGTCCAGGGGCGCGCAGCCCGTGGCAGGCTGGTTGCGCTCGACAGGGGCGCGTGGGGGGGCCCTTGTTTGAGGCGGCAATCACTGTAATGGGGGTTTATTGATTTTTGGACAAATCTCCCCGGGGTCCTGGGGCGCGCAGCCCGTGGCAGGG
>CAIYBN010000080.1 GCA_903924465.1 uncultured Myxococcales bacterium | reverse complement strand
ATTCGTAATCAGCAGGTCCTCGGTTCAAGTCCGAGTGTTGGCTCCAATAATTTCGGCAACTTAGACGGCGCACGAACCAGCGCGATCTTGCCGGGGTTTCGTTTGGGGTTGCTTTTGCGAGTGCGACCAGTCCGGCGGTAGCGGGGTCATGCAGGATGGCAGAGCCGAGCACCAACATCGCGGAGGCGTTGAAGGTCGTCAAAGACTTGAAGGAGTTGGTCGACGAGTCCGACCCGAAGACTCGCGCGACACCTCTTCAGGTTCTGGGACGCAGCTACTTATTGATTCTCGTTCTGCTCTCCGTGGCCGCGTTTGGGTCCGGGTACATAGACCATCTCTTCGCCTATCGCTCGCCGTCGTGGGGTAAGCTTCAGTGCGTGTATTCGGCGACCACGCTCGCGTTCCGGATCTCTGTTCTGGTAGCGGCTTGGTTTGGGCTCGCGGCTTTCAGAAAGGCCTTCAATGAGTTACGGTCCGGTGAGAACGGCTGGCTCCGGATGAACGCGCACCCTGCTGACCTACACCGCGAAACGCTGAACTACATCCTCAGAATGCCTGTTGAGACGAAGGAACCGAGCTTTGTCAACCCACCGGCGAATCCGTCGGGACTGGCGCCGAGTGTAGTCCCGCCGGCCTCGACGGGCGCTGAGTCGGAGATTGAGGCTATCGGGGACGGTGATGCGTCGCCGCTGTCGTCGGGTGCCGATCTGGCCACAGACGAGTTGGAGCCGGAGACAAACAATGGAGGCGAAACGGCGCCGGAGTCTGAAGCGGCGACCAACCAGGTCCCGGCTCAAGGAACGGAAGGGAGGGGCGAGTGATCTACATGGTGGACATGCGGAGTGGCAGCCGAGATCCGGACCTGCTCACACTCGCCGTGTTGTCCGAACTTGGCGCGCTAAAACGCGTCCTTCCGGGCGTTTGGCTGCTGTCCACCAAGGCTAATTTCGAGACCGTCGCGCTTCAGATTCACAATCGTGCTGGCAACGAAACATTCTTCTTCCTCACAGAACTTCCCGAGCCTGCGAAATGGACCGCTTTTGCCCCCGACGGTGGACAACTGCGCGAGTGGCTTGACGCGCAACCCAAAGACGCGCCGGTCAATCCCTTGAGTGAGGGCGCGCTGCGGTTATTGGCCGCGCGTCGGCTTGCGGCTCAATACGCTGAGAAGAAAGGGCCGAAGCCCGGCAACGGTTAGCAGGCTAGATGCACACGTGCGCTTTTCGCGACGATCCCGGGGGCGCTTCCCCGCAAGGCCGCCCGGCGAACCGGACTCGCGCTACCCTCCCCGGGTTTTGGCGCGCTCTCGGCATGGCGCGACCTTTCTTGGCGAAGCGGCGCACGATTCGGCGGACACGCAGCCGCCCGCCGCGCAAATGGATGGCGAACAAAACCGCCGCAATCGCCAGAGCCTACAGGCACAAGTGTAAATACTATTCCGCGAGCCCGTCGCTCAGTCGCGGCTCGCAGTCGGCTTGGTCAAGCGGGTTCTGGCGCCGGAGGACGACTTCAGCGATGGCTGCGAGACAAGGTGCTTCGCTTCGTGGGCCTCTGCCCATTCTCTGAACTTCTTGAGCGAACAAAGCTTTCCGTGCAGGTCGCGCGCCGCGTCGTCGGCCTTGCGGTTGCCAATGTAGGGTGCTGGCGGCAACTCATGGGAGAACTGCGGTGCGGGGCAACTGGTACAGCCCAAGACCAAATATGAATTGTCGCCGAAGTCGATCGCTGGGTACGTCACGCCCTCGTAGGTGACGGTCGTCCGGGGGCCTTGCGCATGCCTAGGCTGGAACGCGTAGTCCGGGTCCCACATGTCCTCCCGGTCCGCAAGCGTCGTCACTCCCATTGGCTCATCAGGACCGCGATCGAAAACCCACATCCAGAACAGCATCACAGACCTCCAGCCAACGGGCGTAACCGCACGTTTTCCACATCGACGCCCAAAGTATTCGCGCGAATGCGGTCAGACGCCAGTGGGGTTTGCACGTCAGGGGCACGAATCCCACGTCGAAAATGTTCAGAAGTTGCCAGGTTGGAGCACTCCAGTTCTCATGGTCCGACGCTTTCGGGCGGCAAACGCGCGAGTCGGCCGTCGGTCGATTCGACGTCGGCCTCAAGCCGTCGCAACTCGGATTCCGACGCCACGAGCGACGCCTTCGCCCGCGTCAGCGGCGCGACCCGTGGCTCAAGCGTCGAAAGCTCGCTGCGGAGCTTTGCTATGCGCTGAGCTGTCGCGTCACCAGGCTTTGGCGTCGGCACGGCGTGCGAAACGACGACGCCCGTGATCGGGCCGCCAAAACCGTTCACGCCTTTGTGGTAGCCGCGAAAGTGGACGTGTTTCGCGCTGACGATTCGCCCGCCGAGCACGTCTCCGGGCTGGGGGTCAAGCAAGATGAACGCCGGGAACATCGGGCGATCAATCGTCGGGCCGCCAGTATGGAGCAGGTTTCCGCGCACGCACATGGCGCCGCTGGGTTCCATGCAGGTCACTTCGCCCATCAAGAGAAATTCAGGCTCGACGACTGCGACTTGCGACAATTCTGCGCTGACTGCCGCCAAGCGCGTCTCGGACGCCCCAAGCCTGCCCTGCTGCTCAGCCACCTCGCGCCGCAATCGATTGACGGTCAACCGCTGGTTGGCGAGTTGGTCTCGCAGCGTCGCTTGTCGCGCGACCAAGCGCCGACGCTCCGCAGCATCTTTCTGTGCGGCAAGTTGAACCGCTTCGGCGCGGTCGTCTGCCGCACGCTCCTCCGGACTCCGCACGCACTGTCCGGTGAGGACGCAAGTCAGTTGAGCGTCCGCGCCAGCACACGCGGAAAGCAGCGCGAGGGTAGCGGCGAGAGCGATGTTTTGTACGTGCATGCCAGTCTCGGACTGTTCGGAAGTCCGAGCATTAGCATAGGCGCAAGGCCGTACGCTGTCCACATGGACGCGCCGCATGACAACCTGATCCGACAAGTCAAGCGGTTGGCCAAGAAACGTGGTTTGAGCATGAATCGGCTGGCGGACGCGGCCGGGGTCGCGCGGGGCACGCTGTCCGACGTGCTGAGCAAGACGCAGAGTCCGACGCTCAGCACGCTTCACAAACTCGCCGTCGCGCTTGAGGTGCCCACGGGGCGGTTGCTGCTTCCAGACGAACCCGGACCAGCCAAAGCGCCATCGACCATTGCTCAACGCTCGAAAGTGTGTGCTCCCGAGTAGGATGCTGGTCGGCCGGTAGCCACGAACTGCTGGCGAGCGTCCGGACGGGGCGCGGACCGGCTTTGCGAGCGCAAGTCTCTGTAATTACCGGGTACGGACGGGCTGGACGGGTTTGAGTTCGCGTCATCACCGGGTGCGAAACCACGACCTTTGCAACCGCTGGCATCCCGCCTCAACCCGTCCAACCCGTCCAATCGCAGTCGATTCAATCAATTAGCCGGCCCGGACCGGTCCGCATACCCGTCCGCCTCTCCTGCGAGGTCACTCGCTCGCGCGCTGACCGCCAGACCACGCGGCACTTCCGGCGCGGCGCGCGTGCGGTCGAATCAAGACGCGCCACCTCTTGCCGTTGCTGTGCAGATGACCGAGTCCAAGCGCGCCCAACCGCCTGCCAAAGTTGGTCGTGTTCATCCGCGTATGGCCGT
>CAIYBN010000079.1 GCA_903924465.1 uncultured Myxococcales bacterium | reverse complement strand
GTGGTGCGCACCAGGGCGCCCAGCAATCGGTGTCCGTCCCAACCACAGCGGATGGCACCACTTCGACCAAGTTTGTGATTTCTGGCGCGGCGATACCTATCACGAGCGGCCTGGATTACACATTTGTCGTCCACACAACGGTGGCCAGCCAGCTGATTTGGGACGACAACCTCGATGTCTACCCAGACACCACGACGAGCCATATGCACCGTGCGGGCTTCTCCGCGACCCAAACGGGTGACTACGTCTCGTACACCAGCAACACGACGGACCTCAAGTTCGCCACGACCGTTCAGGTGGCGACAGCGGGCGTCACGGTCGACGAAGGCTGTGACGTGGATGGCGATTTCCACTGCGCTGCAGGCATGCTGATGACCAACGCGGCGAAATGCAATTTGAACAAGCCGTTCCCGGCCTCAGGCGCGACGGCGGTGGGTGACGACTGCAACGACAACAATGCTGCCGTCTTCCTCGGCGCGCAGGAAATCTGCGACAACGCGGACAACAACTGCAACGGCGTGGTCGACGAAGGTTGCGACGTGGACGGTGATCTTTACTGCACCGATCAGATGAAGATGACGTCGACAGCGCTGTGCACCAACTCCGTGTCGAGGCTCAATCCGGCGCCGGGCGTGCAGGTGTCCGGCGATGACTGCAAGGACATTTCCAAGTTGGTCAATCCGGGCATGTTGGAAGATTGCACGACGCCGTTTGACGACAACTGCAACGGCAACTTGAACGAACAAGGCAACCAAGCCAACCAGACCACGACTCACTGCACGTGGTACTACTACGACGGTGACGGTGACGGCTGGGGTATCAACCCGTCTGGCACCTATGCGCCGCAGTGCTGGTGCGCCCCATCTGGCCTGTGGAACGCCACAATTGCGGGAGACTGCAACGACGGGAATTCGGCTATCAAGGGTGGCGGCGTTGCCGAAGTCTGCGACGGCTTGGACAACAATTGCAACGGCGTGGTCGACGAAGGCTGCGACGATGACGGGGACCACTACTGCGACACGACCATGCCGATCGCCACCGGGTTTGTCACCACCTGCTCCCTCAGTTCGTTGGGTAGCATCGTGACCAAGACCTACAATGGTGTGTCGCTTACAACCAACTTCGGCGACGATTGCGACGACACGACGAAGAACGCTCGGCCCGGCTTTGGCACGGAAATGTGCGATGGCATCGACAACAACTGCGCAACCGGCTTTATCAACGGCGTCAGCGGCGCGACGACCAACATCGACGAAGGCTGCAACAAGGACGGCGACGGCTACTGCGACAACACCATGGTCTATGTGCTTACATCGCCTCAGTGCGCCAGTGGTCCAGGCGACTGCAACGACACTCCGGGAGCGGGCTTCAGCATCCACCCCGGCCAGTACGAGCTGTGCACCACCGCTGGCGTCGATGACGACTGCAACGGGTACACGGACTCTGTGCCGGTCATCGGCGTGCAGATGAATTCGACGGTCAACACCGGATGTGTGCCTCGCTACTTGGATTTGGACCAGGATGGCTACTCGCAGGCGAACGCGCAGAGGTGCATGTGCACCAGCACCCAGGGAATCGCCGATCAGCAGGCGCAGTTCTACACCCTGGCTGCCGCAACCTCCACGCCCCAGTTGGATTGTGACGACAATCCGGTATCCCACCTCTGCAACACGGTGGCCGGCGTGAGCATCATGTGCGTTGGCGGCGACCGGTATGTAGGCCACGTGGAATGGTGCGACAACGTCGACAATGACTGCAACACCGTTGCCGATATCGCCGACACGGTGCTGGTCAATGGCTCCTATGTGCCCAAGTGCAACAAGGACGGCGACGGATGGTGCGACGCGGCGCTGACCACCAAACCTAACTTGGCGCCTGGGCCGACCACGCTTTGCCCGCAAGGTGGCGGCGATTGCAACGACAACAACGCTTCGGTCCACTTCTTCCCGACCACGTCGAGCCTCTGCCCGCTGTAAGCGACGCAATCCGTCGGAGCCACACCCGACGCGCGCCGTTCGCGTGTCAGGTGTGGCGAAGATGCTTGACGATGCGGCCCCGACTCGGCGATGCTCCGCCGTCCCTGCGCTGGCCAAACGCAGGGAGTGTGAGAATCGGGGAGTAGCGCAGTCCGGTAGCGCGCCTGCTTTGGGAGCAGGATGTCGCAGGTTCGAATCCTGTCTCCCCGACCGCAACCGTCAGTAGATCCGCGGACTTGACCGTTTGGATGCACATTTGAGCCAGGCGAAACGCCTGGCTCGGCGCGCCCACGCGTGGATTTCACTGGCCTTGGATATCGGAATGCAACTCGACACCTTGCAGCGTCAGGCCGAGCCGCTTGCGGCCACTACCGCGCTCATGTCCGTGGTTCGCGTCGACAGCAAACCCGGATTGTCGAAATACCGAACGATTGAGCGCAGGCACGTGCCATGGCCGACGATCGGCTGGTGGCGTCGCGCAAGGGACTCCGCTTGGATCCCGACCAGCTGGAACTTGGCAGCGCGTTGCGGGTCAAGCAGGCTACGGGCGCACCGTTACGGCGTCTGAATGCGCCCAACGACGGCACCTTTGTCGCCGTCCTGCGAGTTGCTGCGCCAAACCGTGACGACGCTGCCGTCTGCGCGCGCGGCGATCGCCGGCTGGCTCTGGTCGTTGAGAAATGTCGTGTTGAACAGCCAATCGAGGCCTGTCTCGCTGATGGTCGTCGCCACGGCGAACAGACCACCTTTGAGCGCCCAGCCGCTGCTGAGGCCGCTTTCGTCTTCGCCAATCGTCTGCCAGACCGAAGCGAACTTGCCGCCACTGAGCATCGCGACGGCGCTGTGCGACTGCTCGTAGGCCGTCACCGTGTTCAACTTGGTCTCCGTGCCGATCTTCGTCGCCGTCGTGTCGTATGCCTGGGCATACACGCCATAGTTGTCGCCGTCGCCACTGAGCGAACTCCACGTGATCACGAATTTGCCAGTCGGGTCGACGGCGACCTTTGGCCACGTCTGGTCAGCGGTAGCGGTCGTGTTGACCTTCCACGGTGGGCCAAACAACTTGCAATCGGACGTCATCAGCTGCGCGTAGATGCCCCAGCCATCGCCATCTTCCGTGTAACTTTGCCACGCGACAACATATTTCTGCGTACCATCGGCAAACGGCGCGATCACGGGAAACCACTGTTTCTCCACGGTGTTGGTGTTGACGATCAATTCGTTGGCCAACGCCACGCCGTTCGCGTCGTAGCAGCGCATCACCACGTCGTACATGGCGCCGCCGGGCTGGCCGTCCGATTCCCAGACTGCCGCGAACTTGCCGCTTGGCAAGGACGCCACGCTGGGACGTCGCTGTTCCATGGTCGTGTACTGGTTCATCTGGAATTCGGTACCGGCCTTGGCGCCAGCCGCGGTGAAACGCTGTCCAAAGACGCCATTGAAACTGCCGTCCTGGCCATAGGAATCCCACGCGACCACGAAGTTGCCAACACTGTCGGCCGCAATCGCTGGCGTGATTTGCGCCAAATTGGTGGTGGTGTTCGCCAGTGTTTCCGTGCCGACAACGACGCCGCTGGCACTGTAGCGCTGGAAGTAGATGCCCTGCTGGCTGCCGTCGTTCAGGTTCGAGTCCCACGCCACGATGAAGCTGCCATCGCCCGCCACGGCGACCGCCGGGTTCTGCTGTTCGTCGACCTTGGTCGTGTTGGCGATGAACTCCGTGGCGCCATTTTGCGCCTGACCAGCGCTGTTGAACTTGCGGGCATAGATCGTGCCGTCCGCCATGTTGGTCCAGGAAAGAACGACTTCGCCGGTGGCGAGCCCAAGCGCTTGCACGTACTTCTGGTCGCCGGCCGTGGTGACGTCGATGACCCGTTCCGCGCCCAGCTTGTTGCCGCCTGAGTCGAACCACTGGCCAAGAATGCCGTACGCCGCGCCATCCTTGCCGCTCGAGTCCTCGTAGGCAATGACGAAGTTGCCGTCGGCGTGGCTGGCGAGCCGCGCGTTGCCTTGGAATCCGCTGGTCGTCGTGTTGACCGTGAATTCGCTGCCGGCCATGACACCGCCCGATGAAAAGACTTGGGCTTGCAAGTCGCCGCCGTTGGCGTCGGTATTCCAGGTGACGATGAAGACGCCGGTGCCCGGCTCGAACGCGACGCGCGGGTTGCTTTGCACGCCAGCCGTGTTGGTGTTGACCTGAAACTTGCTGCCGGCGGTCGTGCCCGTGGAGTAGTAGGCCTGCGCCCAGATTTCCGCGCCGTCGTCCCAGACGTAGACCGAGCTGTTGTCACCCGGATACACCGCGACGTCGTGGTTCTTGACGGTTGCGTCCGTACCCAAGTCCTTGAACAGCGTGCCGTTGGCATTGATGATGCGCTTTTGCGCTGAGCCGGCCATCATCCACGCGACGAAGCGCTTGCCATCGGCAAACGGCGACACGGTGAGCTGACTCATGTTGTTCGTCGGCAGCGTGGCGTTGCTGCAGTTGCTGGTGTAGCTGAACACATCCGTGACGCCACCGACCGGGTTGTCGAGGCTGTCAAAGTGCTGAAACTGCAAGTGGCGGCTTTCGTAGTACTTGTAGATGGTCACGCAGTAGCCGGTCCCGTAGTTGTATTGGCAGCCGCCGTACGAGGTGGAGTTGGAGCTGTAGACGACGTCGCCGCCGGTGCCCGAGGTGCCACACGCGTTGTTCTTGTACAACCCGTTGTAGTACGCGTAGAACGGCGTGCCGTTCGTGCCCGAGCCGTCGCTGATCCAGTACACGTCATGGCCGCCGCCAGCGGACGGCACGGCGACGGGGCCGGCGCCGCTGACCTGCTCGGTGTAGCCGTTGACGTTGGACGTGGTCGCCAGCTGCAGCTCGCTCCATTCGCGCGACCAGTCGCTGCGGTAGGATCGGCCGGTCAACGTCGTATTGTTGCTGGCGAACGCCGCGCGCATCCGCCCGCTGCCCATGTCGACCAAGCTAGACGAGGGGTTCGCGGCGGTGTACGCGGTCTTGAAAGTCGTCACCTTGAAGTCGCCGCATGCGTTGTTGCTGCCGATGCAAACGCCGGCCTTGCAGGTGTCGGTCGCGGTGCAGGAATCGCCATCGTTGCACGCCGTGCCTTCGGTCTTGCTCAGCGACTTGCACGTGTCCGTTGGTTCGTCGCACGCGCCGTTCGTGCATTGGGTATTGAGTCCCGAGCAGTCGCGCGCACCGCCGGACTTGCACAAACCGGCGCCGTCGCACGCGTCGTTCACCGTGCAGTACAAGCCGTCGTCGCACGTGGTGCCAATCGTCTTGGCTGTTTGTGTACAGGCGTAGCTCTGCGCGCCGGTCGACGCACAGCCCCACGTGTTGCAAGGATCGCCCACCGGCTGTGAGCATTGGAAGGTCGTGCCGGCGGTGCAGATGCCGCTCTTGCACACGTCGTTGACGGTGCAGCCGTTGTTGTCCGCATCACAAGGCGTGTTGTCCGGCTTGGGTGAACCAACGCATTTCTTTTGGATTTCGTCGCACGTGCCCTGCGTGCAGCCCGCCGATGAACAGTCGAGCGTCGCGCCGCCCTGACACGCGCCGGCCTTGCAGGTCTCCCCGGTGTTACAGTAGAGGCCGTCGTCGCAGCTGACGCCGTCGGTCTTGGGCGATTTCACGCACACTGACGTGTTGGTGCCCGTGGAACTGCACGCCCCCGTGTTGCACGTGTCGCTCAAGCCGCTGCAGTCCGGCGCGCTGCCAGCGGTGCACACGCCGGCCTGGCACATGTCGTTCTGCGTGCATCCCGAGCTGTCCGCGTTGCAGGCCTGGCCGTTCGCCGCGACGGCGTCGTGGCTGCATTTGCCGCCAATGGCGCTGCACACGTCGATCGTGCACGGGTTGCTGTCGTCGCACTGAGTAGAACTCGTGCAGCAGCCGACCGTCGCCGTACCGCTGCACTTGCCGCTGCTGCACACGTCGTTCTGGGTGCACGCGTCGCCGTCATCGCAACTCAGCGCGTTGTTCACGTGTTTGCAGCCCACGGACGGATCGCACGAGTCCGTCGTGCACAGCAAGCCGTCGTCGCAGTTGGGCGCATTGCCGGGCACGCAGGTGCCAGACGTGCAGGTGTCGCCGACGGTGCACGCGCTGCCATCGGTGCACGGTCCGCCGGCGTTGATGGCGTTGGCCTTGCATTGGCCAGAAGTGCCGTCGCACGTGGTCGCGCTGCACGCCGTGTCCTTGGACGTGTCGCAAACGACTTTCGTCGCCGCGTTGGGCACGCACTTGTATGGCGCCGCGGACGTGTCGCAAACCAGCTTGCCGACGCACGGGGTCGGATTGGGCTGCGCATCGCAATCCGCCTGGGTCTGGCACGCGCACTGATTGCTGCCGCTCACGCACTTGCCGGTGCCGGCATTGCAGGCGTCACCGGTGGTGCACGGGTTTCCATCGCTGCACGTGAGGTTGTTGCCGGTATGGGTGCAGCCGGAATTCTGGTCGCACGCGTCCGTCGTGCAGACGTTCGCATCGTCACACGGCGCTGCCGTTCCGCCTTGGCACGCGCCACTGCTGCACGCTTCGCCCACGGTGCAGGGATTGCCGTCGCTGCAAGTGCCGGTCAAGTTGGCGTGGACGCAGCCCTTGGCCTTGTCGCAGCTGTCGGCGGTGCACGTGTTGGTGTCGTCGCAGCTGATCGTGGTGCCAGTGCATACGCCGCCGGCGCAGAAGTCCTTGCTGGTGCAAGCGTTGCCATCGTCGCAGGCCGAGCCGATGTTCGTGTTCTTGCACGCGCCGCTGGTCAAGTCGCAGACATCGGCGGTGCACGGATTCAAGTCGTCGCAGCTCACGACGGCGCCGGCCAGACAGTTGCCGTTGCCGTCGCATTTGTCGCCGTTCGTGCACGGGTTGCCGTCTTCGCAACTGGCACCGATGACCGGCGTAAACAGGCAGCCCTTGACGTTGTCGCACTGGTCGGTGGTGCACGGGTTGCCGTCGGAGCACTTCTTGGCCGTGCCCGCGCACGTGCCGCTGCTGCAGGTGTCGCTGACGGTGCAGGCGATGCCGTCGTCGCACGCGCCGCTCAAGGTCGTGTACTTGCAGACGCCGGTGACGCCGTCGCAGACGTCCGCGGTGCAGGGATTGCCATCGTCGCAGACAACCGGCGTTCCGGCCTGACACACGCCGTTGGCGTCGCACTTCTCGCCAAACGAACACGGATTGCCGTCATCGCAGCCCGCGCCCGGCACGAGGACGTTGGCGCAACCCTTGACCAGGTCACAGCTGTCGTTGGTGCACGAGTTGCCGTCGTTGCAGCTCTTGCCCTTGCCGGCGCACAAGCCGTTCGCACAGACATCGCCCGTCGTGCAGGGGTTGCTGTCGTCGCAGGGACCGCCCGTCGGCGTGTTGTGGCAGCCGGTCGCGTCGCAGCTGTCGTCGGTGCAGGCGTTCGTGTCGTCGCAGTTCTTCGGCGTGCCCTGGCAGACACCCGTGCTGCAGTTGTCGCTGGTGGTGCAGGGATCGCCATCGTTGCACGCCGCGCTCGTGACCTTGTGGATACAGCCGCTGGTCGGATCGCACGCGTCCACCGTGCACGGGTCGCCGTCGTCGCAGTTCTTCGGCTTGGCGCCGAGGCACGACCCATCGCTGCACTGGCCGGGTACGGTGCAAATGCTGATGGCGCCGCACGGGCCCGTCGCGGGCATCGACACGCAGCCGCTCTTGGGATCGCACGAGTCGTCCGTGCAGTCGTTGCCGTCGTCGCAGTTCTTCAACTTGCCGGTGCAGCTGCCGTTGCTGCACGCGTCGCCGGTGGTGCATTTGCTGCCGTCGTCGCACGTGGCGCTGGCCGGCGTGTGCTTGCAAGCCTTGGCCGCGGGATCACACGTGTCGACCGTGCACGGGTTGCTGTCGTCGCAGCTGATGTTGTCGGTCTTGCCGTCGCAGTCGTTGTCGACGCCGTCGCAGACTTCGCCGCTGGGCGCCTGCGCGCTGCAGGTGGAGATACCGCTGGCGGAACAGCCGCGCTTGCCGCTGCAGACCCCGTCGCCATTGGCCGTGCTGCAGGTGGTATTCAAGCCCAGCGATTGGGCGCGGGCGTCGCACGGACACTGTTTGTCGTCCCGCAAGCACTGAGCCACCGCGAATCCATCGACGCTCACGACCGTTGCGCAGCTGTAGCCGCTGGGGCAGAGCGTCTTGGCGTCGCACTTGCCGCCGCCGCAGAAATTGCCGATGAGCGAGGCGCCGCTCTTGTACGCCACGCACGCGCCGGTGCCATCGGCCGTCTCGATGCAATCGGCGTCCTGGTTGCACGGTTCGCACAGACGCGGAAATGCCGGCTTGCACGCCTTGCCGGCGCCGATCGGCGTGCACGTAAAGCCGGCGGGACACGTGTCCGTGCAGCTCGCGGCGCAGACGGTCCCGACGTCGCTGGCGATGCACAGGCCGGAGTCGCAGTCCGTGCCATTCTTGCAGGCGCAACCGGAGGCGGTACACGCACTGGCGTCGACGGGCGCGTCCGCGATCGCATCGGCTGGGACAGCGTCGACGTCACAAAGACACTCGCCATCTGAACCGGTATCCGCGGAAAGAGTGTCACCGGGCTGCGCGTCATCCGCCGCTTGCTGGGCGTCCTCCGCGGCATCGACGACGACCATCGCGCCACCGTTGTTGCCGACGGCCGTGCCACAGGCCGCGAACGCAGCAGTCAAGCCGACAAGAAGACAGAGAAAGAGCGAACGGACAGCAAACATCGGACCTCCAAGAGCCACAGCGCGGCGCGAGAATAGCCAATCCCAAGTGCGGCGTACAAGCTCAATCCGTCAGAACGATGCAGAAAAACACGGGTCGTCGCGCAAAAGTCGGTCACGAAAACGCCACGTGGACGTGCGCACGCCGTGGAACGGCGGGCCCGGCCGCTGCCACGGCGCGCCGTGGTCAACGGCAGCGACTGGGTGTAGACTCCCGCGCGCTGCGGCTCCTCCGGCCGCCCGAGATTGCCATGGACTTCGCGCTTTCTGAAACCCAGCAAATGATCCTCGACACGGCGCGGCGATTTGCCAAAGACGAATTGACGCCGATCGCCCACCACACCGACAAAGCCGGGCAATTTCCCGCCAAACAGGTCAAGCAATTGGCCGAACTCGGCTTTCTCGGCATCGCTGTCGACGAAAAGTGGGGCGGCGCCGGTCTGGACAACCTGAGCTATGCGATTGCCATGGAGGAAATCTCCGCGGGCTGCGCGTCGACGGGCGTCATCATGTCGGTGAACAACTCGCTGGTGTGCGACCCGATCGCCAAGTTTGGCAACGACGAGCAGAAGAAGAAATTCCTCAAGCCTTTGGCGGAAGGCAAGGTGCTCGGCTGCTTTGCGCTGTCGGAGCCGGGCTCCGGATCGGACGCCGCCGGCATGCGCACGGTGGCCATCCGGGACGGCGACAGCTACGTGCTCAACGGCACCAAGAACTGGATCACCAACGGCAAGGAAGCGGACATTTGCGTGCTGATCGCGCATTCCGACCCGAGCGAGCGGCACAAAGGCATCAGCGCGTTCATCGTGGATCGCCGCGAGACGCCATACGGCATCGGCAAAGTGGAAGACAAGCTCGGCATCAAGGGCAGTTCCACGACCAGCCTGATTTTCGAGGATGTGCGCATCCCGGTGGCCAACCGCCTCGGCCAAGAGGGTGACGGCTTCAAGGTGGCGATGAGCACGTTGGACGGCGGCCGCATCGGCATCGCGGCACAAGCGCTTGGCATTGCGCGGTCGGCGTTCGACGAAGCGCTCATCTATTCGCGTGAGCGTCAGGCGTTTGGCAAGTACATCGGCGATTTTGGCGCGATCCAGGAAATGCTCGCGGACATGGCGACGGAAATCGATGCGGCGCGGCTGCTGATTTGGCGTTCGGCGTTGGCCAAGGACAACAAGGAAAAATTCGGCAAGCTCTCGGCGATGGCCAAGCTCTATGCCAGCGAAATGGCGGCGCGCGTGTGCACCAAGGCGCTGCAGATTCACGGCGGGTATGGCTACGTCAAGGAATACAACGCCGAGCGGCACTTGCGCGATGCCCGCATCACGGAAATCTACGAAGGCACGTCGGAAATCCAGCGGCTGGTCATCGCCCGCGAGACGTTGACGGAACTGGCGCAAGCGGGAGGCTAGCCGATGGAACTGCGCCTTTCACCAGAAGAAACCCAGATTGTCGATCTGGCCGAGCACATCGCCAAGGACGTGCTGGCCAAGCACGCGGCGGCGGCGGATCACGGCAAGTTTCCAGCCGGCAACATCGCGGAACTGGGTGCGGCGGGTCTGCTGGGCGTGAAGATTCCGACGGAATTCGGCGGTCTCGCGGGCAGCAATGTCGCAGCGGTCTTTGCGATTCGCGCATTGGCGCGCAGCTGTCCGTCGACGGCGGTGACGGTGGCGGTGACCAACATGGTCGCGGATATGATCCTGCGCTTCGGCAACGACGAACAGAAGCAGCGCTTTTTGCCGAACTTGTGCAGCGGTCACTGGCTGGCCGGCTCGTTTGCGCTGTCGGAACCGTCGGCGGGATCGGATGCGGCGAGCCTGCGGACACGCGCGGAAAGGGTGCCTGGCGGTTACAAGCTGAACGGCGAGAAGCTGTGGATCACCAGCGGCGACGTGGCCGGCGTCATTCTGGTGATGGCCAAGACCGACCCGAACGCGGGCGCGCGCGGCATCTCGACCTTTCTGGTCGAGCCGGGCATGGCTGGCTTCACCGTCGGCCGGCACGAGGAAAAACTCGGCTTGCTCGGCAGTTCGACCGTGTCCTTGGCCTTCGAGGACGTCTTTGTGCCGGAAGCGAACCGCTTGGGCGCCGAGGGCATCGGCTTTGAAGTCGCGATGACGGCACTCGACGGCGGCCGTTGCGGCATTGGCGCGCAGGCCATCGGCATGGGCGAAGCGGCGCTGAATGTGATGGCGCAAGCTGTGGAAGCCCGCAAGAAGGGCGATCGCACGCTGGGCACCGATCAGGGCACGCAATTTCGCGTGGCCGACGTCGCGACCCGCCTGGACGCGGGCTGGTTGCTGGTGCTGCGGGCTGCGTCGATGCGCGATGCCGGCAAGAAGATGGCGAAGGAAGCGGCGATGGCCAAGGTCTTCGCCACGGAAGCCGGCAATTTTGCGTGCCAGCAGGCTGTGGCGATGAGCCAAGGCGCCGCGCTGGATCGCCATTCGCCAGCCGCGCGACTGCTGCGCGACGTCCGGGTCAGCCGAATTTACGAAGGTACGAGTGAAATCCAGCGTCTGGTGATTGCCCGCCATTTGGCGGCGAGCGTCAGCTAAGGGAGCGGAACATGGCAGAAACGAATCAAGCGCGGCGTGGGCGTGTCCTGGTCGGCAAGATCGGCCTCGATGGGCACGATCGCGGCGCCAAGGTCGTCGCGCGGGCGCTGCGCGATGCCGGCTTTGAGGTCATCTACACCGGCCTGCACCAGACGCCGGAGATGCTGGTGAACGCGGCGATTCAGGAAGATGTTGACCTCATTGGCATTTCCATTCTGTCCGGCGCGCACAATACCCTGGTGCCGAAAGTGCTGACGTTGCTGAAGGGCAAGGACGCGGCGGACATCGCGGTCTTTGTCGGCGGTATCATCCCGGATGCGGACATCGTGACGCTGAAGGAGCTGGGCGTCGCCGACGTGTTCACGCCCGGTGCCACGTTGGAATCCATCACCACGCGTGTGCGGTCCATTTTGGCGGAGCGCGGCGTGAACCTTCTCGCTGAACAACCATAGGCCCATCATGCAGTTTTTGCCCAATGAACAGCAGGCGATGATCCGCGACGGCGTGCGCAAGTTTGCCGAAGGGACGTTGAAGTCCGGCGCGACGGCGCGCGATGCGGCGGGCACGACGTCCCGGGATGTGCTCCAGCAACTGGCGAAGCTCGGCGTGTTTGGCCTGACGGTCGACGAGGATGCCGGTGGGCTGGGCTTGGACCACGTGGCGCTGGCGCTGGCGTTGGAGGAAATTGCCGCGGCCGATGCCGGTCTCGCGTTGTTCGTGTTGCAGCACGTGGCGCTGTCGATCCGTCACATGCAGGCCGTGGACTTGCTGCCCGAACAACGCGCTTGGCTGAGCCACATGGCTTCCGGTCAGGCGACGTGCGTGTGGGCGCATGGGGAAGATGCCGTGCATCGCGACGCGAACACCGTGACGCTGCGTGCGGTGCGGAATGGCACGGGTTGGCTTCTGAACGGCGTGAAACCGAACGTCTTTGGCGCCGGCATCGCCGACGTCGTCATCGTCACGGCGCTGGCCGAGGAAGGCCTGTGCGCGTTTGGCTTGCAGTTCTCGACGGCAGGCGTGACGCGCAAACAGTCGACCGAACCCCTTGGCTTGCGATCCGCGGGCATTGCCGACATCGTCTTTGACAACGTGCAGGTGAATGCCTCAGCCCTGTTCGGCGTCGCTGGACAGGCGCAGCTTGCGGTACAGAAGGGGCTACTGGCGGCGCGACTCGGTGTGGCGGCCATCGCCGTGGGCGTGGCGCGTGAGGCGCTGCGTCTCGCCGGGCGGTATGCCAACGACCGTCAACAATTCGGCAAGCCGATTGCCACGTTCCAGCCGATCCAATGGCAGGTCGCCAATTCTGCTGTCGAGTTGGATGTGGCCCGGTTGCTCGTGCACCGCGCCGCTTGGACGATGGACCACGGCAAGCAGGCGCAGGCGCACGTCGCGATGGCCCGGCTGACGGCGGCCGAGACGGCCACGCGCGTCACGGATCGGGCCATTCAGCTGCACGGCGGTTATGGCTATACCCGCGAATTCACGGTCGAACGGCTGTATCGCGATGCGTGGACGCTCGAGAGCCTGTTTGGCTCACCAGGCCTGCAGCGCGTCGAATTGGCGCGGTCGTTGGCGGCTTGACGACATCCGGCGATTCAGGCGCGCCTACGGCACCTGTGGATGTGTGCGCCAGGTCACTCGCCAGTTGGCGTTCCGGCCAGGCAAACTTTGTGAACCCACGGACTGCGACACGAGAATTGGCGCCGGCAAGTTGTGTGCTTGCCATGCGGCCGTCCGGTCGGCAGGATCCGGTCAGCTCTGGCCAGCTTTACAGGCCGGGAATGTAGTCCACATGCGCACAGTCCGGCTTCTTGTGTTCCTCAGTGCCTTGCTGGCGTGGCCCCTTCTGGCCAAGGAGCCAGCCGTTCCAGACGTCCACGCGGTCGACTACCGTTTGCCCAACGGCCTGCGGGTCATCTTGCATCCGGACCACAGCGCGCCCTTGGTGGCGGTCGATGTGTGGTATGACGTGGGCTCCGGGGATGAAGTGCTGGGACGCTCTGGATTTGCCCACCTGTTTGAACACATGATGTTTCAGGGCAGCAAGCATACTGGCGAAGATCAGCATTTCAACGTGCTGCGAAAGGCTGGTGCTTCCAACATCAATGGCACGACCAATACCGATCGCACGAACTACTTTGAAGTGCTGCCCGCGAGTCAATTGGAGACCGCTCTCTGGCTGGAGAGTGACCGGATGGCCTGGCTTCCGGAGCTGCTGACCGACAAGAGTCTCGATAACCAACGGGAAGTGGTTCGCAATGAACGGCGCCAGCGGTACGACAATGTGCCGTACGGCAAGGAACGATTCGCGCTGAATCTGCTGCTGTACGCGGAACCGCATCCCTATCGCTACCTGACGATTGGCCGCCATGAGGACTTGGAAGCAGCGAAGTTGGCGGATGTTCTGGCGTTTTTTGACAAGTGGTACGCGCCTTCCAACGCCACGCTTTGTGTGGCTGGTGATTTTGACGAACCGATCGTCCGTCGCTTGATCGAAAAATGGTTTGGCGCCTTTCCCAAGATGAACCGGCCGACGCACCTCATCGTTCAGCCCACGCCGGTCGCGGGTCCGCTGCGTCAGGTGGTCGAGGATCCGTTCGCGCGCCTGCGTCGTGTCCATTTCGCTTGGCATTCTCCAGCGCATTTTGCCATGGGCGACGCGGAGTTGGACATCCTCGCGCACGTGCTGGGCGCGTCGGGCACGGGCCGGCTCGAGAAGTTGCTTGTGCATGAAAAGCAGTGGGCGCAGTCGGTTGCGGTGATGCAGGCCAGCGCGCGCATGTCGAGCGTGTTTCATGTCATGGTCGATCTGCGGCCGGAAGCGGATCTCGCGGAGGTGGAAAAGGCGGTGCTGGCCGAGGTCGAACGCGCGCGCACGGAAGCGATCGCGGTTGCCGAATTGCGCCGCGCCGTCGTTTCGATCGAATCGGGATTTGTGTGGGGCCTGGAGAGTCTCATCAACCGCGCCGACATGTTGCAGCAGTACGCACAGGCCTTTGGCAAGGCGGATGGATTCGCCAGGGATCTACAACGGTTTCGCGATGCGGACGCGGCGCGTGTGTTGCGGTACGCCAAGATGGTCTTGACCGACGCCGGGCGGGTGGAGGTCGTGACGTTGCCGGCCGGTCCTGCAGGCGCTCCACCACCGCCCCGGAGTCTCCCGGCCGCTGCCACCACGACGTCCAACGGAGGCAACTGATGCGACACCCCACGCTTCGCTGGCTCCTGCCGGCCGTCTTGGCGTTGCTGCCTCAGGTTGCGCTGGCCGATCCCCGTCCGGAATTTCCCGACGCGCCGTATCGCGCTCACCAACCGCCCGCGGGGCCAGCCGCGGTGTTGCACTTGCCGCAAGTCGAATCCTTCGCCTTGCCCAACGGTCTCGAAGTGCTGCTGGTGACCCGGACGACGCTGCCAACCGTTCAGATGGATTTGGAATTTGCGGGTGGTAGCCAGCTGGACGCGCCCGGTCAGGAAGGTCAGGCCAACCTCTGTGTGTCGTTGGTGGGCGAGTCGACGGAAAAACTGGAAAGGGCGGCTTTTCGCGAAGCGCTGGCCGATTTGGCGGCGAACGTGGCGACCTGGGCCAACCGCGAGCAGATGGGCGTGTCGCTGTCGGTGTTGAAAAACAATCTGCCTGCCGCGCTGGCGTTGTGGGGCGACGTGGTGTTGCGCCCGGGTTTGCGTGCCGGTGACCTGGAGCGTTTGAGTGCACAACGCAAGGCGGCGTTGGCCCAGCAAGTGAGCAATGTCGGTGGGTTGGCGAGCCGGCTGCAGCCGCTGGTGACCTGGGGTCGGCAACATCCGCTCGGGCGGGTGACGACCCCGGCTTCACTGGGTGGCCTTACGCCGGAGATCTGCCGGGCGCTGTGGCAGGGTCGCGTGCTGCCCAAGGGTGCGCGGCTGTACGTCGTGGGCGACCTGACGCGCGCGGAACTGCTCGCTGCACTCCAGCCGCTGCTGGCCTCGTGGCACGGCCAAGCGACGCTGCTGGCGCCGTTGCCCGCGCCGCAATTCACCCCGCGGCAGTTGCTGCTGGTCGATGTCCCAGGCAGCGCCCAGGCGTCCGTGAACGTGTTGCACCTCGGACCCACGCGCAAGGATCCGGCTTATCCGGCGATTTCGCTGACGGCGGCGATCCTGGGCGGAGGATTCTCCAGCCGAATCAACATGAATTTGCGCGAACAGCATGGCTGGGCCTACGGTGCGCGTGGCAATTTCGACTTCGTCCGCGACGGCAGTGCCTGGCTGGTGACGGCGTCCGTCCGGACGGACGTCGCAGGCCCAGCGGTGCAGGAAATCTTCAAGGAAATGGCGAAAATGCGCGACGATTTGGCGTCCGCCGACGAGTTGGAACGCGAACGCGACGGCTTCATCGGCGGCCTTCCGGCGCGTTGGGTGACTTCCGGCGCCATACTCAATGGTCTGGAATCACTTCGTTATCTTGGACTTCCCTTGGACGACGACGCGCGGATGCCAGCGCTTTGGCAGGCGACGACCCTGGAGCAGGTACGGGCGGCGGCGCGGGCGACCATCCATCCAGAACAAGCGAGCGTGCTCGTGGTTGGCGACGCGAACAAGGTGCTGCCGCAGCTGCAGGCGCTCACGCTGCCGGGCGGACCGCTGGCAGGCATTTCCGTGATTCGGCTCGATACGGATGGCAAACCGCTGTGACGGCCCGCAACTTTGCACGACTTCGCAATTGTCGCGATGCGTTTTGACATGAACGGACTACGCTGGAATCCTGTCGTCCCGGAGGTTCCATGTCCCTGCGCCTTTTGCTGATTGACGATGACGATCGCCTGTTTGAGCTGTTGACTGCGGCGCTCAAGCCCCATGACGTCCACCTCAGTTGGGCGGCCGACGGGCCACGCGGGCTGGCGGCGCTGGAGCAACAGACGGTCGACGCCGTGCTGCTGGACGTGATGATGCCCGGCATGGATGGCCTGGAGGTGGTGCGCAGAATTCGCAGCCGGTCCACCGTGCCGGTGATCATGCTGACCGCGCGCGGCGATGAAGCCGATCGCGTTGTTGGACTGGAATTGGGGGCGGATGATTACGTCGGCAAGCCGTTTTCGGCCCGCGAGCTTCTGGCCCGCGTCCGCGCGGTCCTGCGACGCTCGCGTCCCGGTGTGACCGCGGAGGTGCTGACGATCGGGCCAATCGCGCTGGATTCCGGCGCGCGGCGTGTCACCGTGGACGGCAACGACATTGACCTGACTGGCATCGAATTTGACCTGTTGCACGCGCTGATGCGCCGTGCCGGCCGCGTCGTGCCGCGCGAATCACTGCTGGATGAAGCCGGTCGCGGCGACGTTTCTGTCGGCGAGCGCACGGTGGATGTGCACATCTCGCACGTTCGCCAGAAGCTCGGCGATGATCCCAAGAATCCCCGCTGGATCAAGACGGTCCGCGGTGTCGGATACGTCCTGGCGCGCGAAGGCGGACCGGCATGAATCCCGGACAAGGCAGATCCAAACCGCTGCGCCGCCGCTTGTTCATGTGGTTCGCCGTGGCCATCGTCATGAGCGTTGCTTTCGGTGTCGGTCTGGGCTGGCTGATCGGCCTGCTGAGTCACCACGAGCACCATCAACATCCGATCGAACAGTTCGCGGCCGCGCGGGTGGCGGAACAGTGGAAAAACCCCGCGGCCCGCACCGCAATTCTCAAGGAAATCGGCGAGAACCTCCACTACGGCGTAGAGTTGCGTGATCTGACAGGCAAGGTCCTGGAGCAGCACGGCCAGGAGTGCCTGCATCCTTATGCCGACGTAGCGGTTGCCACGACTGCTGGCGTGCAGCTTGGCGCGTTGGCGGTTTGCCCGCCGCGTGGCCCGACCGCGCGTCCTGGCGAGCATGGTCCGCCGCGACCGCTGGCGCGCATCGCGATCGCCTTGAGCATCGCACTGCTGTTCATGTGGGCGGCTTCAGGCCGGGTCGCCCGCCTGCTGGCGCAGCCGCTGCAGGAACTGGCGCAGGTCGCGGATGACCTGGGCCAAGGCAAGCTCACCCGTCGCGCTGCGCTCTCGTCGCGGCATCACGGGGTGGATGAGCTGGATTCACTTGCCCATTCCATCAACGACATGGCGGCGCGCATCGAGCGCCAATTGCACGACCAAAAAGAGCTGTTGGCCGCAGTCTCCCACGAATTGCGCACGCCGCTCGGGCACGCCAAGCTGCTGATTGAGTTGGCGCGCGATCAGCCTGACGGCCAGAAGCCGCTGGACGAATTGGAGGGCGAGCTCGTCGAACTGGAACGCATGGTTGGGCAATTGCTGGCCTCGGCACGGTTGGATTTCACCGCGCTTGCGCAACAGGACGTCGACGCCGTGCAATTGGCGGTTCGTGTGCTGGAGCGCGCGGGGATCGATGCGGCGCGCCTTCAGGTCGAAACCGAAACGACGCTGGTCCGCGGCGATCCGGCGCTGCTGTCGCAGGCTCTGGCGAACCTCCTCGACAATGCGCGGCGACACGGCGGCAACGTCGTGGCACTGCGCCTGCGGTCAGCAGATAACCTGTTGTATTTCGACGCGCTCGACGATGGTCCTGGCTTCGCGGCCGATCAAGCTGAATCTGCCTTTGAACCCTTCCAACGCGGTCCCGCCAGCCACGGCGGCCTGGGCCTGGGACTCACGCTGGTCCGTCGCATCGCGCTTGCCCACCAAGGGGCGGTTCACGCCGGCAATCGTCCCGAAGGTGGCGCGTGCGTCAGCATCGGTGTGCCGATCGTGCCGTCGTAGCGCGCTTTCGGGAGCGCCGCACCCAACGCATCGTGCGTTCCGCATCCGCCATCATCCAGCCAAGCGCGCCAACGGTCAGCCCAACACGGCTTTCAACAACTGCACATCGCCTTGGACTGCCGTCCGCATCCAGTAGAACCTGAGTCCGCGCTCTCCGCCCAGCTCCTCGCCACCGCCGGCCTTGCCCGGCCCGCCGTGCACGAGCGACGGCATCACCGCGCCGTGGCCCACACCTTGGTCAAAGACCTTCGAACTCGCCCAGTAGACCCGCCCTGTCCACGGCGCAATCCCCAGCAGCACCGTCTGCGACCACGCGGCATCGTCGCTGTAGACGCTCGTCGCCAAGCTACCGCCGCCACGTGCCACAAGCTGCACCGCCAAATCTGCCGAGCCATCGTACGGCATCACCGTCGCCACCGGACCGAAGACCTCGTGGTCATGCACGTACTCGGCATGCAGCCCGGCGTGATTCCAGAACAGCTGCGGACCGACGAAGCAGCCCGTCTCCGGCGCCCGCCCGGCAAACACGTTCTCCGCGTGCTTGGCCAGTTCCGCCACGCCCGCCTGCACATCGCGCTGCTGCGCCGGACCCGCCAGCGGCCCAAGCTGAATACCGTCGTGCGCCGGATCGCCGATGCGGATGTCGCCCAGCCGCGCCAGCAATTCCGCCTTCAGCGCGTCCGCCTGCTCATGCGGCACGAAGATCCGCCGAATCGCCGTGCATTTCTGCCCCGCCTTCTGCGTCATTTCCCGGACGATTTCTGCCACCGCCATGTGGAACAGATCCGAGCCTTCCGTCACATCCGGCGCGAGCACCAGCGCGTTCAGCGAATCCGCCTCGACGTTCACCGGCACGTTGTGGGCTATCACCTGCGTGTGCTTGCGGATTTCCTGCCCCGTCGCGCCTGAACCGGTAAACACGATGGCATCCTGCGGACCGACGTGATCCAGCACATCGCCTGCCGAACCGACCAACAGCTGCAGCACGCCCGGCGGCAGGAGGTTCTGCTCCAGCCACAGCTCGACAATCTTCACCGACAGCCAGGCCGTCGCTGTCCCTGGCTTGGCCAGCACCGGCATGCCGGCGAGAAACGCCGTCGCCAGCTTCTCGCACAGGTTCCACGCCGGAAAATTGAAGGCGTTGATGTGGATCGCGATGCCGACCCGCGGCGTCAGGATGTGCTGGCCGAGAAAACGCGCCGAGCGCGAGAAGCGAACCGCCTCGCCATCCAGCAGGAACGTGCGGTCGCCCAGCGTCTTGCCGAGGTTGGCGTAGAACGCCAGCGTACCGGCCGCGCCGTCAATATCGAACTTGGCATCGCTGCGCGTCGTGCCCATGTTCTGCCGCGACACGTCGATCAGCGCGTCGCGCGCGCCGTGGATCGCCTTGGACAGCTGGTCCAGCAGCTCACCGCGCTGGGCAAAAGTCATCGCCCGCAGCGTCGGTCCACCGATCGTACGGCCGTGCTGCAGCGCCCCCGCCAAATCGAGGCCACGCGTACTTGTTTGGGCAAGCGCCGTGTAGAGGGTCGGATCGTAGAGCAAGGTCTGCGGATCCTGGCCACGGTGCCAGGTGTCGCGCAGGTAGGACGACAGCGTGATCATGAGTGCCTCAAGGCGTTGGCGCCGGGTCTGCAACGTAGCGTAGCCCGCGGTTTGCGGCAATCTCCGAGTGCGGTCATGATGGTGCAACCGGCGAGACCGGATGGGGAGTTGGTCATGCAGAAGATGGCAATGCGGATGTTGGTTCTGGCGCTGATGTGGACGGCGATGCCGGCCTGGGCGGGCGAAAAAGAGAAGGCCGCGGCGTTGGAACTCGTCAAGATGGTCGTGCCGCGGGACACCTACGAACAAATGATGGAGCAGATGACTGCTGCAATGTCCGAGCAGTTCCGCAAGGCGGGCGAGAAGCTGCCGGCGGACTTTGACAAGAAGATCCAGGCGGCCGTGAACGATGTGATGTCCTACGACGACGTGCTGTCTTGGACCGCGGAGATTTACGCTGCGCGGTTCTCGGTGGAGGAATTGAAGGATATTGAGAAGTTCTACCGCACACCCGTAGGCAAGAAGGTGATGAAGCTGCTGCCGGAGCTGAGTGCGGAGATTGGCAAGAAGATCGCGGCGATCCTGCCGGAACGGATGCCAGCGGCGCTGAAGAAACACGGTTTGATGCCGGATGAAGATGCACCGGCTCAGGAAGAAGCGCCGCCGGCGAAAGCCAAGGGCAAGGGGAAATAGATGCGAACGACCTGGATAGCCGCGGTGGCGTGCATGCTGCTGGCGCACGGCGCGGAGGCGAAGGGCAAGCAGCCCGACGTCAAGCCGGCGACGGCAGCAATGCCGGTGGACAAAGATGCGCTCACGGTCAAGCGACTGGTGGACGGGCTGCGGCAGGCGATCAAGGTATCGCAAGCGGCCAAGGAAGAGCCGGATCTGGTGACGTTGCTCCTGGATGCGGTGGCGGAAACGTCGATGTCCGGCGTCATCCATGGCCACTACGCGCTGGCAGGGTGCGGGCAGGCCTTGCGCTCGGGCGGGCTGGGCGCGGACGACGTGCGGGCGTACGCGCGGGACATGGCGCAGAATTGGCAGCAGCTGAGCCAACTCTACGGCAAGCTCGGCGGCCAAAGGGCGTTCGACCCGGAGCTGCGCAGCATCTTCCAGTCGCTGGCGCTGATGACGGAGAAGGCGGGGCAGACGGCCGGGCTGCTGGCGCACTGGGCAGATCTGGCGAGCGACAACGGCCGGGCAACTGCGTTTGAAGGCGCGCTGGAAGATTACCGCGGCCGGGTCAAAGCGTTCGTGGCGTTTGTCCAAGGGCCTTCGGGCAAATAACTATCCCGGCCGGCGGAACTTGCCAGTCAGCCGCTTCCACATGCCATCCGGCGGCGGCGGTGGCGCGGGCAATTGCGACGGCCGGGCCACGCGGGTCAACAGGAAGGTCATCGACTGGCCCAGCGCCTCGATCGGTGATTCCTTGCGCCAGCTCATGCGCAAGGCCAGCTGGATGCCGTGCAGGCTGTCCGCGGCCACGCCATTGCCGTGGCCATTCAGCATGCAATAGCGGCCATCCGGCGCGGTCCAGCACAGCTCCAGCGCCAGCGCGCGCACGGGCGCCACATTCGCCACCATCAGCGTCACGGCGCCGCGGGTCAGCACAACGCCCAGCGGCCCCGTCAGCGGCACCGCCGTCACGCGACCGGAAACCACGCCGTCGACTTCGCCGTCCTGCATCATCGTCAGGCGATCGGGCAAGTCGAACTGCAGGTCGGCGCTTGCCGCAATGGCCTCGCCCAGTGCCGCGCTCTCGGGCACCGGCGTCAGAACAAAATCCCAACGTTCACGCCATTGTACCGGCCCTTCATTCGGCGTCGGCACTTCCATGCGCGAAGCGGCCAAGTCCAGGTGGGGTGGTGGAGAATAGCCTGCGGCCACGGGACTCAAGGGGACGGCGCTTTGCCGGAACAGGGGCATTTTGGCACAGGCGCACGCGCCGGGCTAGCCCGAATCTGCCGGAACGCTCCACGATCGATGGACGTGAAGGACTGTGAAGACAACTCGCTGCGTATGGCTTATACAGTGCAGACTGACCGAACGACTTCTGCTCGGGACGATGGGCGTCTACGCCCGGCGAGGAAACAGATGACCGGCAAGCCAAACGACAAGCAACCGACCAACGCGGCGAGCGCAACGAAGCGCCGGGACGGCATGGGTCGGGAAACGCGCGAGGATATGGAAAGTTGGCTCAGTTCCCAGGGACTGAGACTCGACGACGCCAATGGCGTGGAAGTCGAGTTGCCGCGCCCGCAAGTCGATCCGGCGCCGCCCAGCGTGGACGCGGCTGGGACGATCGACATCGAAGCCACAGCGCAGCTCGATCAGGCGACCATCCAGGCGCTGCGCACGGCCGCGGCTGGATCGCGCAAGCCCAAGCCCACCGACACCTGAGCGGGCCGACCGCTACTTCTTGCGGTTCTTCTTGCGCGCCTTGTCGGCCATCTTGTTTTTGGTCTTGCGCTTGTCGCGATCGATCGACTTGCCTGGCATCGGCTTGGGCTTTGGCGCGCCGCCCATCCCGGGAAAGCCACCCATGCCCGGAAAGCCGCCGCCCATCCCGGGCATACCCGGCATGCCCGGCATCCCGCCGCCGCCCGCACCTTCCAGCTGGTCGAAGAACTGGTCCACGCCCACGCCCGGCTTGGCCATCGACCCCATTTGCCCAAAGCTCGGCATCTTGCCCAAGAGCCCCGGCGACTGGCCAATGCGCACCATCAACTGCTTCATCACATTGTAGCGCTGCAGCAGGTCCTGCACTTCCGCCGGCTTGTGGCCTGAACCGCGGGCGATCCGCTGCAGCCGCCGGGCGTTGATGATGTCCGGCTTCTTGCGCTCATCCGGCGTCATCGACTGGATCATCGACTCGATGATCACCAACTGCTTGTCGTCAAACTTCACACCATCGGCCATCGCGTCGCCAAAGAACGGCAGCTTTTCCATCACGTCGCGCAGGCTGCCCATCTTCTTGAGCATGCGGATCTGCTCGAGAAAATCGCCCAGCGTGAACTTGCCGCTGAGCATCTTCTTGGCGTCGCGCTCCGCCTGTTTCTCGTCGACGACTTTCTCAAAATCCTGCATCAAGCCGACGATGTCGCCCATGCCGAGGATGCGGCTGGCCATGCCTTCCGCGCGGAACGGCTCCAGCTTGTCCAGGCCTTCGCCCATACCGGCAAACTTGATCGGCGCGCCCGTCACGACCTTGACCGACACCGCCGCGCCACCGCGTGCATCGCCGTCCAGCTTCGTCAGCACGACGCCGTCAATGCCAACCTTCTCGTTGAACGCCTTGGCCGTCGTGACCGCGTCCTGGCCGATCATCGCGTCGATGACCAGCAGCGTGTGGTCGATCGCCACGCGCTTGCGGATCTCGCCCAGCTCGTCCATCAACGCCTGATCGATCGTCAGCCGGCCCGCGGTATCGAAGATCACCACGTTGCGACCGGTCTGCTTGGCCTGCAGCAGACCCTTTTCGCACAGCTCCGGCGGCAGCATGCCCGCCACGGAGAAGACCGGCACATCCAGGCGCTCGCCCAGCACTTTCAATTGGTCGATAGCGGCCGGGCGGTAGATGTCCGCAGCCACCAGCAGCGGCCGATGGCCCTGGCTCTTGAACAGGTTGGCCAACTTGCCCGCGGTCGTGGTCTTACCGGAGCCCTGGAGACCGACCATCATGACGATCGTGATGCCGGTCTTCTTGATCGCCAGACCCGGCTCGCCCGGATCCATCAGGCGAATCAGCTCGTCGTGGCAGATTTTGACGAAATGATCCTGTGGCGAAACCTTGATGGTCTTGCCCTTGTCATCCGTCGCCTTGACGCGGACCACTTCGCCCAGCGCTTTTTCTTTGACGTCGAGCAAAAACTGTTTGACTACGCCGAATTCGACGTCAGCTTCCAGCAGCGACGTGCGGATATCCGCGAGCACTTCATCCAGCGTCTCCTCGTCCAGCTCGCGGTAGCCTTGCAGGCGATGGCGGGCAGAACGAAAGCCTTTTGTAATTGTTTCAAGCATTTTGGCCTCGTGCGTGTGGTGCCCCGGCGTGCGGTGGCGGCGCGGCAGGGTAGAACCGCTGCGTTCGCATTTCAAGCTGTTGACCAAGGGATAGCAGATCGCGTGCAATACAAGGCCCAGCCCGTTTGTCCTGCACCTGAGCCCGGAGATCGTCATGTCGCAAGTTTGTCTCATCCTCGGCGGTACCAGCGTGCTGGAACGGACCATCCAGACCGTGCTGGGAACGGCGCCGATCGTGGTCGGCAGCGTGGAAGACGTCACGGCGCAGCTGGCCAAGACGCCAGACGCGGTCGTGGTTTTGGGACCGGCGTACCGACGCGCACTGGCGGCCGTGGGGCAAATTCGCCCGGAAGGCCAGACGCAGCCGCCGATTCTGGTCGTCTACCGCGATGATCAGAAAGATGAGGTCAAGCGCCACCAGCGCGGCAAGACGATCGCGGACAAGTATGTGCTGCAGTCACGCGCCAACAAGGATCTGGAGCCGGCGCTGAAGGCGTTGTGGGCGGCTGAGGTTGAGGAAATCGACGCCGTGGAACTGCTGGAGGAGTCGGACGACGACACCGTGGCTGAGATTGACGGCGCGGCGCTGGAAGTGGTCGACGACGAAGTCGAGGAAATGGCGTCAGACGATCTCGAGATCATCGAAGAAGAGGACTCCCTGCCGGTCACCGTGCAGATGGACGTGATCACGCTGACGTCCGACGCGCTGGAAGAGGAGCCGACGACGCCGATGGCCGGCCGCGCGACGGCGCACAACGAAGTGCTGGGCGAACTGGCGGTGGAGGAGTTGGACGGCGAGGAAATCGTCGAGACGCTGGAGCCGGATGCGTTTGAGCTGAGCGACGAGGATGAAGTCCTTGAATCCTTGGAAGAAATGTTGGACGAAGCCGTGCTTGAGGAAATGACCCAAGCCGAGGAAGAGCCGACCGCGTTGGATTCCGATGACCTGCGCGAAGAGTCCGTGGCTGAACACGATGGCGCGGTGCTCGCGGAATTGGCAGGCCTCCGGGACAAGCTGGACATTGCGACCGGGCTCAACGCGGAGCTGGAGGGTCAAAACGCCGACTTGCACGCAAAGCTGGCCAAGCAGAACGCCGAAATCGCCGGGTTGCACGAGCAACTGAAGACGGCGCGCGGTCAAATTGCGGCGCTGCAGACCAAGATGATCGATTGCCGGATTCAGGCGGAGGAAGCCGCGGGCATCGTCAAGGCGTTGGCGGCAAAGCTGGGCTAATCCTACCAGCCGGTTTGGGGCACGCCGGATATGACGCTGTCCAGGTCATCGCCAAAGCATTGGACGGTCTTGTCGATCAGCACGCCGCAGACAATGTCCTGGCCCGCGCCCAACGACTGCCATTTGCTGTTGGCGGGCGGCGTGGACGAGCCGTAGCTGGTCGTCGTCCAGCAGATCGCCGTGTGGTCGGACTGAATCGCGCACGCCATGTTGCCGGCGACAACTGCGAGGAAGCTGCCTGTGTTGGGCGCGCCGGATACGGCAGAACCGGCATTGCTGCCCCAGCACACGATCCCGCTGCCGGATTTGCGCACGCCGCAAGTAAAGTTGGTGCCAGCGGCGATCTGGCTGAACGTTTCGCCGGCTGGAACGGAGCATTGCTTGGCGCTGTTGTCACCCCAACAGGCGACCGTGCCATCGGCGCGCAACGCACAGCTGTGGTTGGCGCCGCAGGAGACCTGCACGAACGCGCCGGTGGGGATGCCCGTCGTCGTCGCGGTGCCGCTGTAGGCCCAGCATTTGACGGTGTCGTTCGACTGGATCACGCACGCGTGCGGTTTGCCGACGGAGACTTGTTTGATCCCGGACTGCTTGGCGTTGAGCGCCGACGGCGTATTGGCGCCCCAACAGGTCATGCTGCCGCCGGTTTCGACCGCACAGGCAAAATAGTAGCCCGCGGAGATTTGCGCGTAGGTGCCAGTCGGCGGTGTGGCGGCGTTTCCCCAAGCGAGGATCGTGCCGGCGGCGTTCAGGCCTTCCGCGTAAGTGTTGCCAGCATCTGCGACCGGGAGTCCCAAGCAGGTCTGGGCATGGGCGCAGCCGCTGGCGGGCAAGCAGGAGTCGGTCGTGCACGGGTCGCCGTCATCGCAACTGCTGGTCGAGCCTTGGCAGGTAGCGCTCGCGCATTGGTCGTTGCTCGTGCAAGCGTTGCCGTCGTCGCACGCGCCGGTCGTCGGCGTATGCGCGCAGCCTGTGGCCGGCACGCACGTATCGGCGGTGCACAGGTTGCCGTCGTCGCATACGCCCTCGTCGGTGACGCCGTTGCAGTTGTCGTCGATGCCGTTGCAGATCTCCGTCACCGCATTGGCCGGGTTGCAGGCCGGCAGGCTATCGGCATCGTCGAAAGCATCCGCGATACCAATGTCCGCGGCATCAACATCCGCGACACCAACATCTGCGACACCAACGTCTACGGCGCCAACGTCCTGAGATGCGTCGGCTTCGACGGCAGCCGCATCCGGACTGTCAAACACCGCGCTGTCCGCCGCAGCGTCCGCCAGGTCGGCGTCCTCAATCCCGTCGGAGGCGGCATCCGTCCCCGCGACCGCATCGGCCGCGTCCGCTTTGACATCCGCCACGTCCTTGGCCGCATCGGCAACAGCCGCTGCGTCCGGGCCGCTGTCCTTGGGCACCTGAACATCGGCCTGAACGATGTCGAATTTGGTGGAAAAGCCGAGATCATCACCAAAAGCATCGCTGCCAGTTGCATCCACGGCGGACGAGCTACAGCCCACGCACAGAATCGACACCGCCAACCACTTGGAATGCTTGAAAACGATCAGAGACTTCACGCGGGTCCTCAAAGTGCAGCCGGATGGCGATGGCAAGACTTGGGCTCAGGATTGCTCGCGGTGATTTTCCCGCATCAGCGCCAGGAGTGCGCACGCCAACAGGAACCGGCTGTCGACATTGCGGCCCTCAGCCGCGACGGTCAGGCGGTATTCCTTGATGAAGAAACGGAAGACCTGATCCACTTTGGCCACTTCCTGTGCGCCCAACTGCACGTGCCAATGGCCCAGCAGGAGCGGAAAGATCCGCCGCAGCCAGGACAAGCCGATCTCTTCCAGGATGCCGCGCGGCTGCTCGCCTTGATCCAGCAGCTCCCACGTATCGCGCACCATCGATTTCAGCCCGCGCGACCGCAGCGTGCCCAGCCAGCCGCCGCTCGCCGCATCGGTCACGTCGTAGGTGCGATTGACCGCCACGATCTGCCGCGACTGAATCGTGGCCAAAGGCTGTTGCATCGCTTCGTCGGCAAAGATCTGGAATTGCTCGCGCATCCGCATCAGCGGGTGACGCACGTACGCGACGAGCTGGCCGCTGGAATCGGTCACGCGAAACGTCCGGTTGAAAAAGGACAGCCACGGTCGGCGGATGGTGTAGAGACCATCTGGCACGGCGCGGGTGATCGCGGAACGCTGCGCAGCATAAGCGGATTGCATGGCCAGACCTCCAAACTGCGGACCCGACGGCCCTACGGACAAGCGTTGACGCCCCACGCGCTGTCGCCTGCGGTCAACGTCAATTCCAGAAAACCACCTTGGACGAGCGCGCTGTGGGCGATACGCGGCTCCGTCAACGGCTGGCCATTCCACTTGGCGCTGACGATGTGCTGAGCGGTCGGCGCACCGGGCGCTTCCAGCCGGACGATCTTGCCGCCGACATGGATTTCCGCCCGCGGCACCAGCGGCGCCGTCAGCGTGTAGAGGCCATCGCCCGGCGCGACGGGATACAGGCCCAGCGCCGCGAACACGAACCAGCCGGACATCGCCCCCGCGTCGTCGTTGCCCGGCAGGCCATTGGGATTCGCCGTGAACTGCTCCGCCATCAGCTTGTGCACGCGCTCACTCGCCAAATCCGGTCGACCCACGTCGCAATACAGCCACGGCGCATGAAAGTCCGGCTCGTTGCCCATGTCGAAGTGGCCGCCGTCAAAGAAGTCGTTCAGCCGCTGCAATGTCGCCGCATGACCGCCGATCTTCGCCACCAGCCCGCAGCGATCCTGCGGCACCAGCCACTGGTAGATCCACGCCGTCGCTTCGGTAAAGCCCGTCGACGCCGCCGGGTCAAACGGTTCCAGCCACGAACCGTCGGCCGCGCGCACTTGCGGATAATTGTGCGGCCCCCAGCCGTTCTGCCAATTGTTGCCACGCGGCGCCATCTGCTTGGCCAAGTCCTCGTTGCCGAGCGCGTGGGCATATTGGCCCAGGCACCAGTCGGAATAGCTGTGCTCAAGCGTCATCGACGCGCTTTGGGTAAAATCGCATTCCTGCGGCACCCAGCCATTTTGCACATAGAACGGCGGCGATCCCTGGTTCAAATAGCCGCACAGGCCGTCATCGCCCGGATTGACCGAATCCGTCAGCGCGCCGTGCTGCATCGTCGCCATCGCCGCTGCCGTGTCGAAATCCTTCAAGCCTTTGACCACGGCGTCCGCCATCACGCAGAACGTGAAATTGCCTGTCATCACACGGGAATCTCCGGTTGCTTGCCACGGACACTTGGGCAGGTAGCCTTCCGGGCCGGTCATCCACAGCAGCGACTGCAGCATGTCGCCGACCACTTCCGGCTCGATCAGCGTCAACAGCGGATGCGTCGTCCGTGTCGTGTCCCACACGCACCAGTCGTCGGTGTAGAAGTGCTTGCCGGCCGTCGACTGCACCGTCGCGACTTCCTTTGAATTGTTCATGAACTGCCCATCTTCCGTGTAGTCGACGGGCTGCAGCATGGCGTGGTAGAGCGCGGTGTAGAACCTGGTCAGGTCCACCTGGGTCGGCGTCTCAACCTGGATCCGCCCGAGCAGACCGTTCCATTCCTGCTTGGCCGCGTCCCAGAGCTTGTCCTGTGTCTGGTTCTCGACTTCATCGTGGAAATGCTTCAGCGCCAGATCGTTGGAAATCAGGGACAGACAGACCCGTGCTGTGACGGTCTGCGGCTTGTCGCTTTGCCACTCCAGCCAGGCGCCAGCGTCCACGCCATCGGTCGTCGTGCCCGCCACGTCCTTGCGATTCTGCCAGACGCCGCTGGTGGTCGGTGGCGCGTCAAACGCCACGTGGGCAAATACCGAGGACAGGCCGACGGTCGGTTTCTTGTCCTGCAACAGCCCGCTGATCGCCGGATCGACGTTGTAGTCGCCGCGGCCGCTCACGGTCGCCCCGGTCACGCCCACGTGCCCACCCACGCTCTTGCCGCGCGTGTGGCCAAAATCGACAAGCACCCGCGCCGTGCCCGCGGGGAACTGGTAGCTGTGCACGCCGCAGTGACGCGTCGCGGCGAGATCAACGTGGATGCCGTGCTCGGGCAGGGTCACCGCGTAGCGGATCGGCGTGGCGATCTGCGTCTCGCGGTCATACGTCGCGGCGTAGTCGGCCTCGATCACCGTGCGCGTGCCCATCGTCGGCAGCAGCGCGATCTGGCCGTAGCCGTACGCACTGCCACCCGGCCCATCCAAGTGCGTGTGCGAAAAGCCCTGAATCTTCGTAGCATTCCACTGGTAGCCTTTGATGTCCTGGTTGCCATTGTCCGTGTCCGGCCCCAGCTTGATCATGCCGTGCGGCAGCGTCACGCCAAAGAACACGTTGCCACCGCCGTCGGTGCCGATACGCGGATCGACAAACGAGGTTGGATCCCCGGCGAGCGCGAGCGCAGGCAGGTCGGGCTGATACGCCGGCACATCCGCCGTGACGTCGTCCGGCAACGCTTCCGTGTCCGCCGTCGCGTCGTCGGTGACCGTTGCGGTCGATTGCCCACAAGCCGCCAGCGGCAGGACCAGGAACATCAGGAGTGCGTGCAGTACCTTCATGCGCGCATGGTTTCCCGTGTCGCGCCTCTTGGCAAGTGGCAGTTGCGGATGGAACCCGCTATTCTCCGGCGCACGGCCGACGTGCGGCTGATTACGAAGAGGAACCATGCACTTGCGTATCCCATTTCGCTGGCTGACCGGCGCCATCCTGCTGCTCGCCAGCTGCAGCGCGACGACCAACGGTGGCGGCGGTGGCGTGTACGTCGCCAAGGACGCCACGGGCGACGGCCAGGTTGGCGACAGCACCGGCAGCGAAATCAAGGCCAGCGACACAGCCAGCAAGGACAGCGGCGACAGCGCGGGCGCCGACAGCGGCGAAGTGGACGTCGGCGTCACCCAGGATCAGGTCTTCCAGTGCTGGCAGGACAAGTGCGCCAGCAACGTGACGTCTTGTCAGAAGAACGCCACCTGCAGCAGCGTGCTCGCCTGCGTGTTCGCCTGCCCCAAGACCGACAGCGTCTGCCCCAACAAGTGCGCCGACCCGTTGAAGAACGATCTCACGGCGTTGGGCGTCTTCACCGGCCTCGCCAACTGCACCAAGGCCAACTGCGACCTGAGCAACCTGCCGCCGAACACCTGCGGCAACGGCAAATGCGAGGGTGACGAAACGACCTTCTGTTCGATGGACTGCGACACGACGATCGGCCCGCTCGCCAGTTGCGTCACCGGCAAGTGCGCCACCGACGCCGATCCGTGCTTGTTGGACGCGACCTGCAACCAGGCGCTCAACTGCGTCCTGGAATGCACCGACCCGAGCTGCTGGAGCGGCTGCGCACCCACGACCGGCGCCGCACCGGGCTTGTTCGCCAGCACCTGGGCGTGCGCGCAGACCGACTGCGGCGTCTTCTTGCCCCAGGGCAACTGAGGCGCGTGGTGGAAGCCCCACACGATTCGGACGCCAAGCCGCGTGGCGTGCTTCCGGCGATTGATCCCAACCGCTGCGAAGGCAAGGAAGATTGCGTGCGCGTCTGCCCCCACGGCGTGTTCACGATGGTCACGGTGACGGCGGAGCACAGGGCGGCCATGTCGCTCATCGGCAGGCTCAAGGCGCGGGCGCACGGCAACCGCCAAGCACGCGTCGCGCACCCGGTGGCCTGTCATTCGTGCGGACTTTGCGTGATGGTGTGTCGGGGGAAGGCGATCAAGCTGGTGAAAGCCTGACGGTCGGGAGGGCACCGCGGGCGCGTCCCTCAACCAGCAAGCTGGTTTGCGGCTCCAGGTATTCGCCGCCGGGGCCTGCTTGGTCGGCGGCTAGCGCGCGCCCCTAAACCAGCAAGCTGGTTTGCGGCTCCAAGTATTCGCCGCCGGGGCGCTTACTTATCCGGGGGCAGGAAGTTGAACTCGACGCGCCGATTCTTTTCGTACGCAGCCTTGTTTTTCGCCGGATCCAGCGGGCGATCGGGACCAAAGCCCACCGGCACAAGACGGCTGCGGCCAATGCCGCGCTCCACCAGTGCTGCCACGACCGACGCCGCACGCGCCTGCGACAGCTTCTTGTTTTTCTTCGCGTTGCCGGTCGAGTCCGTGTGGCCCTCCACCTGCACGCGCACTTCGCTCTTGTCCTTGAGCGCCGCGGTGCATTCGTCCAGAATCTTCTGGCTCACGTCGCCGACGATCGTCGCCTTGTTGACGGCAAACTGGATTTGCTTCTTGAAGACGATCTTGTCGTTCTCGACCTCGATCGTGTCGTATTTCTTCGGCTCCGGCGGCGGCGGCGGCAGCTCATCCGGGCAGCCGTCTTCGTCGTCCAGACCGTTGAACGTCTCCGGCTTGTCCGGGCATTTGTCGAGCCGCTGCGGGAAGTCGATGATGCCATCGCCGTCGTTGTCGACGTCCGGGCAGCCGTCCTGATCCTCAAAGCCGTCCTTGTCTTCCGCAAAGTTCGGGCACTTGTCCTTGGCGTCCAGGATGCCGTCGTTGTCGTTGTCCGGATCCGGGCAGCCGTCTTCATCCAAAAAGCCGTCCTTGTCCTCGGGCTGGTCCGGGCAGCGATCGAACTGATCCTTGATGCCGTCGTTGTCGCGGTCGTATTCCGGGCAACCGTCGGTGTCCTCGTCGTTGTCAAAATCCTCCGGATCATCCGGGCACTTGTCATCGGCGTCGCAAATTCGATCGCCGTCGCGATCCGGGCAGCAGCCTTTCTGGTCCTTGACCGCCGCCGCCTTGGCCGTGTGCTCCTTGGCGATCTCCAAATTGTGACCCGCGCTCAGCATGTCGCCGTAGCTGGATTCCAGGTTGGCAAAATCCAGGAAGGCTTCCGCCAGCGCCAGATCCTTGGGGGCACAGTAGTACGCCGGCACTTTGACCTGACGCAGGGTTTCGCTCAGCTTGGCCGACTCTTCCTGAACTTCGCCGCCCGTCGCGCAAGCGACAGTCGTCAGAACCAGGGAACCGAGCAGCAAAAGATGGCGGAGGCTTGTGTTCATTTGCCCCCCTGCGGAGCCGGGGACGGCGCCATGGATCCGGGCACAACAGGCGCTTTCGGCGCGGCCGGTTCCTTGGGCGCAAACTTCTGCAGCCGCAACTTGCGTTCCTTGCCCAACCGCGCGACGTCCTGGGCTTTTTCAGCCGCGAGTTGCGCGAGCTTGGCGTATTCCGCCGCTTGTTCGTACATGCCCTCGCCCGTCAGCTTCTTGGCTTTCTGGAAGTAGGAAGTCGCCCGCGTGTACTCATACGGCGCGAATTCTTCACCTTCCAATTTCTTGGCTTCATCCATCTGCTTTTGGGCATCGCCCAAGGACTGCTGCGTGGAAACCGCGCCGCAACCGAAGGCAGAAAACACCAGCGCAGCGCTGACAAACGCGCGCGTGATCGATGACTGTTTGCGGGCAGTGTCTGGCCGAACGATGGCGTCCAAGATGATTCTCCGCGCGAGGTTGTGCGCGCCAAGGCCAGCGGCATCAAGCTCCAAGTTCGCTACTTTCACCGCCGGTAGCCGCCATGTCAAGCTGACCGCCGGTTTCTACGCCGAATGCGTGCGCGAAACACACTTGTCAGCATGCCATGCGCTGCGCCAAGATGCGCCTGCAGCGGCATTGCCGGGCACGGAGATTCATGACGCATCGGCCACAGCTTCGCCTGCATTTGTTGATCACGGTGAGTGCCGCTATCGCGCTGTCACTTGCCGGTGGCTGCAAAAAAGTCACCGAAGATCGCAAGCTTACGGCCGCTGAAAAGCTGGCTGACGTGGCGATTGAAAAATACTCGGCGGCATCTGCGGAGGCCAACGCCGCGCATCAAGCGGTGTTGCAGAGTTTCGAGCAGGCCAACCACGCGAGCGACCTGACGCTGTACAAGCAGGCGTTGCGGGAAAAAGTGCTGCCCGCGATGGATACTTTCGTCGAACGGCTCAAGAAGATGCCCACGGAGACGCCGGAGCTGAAGCGGATTCACAGCAATCTGCTGGACGCGTACCAAACGGCTCGGGGCGAGATCGATGTTTTTGAACGGGAATTGCAAGGCGTGGACGGCTTGGCGCGTTTTGGCGATATTCGCAGCCGGCTGCAAACGGGTGTGCGCACCTATCGGGAGGCGCTGGCGGCCTACTACGTGGCCAACAAGCGCCAGCTCAAGCTGGATGCCCGCGCTGCCGAAACCGCCGCCCATGCGCCGACGGCGGCCACAACGACCAGTGCTGCCGTGACTTTGGCGCCCGCCGCTTCTGCTTCTGCCAAATAACCCGCACCTGAGAAAGTCTGTGACCGAACACCTGCCAGCCCCATTGCCGCAGCATGAGACGACGCAGCCCTCGCTCGGCGCGGAGTTGCAGGCGCTGTGGCAGACCATGCGCCCGCATCAGTGGGTCAAGAACGTGTTCGTGCTGGTGCCGCTGGTGTTTGCCGGCCCGGAATTGCTGGTCCAACAACGACTGAGTTTCACGATGGTGGCGCGCGTCATGCTGGCCGCGCTGTGCTTTTGTCTCGCGTCCAGTGCGACTTATGTCCTCAACGACTTGCTGGATGCCGAGGCCGATCGCGCCCATCCGGTCAAGCGACTCCGGCCGATCGCCGCAGGGCTTCTGCCTGCGGCGCGCGCCAAACGCTGGCTGGCGGCGCTGTTGGCGTTCGATGCGACGCTGACCCTCGCGATTGCATGCTGGGTCGGTGAATCCGGCGTCGTGTTCGGTCTGACGATCGCCGGCTATTTCGTGCAGAACCTCGCCTATTCGCTTGGGCTGAAAAAGATCGCGTACGTGGACGCTGCGATCATCGCGACCGGTTTTCTGCTCCGTGTCCTGGCTGGTTCGGCGGCGGCTCCGGTCCCGGCTTCCCACTGGCTGCTGGCGTGTACGGCGCTGTTGGCCATGTTCCTGGCCCTGGGCAAGCGCAAGCACGAAGTGCTGACGTCTGACGTCAAGCACCGCGCCAACCTGCGCGACTACCGGCTTTCCCATTTGAACTTCGCCCTGGCGATCCTGGCGATCCTGACGTCCGCCGCATACTTGCTGTATACGTTGGATTTGGAAACGGTCCGGCGATTTCACACCTCGCGGCTGCCGTGGACCACGCCGTTCGGCGTTTTTGGCTTGTGGCGCTTTTCTCGCCTGCTGGACGCGCGCGACACGGCGCACAGCCCAACCGAGCGCATGCTGCGCGATCGACCTTTCCTCATCAACCTCGCCGCCGGCACGATCACGGTCGGCCTGTTGATCTACGGCGTGCTGCCTGAATGAACCGCTGCTGCTCCGGCGTCCTGGCGTTGGCACTCACTGCCTGTGGCGCGAACGAACCCATCGCGACCGAAAATCCCCTGCGCGCCTCGTTGGAGCAGTCGATCGCCGGGCTGGATGTGCAACAGCCCCTGAACCTGCGCTACAACCCGGCGGCTTGCGCCTGTCCGGCCGCGGAACTGCGCCTCGGCGGTCAGTGGCTGCGCGCGGAGCTGAGTGGCGACGACGCGGTGCAAGCGTGGCTGTCAGCGTTGGCGCGGACTCCTCAGGACAACTTGCCTGTGCCGCTGCAGGTTCAGGGTCGCGTGGAGCCGGAAGTGCTGCGGACCGCGCAGGGCAATTACGCGGTGCGCGTTGACGTGACCAAAGTCATCGCGCCCGTGCCGCCCGCCGCCAAGCCGTCCCCCTGACCGCGGCAAATCAGCAGAAATGTTGACGGCAGAACGAAGGCTGCCCACAGTGGCGCGCGCGGTTCGTGCCGCCGAAGTTGAGGTTCTGCGTGAAAGAACGGCTGCTGATGCTTCTGGTCGCCTTCGGGCTCTTGGCCGCAACGACTACGCTTGCGGTGCCTGCGCCCAAGCCCGAAGCACTGGAATTGCAGGTGTCGCTGAACGACAAGAAAGTGGGAACCGAGACGCTGCGCACGCAATCAGGCCAGGAAGGCCGCTATGATTCGCTGGAAGCCTCGCTGCAGGACAAGGTGCAGAAGGTCTGGAAATCGTTCCAGCAACGCGCGACGCTCGACAGTCAGGCGGATGGCACGATCAAAAGCTACCGCCGTGGAATCTACGTGACCGGGGCGACGATCAACACCAATTTGTTCAGCTACAACGGCGGCTGGCGGATCGGCGCGCAGGCGGACGCCGGTTCAAAACCCAAGGTCACGGATTTGAAGCTGAAAGCGCCGTTTGCGGTGCTGGATGAGCGCAGCGTGGCGCTGGTTGTGCTCGCGGCGGAACGGCTCGGCAAGCTGGGCGACATGGAGTACGTGCGGGTCGACAACGCGACGACCGGGCATCTGGCGCTGACCACGGAAACGCTCGCCGCGGACGGCAAGCACTGGACGCGGATTCACCTGCGCGACGGCAAGAACGTCAACCTGGAAGTGCTGAAAAGCCCGGGCGGGCAAGTCGTCGCGGTCAAAGGACTCGACGGCTGGACGGGCGTGACGGTCGGTCAGAAAGTGCCGGTGAACCTTGTCCCCGTGCCCAAGGAGCTGAAAGAGCCCAAGCCGGTCGACGTGCCGACCGCGGTCACGCCGACGCAGCCGCCGCACCATCCCAAGGCCGTGCCCTGAGCGTCGGTGCGATCCGACTTGATTCTGCCCGTAGATCCTCTACGCTGTATGGACGTCGGCGTCGACCTGCAGCAAGCGGGCGGAGACCGGCACGGAGGGCGTATGCGCCGGCAGATGTTCAAATCCAAATTGCACCGCGCGACCGTGACGCAGGCCGATTTGGAGTACGAAGGTTCCGTCACACTTGACCAGAACCTCATGGAAGCAGCCGACATTTTGGAGCACGAGGCCGTGCACATCTGGAACGTGACGCAAGGCACGCGTTTGCAGACGTACGCGCTGCGAGGCCCACGCGGTTCGGGCGTGTGCTGTGTCAACGGCGCGGCGGCGCACCTGTGCAATCCAGGCGACAAGGTCATCATCGCGACGTTCACGGAGTTGGAAGATGCGGAAGCGCGGCTGCACGTGCCGACGGTCGTGCTGCTGGGCGACGGCAATCGGATTCTCGATGCCCACGCGACGGAAGTGCCAGGGCCGCTGAAGCGATCCACCTGGGTGTGATCGCGCGGTAGCACGGCGCGACGCTTGATCCCGGACCCAACCTGCACCATGCTGCGAACGTACAGCGACAGAGGTGCGGTCATGGCGATTCCCACAGGTCCAGCAGGTCGAGGCAAGCCGAGGAAACCACAGACAATTGTGGAAGAAGCTCGGGCGCCGGTCACCTCGACCGCGCGGCGCACAACGGACCGCCTGAGTCCTGAAGATCTGGCCCGCGCCCGCGCAGCTGCGGAACGCGCGGAAGCGCGAGGTCTGCTGGATCGCACCCCAGTCGAGCTGCATGCCGGCCACGACGCGATCTCGCCCGCGGTGCTGACGCTCACGCTCGCGGACTTTTTCGACTTGTTCTACCAAAACCGCATCACTGCGGCGGACATCACGATCCACGAACTGCTGCAAATGCGCGACAACCTCGCGTGGCCGGACGCGTTCACGGCGGGCGACCCGCGGTCGCTGTTCACCGAGGCCATGTGCCGCCGTGGCGAATTCGTGCCGCTCGCTTGGCATGACGGCGGCATGTACTTTGCGACGTGCAAGGACGACGCCGCGCAGGACGAATTGATTCGTGCCCTCGATTTGCTCGTGCGTACCGAAGTGACGTTGTTCACGGCAACTCCCGAAATCCTGGACGCCGCCATTGGCTGGCTCTATCGGCGGTAGTCTTGAAAGTTCTTGTCTTCTTGGCTCTCTGCGCCCCGGTTTCTGCGCTGGCCGCGGCGCCCACCACGCTCAGCCAGATCGCCACCGACCACCTGAAGGATCCGTCCGGCATCAAGCTGACGTCCGTCGGCGATCGCACGGTGATTGCGGTGCAACCGCGGGTGGGCGACGACAAAGGCGCGTTTTGGTACGGCGTCGATCCCGGCATGGACGCGCAGACCGCGCGCGTGGTGTGGAGCAGCCGCATTGCGTGCCCGCTGCCAGATGGCACCGGTGAAGTGCTCGCGACCCCGAGCGCGGTGCTGTGCCGCACCGATCACGATGTCTTTGCGATCGCCCCGCACGATGGCAGCGTGCGCTGGCGCTATCACCACAACGATAAGCTGGCGCTGATGGTCACGGCGGGCGATCGCGTGGCGGTGAACGTCGATAACGGCGAACTCGCGGTGTTGGAACTGACGACTGGTCGCGTGCTGCGCCGGTTCGCCCTTCACGGGGCACCGCTGCAGGCTGCCGCTCTTTCCCCCAATGGCCCGCTGGCCTTGATCACGGCCCGCACCGCGGGCAGCGCTCCGGTCGGTCACAGTCACGCGATCCTTGCCCAGCCACTCGCGGAGGCGGCGAGCACGACCACGGCACGGCTGGAGGAACTGGCGCCGCTCTGGCGCGTTCCTTTTGGCGGCGCTGAGTACCGTCTCGTGCCCAGCCAGACCGCGTTCGTTGCGACGCCGGTGGCGGGGGTGATTGATGCGCGCGATCTGGCGACTGGCAAGACGCTTTGGGCCGATGCCGTACCGCTGCTGCCGACGCTGGAGCCGTTGGCCGACGGACTGGCGGTAGGCGGGATTCGTCCCGATGGCGTGCGCTGGGTTGGCATGGCGGACACGCGAACGCGCATCACGAAGTGGCGGCGGGCCTGGTCGTTCGGCGCGCTGCACGGCGTCGGATCGGACAACGGCCATGCGATTTGGCTGGGCGATGGCGGCTGGCTCGTGACGCGCGCGGGTGACGGCCAATGGGAGGCCTCTGGTGAACTGGCGGACTCCACTGAAGTCGCGTCCGTCCAGGCGGCAGACCACGTGCTGACGCTGCTGTTGTGGCATGGCAAGAGCGGTGGTGAGTGGCAACAGGTCGCGCTCAGCCCCACTCAGGCGCCGCCACCGCTGCCGGACATGCCCGAACTGGATTGGCTGACACCAGGTCGCCAGCTGGCTTTTCTCGACTTTGTCCACGGCGGTCGCGATGCCCAGACGCAGCTTCCCGGTGATGGTGCCATGCAAGCCGTGACGGTGTGGCCGCTGGCTGCCGCGGAGGGCACAGCGTTCGCGTTTCGCCGCCAGGATGCCAAAGGCACGACCGAGGAGGGCGGGCGATCGACGACACAGCAAGCGATCGACACCGCCCAGCGCCTGGACCTCGAGCTGCCGGCTGGGCATGCGACGCTCGCGGACCGCACGGCTTGGCAAATGAGCCAAGTCCTCTGGCAGACTCTGCTGCGCACTGGCCGCGTCGAGTTGACGTTGGATGGCGTTGTGTTGGCGCTTCACCTGGAAGGACTGGCGTCGGTGCGATTGCAAGTGCGCGACCATGTCGGAGCTTTTCGCTGGGCGGATGTCGATGCGCAGGTGGCCGCGAGCGAGGACGGCGCGGTGCGACTGTGGCTGATGCCCCATCGCGGCACGGCGATGGTGGCACGCGCCGAACTGCCGCGTCGCACATGGGCGCTGATGCGTGTGGAGTGGCGGCCTGCGGAGGCACCGGATGAAGCGCCGAAACCGCGTGGCAAGACGCTGCCCGGCAAGAAACGGGCTAAGACGCGCAGGGCGAAATAGCGCCAGATTCTGGAGACGTGCATGACGACCGCCCATTCAACCGATACCACCCATGCCGCCTTGCCATGCGGTGCCGGGAACACGACGACATGAAGCGCGTTCTTCTGACCCTGGTTCTGAGCACGGCGTGCAAATCAGCGCCGCAAGCGGCGATGCTGGTGGCCGGGAGCGACGTGGCTGGAGCTACGGTGCCCGCGAACGAGCCCTCTGCCGCGGTGATTCGAAGTCTCGCGCCACCCGAGCCGGGAACACCGGAAATTGCCGAAGGTTTCGAGCTATTCGTGCACCAGTGCGCAACCTGCCACAGCATCGATGGCCATGGCGGCAAAGCGGGACCTGAATTGAATGCGCCGCACAGCGTGACCGAGTATTGGCAGCCGCAGTCGCTCCACCAGTGGCTCGACAATCCGCAATCCATCCGCAAGGGAGCGGCAGGCTGCGGCATTCCTGCGCGGATTTCCCAACGGCAGCGCGCGATTGACAACGTCATCGCCTACCTGAAAGCGATGACGCACGGGCCATAGAACTTGCGGCGGCGCTGCGCTCAGCCTTCGAGTTTGCGGATGAGCAGCGCGGCCAGGGCCTTGGCATCGGCCTTGCCGGCGAGTTGACGCATGGCCTGACCCACGAAGAAGCCAATCAGCTGCTTTTGACCCGCGCGATACTTGCTCACTTCATTCGAAAACTGGCCAAGCACGGCGTCAACAACGGGCTCGAGCGCGGCATCATCGCTGACAACAGCGCCTGCCTCCGCCTCCGCAAGCGCGAGCGCAGCCCCAAGCGTACGTGCCGAGTCGCCAAAGCCGGCCTGGAGCACTTCCGCCAGCATCCGGTTCGACAGTTGCCCGGCCCGCCATTTGCCGCAAATCCGCAGCAGCGTGGGCATGGCTTCAGCCACGTCCGACCACGGCCGCTCGTGGCGCTGCAATTGCCCCTGGACCTGGCTCATCAGGAACGTGGCAAACGAGCCGGCCAACTCAGGCGCGTTGGCCACCGTCCGGTCAAAAGCGTCGGCACGTGGCGGCTCTTCGCACAGCCAGTTCGCCGTGTTTCTGTCCAAGGAGAGCTCGCGTGCGTACCGGTCTTTGCGGGCCGCGGGCAGCTCCGGCAAATTCGCACGTTGGTTTTCCAGCCAAATTCGGTCGAGGTGCAACGGCGGCAGATCGGGATCCGGAAAGTAGCGATAATCCGCAGCTTCTTCCTTCGAGCGCATGGATTCCGTGCGGGCCAAATCCATATTCCAGAGCCGCGTCTCCTGCTTGACCGCCAGTCCATCCGCGATCACGCCGACCTGCCGAGTCATTTCGTAGGCGATCGCGTCGCGCACGCTGCGGAAGGAATTCATGTTCTTGACTTCGACCCGCGTGCCGAACGCCGCCTGTCCGACCAGCCGCATGGACACGTTCGCGTCGCAGCGCAGCGAGCCTTCTTCCATGTTGCCATCGCAGACGCCGAGCGTCACCAGAATGCCGCGCAGTTCGCGCAGGTAGCTCACGGCCTCGTCAGGCGTGCGCAAGTCCGGATGGCCAACGATTTCCACCAGCGGCGTGCCCGCACGATTCAGGTCCACGCGCGTGCCAGATTCGCCGTGGATCGATTTGCCGGCATCCTCTTCCAGATGAATGCGCTGGATGCGTGCCACCTTGCCGTCGTCCAGCAGCAGCTGGCCATCCAGGCAGATCGGCAGTTCCGCCTGGGTGATCTGGTAGCCCTTGGGCAAATCCGGGTAAAAGTAGTTCTTGCGGGCAAAGACCGACGTCAGTTGGACGGTGCAGCCCGTGCCGAGCCCTGCGCGCACGGCCAGATGCACGACCTCCGCATTCAACACCGGCAGTGCACCGGGCAAGCCGAGGCAAACGGGACAGGTGCGCGAATTGGGTTCGCCGCCGATGGCGACTTCGCAGCTGCAGAAAATCTTCGTCCGCGTCAGCAGCTGCGCGTGCACTTCCAGGCCGATGACGGCTTCAAACGCGCTCATGCCGCCTCCGGCGTAAACGCGCGCTGGAGCACATCGCCGACCGCCAGCAACGTCGCTTCTGCAAACGGCTGGCCGATCAACTGCGCGCCGATCGGCAGGTGCTGGGCATCGCGGCCGACCGGGACCGCCAAAGCAGGCACACCGGCCAAGCTCGGCGCAACCGTGAATGCATCCATCAGGTACATGGCCAGCGGATCGGCGATCTTCTCGCCCAGCTTCCACGGCGCCACCGGCGAAATCGGCCCGAGCAACACGTCGCAGCGCTGCCAGGCGTGGCTGAAGTCCTCGGCGATCCTGCGTCGGACTCGGCACGCTTTTTGGTAGAAATCATCCTGAAACCCAGCCGAAAGCGCGAACGTGCCCAGCAGAATCCGCCGCTGCACTTCTTTGCCCAAAGCGTCGGCGCGGCTGTGGGTGTAGAGCGCGTCCAGCGTCGGCGGATTCGCGGTCCGCTGGCCATAGCGCAGACCGTCATAGCGCGACAGGTTCGCTGACGCCTCCGCGGTCGCGACGAGGTAGTAGGCGGCAATGGCGTGGCGTGTGTGTGGCAAGGAAACCGACACCAGGGTTGCGCCACGCGCGCGCAGCTCCGCCAGTGCCTGTTCGATGCGCGCCTTCACTTGTCGATCCAGACCGTCCGCGGCGTCCAGATGCTCTCTCGCGACACCGATGCGCAGCCCGCCGAGATCCTCACGCCACGACACCGGTTCCAGCGGCACGTCGACGGACGTTGCATCCAGCGGATCGCGACCGGCGATCACAGCGTACACCCGCGCCACATCGCGCACGGTTCTCGCCAGCGGGCCCACTTGATCCAACGAGGACGCGTACGCGACAACGCCGGAGCGGGAAACCCGTCCGTACGTCGGCTTCAAGCCGGCAAGACCGCAGAACGCAGCGGGCTGGCGGATCGAGCCGCCCGTGTCTGTGCCGAGCGCAGCCCACGCCATGCCGGCAGCAACCGCGGCTGCGGAACCTCCCGAACTGCCACCGGGAACGCGCGTGAGGTCCAGCGGATTGCGTGTGGGCACAAATCCAGACAGTTCAGTTGACGAACCCATGCCGAATTCGTCCATGTTCGTCTTGCCGACGAGCACGGCGCCCGCAGCCAGAAGTCGCGCAACCACCGTGGCGTCGCGCGGCGGCGCGTAGCCAGCGAGCATCCGCGAACCAGCGGTCATCGGCTGACCGGCGACGGCAATGTTGTCCTTCACGGCGATCGTCAGCCCGTGAAGGGGTCCATGCGCCTGCGTTTGTGCGTCGAGTTCACGGGCTCGCGCCAGCGCAGCCACCTCATCGACATGCAGGAACGCCGCGATCCTGCCGTCACGCGCGGCAATTTCGGCCAAACAGGCCTGAAGGTGCGCGGTTGCGGTCATCCGATCACCCGCGGCGTCAGGAAGTACCCATCCTCTTGCGCCGGCGCGTTGGCCAACGCCTGGACCTGAGTCAAGCCCGGTTTGGGCACGTCGGCACGCGGCAGCAAGCCCAGTTCGTGCGGATGCACCAGCGGCGCCACACCCTGCACATCGACTTCATCCAGCACCGCGACCAGTTCCAACACGCGTTCCAGGTCGCGGGCGACGTCGGGCAGTTCCGCATCGGTCAGCGACAGCTTGGCCAGCTTGGCCACCTGCCGCACCATCGCCACGTCGACGTGCACGGCCATCAATGCGCCCCTTCGGTCACGGGACGTCCGGCGGCCGCTTCAATCGCGGCAGTCAATTCGGCGCGGATGCGATCGCGCGCTTGCGGCGACGTCGCTTCGCAGCGCAGCACAAGGACCGGTCCGGTGTTGGACGCGCGGACCAAGCCCCAGCCATCGCTGAATTTGACGCGGACGCCATCGATGTCGATGACGTCGTGCGTGGCGCGGAACTTGGCTGTCACGGCCGCGACCACGGCAAATTTGATGTCGTCCGGACACGTCAGCCGCAATTCCGGGGTCGCAAACGTCTGCGGCACGCCCGCGAGCAGGCTCGACATCGGGCCTTTGTGATGGCTGAGGATCTCCAGCAAGCGACACGACGTGTAGGTCGCGTCGTCATAGCCAAAATAGCGGTGCTTGTAAAAGATGTGACCGCTCATCTCGCCGGCCAGCAGCGCGTGCTCGTCTTTCATCCGCTGTTTGATGAGCGAATGGCCGACTTTGGACATCACCGGCCGACCGCCGTGGGCCGCGATGTCGTCAAACAGGGTCTGACTGCACTTCACTTCGCCGACAATGGCCGCGCCCGGTTCCACCGCCAGCAGCGCGCGCGACAGGATGATCATCAGCTGATCGCCCCAGAGCACATGGCCATTTTCGTCCAGCACGCCGATGCGATCGCCGTCACCGTCGTAGGCGATGCCGAGATCCGCTTTGTGTTCCAGCACCGCTTTGCGCAGGTCCAGCAGGTTGGCCTCGACCGTTGGATCGGGATGATGGTTGGGAAAACGACCGTCCGGCTCGGTGAAGAGGCCCGTGACCGTGGCGCCCAAACGCGCCAAAATCTTTGGCGAAATCGGCCCCGTGGGACCATTGCCGCAATCCACCACAACGTTGAGCTTGCGCGGCCCCAGCGTGATGTGGCTGGTCAGCCAGTCGGCGTACGGCGTGTGGATGTCCACCGACGACACCTGACCTTTCTGCGCCGGATGGAGGCAGTCCGCCTGTTCCGTCAGCAGACGCAAGGCCTGGATGTCCTCGCCGTGCAGCGTATTGAGGCCCAGCATCACTTTGCAGCCGTTGTCTTCGGCCGGATTGTGACTGCCGGTGATCATGACGCCGCCGTCGACGTCCAGGTTGTGCACGGCAAAGTACAGCATCGGCGTGGCCACGACGCCGATGTCGCGGACGGTGATGCCGCTCGCGGTCAGGCCATCGACGAACGCTTCGTGGATCCGTGGGCTCGACAGGCGCGCGTCGCGACCCAAAGCAAAGACGGGCCTGCAGCCGCGGCGGATGGCCAGTGTGCCGATGGCGCGGGCGATGGCCCAAGCGTCGGGCGTGGTCAGGTCGCGATCAGCGATGCCCCGGATGTCGTAGGCGCGGAAGATATTCGGGTTCATCGGGCGTCCTTGGGGCCACGCGGCCGCGCTGCATGGTAAGTCGGCGATCGCTGTCGGGCAACCCTCGCGTCGCTTTCTGCACCCGCTTTCCCGGCTATTTCCGCTCGCCCGCCAATCGATCCAGACGCAGCCTTTCGCGGTCGTCCGTCAGCAGCCGCAGCGTGCCCATCACCGCCAGGAACACCGCGAGTGCGGTCGCGCCTGCCACCAAAAGAATAATCATCATCTGGTATTTGATCGCCTCATGCGGTGACGTGCCCGTCAAAATCTGGCCCGTCATCATGCCGGGAATCATCACCAGACCGGTCGCCGCCATCAGGTTGAGCGTCGGCAGCAGCGCCGTGCGCATGGCCCGCTGCAGGTGCGTCCGCATGGCCTCCTCAAATCGCCGACCGAGCACCAGCTGCGCCTCGATGTTGACCCGCTCCCGCAACGCATTCTGCGTCAAGTTGTCGATGCCGAGCGCCACCGCGTTCATCACGCTGCCGAGGATCATGCCCAAAATCGGCACGGCGTAGCGCGGCGCATACCACGGCTTGGGCGAGAGCTGGGTGATCAGCGCATAGCCCAACGTCGTCAGGCCGGCGATCGCAATGGCACCGCCGGGCACCAGGTAGCCGTTGCGGCCGGCGAGCGGCCGGGCGATCCGGCGCCACGTTTCCCACGCGGCAAAGCCGAGCATGACCAACACCGTCAGCGCCGTGGCCAGCGGCGATTCTGTGTCAAAAAGCCACTGCAGCACGACGGCCAGCAGGCTCAATTGCACCACCATCCGGACGGCGGCAATCAGCAGCGGTCGCGCCAGCTTGAGCTGAAAGCGGATGCTCAAACCGGCGTGCAGCAGCAGCAGCAGGCCCGCGAGCGCCAGATCGCCGTAACTCAGGTGCATCGTCTGGTCAGGCATCGCGAGCCTCATGCACACCGTCATGGCCCAACACAAACAGCCGGTCCGCCACGCGCTGGGCTTGCGCGGGATCGTGCGTGACCCAAATCAGGGTCACGCCGGCAGCTTTGCGAGCAAGCAGCCAGTTTTCCACCGCCAGCGACGAGGCAGCGTCCAGGTTCGCGGTCGGTTCATCCAGCAGCAGGACCGGCGAGTGGAGCGCGACAGCGCGCAGCAGGGACAGGCGTTGGCGCTCGCCGCTCGACAGGCGCGACACCGGCCAGGCGCCGCAATCCGCCGGCAAACCCAGGGCAGCGAGGTCAGCGGTGAGATCGGCAAAAGCCGCAAAGTGCTCGGCCACCGATTCGGCCCACCAACCTGCTGCCGCTGGCACGTATGCGACCTGGCGCCGCCAATCGTGGGGCGGGCAGGTGGATTGCCGCACGTCGCCGAGGAACACTTCGCCTCGGTGCGGATCCAAATCGGCAAGCGCGCGCAGCAGCAGAGACTTGCCCACGCCGGACGGGCCCATGATCGTCAAGCACTCGCCGGGCGACGCGGTGAAGCTGAAGGGACCGCCTGCCGCGGTGTAAGTCTGGTCGCAGCGCAAAATTGGAACCGGCATACGAGCGCCTCGCGGACTACAACAAGTCCGCCCGTCCCAGCTTACTCAATTCCGCGACAACCAGCCGCACGTCCTGGGATCGGTCCAGCGGCACGACCAGCGTCGCGTCGTCGGTCACCACAACCGCCATGTTCTCCAGGCCGACTGCGGCCAGATAGGGACCTTTGGAAATCAACACGCTGTGATGGCTGTCCACGGCCAGCACCGGACCATGGACGAAATTGTTCTCACCGTCCGGCCGCAGACCCAGCACGCTGTGCCAGGTGCCCACATCCGACCAGCCCGCGTCCAGCCGCACGCAGCGGATGTCCGTTTCATGTTCGGCGACGCCATAGTCGATGCTGACGCTGGGACAATGGGGAAAGGTCACGCGCAAAATCGCCGCAAACGCGTCGCCGTCGTAGCGGTGCTTGCCATCCCGCAATTCTGCGAGCGCGCGGCCGATTTCTGGCACGTGAGCGTCCAACGACGCCAGCGCCTTGTCGGCTCGCAGCACGAACACGCCGGCATTCCACAGGTGCTTGCCGCCAACCAAGTAGTGCTCCGCTGTCTCCAGGTTCGGCTTCTCGACAAACCGCTCGACGGCATAGCCCGCGTCGCCAAGCTCTTCGCCCAACTGGATGTAGCCGTAGCCCGTTTCCGGCGTCGTCGGCTGGATGCCCAACGTCACGACGTGGCCCCGGTCGGCATGGACGGCAGCCCGAAGGATCGCCTGACGGAACGCCGCCGCATCGGCAACGAAGTGATCGGAGGGCAGCAGCACCAGGATGGCATTTTCGACCAGTTGCTGCGCGACGATCGCGGCAATCGCCATGCACGGAGCGGTGTTGCGTGGCGCTGGCTCGGCCAGGATTTGCCCCGCGCCCAGCTCCGGCAGCACGGCCTGCACGGCGTCCCGCAGATGACCCGCAGTGACGCAGAGCTGCCGCTCCGGTGGACACATCGGCGCGATGCGGTCCATCGTCACCCGCAGCAGCGTCTTGTCGCCAAAGAACTGCAAGAGCTGCTTGGGCTCGTGCTTGCGGCTGAGCGGCCAAAACCGCGTTCCCGATCCGCCCGCCATCACGGCGCAGACAATCCGACTCTCCAACTTGGCGATGGTCACCTACGCCTCCACGCCGGAAACCACGAGCTTGCGCAGGTTGGCGGCCACACGCAGCGGCGCTCCGGTCAGCCGCCGGACTTCATCGACGCTCGTGTCCTCAGCAATCTCGATCAGCTCCAGTCCCGTCGGCGTCACATCGATGACCGCCAGATCGGTCACAATCCGGTTCACGCACGTCTTTCCCGTCAGTGGCAGGGAACACTCTGGCAGGATCTTCGGCTCACCGGTCTTCTCGCAGTGCTGCATCGTCACGACCACCCGCCGCGCGCCCGCCACGAGATCCATCGCCCCGCCCATGCCTTTGACCATCTTGCCCGGCACGACCCAATTGGCCAGATCACCCGCGGCAGACACTTGCAGCGCGCCCAGCACCGTGATGTCCACATGGCCGCCGCGGATCATCGCGAACGACTCGGCCGAGCTGAAATAGGACGCGCCGGGCATTTCGGTAATCGTCTGCTTGCCGGCGTTGATGAGATCCGGGTCCTCGTCGCCTTCAAACGGAAACGGTCCGACGCCCAGCATGCCGTTCTCACTTTGCAGGATCACGTCGATGCCCGGCGGAATGTAGTTCGCCACGAGCGTCGGAATTCCGATGCCCAGGTTGACGTAAAAGCCATCGCGCAGTTCTTCAGCCACGCGGGCAGCCATTTCATGGCGGGAAAGTGGCATGGTTTCTTCCTTGTGTGCCAGCTACTCTGGCTTGGCGTGCTTGCCGGGATGGTACTTCTGGTCAGTTCCCTGCGGCTTGTCGAGGCCCGCATACTCGCGCCACGGCTTTTCATCCGAGCCGTAGTGCATCCCCGTGAGGTGTTCCAAGGCAAAGACGACGTAGTTGACCAGGAGTTTGCTGTCCAGCCGCAGAAGCGGCACCAGGTCCGCCACGATCGTCTGGTCACCCAGCTCCGGCAGCAGGCGCAGGATGCGCATCGCTTCGTCCGGCTCGCTCGCAAGCGGCAATTTGACCAGACGCTTCATCAGTGCCGGTGCCGCGCCCGACGGCTTGAGCGCCGCCAACGCCGCGTGCAGCGCCATGCGTTCTTCGGGTTCAATATCGTCGCTGACGGCCATTTCCAGCACGCGCACGCCCGCCGCGGTCATGTTCAGTGCCACGAGTGCCCGGGCCGCTTCCGACCGTGCGCCCGGCGTATCCAGACCAGAAAGCGTCGCGGTGTCTGCCCACGGCGTAGGCACCGCCGCAAGCACGCGCAGCGCCGCGCGCGCGACTTCCGGCGGCGTGGCATCGACCAGCATCGTCGCCAGGCCGACCGCCGCCTTGGCGTGCAGCAACGCAAGCGCGTCCAACGCCGGAGCGCGAACGAGCGCCAGCGTCTTGGGCGCCGCGGCCAAGGCCAACAATGCCGGCTCTGCCTCGGCGCTACCCAGCATGCCGAGCGCTTGGGCAGCCGCCGCTTGGGCCCGCGGTGTACCCGTCGTCAACAGGCGCAACAAGGGCTGAACGGCGGCCCGGTGACGGAGCAGGCCCAAGGCCCCCGCGGCAAGAATTTGCCCACGCTGGTCCTTGCCGCCAAGCGCTGCCAACAGGGCCGGAGCGGCGCGCGCATCGCCCAGGCGGGCTTGAGCCGCGCGGACATCGACCGTGGAAGGATCCTCGGGTAGGCTCGCGGCGGCGGCGTCCAGCGCGTCCACTTCGGTCCGTGCATCCAACAAGCTGAGCGCCAATGCGATTCTGCCGGCTGCCTGTGGTGTCGCACCCTTGAACATGGCCGCCAGAGCCTTGGCCACGCCATCGCGGCTCGCCAGCGCCGTGCTGAGCCCCGGACAGTTGCCAAACTCCAGCGTTTCGCACTTCACCAAATCGTCCGCAATTTGAGTCGCTTCGCCCGATGGCGCGGCCGCCTCGGAAGCGAAAGCGGCGTCGGGCGATATCAGGGCAGTCAGAAACAGCGCGGTTGCGAAACGAAACATCAGCACCTCCAGAGCGATAGTCTGCTGCCGCCGCGTCCGACTGTCGAGATGTCCGTGACGGGTCTTGCGATCCGGCTCACCGACGGCGCCATGCGGTCACGGCCACGCCGGAAAAGATCAGCGCCGCTGCGGTCAGCACCTGCCAGCCTGGGCGCAAGCCGAGCACTCGCCCCGCCGCCACACCTGTGACCAAGGGCTGAAGATACACGAAGACCGCGACCGTCGAGGCGCTGACGATGCGCAAGGCAAGAGCGTTGAGCAAATAGGCCGCGACGGACGCGCCGAGCACGATGTAGGCAATTCCCGCCCACACGCCACCGGGCAAATGCGGCCAATCGATGACCAGCATGGCCGGCAAACTGTAGGGCAGGACCTCGAGCGTCGACCAACCAAAGGTCCAGCCGGTCACCGCCAGCGGACCGTGCTTGGCGACGAGCGGTCGCGACAGCACCAAGTAGAAGCTGTACAGCAGCGTGTTGGCACAGAGCGCCAGATTGCCCCAGAGGCGATCGACGCCGAAATCCAGCCGCTCGGCGCCTACCAGCCACAGCGCGCCCACGAGTGCGAGCACCACGCCCACCATGCGGCGCAGATCGAAGACTTCCTGGCGCAGCACCACGGCGATGAGCAACGTGTAGCAGGGAATCAGGCAACCCAGCACCGCGGCGTTGATCGGCGTGGACCGCGACAGGCCTTCGATGAACAGCGCTTGGTTCGCGACCACGCCGAGCAACGACAGCCACGCACAGGAAAGCACCTCGCGTCGCGACATGGCGGAACGCCACGGGCGGGTCGCAAAGAACAGCAGTGGCCCCGAGAGGCAAATGCGCGTGCCGACGAGCGCGCGGGACGGCAAGTACGGCAGCACGAGCTTGCCCACCACCGGCCAAACGCCAAAAACGATTTGCGCAACCGCCAACGCCACAAGCGCACGCATGACGCGGCGCGCTTGGGCTTGCTGGCTCAGGTTCGAGTCGGACACGTGTCTTCCAAGGCCAGAACTGGCCGGGGCGCGGAGGTCACCACGCTTTGCGCCCCTTGGCAAGCGGCGTCCTGCGGGTCATGGCGGTCGCATTCCCGGGAAGCAAACCATCCTGGCGGGACGACTGGCTGCGTGGCCCACAAATCTGGCAGACTGCCGGCAACCTCGCGCGCATTTGAGGCACAGGACGGAAACAAGGATGGCCATGCCGGAACGACTGCTGAACGATTGTGCCTTGCCCGGAACGCACCACACGCGCGCGGGCGGCGTCGAGGCTTGCTACGTTTGGCACGCGCAAGCCCGCACCGTTCATGGTCAATTGACGTTTCGGCCTGATGCGGAAGGGCTGCCGGGCTACGTGCACGGCGGCGCGCTGTCGGCTGTCGCGGACGAAGCGATGGGACTCGCATGCTGGTGCGAAGGCTTCTGCGCGCCGGGCGCACAGGTGAACACGACTTTCCTGCATCCGGTGCGCGTGGGCGATCGCGGCGTCATCCAGGCAACGCTTGGCGAAGTGCAAGGGCGCAAGCTGCTGTGCCAAGCAGAAATCCTGGTTGGCGATGTGCTTGTTGCGCGGACGACGGGCGTGTTTGTGTCGATTCCGCTGGACGATCCAGCGCCCTTTGCCGAATGGCCGGGCGTCACGCGCTTTCGCTAGCCGGCAAAAATGCCAACGCCGACGCAGTTTCCCACGTCGGCGTTGACCGTTTCAAACGCGCTGCGCTTACGGGTACAGGCCCTTGGAGTGCGGCGACAGATCCAGTGCGTACGCGTCCACCGCCTCGCGGAGGTAGTACGGAATGCTGACGTACTGCTTGAGCTTCATGCACGCCTGGTTGTCGGCGCACGTGCAACCCGAGCTGTCCGTCGCGCTGCAGTTGGCCGTGCCGCCACCGGTCGTGACAGGCTGCATCGTCGGGTCGTACTTGACCAGCGCCACACCCGTCTTCGGGTCCATCTTCGGCAGGTACCACTCCGGCGTACCGTCGCCGTCCAGATCCGAACCGGCCTCTGTGACGTACGCCGCATTCAGCAGGCTGTTGGCGTATTCCAGAACGCGAGCGCCAATGCCCTTTTGCACCGTCTTGCCAAAGATCTGCTCTTTGCCAAAGTAGCGCGCCACGTAGACTTTGCCTTCTGCGGAGTGGAATTCCATGCGATTCGCACCCAGGTTCGGATCCGCATCCACGCCGAGTTCCCACAGCCGCAGCTGGTCGAGCCAGCTCTGACCCTGATTCTCCATCAGGTACAGCATCGTCCAGGCGATGAAGAACTTCTGCTGCTCATAGCCGATCTGCGGGTCAATCGCCGCGACATCCTTGGGCGACAGCGCGCCATACGGCGTGGTGTTGTCCTGACCGTACGCGCGGCAGATGGTCGAGCCAGCGCCCGGGAAGCAGGAAACCGGCGTCGTGCCATACCACGACGTGAAGCCCAAGCCCTGCGTCGGGTACTTGTCCGTGTCGACGACCGGATCGCCGCCCGGCGCCTTGAGTGCGACGCGAGCGCCCTTCAAGAAATCGTCGCCAGTCAGCGCGTTGGCGACAAAGCGGCGGTAGCCTTCCGGGAACAGATCGGCAATCGATACCGAGCGGTAACGCGCATCGGTGAAGTCACCCAGCGTCGAGCTGATGAAGTTGTCGACCGACTCCGTCAACAGCTGCGAAACCGCGGCTTTTTCGTAGTACGAACCGGCATTGAGCGTGTACGACGTGTCGTACTCGCCCATGTTGCTGGCCAGCGCGTTCTCCACCGGCTTGCCGCCGAAGCTCACGCCTTCCAGGAAGCCGGTCGCGCCGTTCGGCACAATCATCTTCGTCGCCGGCGGCGTATTCGAATTCGAACCCGCCGAGGCGCGCAACATGCCCGTCGCATCCGCATAGTGCTCGCCCGCTTCCGGACGCGCCGTGATCATCGTGAAGTGGTCAAACACCATCGACGACGCCAGCACGGAATCCGGGAAGAAGTTCTGCGCCGCGTAGTTCCACAAGTCGTCCGGATTCAGGTTCTGTTCCAGCGCGATGTCGCGGTAGATGTTCCGGTACAGACCCAAGCCCTTGGCGCCGTCGCGCATCTTCTCGTAGTAGCGCGTCAGCGAACGGTTGTACGCCGTGCGCACCGCAAAGCTCTTCCGGCCGCGGCGGTAGTTGTCGAAAATGTGGTTCACTTCCGGCTGGGTGATCATGAAGTTGAAGATTTCGTAGTTGTCCGCGCCATTGTCGTGGCGGTAGACGCTGGCGTTGCCCAGGTCAGCCCACGTGTCCGTCGCGAAACCGTACGGAACGCGCGTGCGGCTGTCCTTGTCGACGGCGCCGCCGCCACGGTAGTACTGCACGTTGGCGAACTGCGAGGCGTTCGGGTTGACCAACTCCTGCCACTGCACGTAATCCACCGGCTGAGCGCGGCAACGCGTGTAGGTCTCACCCTGCTGCACGAGCAAACCGTCCAACATCGGATGGAACGTGCCGTCGCGCGAATCATCCCAGCGGCCCGGCTTCCAGTTGTTCGGATCCGAGATCGGCGCGCAGTCATTGATGAGCGAGTAGTTCTTCTGCAATTCCGAGTAATGGATGTTCGTCGTCGCGCCCTTGGTCGTGCCGATGGACGGCTGCAGGCCCAGGATGCCGCCAAAGTTGTCCATCTTGGCCATCACGCCCACGCCGCGCTTCTGACCGGCCTTGTAGCTGTCATCGGCGAACACCGCGGCCACATCGCCGTAGAACATCGACGGTGCATGGAAGTCGTACGCACCCAAGCCGAGCAGGTCCTGCGTCGTTTCACCGGCGTAGTCCATGACCGACGACTGCATCCACATCCAAATCAGGTTGTCGCGCTCGGTCTGGGTCACCGGGTCAAAGTAACGCGGACCCACGCAGTTGGCGGCGTCGGCCGTCTTGACGAGACTCGTGCACTTCTTGGAGACCGTGCCGTCCTGGGTACGCAGCTGCCAGTACTGCGGACGGAAGTTGAACGCGTCCGCCGAGGAAATGAAGTTGTGGCGCAGACCGACCGAGTGACCCATTTCGTGAATCACGACGGCGTAGTGCACGCGGCGGGCGAGGTAGCGGCGCATCGCTTCCGCGCGCGTCTGCTTGCGGGCGGTGAACGCCTGATCCGTCTCATTGGCGTCGGTCTTGGTCGGCTCAAACTTGCCGAACTTCGCCTGCAGCACGTCGCCCAAACCGGCGATCGACAGCGGCGCATCGGCCATTTCCATTTCGCACGCACCGCGCGCAGCCATGGCGTTTTCTTTCATCTGGCGCAGGTTGCGCTGAATCGCCTGATTGCCACCGCGCAGCGGCGAGACCATGTCCAGCAGGCCGCTCGAGAGCTGCATGCCTTCAATGCCGAGCATTTTCTGCATCATCGGCGTCATCAGGTCCGTTTCGAACGCCGTGTTCTGGGCGGCCAAACGTCGCGCCATGTAGGTCGGCGCGGAAACCGACGCGGCATCGTGCTGCGCCGTCACGCCAGCGAGCTTCTGCGCCACACCCGCGACGAGATCCGCCGCTTCGGGGTGCTGCTGGGCAAACTGCTGAGCGCGAGCGGGATCGACGGGCGCGCCGCTGGAACGCGAGCGATCGGAAACCTGCTCGGCGGTCAGACCCTGAACGAGGCCACCGGCCGAAGCGGCTTCAGCAGCGGCGCTCCAATTGCGGATGTACTTGCCTTCCGTGATGTCCGCCGCCTGCAGTTCGCCAGCCGCGTAGCGCGCCATGTCGACCGTTCCCTGGCTCCACAACTCATTGATGTACGTCCAGACGTTGATGCTGGCGGCCACTTTCTCGCCGTTGGTCGGGTCCGAGCCATCGACCATGATGCCCCAAGGCGACGGCGTGGCGGGCTCAACGATGCCGTTGACCTGGTGGTAACGCAGGTCGCCGCGGCGCACGTGGGTCGCGAGATTGCACGTTGCGATGGTGGCCATGTCGCCTGCGGTCTGGGCAGTGAAGCACGCTTGAGCCGTCAGGGTCGTGGGCAGACGCTTGTCCGCCGGCGCGCAAATCGCCGGGTCGTTCGCTTCGACCGGGCTGTGGCACAACACCACCATTTCGGGCAGCTTGGCGATGGCAATGACGCCCGGAGCGAGATTGCGCTTGGACGCGCCGCCGATGTCGTCCGCAAGCGCGATGCACGCGGATTCAACGCGGTTCTTGTCCTTGTAGGCGATCCCGTGGCGGCAATCGTCGACTTCCTTGGCCAGCGCGATCGCGTCTTCGTTGTCGTCCTGTTGGCCGAAGTACACCGGGAACTGCGTCAAGCAGCTCGCCGGATCCGTGCCCACGTGCTTGCATTCCGCATACTTCGATTCCTGAGCGGCGGCGCGGAGTGCGACGTCCCATTCGTGGGTCGCGTCTTCCGTCGGCTGGAAGTACTCGGGATTGCTGCCGTCAGCGTAGTACCACGCGATCGGCTTGGCGGTGCGCTTCTGGTACGGCAGCGTGCAGCGTTGGCGGAACGTGTCGCATTGCGAGCCGCCGACCTTGGTGGCATCCGTCACCGCTTTGCACTCGTCTTCCGTGCCGTCGCCATCGTCGTCGCGGTGTGGATCCAAGCCATACGGCGTGGTCTTGTCCGTGAAGCACGCGACTTCGCCGGTCATCGCGACCGGGTCAGCGTAGTAGTGGCTGCGCTCCCAAATGTTGTAGCGCTCGGCGAAACGGTGCCACAGCTCGTCGGTCATGCCGTAATTGCGGGCATAGCCAGCGCGCTCGGTCGTGAATGCACCAGCCGCCTGGAAGCGGTAGCCGTCCCATTCCTTGGGCTCATAGTCGCTGTCCACAACCTTGCGGAACGAGTGCCGCAACGTGAGTTCAACCGGATTGCAGGTCGCGGCAGGCGCGGAGCCGCCAGCAAAATCGGCATCCAGAAAGCATGCCGGGTAGCTCTTGATGCCCCAGCCCAGAGAAGAAAGATCGATGATGCCGGGCTTGGCGAACGCCTTGGTCGTCACGTCAAAGTAGCTGCCGTCGTCGGCAAAGTACGGCGCATCTTCCTGGCTCGGGTCCACGACGTCATAGGACAGGGCTTCGTACGTGATGCCGCCGATAACGCCCATCATCGACAAGGTGTCGAAGTCGTAGCTGTCCACGTTCATGTTTTTGGACCAGTCGACGCGGAAGTAGTCGCGCTGGTACCACGGGCGGTCGGAAGTGTTTTCCTCGACCACGTTCAACTGCTCGCCGGTGGACGTGTTGTACGCGCGCTTGATGTCGAAGTGCGACTGAATCGCGAACGCGGCAACGATCACGCCGTCCTGCGTCACTTTGCCAACGCCCTTGCCATCTGAGCCCGGAATGCGCTCGTAGGAGAGGCGGGCGATCAGCAAGTCCTGCGTGATCTGCCACTTGACCCGCGACAGCGGCTGGGCATAGGTCGACGTGAACAGGCCATCTTGCGCTGCACCGTAGCCAACGTCCGTGACCGTCGTCCGCGCCCAAAATTCCGGGTCGTCGGACGTACTGACCACATCTTCACCGACGAAGAAAGACTTCTTCAGCGCGTAGGGTTGCACACGGTCGATAGGCGCGCGCTCCTGTGCACAACCGCCGACAAATACGGCGAGAAGCAGGCAGGGGACAACGAGCGAGGCAAGAGAACGGAGGTTCATAGCAATCCTCAAAGTGAGCGAACAACAGTCAAAAACAACGGGCAGACATCAGGACATCAGTAGCTGAAAGTCTTTCAAAACATTTAGTGAGGCAAACCATCGAGCGCGACGGTCAGCTCCAAGTAGCCGGTCATGTAGCGGTTGACCCACGGCATTTCGTAGGTCGAATTCAGGGTCAACTGGGAGTAGTAGCCCTCGATGCCGACGCCGGCGCTCAGCCACGGCACGATCGTGTAGTCGACGCCGGCGCCCGTGTACATGAGCGCGCGGAAGTTCTGGTCGCCGCCAACGGGCACAGTTGCGCCGGCCGCGCCGATCGCGTGGATGGTGGCGGGCGTCAAGGTCGGCAGCCAGTCCATGATTTCGCCGCCGGAGATCGACACGCTGAATTTGTCGTTGATGGTATAGGCCAAGGAGCCAATCGCGAGAATGCGCCAATCGGGTGAACGCACGCCCGTGCCGATCAGCGACGGATCGCAGCCGGCCGCGTCGCCGGTGCAGGTCGTGATCGGCTGCGCTTGGAACTGCGCCGTCGTGGACTTGTAGAAGCTGTGCTGGGCGCGGGTGTTGAGGCCAATCGTCAGACCGCGCCACATATAGCGCGCGCCGACTCCGAGACCGGGCGCCATGTACAATTGCTTGGCCTGGGAGGCTTTGGAAGTAGGCAACCCGAGAACGCCCGACACCGTCAAAGCTACGCCATGCGGCGCCGGGTTGTCCGTACCGTCATCGTTCTTCGGCTTGACCGTGTTGAGCGCGCTCCAGCCGAACATCACAATGGTGTCAGACAGTTGCGGCTCACGATAGTAGGTCGTGTTTGCCGTGTTGGTGAGCTCGACCGTCGAGTACTGCCATAAGCCGATGCTCATCGTGTCGGTGATCTGGTAGCGCGGCGTAATCAGCACGCCCAGCGCCTCAGACGGCAGGTACGATTGCTCATAGGACTTGTCGAACGCCGAGAGGCTCGTCATGTTGCGAAACGAGACCGATCCGCGCCACGGCCACTTCGACTTGGTGGTCTTTGCCTCGCTCACAACCCCGTCGGTCGGCGCTGCGTCGGTCGGGGTCGCCGCCACCGGAGGCGTCGCCACAACTGGCGACGTGATCGGCTCAGCAACGATTGGCGCTGGCTTGGGCGCCGCCGTCTCATCGGGCGTCGCAGTTGCGGGCGCGACGGCCGTCCCGGATGTCTCCGACGGCGTTTGGGCAAACGCGGCAGGGCAGCAGATGCTCGCAACCAGGGAGGCCAGAACTGCCACATGTCCGCCGGTGCGGAATAAAACGGGGCAGCGCATGTCTTTCAAACCGTTCAGCATCGCTTGGCAAACCATGGTCCGGGCGCGAGTCACATTGCAGGCGCATGACAAAACATCCGGACACAGCCGGAGCCGACGTTGTACACGGGTCTTTTGGCCCGCGCAAGCGGATGTTTCCGTCGCGTAACAGCGACGCCATGCGAGGTTCAGGACGAGGCGCGCCGGGACGTTACAACCGCAAAAGCAGCAATTCGACGTCGGTCCATGCCTCCACCGTCAACGTTTCGCCTGTTGGACCGTCGGGATTTTGCAGCGTCAAGGTCGCCTGCCAGACGCCCGTACGTGGCGATCGCAAGGTGCACGCGTCGGCCAACCGGCTGCGGTGGTCAAAGACCAGCGCGCCGTCCGCCTCTGCCGATTTCTTCCAGGTCGTCAGCCGATCAACCGTCCAAGGCTCACCCGATTCATCCGCACGCAGCATCGCCACCGCATCGTCCAGGGCGCCACTGGCGATCGCTTGCAGCAACGCCAGCGCCTCCACACGCGCTCGTGCCTTCAGCGCCTTGTCAGCTGCGCGCGGATCGGGCGGCATGGCCGGCAGTTCACTGACAACGTCCTCACCCGTCCGCAGCCGTTGCCATTCGTCCAGCAGCGAGCGATCGACCCGCGCCAACACCGCGCGGAGCCAAGCGATCAACTCCAGCACTGCGTCGCTCTTCAGATCTTCGGGGACATTTTGCACCAGCACTTTGTAGACCTGCATCAGATAGCGCAGCAGCACGCCTTCCACGGTTTGTAGGCCCAGATCGCGCACGTACTCGTCAAACGAGCACCAGGCTTCCGCCATTTCCCGCACCACGCCCTTGGGGCGAATGGCCGTTTGCGTGACCCAGGGGTGCTGCTCACCAAACTTCTCAAAATTCGCGTAGATCCAATCGGCCAGCGGCTTGGGCCAGGTCACCGCGTCGACCAGTTCCTTGCGTTCTTCGTAGGCCATTCCGTCGTTCTTCAGCTCGGCCAAAAGAATCTGCTTGTCCCGTTGGGCTTGGGCTTTCAGCACTTGCGACGGGTTGTCCAGAATCGCTTCGCAGAGCGCGAGAATTTCCAAAGGTTCCGTCGGCCGCCCTTCTTCCTCGGTCTGCGCGTCCAGATCGTCCAGCGCGCCGACCAGCCACAGCGACAGCGCATGGTGCAGCGAAAAGTCGCGCTGGAGGCCCACCGCGAGCCGGGCAATGCGACCGCGCTTGCCATCGGGACGCGCCACCAGGTCGACCACACCGTTGCGCCACAGCGCCCGGAACAGCCGCGCCAGATCGCGCTGATGCTGCAGTTTCTGCGCAGGCCGCTCGTGGCTGCGGCGGATGAGCGCCACGACGTCGCGCAGGCCACCTTGCTGCAGTTCCTCGTCCGTTCGCGGCAGCATCGACAGGATCAAGCCTTCGTCCACGCGGAAGATCGACTGCAGCGGCTCTGGTTTGCCGTTCTGCAACCGCTCAAAGCTCTCCGCGTTCCACGGCACAAAGCCAAACTCGGGCGGCTTCTGTTTCACGAACGGCTTGGAGCGGCCTTGCTGGTCGATCTTCGCCTCCATGCGCTTGTTGTAGATGACGTGCTCTGGTGCTTGCGCAATGACCCAACCCGCGTCGTCAAAGCCTTTGCGCCCCGCGCGACCGGCCAGTTGGTGAAATTCGCGCACGCTCCACAGTCGGGTATTTTCGCCGTCATAGCGACACAGCTTGGTGAACACGACGGTCTTGATCGGCAAGTTGATGCCCACGCCCAGCGTGTCCGTGCCGCAAATGACCGGCAGAAGTCCCTGCTGCGCGAGCTTTTCGCACAACAGCCGGTAGCGCGGCAGCAAACCCGCGTGGTGCAGGCCAATGCCGTGGCGCAACAGGCGCTGCACGTCTTTGCCGTAGGGACTGGGAAACCGCTGGCCATCGAGCAGCTGCGCGATCCGCCGCTTTTGGTCCTTGCTGCAGAGCTCCATCGACGTCAGTGCATGGGCGGCCTCGCCTGCCTCGCGTTGGCTCGCGTGGACCAGGTACACCGGCGCGCGACCGGACTTCAGCAGATCGTCGAGCGTCTCCGTCATCGGTGTTTCGCGGTACTCAAACGCCAGCGGCACCGGGCGCTCCGTCGCACTGATGAGCTTCACGGCGCGACCCGTCAGCGCCTGAAGCGCTTCGGCAATCCCCGTCGTGTCACCCAGCGTGGCGGAAATCAGCAGGAACCGCGCGTGTGGCAAGGTCAGCAGCGGCGTCTGCCAGGCCATGCCGCGGTCCTTGTCCGCGTAGTAGTGGAACTCGTCCATGGCGATGTCGGCATTCTGGATGGACGTTTCACCGCGGAGCGCGAGTTGTGCCAGCACCTCCGCGGTACAGCACAGCACCGGCGCGTCGGTGTGCACGGACGCATCGCCGGTTGCCAGCCCCACGCGATCCGCACCCAGCCGTTCGCACAGGGCAAAGAACTTCTCGCTGACCAACGCCTTGATCGGACTGGTGTAAATCGACCGATGCCCCGCCGCCAGCGCCAGCACGTGCATGCCTTCGGCGACCAACGATTTGCCGGATCCGGTCGGCGTGGCCAGGATGACGTGGTAGCCAGCGGCCAGTTCCAGCAGCGCCTCTTCCTGCGCCGGATACAGCCGTCGGCCATCCGCCGTCACGGCGTCGACAAAGGCCAGCACGGCCTCGTCGGGCTCCAAGGCGTCCTCCAGGAAATCGAGCGCCATGGTTCAACCTCGCTGCAATACTTACGAAAGCGGCAAAATGACGACGAACTGCGCGCCGTGTCCGGCCTCGTTCACCGCCCGAACCTGCCCGCCGTGACGCTGCACGATGTCGTGCACGATCGCCAGCCCCAAGCCGCTGCCGAGGCCACTTTTGTCGGGCCGATGAAAAGGTTCGAAGATCGCCTCCAGCTGGTCCGCAGGCACGCCGGCTCCGTCGTCGGCCACGACAAGCTGCCAGCTCTCACCATGGGGCCGAACCTGTATGTCCACGTGCTGACTGGCAAAACGCACCGCGTTGGCCAGCAGGTTGTCCACCACTTGCCGCAGCGCCGCGCCGTCCACCGCCGCATCCAATCGGTCCGGCGCGTCGAGGGCGAGCGTCACGCCCTTTTCTCCGGCGGTTGCCGCCAACGCGTCCATCGCCTCGCGCACGATCGGCAGCACATCCTGCTTGGCAACCAGCCATTTCGCCTGACGAATCGCTGCGAGATCCAACAACCGACTCGCGAGATCGGCGAGACGATCGACCTCGCCGCGGGTGCGCTCCAGGGTGTCGCGCAGCTCCGCCGTGTCGCGATCTCGTCGGAGCGTCACGTCGATGTCCGTGCGCATGGCGGCCAGCGGCGTCCGCAATTCGTGCGCGGCATCGGCAAACAGCCGCTCCTTCTCGTCGCGCGCGATCCGCAGCCGCTGGGTCGCTTCCGCGATCGCGTCGCGCAGTTCCGTGAGGACATCCTGCTGATCATCCAGCGCCGGTGCATGGGTCAGATCGCCCGCCCGCAGGCGCTGCATGTGGGCGTGCAGCCGCATCACGCGCCCATGGACGGCGCGGGCGTGGTGCAGCTGCAGGGCGAACAGGCCGAACGTCGCGAGGAACGCCGTCACGCTGGCCACCTTGGCATAGGTCAAAAGGGTGTGCCGGTTGTGCCGGAGCGACGCAGCCAGTCGCAACACGTGCGGACGACCGTCGGGTGCCAGGACCGCGATGATCAGTTCGCGCGTGGTCTGGTTGCGAAACTCGGTCGTCTGGATGTGTGGCTGGGCATCGGTCGTCGCTCGATTCAGCGTGGCGGGAACGATCGCCGATTCCGGTTCATGCGCCACGAGCCGACCGTCCGGGCCATACAGCGCGCCGGTCGCTGAAGTCAGGCGCACCGATTCCGGCAGTGGCGACCGATCCAGGTGCAAATGCGGCGCGTGATCGAGACGGTCAAACAGGCTGACGGATTCCACCGCGGCTTGGGCCAGCAACGCGCGATCGACGCTGGCTTGCAGCTCACGATCCAGCAGCACGCCGACCAGCACGAAGGCCGCGATCAACAGCAGCGACGGCACCAGCGCGCCGTAGAGCCACAGCCGTGTCGACAGCTTCACGCCCGTGCCTCCAGGCGAAAGCCGATGCCCCGAACGGTGGCGATGCCCAAGCGATCCGCTTGAATTTCAGTGAGTTTCTTGCGGAGATAGCCGACGTAGACGTCGACCACGTTGGGCTCGCCGTCAAACGCGGTGCCCCAGACGCCGCTGAGCAATTCCGTGCGGGTACAGACGTCACCGACGTGCTCGAACAACAACCGCATCAGGGCGAACTCACGCGCGGTGAGTGCGACTTCTGCGTTGTCGCGCACGAGAACGCGGCGATTGCCGTCCAATTCCACGTCGCCCGCCCGCAGCGCCCCGGCGACCGTCGCGCGACGGTGCAACGCTTCCAACCGCGCCAGCAGCTCTTCAAAATCAAACGGTTTGCCCAGATAGTCGTCGGCACCGGCGCGCAAACCCGCAATGCGTTCGGGCACACTCGACCGCGCCGTCAGCATCAGCACCGGCATCGTACAGCCGCGGGCCCGCCAGGCGCGGAGCACGGTCAAGCCGTCGGCGTCCGGCAGCGACCAGTCCAGAATCGCCACGTCGTAGTCGAGCGCCAGTCCTTGCTCGATGGCGTCGGTGCCGCTTTCGCAGGCATCCACGGTGTGGCCTTCTTCCGTCAGCCCGCGCGCGATCACCCGCGCCAGCCGGGTTTCGTCTTCCACCAAGAGGAGCTTCATCGTGCCGTCCTCCGTCCCAGCCACGCCACGAGACTCGGGAGGACCAGCAGCGTCAGCGCCGTCGACGTCAGCAGACCGCCGACGACAACCGTAGCCAATGGCCGCTGCACTTCCGCCCCCGGTCCAGTCGCCAGCATCATCGGCACGAAGCCGAGCATCGCCACCATCGCCGTCATCAGCACCGGCCGCAGACGACCGGATGCCGCCTCGCGCGCCGATGTCACTGCGTCCATGCCACTTTCCTGCAATTTCAACAACTGCGCCATCAGGACCACACCGTTCAGCACCGCGATACCCGACAGTGCGATGAAACCGATTGCGGCCGACATCGAAACCGGCAAGCCGCGCAGCGACAGGGCCATCATGCCGCCGACGCCGGCAAAAGGCACGTTGAGCAGGATGAGAAACGCCGGGCCGACGCGGCCAAACGTGAAGATCAGCACGCCGATGATCAGCAGCAGCACGATGGGAATCACGATCGCCATCCGCGCGCGGGCGTCCTGATAGGTCCGCCATTGGCCGCCCCACTCCAGCCGCAATCCTTCCGGCAGCTTGACCTGAACGACGGCTTTTTGCGCCGCAGCCATCACGTCGCCCAGCTCCGCGCCGCGCACGTTGAACCCGACGACCAGACGCCGCTCGCCAGCATTGCGACTGACGAGGCCTGGTGTTTCCTGCAGGTCGACATGCGCAATGCGCGACAGCGGAATCAAATCGCCAGACGAATTCGGCAGCGTCATGTCCTTGAGCGTGAACGCAGTCGGCATTTGCGCCAGCCGCACCCGCACGGGAATGCGCACCGGCCCGTCGTAGGTCATGCCGACCGGCACGCCGGTCTTGACGGCCTGAACCACGTCCAAAATATCCGCTGCCGAGAAACCTTGTTGTGCCGCGCCCAACGCATCAGGCACCACCTGCACGGTTGCCACGGCGGGCGGCGCGAGAATCCGCACATCTTCCGCACCTTTGGCCTGACGGATCGCGCTCGCGACGTGTTCGGCGACGGTGCGCAACGTCGTCAGGTTGTCGCCATAGACGCTCACGTCCACATCCGTGACCGAACCGCCCAGCAGCTCGTTGAAACGCATCTGAATCGGCTGGGTGAACGCCGCATCCGCGGTCGGATCGTGACGCTTCAGCACGCGCTCCATGTCGGCGATCAAGCCATCGCGATCCAACCCGGCCCGCCACTGCGCCTTGGGCTTCAAACGGACAAAGACATCGGCTTGTTCCAGCCCCATGATGTCGGTTGCCACTTCCGGACTGCCCACGCGCGACACCACCTGCGCCACTTCGGGCACGTGTTCAAGCAGCGCCTGTTCCATGCGCGTCGACGCATCGACCGCCGTTTCCAGCGAAACATCCGGCGAACGCGTCGTCTGGACGACCAAATCGCCTTCGTCCAACTGGGGCACGAACGACGAACCGGCGCGCAGGACCAACAGCACGCCCACTGCGAGCAGCAGGACCGCGCTGCCAAAGACCACAAACGGATGGGCGATGGCGCGATGCAGGATCGGCAGGTACAGCTTGTGAGCCGTGCGCAGCAGCAGTGGCTCGCGTTTGGGCACATCGCGCGGCCGCAGCAACAGACTGGCGGCGGCGGGAATGAACGTGAGCGACAGCAGCAGCGCGCCGGCCAGCGCAAAGATCACGGTGGCCGCCATCGGCCGAAACATCTTGCCGTCGACGCCTTGCAGCGACAGCACGGGCACGTAGACCAGCAGAATCACCAGCACGCTGAAGAACACGGGGCGCGACACGCTGACCGCGCATTCCTCCATGCGCTCCTGCAGCGGCCGTTCGTCATCGCGGGCTTGCAGCACGTGGAACAGGCCTTCGACCATCACGACCGCGCCGTCGACCAGCAGGCCAAAATCGATAGCGCCCAGGCTCATCAGGTTGCCGGCAATATCGCCCCAGACCATGCCCGCGGCCGCCACAACCATGCTGAGCGGAATGCACAGCGCCACCAGCAGACCCGCCCGCAGGCTGCCGAGCAGCAGCAGCAGCACCGCGACCACCAGCAGGCCACCTTCCAGCAGGTTCTTGCCCACCGTCGCCAGCGTCTTGCCGACTAGTTCCGCGCGATCGTAGATCAGGTCCAACCGCACGTCTGCCGGCAGGATCGCCCGCACTTTGGGCATCTGCGCGCGGACGCCGTGGGTCACCTCCAGCGCGTTGGCGTCGCGCAGCATTTGCACCATGACGTAAACCGTCTCGCCTTTGCCATTCGCCGTCGCTGAACCGATACGCGGCAGCGCGCCTTCGACCACGTCGGCCACATCGCTCACGCGCACGGACGTCGGCTCGCCCACACGCGGCGCGCGCACGATCGCCGCTGCGAGCTGCTCCGGCTTGTTGGGCCACGACACCGCGCGCAGCAGCACCTGGCCGCCACCCGCGGCCACCGACGCGCCCGGCGCCGCACCGATGGCCTTGTGCAGCGCGGCGATCAAGTCGGCAACCGTCAGGTGCAAACGCGCCAGATCGGCGGGCCGGGCCAGCACTTCCAGGCTGCGTCGCTCACCGCCCCACCAATTCACTTCCACAACGCCCGGCACTTGCCGCAGCAACGGCGCGATCCGCAGCTGTACCAGTTCCAGCAGTTCCGCCTTGGTCCGTTCCGGCGAGCGCACCGCGAAGTGGTAGATTTCCCCCAAGCCGCCAGTCAATGGCCCCAGTTCCGGTGACTCGACGCCGAGCGGCAAGTCGGCCGCGACCAGATTCAGCCGTTCCTGGATGACCTGGCGTGCGCGATAGCCGTCCACGTCGTCGGCAAATACTGCGGTCACTGACGACAGGCCATAGCGCGACAGGCTGCGCTGCGCCACCATCCCGGGCACACCGCCCAGCGCCGTTTCAATCGGTCGCGTGACCAGCCGCTCGACTTCCTCTGGGACAAGGCCTGGCGCGCGCGTCAGTACCAGCACCTGATTCGCCGTGACGTCCGGCATCGCGTCCAGACGCAGGCGCGAACCAAAAAAGCCCGCCAGTCCGACCAGCATCGCGGTGAGCACAAGGACAAAGCCGCGGTGCTGCAAGGACCAGCGTGTCAGCGCCTCAATCATGCTATTCGCCCACTTCCGGTGGTCGGGCCAACGGCGAACGGTCCGCTTCAGCGGCGATCACGTCGGCCTTGTGCAGGCCGCGGACGATCGCGGACGTGCCGGACACCGCCAACACTTCGACCTGACGAAAGACCGCCGTCGCACCCTGCTTCAGGACCACCGCAGCGCCATCGGGACGCTGCACCAGTGCGCGCGCCGGCACCTGAAAAGCACCGTCAGGCAGCGCCGCGACGACCAAGCGGCCGCGCAGGTCGGTCGGCAGGTTTGTGGCCTGCAACGGCTCGAACCAACGCACGAGACTGCCGTCCTGCGGATCGATCGCCGTGGCCGTCACGGCATCCCGCAAGTCGACCGGCGGACCGTAGGTCGGCTCAAAACGCACGCGCACCCCGATCGGCAGCGCTTGGTGCAGATGCGCCTCCACGCGCGCGGCCCGATCGCCCACCAGCTGCACCAACGGCGGCGCGCCCGGCTCAGCCAGACCACCCATTTCCGCCGTCACCACGCGAACCACGCCATCGATCGGCGCGTGCAGCGTCCACAGGCCGGTCTGTTGGACTTCGTTGGCGGCGCGATCGTCCAAGCCGGCGCCGCGCAAAATCGCGTCAGCAGCGGACTTTTCCGCTTGGATGTCAGCCAGCTGCGCCTCGACCTGGAACAGTTCCGCAGTCCGCAGCAGGCCATCCTTGCGGAGCGAGGCGAGTTCGTGGACGTGTTTTTCATAGGCGGAGATGCGCTTTTGCGCCGACGCGCGCGCTGCAACCGCCGACACCAGCTCTGGCGCACGCAGGACGACGAGCGCATCGCCTTCGTGGACGCGGTCGCCCGGACGGACCAGCACGCGCTCGATGCGCCCGCGCACGGTCGTGGTCAGCAGCGCCACACCGCCCGGCGCAGCGACCGTCCATGCCGTTGCTTCCAGGATCGCCTGATCGGTCGCTGGCACCACGGTCAGCCAGCGGGTCTCCACGCTGGACGAGCCATTCGCCTCAGCCACCGGAGTCACCGGCTCGGCCGGGTGACCGCATCCGACAACGACTGCAAAAGCGACGAGACGTCTCACGGCTGCCCCCCACGGTTGGTCTCGGAACGCTCACTCAGCGCCGCGTTCAGTAGCCAAGCCTTGATTTCCGCCCAAACGCGGTCCGTCTCCGCTTCCGTCAGGCGCCGATGGGCTTCGCTGCGATCGCGGCGTGCACGCAGCACTTCAAAGACGGTCGCGGCGCCACGACTGAACGCCTGTTCGCGTAGCCGCACCAGATCCTCGACCGCCGGGACGATTTTTTCGCGAAGTACGGATTCCCGCTCGCGGCTGTGCTCAACCTCGTGCCAAGCCATTGCCAGCAAGTGTGCGCCGTCATGGCTCGCCTGCGCCGCTTCGCCTTCCGCCCGCGCCGTCTGCTCGGCCGCAACTGCCGTCGTGCGCTGACCGCGGTCAAACGCCGCCCAGCGGATTCCAACCGTTGCCAGCGCCTGAAAATCGCCCGCCGCGTCGCGTTGAAACAGCCCGCCGACCTGCAGCGTGGACGCGTGCATCGCCCGCGTTTCCGCCATGCGCGCCCGCTCGGCGTCGGCTTGCAGTTGTCGCGTCCGTGCTTCCGGCAGCTCGGCCGCGCGTGCGACCAGCTGCAGCCAATGCGCTTCATCCGGCAGCGTCACGGTCGGCGGCAGCCCGGTCGCCTGCGGCAGCGGCGTGGGCGCCAGCGCACATTGCCGGGCAAGATCAGCAGCGCGGTCATGCATTTCGCCTTCGTAGAAGACCGCGCGCAATTCCGCTTCACCCGTAAAGGCCCGGGCTTCCGCCGCATCGGCCGCCGTCAGCGCGCCGCGTTGCGCGGCTTTTTGGGTGATTTGCTGCAGTTCCGTCGCCAGATTCTGTTCCGCCTGCGCCGCTTGCAACAGCTTCTGCGCTTCCGCCAGCTGCAGCCACGCGTGCGCGACATCCAGTTTCAGGCGCAATTGCCGCGCGCGGACGTCCGCGGTCAGCGCTTCACGTTCCGCTTTGGCCGCGTCTTCCCGCGTCCGCGTCAGATCGCCCAGGTTCCACGACTGCGCCAGCGTCGCTTGCACAGCCGGCCCGGTGCCACTTGGGCCAAAGCCGATGCCGGGACTCAGGCTCATCTCCGGATTGCCGGAAGCCGACGGCAGATCGCGGTCCAACTCCGCGCGCGTCTTCAAGGCCTTTTGCGCGGCCTGGAACTGCGGCAGGTTCGGCGTCAGGCCGATGGCCGTGTCGAAATCCAGCGCGTGCGCCGTGGGCGGCATCAGGAAGAGAACGAAAATGGCTGACAGAAAGCTCCGCATCGTCAGGCAAAGTAGCACGCTGATCATCCGCGGTCTTGAGAGAGGTCTAAGAAAGTTCTTAGACTTCCCGATTCTGGTTCTGCTACCGCTGGCAAGCCGCGAAAGCCAAGGCAATCGCTGATGATTCGCTGGATGTCGGAAATTGCCGCTTCTTGACGGGAAATTCCCGCGAGCCCAGACTCGCCGCTCGCGCGCTCGGCCACGCGCGCCAACAACGGGCACCATGAAGCAAGTCGCAGTCAAGCTTCTCCTGTCCGCGGTGGCGCTGCTGAGCTTTGCGCTATTCGCGGAGGTCGCAGCGCGGCTGTTTTTGTCGCCGCCCCAGCACATTGCGACTGCGGCAAGAGCCATCGCGGCGCCCGCGCTCGGGCCAGCGACGCCCAAGCAGGCGTTGTCGCTTGCCGAGCATCCGGATGACGGAGGTCTGTACCGCAGCACGCCGACCGGAAGGCGCCTGAATCCAAATCGCCTCGTGACCATTGAGAACCACCGCCTGAGCAAGAAGCGCGTGCTGATTGAGACCAACAGCATCGGCTATCGCAATCCGGAACTGGGGGCAAAAACGGCGCCGCGGATCCTGTTTCTCGGCGATTCGGTGACGTTCCAGGATTTTTTGAACGAAGGCGAGACGTTCGTGCGGCTGATTGAGCAGAAGGCCAAGCGCGACCAAAAGAATTGGCAAACGGTCAACAGCGGCGTCGGCTCGATCAGCTTGAAGACCGAGCTGGCGATCTTGTTGGAAACCGGCTTGGCGCTCCAACCCGACGTCGTAGTGGTCGATTTCTACCTCAACGATTTTCAGGAATCCAAGGGCGTCCACATCGTCAAGCTACCGGCATTGCTGGAGAAAAGCTGGTTCCTGTACCACGTCGCGAGCGCGCTGGGGCAGCTCAAGGGCGAGGCAGGTGACGCGAACGCGGGGTTTGAAAAGGTCAATCTGCCAGCGTGGCGCAAGGATTTTCAGGCGCGGGTGCCGTTTGCCGAAGGATTCTTCAACGAAAGCCCGGGCGCGTTCAACGGCATGCTGGCTGCCAATTTCCGCGATTTCGGCACGGCTTGGAGTTCGGGCGCCTGGGACTACATCCGCCCGCTCTTTGTCGAGCTGAAGCGCCTTTCTGAAGCGCACCATTTCAAGCTGCTGATCGTCGGATTCCCGATCTACCAACAGGTCTACACGTCGTTTGTCGACGACTATCCGCAGCAGCAACTCAAGCGGCTGGGCCAGGAGTTGGAGATTCCGGTGCTGGACCTGCTGCCGCCGTTGCGGGCGGAGGCGCTGCGCCTGCGCGATCGGTCGATTTACCGGCTACAGGAGATCAACCAGGACTTGTTCTACGACCAGTGCCACCACACGCCAGCGGGAAGTGCGCTGGTGGCCGATGAAATCTATCGCTTTCTGGCGCAGAAGTCCGGGCTGCGCTGACGTGTCCAGCTACTGGATGACCTCGATCCCCATCCACCCCATCGGCAGCCACAGCCCACTTGCCGTTTCCAGCACGTCGTATGCCTGGCCTTGCACCGACCAGAACGCGCCAAACTGCGGCGCCAGCGGGTCCGTCACCTGCCACGTCTGCACGCCCGCACCCCAGCCGATGGTCGCCAGCAGCGTTTTGCCGTGCAGGCTCATGGCGCCAATCGGCGCGCCGGGATTCAACGTCTGCGCGATCTTGGGCGCGTCCGGCTGACTCACATCCAGCACGAACAACTGCGTCTGCGGCGTGGTGGCTACGCCGGTATCGCTCTTGGCCAGCCAAGCGTATTGCCAAGCCGCCACGTACAGCGCCGTCCCGTTGACCAGCGCGGTGCCCGCCGAACCGGCCAGCGGCGTCTGGCTGACGAGAAATGCCTTGTCGCCTTCCAGGCTCAGGACATCCAGCAGGCTCTCGATTTGACCGTCCTGCGGTTGCGTGCCCGCCTTGGGCTGCCAGTCGAGCGCGTACGCGTGGCTGCCGTCGGTCGCGAATCCGATGATCCAGCCTGGCACATTGACCTTGCTCGCGAGCACTGGCGCGTTGACGTCGGCCACATTGACGCGATCGAGGAAATACTTGCCATACCAGGTGCCGTCTGTGCCCTGCGCCGATTCGTAATGCGTCAGCCACAGCGTATCGCCGTTCACTTGCGCGCCCCACGCCCACGCGGCGTCCGGCAATGTCACGGAACCTTTGAGCGCCGGCTGGTCCGGATTGCTCAGGTCCAGCGCTGTGATCGTCGTCGTGTATTGCCAGGAGACGATGCACTTCTGCTCCACGGTCCCGGCATCGAGGTCGGTCTTGCCATCGGGCGCACCCGCGTCCAGATCGGTCTTGCTGTCGGCATCCGCGGCGGGCTCCGGCTGCGCGTCCGTGCCCGGCTTGCCCGGTTCTGTCGAGCTGCCATCGGTCGACGGCCACGAACAAGCATCGGCATCGCCGTACGTCGCCGCGGACTGATGGCCGACCAGCCACAGCGCGTTGCCCTTTTGCACCGCGTTGGACACGTCGTACCACAAGTTGTTCGCACCGGTCGTCGTCCACGTGCCGCGCGCCTTGGGCTGCAGCGGATCGGTGAAATCGTAGGCGCGCACAGACTGGTTGCCGATGAACCACACCGTATTGCCCACCACCGACAGCCGCCCCCACGCCTCGGGCACGGTCAGCTTGGCGTCCACATGCTGCTCGTCCGTCGCATTCGTCTGCAGCGTCCGCAGTTGCGCCGTATTCGTCTGCCAGTCCGCGACCAGCGCGACCACGCGCCCGGAAACCGTCGCCAGCGCCGTCACTTGCGCCGCCAACTCCAAGGTTGCCAGCGGCTTGGGCTGGTCCAGGTTGGCGATGTCGATGCTTTCCAGCGCCTGATTGCCGATGCGCCACAGCTTGGTCCCCGCCGCCAGACTGCGCAGTTGCCACCAGGAAACCAAGTTCGAGCCAAAAGTGCCGTGCGGCGTCAGTTTGCCGGCGGCGTCAAAACTGATAATCTTCAGTGCATTCACACTCTTGCCATCGGCGCTTTGCATCGCGGCAAGCACCACGCCCGCGTCCGCCAACACTTCGGTCCCCGCGCCCCACCAGGCATAGCCGCCATCGACCGTCGCTTCACTCAGCACCGCGGGCTTCTTGGGATCCGCGAGAGACAGCGTGCGCAGCGTCGTCTGTGCAGTCCCATTCTGGTTCGACACGACGCCGCTCAGCAGCCACAGGCCGGGCGTCGTCTGGCTCAATGACGTTGCGAGCAGCGGCTGGGTACTGCCGGGCAGCGCCAGCGTTGCGGTTTCCGTCGGTGTGGCCGCCAAATCAAGCACGTGCAGCGTGGTTGGCATCGCGCTACCGCTCTTGGTCTCCCAGCCGCCTTCACTGACCAGCGCGACCTTGCCGTCGAAACGCACGTCCCACCAGCCCTGCGGCGCGCTGGCTTGCCACGCGCCCAGATTTGTCCACTTGCCATCGGTAACCAAGCGGTGCTGCACCTGCACGCCAACGGTCGGTGTCGTGCCGCCGGTGTACGTCGATGACGTCACGGCCAATTCGCCCGTTCCCAAGGCCGTCGCGCTGCGCAGGCCGGCATACCAAATGTCGTTGCCGGTGAGCGTCTGCGTGTCCGCCGCGGCGATCTTGACTGAGCCATCGGCCGCGATCGCAATCTGCTGGGTGCGATCAATGCGCTGCGACGCGTTGTTTTCGGTCTTCCACTCTGAGCCCAGCACGATGACCTCGCCCGGTTGGATGACCGCGACGGCCACGCCGCCAGCGAATTGCACGCTGCCGAGCAGCTTGGGATTCTTGGCGTCCTGCTGGTCGATGACGCTGACGCGGCCGCTCGATGCCCAGGCGCCGTAGCCGTAGCCGCCCCAGGGCCACCACATCCCGGCAGGGCTGGCGATGCTCGACGTGCTGCTGCCACCGGTGGCGTCGGTCGTTGCCGTGCCGGTCGCTTCCGCCATGCAGGCGTACGGGCCCCAGCACCAGCCCCACCACGGCGTCTGACCGACGTCGGCCGTCACCACGATGAGCCGATTGTCGATGCGCCGACTGGCAACGACCCAGCCGGGCAGGTCAATGGACGCGGCGGTCTGCATTGCCGCGGGGTTGCTGAGGTCGATGACCTGCACCTGGCTACCGATGGTCGACTGCAGCTGGCCGGGCGTCGTGCTGGAAAAACTGTAGTGTTCGCTCAGCAGCACAGTCGCTACGCCACCTGCTACGTACATTTCCCGCGGCGTGCCTTGGGCAGCCACCCGACCCAACAGTTTGGGTGCGCTTGGATCGGCGGCGTCGACTGCCTGCAAGCCACGAAAGGCATTGAGAATATAGAGCTTGCTGCCATCCATGCGAACGACATCGCTGTCTTCGATCTTGACGGAATTGGTCGTGCCATCGGCTGCAGCGGTCTCCGCACTGCCGGCTTTTTGGCTGCCGGTCGTGCCGGGTTTGAGCGAAGTGAAGTCGGACGGACGTGAATCCGTCGTCGTCTTGGTGCCACAAGCGCTCAAGAACATGAGGATCGCCAGCGTCGGCACGTGGCTGAAGATGGAAGACCTGGGCATCGTTTTTCTCCCGGCGCGGCAAATGGCCACGTCGTACAGGCAAGCAGCGCACCCGTCGAGGGTCAACGGCCTGTGTCACGGTATTGCCACGAATCCGATGCACTGGTCCTGTCGGGCGATCAGCAGGATTCTTTGTTACCATCCGCGCCGCCGCCGATGTTGCGGCCAGCAATGAACGGGGGATGGAATGCAACTTTCTGGTCTGAAAATCATGGTTACTGGTGCCGGGAAAGGCATGGGCGCGCACTTTGCCACGCGGTTGTTTGAGGCCGGTGCGCAGGTGTGCGCGGGTGACATCGATGAGGCGGCGATGGCCGAGCACCTGCCGGCGGGCGTGCACCAACGACATCTGGATGTGAGTTCAGAAAGCGAAGTCGTCGCGTTTGTGAACTGGGCGAATGATGCAATGGGCGGCCTGAACGGCCTCATCAACAACGCTGGCATCATCGCTGACGGGCTGCTGGTCAAGAAGGATCGCGCAACCGGCGAAGTCACGCGCTTTCCGACCGCCAAGTGGCATGCGCTGCTGGGTATCAACCTGACCGGCGCGATGTGGATGGTGCGGGAAATGGTCGCGAAGATGGTTGAGACGGAGCAGAAGCCGGGCGTCATCGTCAACATGAGCTCGATCGCGCGGCACGGCAACCGCGGGCAGTCCAACTACGTGGCGAGCAAGGCGGCGATCGCGGCCAATACCGTGACGTGGAGCCGTGAATTCGCGCCGTTTGGCGTACGTGTCTGCTGCGTTGCGCCCGGCGTGGTCGCGACGCCGATGACGGCCGGGATGAACCAAAAGGCCTTGGAAGCGTTGGTCGCGACGATTCCGGTTGGCCGCGTGGGTCAGCCCGAGGACCTGTGGCAGGCGGTGAAATTCTGTTTGGAATGCGACTATTTCAACGGCCGCACCATCGACGTCGACGGTGGCATCACGCTGTGATCCCGGCGCATCGCGCTCAGGAAGGAGAGGCGATTTTGGCTCGGCGGGGCGGCACCGGCGCGACGGCCATCGCTGCGGAAATGGTCAGTGATTCGGCTGCGTTCCGCACTGCGCTTTGAGTTCCTGCACTTCCTGGCGCAGCTGCTCGATTTGCTTCTGCTGCTCTTGCAAAGTCGCCACCGAGAGGCTCAGGTAGCCATAGAGGTCGACCATGTCGCGCTGGGCGTCCACCGCCGTGCCGTTGGGCCGGTCGTCGATGATGAAACCGAGATGGCGCGGCGCTTGTGGGCCGGCAGCGGTGTAGCGGTAGGTGGCGAGGCGCGTGTCCAGCAGTTCGGCGGCCAAGCTTTGCCGTTCAGTGGCGTCAACGTAATGCACGTCGGACTTGAGCTTGGCCAGCGACTTCGGGCAGCCCACCGATTTCGGGTCGGATGTGGCGCATTTCAGGAAGACGCCGCAGCCGGCTTTGGCGTCGCATTGTTGACCGTCCGTGGTGCACGCGCCGCCTTCTTGTTCGGTGGTGCAGAGCGGGACGTCCTTGGTGGGCTGCCAGGTGCCTGAGCAGACGGGGTAGCCGCAGGTGGTGAAGTAACTTAGGCAGGCGCCGGTGGTCGCTACGCTCATGCCGGCTTCTGCCGCGGCGCAGTCGTTGCCGTAGGTCTTGCCATCGCAGCCGCAGACGGGTGCATAGATCATGTCGCAGGCTTGCGGCTTGACGGTGCAGGTGCCTTGGCTGCTGCTGCATTGGCCGGCGGGCAGGCCGCAGAATTCGGTGCTGGCGCATTGGGCGGCGGGGCCCATGCTCAGCGGGTTGCAGGCCTTGCCGGTGGCGCATTCGCAGGTGTCGCAGCCGTTGGCGTCCAGTTTCACGCCATTGGGGCATTGCGGTCCGCAGCCGAGGGCGGGGCAGCAGACGCCTTTGGCGTTGCAGAATTGGCCGGTGCCGCAATCGCCGCTCGCCTTGCAGCCGGCATCGCCCCACGCCACATCCGTGCCGGTGCTGGCGTCCGTGCCGCTGGTGCTGTCGACCTGCTCGGCGTCGGTGCCGCTGAGTTGGCTGTCGGTGGTGGTCGTGTCGGCCACTGCGCCGGTGCTGGTGGTGGCGGCTTCGCACGCGTTCAACGCCAGCGCGCAGCTCAGGCCGGTGATCCAGGTTGTCAGGTTCGTTCGCATCGTGACCTCCAGTTGGCGTCCGCGGACGCACCGGGCAGTTTGGACTTGGCGGGTGGGGTGGTCAAGGATGGGTTTGCTTGGATGTTGGGGCCGTTTGATCCGGTTTCGGGACGCTTCGTCCCCTCGTGCACTCGCCCGACAACACGGCGGCGCGCATCGGCCGGCTCGGGGCGCACTTTGCGACCTTCCGGTCGCTCTTTGCATCCCTGCGGCTGGGCATGCGCAAGGAACTGTGCATGCCGCGCCCGGATTCGCCGCAGGCAGCCGGCCACGCTACTTCGCCACAGCCCGCAGCCACTGTGCCAGGCCATTCTTGTCCAATCGCCCATCGGCGACAGCCATCACCGCCTGATACAGCTCCACTTCATCGACCGCCAACTCCTGGCCATTGATCGCCAGGAACGTCGCCATCGTGACAGCCGCGATTCGCTTGTTGCCATCGACAAACGCGTGATTCTGGCAAAGATGGTAGCCATAGGCCGCGGCCATCGCTTGGAGATCGGCATGCAAATAGGCGCCGCCGAACGTCGTCTCCGGTTGCGCGAGCGCCGATTCCAACAGCCCCTTCTCCCGCAGGCCATGGCTCCCGCCGAACACATCGATGAGCCGCGCCTGATACGTCACCACAAAGCGCTGCGACAGGAACTTCATTGGCCGAGCTTGCGGATCGCGTTCGGATGTCGCGCGACAAAGCGGTCGGCGGCCGCCACTTGCGCGTCAAAGTCCGCATCGAGCGCCACGATGGTGATGCGGCCAGGCTCGCTGGTGATGATGACCTCGGTGCCTGTCGCCAGACCGGCTTGCCGGAGCAACTCAGGCGGAAAGGTGATGCCATTGCTGTTGCCGATTTTCTGGATCTTCTTCTGCACGAGGGTCATGGGGCACGCTCCGTTGTACGGAGTGTAATACTCGCCGCGCTCCGCGGGAAGGGAAGAGTCTTCGCGAGACCGCCGCGGTGCTTCCGTCTCAAGGCTTCTCCTCCTCCGCCTCCGTCGGCGCGGTCGCCGGCCCGGTAGTTCCATGCGGACGTCGGGGTTTGGTCACCGTGGTTTGGAAGATCGAAAGGGCGAATTGGGGAAGGCGACTGGCAGTTTGAAAGTTCAAAAGGCCGCGTTAGGCGAAGTCATCGCAGGCTTGAAAGATGCAGATGGTGGACTGGGTCGAGTGGAAGCGTCGCCATGAACTTCAGATGCCGAAATTGGCCGCGGCCAGCGGGTTCCAGAAGGGGATGGCCCGGAGGCGGGTGAGGAAATCGGCGGTTGTCATCATCGTTGGAAGCACGGCGGCCTCATCCAAATTCGCGGCGCGAAGTGCGATGAGCTCGTGCAAGGCGTGATCATCATCGGTCGGGCCATTGGAGAAGGCATAAAGACCGGCCTGAAGGGGTGGCAGGCCAAGCTGTTCGGGGATGAACCAGGTCCCGGAGTCGCGCTTGGCGAGGATTTCGGCGTGTTCGGCGGGGGTGAAGCAGCCTGCGAGGAGGAGGGTGCCGAAGGATTTGAAGTTGGCGGCGTCGCGGTAGAGGTAGTCGAGGGCGGTGAGATCGGGTGCGGTTGGCATGGTGACGGGAAGATGCCCAGGGGGCGGGGTGGCGTCAAGTAGCCGAACGTCACATGCATATGGACCTACGCGGCAACGCGCGCCTCGCGATAGAAGTCCGCCGGCATCGCGTTCTGCAACTGCCAGACAATACGAATCGGCCGTTCACTCTCATGCCGCACCAGATCCACAGGACCGAGGAAAACGAATGCCACAGTCTCGCCGCGATCGTCCTTTGGCCGCTCGCGCACGAACAGCAGCGGCGTGATGCCCATCTCCCGATGGCGCAAGTTCCGCTGGCCGCGCACCGACTGCGGCGTCGTGATTCCTTGTGTCTCCCACTGAAATTGCTCAGGCGACAAGGCGCAGTCCTGATACATGGTCGACGGGGAATAGTGCTTCTCGGTCTTTTGCAGCGTCACAAACAGCAAGTCGCACTTGGATTTTTCCTCAAAGAGTACGCCTTCGCGTCGCTCAGCCATCTTGCCGTTCTTGAGAAAATCGAAGGCGGCGATGACTTGATCGCCGCTGTACCGACAATGCAACTGCAGCGGGATATCGGGCTTTTGGAAGAAGACTACTGGTACATGCGCTATGCGCTCGCGCAACAGCACAAACAGTTCGCCAAGCTCCGCGCGCACCGCTGGATGCGCCCACAGTTGTGCGAGCGCGTCCGGGAGGTCGAGCACTGCGCGCTCACCCACGAGTGTTACGAGCGCCGTTGACCAAATGCGCGCATCGAGCCCCGTCGGCTGCGGGGGCTGAGCATCGCCAAGTTTCGCCAGGATGACATCGAGCAAGCGCGGGTCGTCGTTGTGGAGCATGCGCACCAGATTCCGGGCCAACGCGGCTTCTTCCGGTCCTGCGGGCAATGTCGGCAATCCGGCTTCCCGGCGCAGAGAGGTGAAGGTGCGGTTGTTGCGATAGAGTTCAGGCAGTTCCAGCCGCGTATGGTCCAGAAAACGCGCCAATGAGGTGCCAGCACCCAATTCTCGCAGTTCACGGATGAGACGATCCGTGCGCGCAGACAGTGTTTCCTTCAAGCTGGCCAGCAGGATCTTGGCGGCATCAGGCGCCATTCGAATCGCGCAGCCCGCAGGCAAGATCGGAAAGCCATCTTCAATCTGCCGTATCAGATCTTGCCGAGTGCCACCCAATAGTGCGCGATACCGGACGTCGAATCGGAATTCCCGATGCGCGTGACTGATGAAGTCCAGAACCGTCAGACACGATTTTCCTTCCGATAAGCGCAGGCCGCGGCCGAGTTGCTGCAGGAAGACGGTCGCGCTCTCGGTCGGGCGGAGCATCAGCACCGTATCAATCGCCGGCACGTCAACGCCTTCATTGAAGAGGTCGACGGTGAACAGCGCGCAAATCTCGCCGGAGTTCAACTTGCGCACTGCCGCGGTGCGTTCATCAGCGGACGTCTCGGCTGTGAGCGCCATGGCAGGCAGACCTTTGCGCTCAAACTCATGCGCCATGAACCGCGCATGGGACTTGCCAACGCAGAACCCGAGCGCTTTCATCTTGCGCGGATTCAGCACATGCGTCGTGACTTCACTCAGGATGCGATGGGCGCGGGCGTTGTGTGCAGAGAAGACATTGTCCAACTCTGTCAGGTCCAACTGACCGCGGCGCCAGCAATGGGCGATGTCGACGCCATCTGCGACGCCGAAATATTGGAATGGCGAGAGCAGGCTGCGGTCGATCGCGTCCCAGAGACGCAGTTCGGTCGCGATCCGCCCGCCAAAAAAATGCAGAATGTCCTGGCCATCGGCCCGTTCCGGGGTCGCGGTCAAGCCGACGAGGACTTGCGGCGTCAGATGCTGCAGCAGTGCTGTGTAGGTATTCGCCGCGGCGTGATGGAACTCATCGATGACGACGAAATCCCAGGTATCGGCAGCAATCTTGCCAAGATCCAGCCGAGCAAGGCTCTGGATGGACGCAAAGATGCTTTGGCCGGGCTGCGGCCGTTCGCCATCGACGTACAAGCCGCCGAACTCGCCATCGCGGAGCACTTGACGGAACGTGGCTTGGCTCTGCGTCAGGATCTCTTTGCGGTGAGCGACAAACAGCAAGCGCAATGGTCGACCCGCGCGCTGCACTTCGCGCCTAAAGTCGAGTGCCGCCAGCACCGTCTTGCCGGTGCCGGTCGCGGCCACGACGAGATTGCGGAACCGGCCATGCACGCGTCGTTCGGTATCCAGCTGTTCCAGCATCAAGCGCTGATAGTCATAGGGCCGCACTTCGATATTGCTGATGAGCGCAGCAACGTTCCCGCCGCCGCCCCGCTCGGCTTGAATCGCCATGTCAAACCGCGACGCATCGTGATCTTTGTCATAGGGTTCAAATTCACCGTCCTGCCAGTAGCTTTCAAAGGTCGTGCGGAACTTCTCCAGCACTTTGGCTGACTCCATGGATGACAGGCGAACATTCCATTCAAGGCCTTCTGTTAGCGCGGGTGCTGTCCGCGGCCACGGTAAACCACCCACCGAGGGCCGAGTTCGGCCATCGGGATGGGGCCGGAATTCGGCCACGAACTAGGTACCACCCGCTGGCGTGAATCGGCCCGTAATGTCATGGACTTCTCCCGGAAACGCTGG
>CAIYBN010000078.1 GCA_903924465.1 uncultured Myxococcales bacterium | reverse complement strand
GTCCCTCGCGGCGCTCGGGCGCCCCGCCGTCGAGTACGAGGGGCTGTATAAGCACACTTGGATTCATCCGAATCCGACACAAGGCCCTATGCAGGCAGGGTTTTTTCATGACGAATAGAGGCTATCCGGTAAGGCAGGTCAAACAACTTCCGATCAGCCTCGGGCAGTTGTGCAACCACGTCCCAGATCGGATCGGATTCAAGCAGGTCAAAGTCGGGCGGATCGTCAAATTCTAACGCACCGTCACGAATCATCGCCATAGCCGAGAACTTGTACATGCGATCGATCAACTCTGGATCTGCCTTCAGAATCGCCATCATACGACGATTGCGGGCAATGCCTTCGTGAAACCAAGGGAACGTGCGTACCTCGGCTGCGTTCGTGAACGTGTCAACGACATCGTTGACAACGTCATCTGTCACTTCGCCCAGGTCTAGTTCAAAGTCCAATGTTACACGGTACTTACGCTTGACAGTCGCCATCGGGATTCGCCTCGGTCGTTGTTGCCTGACCGGGGCGAAGTTCAGCACACGCACCGCAGATCGTCCAGCACGGACACGGTCACTGCGGAACACCGCAAGTGTTCCCATCTTGACGCTTCTCGTGGTAATCCTGATGGTACGCCTCCGCCGGCCAGAACGCCTTCGCCGACTCCACGGTCGTCACGATCTGGCGGCCCGAGAACCGCGGCTGCCGGGCCAGTTCCCGCAGGTATTGCTCCGCCGTCCGCTTTTGTTCCGCGTCTGCGGCAAAGACCACGCTGCGGTATTGCGTGCCGACGTCCGGGCCTTGCTGGTTCAGCGTCGTCGGGTCGATGCGGGCGAACAGGACTTCCAGCAGGTGGCGATAGCTCACGCGGTCGGCGTCAAACGTCACCTCCACGGACTCCGCGTGGCCCGTGTCGCCCGAACTCACCTCGTGATAACCCGGTCGCGCCTTGTGGCCGCCCATGTAGCCCGACGTCGCCTCGATCACGCCCGGCGTGCGCTGCATGAGGTCTTCCACGCCCCAGAAGCAGCCGCCGGCGAAATACGCTGTTTGCAGGTTGACCGGCTGCGAGTCTGCCGGTAGCGGCTGGCCGTCCGGGATGAAGATCAGCGCCGCGGCGTTGAGACAATAGCGCCGGCCCGTCGGCCGCGGTCCGTCGTCGAACACATGGCCCAGGTGGCCGCCAGAGCGCGCATCCAGGATCTCCACGCGCTCCATGCCGCCGGAACGGTCGACACGCTCGATCACGTGATCCGGATCAAACGGCGCGAAGAAGCTCGGCCAGCCCGTGCCGGATTCAAACTTGGTCGCGGACCGAAAGAGCGGCAAGCCGCCGAGCGCGGAGACGTAGATGCCCGGCTTCTTGTTCTCCAGCAGCCCGCCGCAAAAAGGCGGTTCGGTGCCCGCTTTCAACAGCACGTTGCGCTGCTCCGTGGTCAAACCGCGGGCGAGGCGCGCCACTTCGGCGTTGGATAGCGGGGTGACGTCGTAGCCCGACGCGCTGATTTTGCGATGCATGTACGGACTCCGATGTTCAGCATCCGGCTGCGCGGCGAGCGCCGAAGGCGTCTGCTGGCACGCAGCGATGAAGGCGACAAGACACAGGGCCATTTGACGCAAGGACATGACAACCTCCGGGAACGCAGCAAACGGCGGCGTCGCTGCGCAGTTGCAGTCTCGGGCCGCAGTTCGGCCTGACAAGCTGAAAGCAAGTAACGAGTGGGAATCGCTTCGCTTCCGCACGTTGCGAGTCCCGCTTGTGTGCAACCGTTCGCGCCGCGGCCTTATTCCACCGGCACAGTCTGCAACGCGTGGGTCCGCAGCATCCGCGCCAACGTCCGCTTCATCACAGGCTGTTCGCGCGCGGCAAAGCCAATCTGCCACGGCGGCGGCCAAATGCGCGGCTTCTTGTTCATGAGGGACGCCGCCTCGGTGCTGTGCGGCAAACCGAGGACGTGACCCAGCTCGTGGGCCAGCACCCAGCGCATGCCGGTTTGCGACCCAATCACCCAAACCGCCGCGCCGTTGCGCCATGTCACACCCTTGCGCACCGCCGCCGGGTCCGCCGCGTCCGCCAAATGCGCGACGACGAACCAACGCAAGGGCGTTTGCTGCCCCAGGTGGCCCAGTTGGTTGCGCTGCGCGACCGTGTCGATCTGCCGAAGCTCGGGCGGCAACGTGTGCACCAACGCGACTTGGACGCCCGCGCCGATCACCGCGAGCCGCTCATTGGCGACGGTCAGCTGCGACTCCAGCCACGACGGGTCGGCAAAATCCGCCGGCAGCCACAGGTCAAGGGCGATGCACGTCCTGGCGTGACACGCCGGCAGATCCGCGGGCGCGAGCGCATGGGCCCGCGCGGGCAGGAGGCAGAGCAGCAGCAGGAAGGGGCGAAACGGCGGCATCCTGCGAGCGTACGCCGGTGCGCTACGTGACACCACCGCCGCACATGCTAAAGTTCGCCGGCCCAGCCCCTTGGGCCGCCATCCGCCTCCACGAGTTCGCCATGAATGACACGCACTTGCAGCACACGACCCTGCCCGACGGTCGTCCCGCCGTCCGCTTCACCGGGCGATTCCTTTTCCTGTATCAGGACATCGAACTCATCCGCCGCCAGCTCGCGGGCGAAAACGTGCCGTGGGATCCGAGCTTGCCGCTCATCGACAACATCTCGACCGACGAAATCACGCCGGGCTGGGTCTGCTTCTATTTTGACGAGACCCTCGGCGACTACAGCCTCATCGGCTTGCGTGGCGGCGCGATCGAGCGGAACAGCATCAAGAATGGCGACTTTGCCGTGATCGTCTCGGGCAAGTCCAAAGGCTGCGGTTCGTCGCGCGAGACGGCGCCGTTCTCCGAACAAGCCGCGGGCGTGCGCCTCGTCATTGCCCAGACCATTGAGAAGATCTACAGCCAGAACAGCCAAAACATCGGCCTTCTGACTTCGCACGACTTTGGCCTCATCGGCCGCATTCAGGCCGGCGAAGCGATTGCGCTGGATGAATTTGTGACCGGTCTCGATCCGGTGGCGACGGAAATCGTCAAACGCGGCGGGATCTTTGCTTTCAACACCGCACGTTTGAACGGCGAAGTGCACGTGCCCGCGGTCACAACGGCGCCGCGGCCGATGACGCTCATCGAGAAGATCATCGCGAAGAAGGTCATCGTCGATGCCAAGAGCGGCAAGCTCGGTGTGCCAGCGGTCAAGCCGGGCGACGCCGTTTTTGTGCGAACGGATGTGCGTTTCAGCCACGATTACACGACGGCGATGGCGCAGGTGGCGTTCAAGCAGGGCGTCGGTGCGCATGCGAAAGTGACTGATGCCAAGAGTATTTTCGCCTTCCGCGACCACCTGACGTTCCTCTCGCGGGTGATGTCGGAGAAGCACAAGGCGATGGGTCTGGGCGAGCAGGCCGGGCTTCTGGCCTCGATTCAACGGCAGTTCTGCGCCGAGCAAGGCATCCGGCTGTACGACGAAACCGCGGACGGAACGGGCAGTGAGGCGATTTGTCACAACGCCGTGCTGGAAGACATCGCGATGCCCGGCGACATCGTCGTCGGCACCGACTCGCACACGTGCACGGCCGGCGCGCTTGGGACCTTCGCCTTTGGCGTCGGCAGCACCGACATGGCCAACACTTGGTACACCAAAGACATCCGCGTGTCGGTTCCCGAGACCGTGCGCTTCCACGTGACTGGCACGCTGAAGGCCGGCATCGCCGCCAAGGACATCATCCTGCGCATCATGGCGACGCCGTTCATCAAGGACGGCAAGGCCATCGGCAAAGTGCTCGAGTTCTGCGGCCCGGGCGTGGAAGCGCTGTCGATGGACGAACGCGCAACGCTGGCGAACATGGCTGTGGAAGCCGGCGCGACGACGGGCGTGATTGCCGCGGACGAGGCGGTCATCCAGTACCTGAAGCGCAGTCGGCCGGGCGTGGACACGTCCGGCGTGGAATTCCTGCGCAGCGACGCGGACGCGCAGTACCTGGCGAGCTTTGAGATCGACCTGGACCATTTGGACCTGATGGTCGCGACGCCCGGCGATCCGCGCAATGGCGTGCCGCTCAAGGATCTCGGTGCGCGCGTGGCGATCCAGGTGGCGTACGGCGGTTCGTGCACGGGCGGCAAGATGGCCGACATGGACATGTACGCGTCGGTGCTGCGACAGGCCGTCGACAAAGGCCTCCGTGTCGCTGACGGCGTGTCGCTGTACATCCAATACGGCAGCCAGAAAATCAAGAGTTACGCGGTTCAGCAGGGCTATCCGGCCATCTTCGCGGCAGCTGGCGCTACGGTCATCGACCCGAGTTGCGGTGCGTGCATCAACGCGGGCCCAGGCGTCTCCACGTCGCCGGATCAGGTCACGGTCAGCGCCATCAACCGCAACTTCCCCGGCCGTTCGGGCCCCGGCAAAGTCTATCTGGCGAGTCCGTTGGTGGTGGCAGCTTCTGCGGTGAAAGGGTACATTGCATCTCCGGATGACCTGTAAAGGCCCGCGATTTGGGCGGGATCGAAGGGGAACTGCCCGTGAAAGTCGCACACTTGCTGACCTGGGGTCTGAACGTTCTCGCCGTGCCGGTGCTGGCCGCCGGACCGCCCGTTGCCCTGCCCGCCGCATCGACCGTGACCGTGGCCAAGGAGCCGACTGCGGCGCAATCGGTGGACGCTGGCCTCGATGCGCTGGCGCGTGGCGACAACAGTGCGGCAGTCGCGGCGTTTCGCCTCGCGGTGCGCGCCGATCCGGATGACCGCGCGGCACGACGCATGTTGGCTGATGCCCTGCGGCGTATCGATCGCTGCCAGGATGCGTTGGCGCAGTACCAAGTGCTGCAATCCTCGGGCAGCGATGACGATTCCCGCCGCGGTGAAGTGGAATGCCTGCGGGCGCTCAAACAGGACGACACCGCGCTGCGCATTGTGAAGGACCTGGTGACGCGGCACACAGCTGCAGACGGCCAGCGCGACGCCCTGGGACAATGGGCAGCAGCTGAGTTGGCGTCGTTGAGCCAAACAGCGCCATCGGCGCCGGCGCTTGCCGCTGCCCCAGCGACCGCACAAGAAAGCGTCGATTCTGAATCTCCCGAAGCCATGGACGCGCAAGGTGAAGCGCTTTTTGCCGCCGGAAAGTACGCGGATGCCGCTGCCTGGTTTGCGCTGGCCGCTGAGGCCGCACCGACGGCCGAGCGGACCTGGCGGATGGCTGTCGCGCGTCTGGGTGCGGGCGACTTGCTGGCGGCGCTGATCGCGGTGGACCAGACGCTGCAACGAGATCCACGCCACGCGGGTGCCTTGAAGACGCGGCCGATGCTCGCGGAATGGGTGCGCAATCGCGGCAAGAGTGGCACCACGGTGCCGATGGTGCCGCTCGGTCGGTCGATTCGCATGGCCGTTTTGCAGGCGCTGGTGGACGGCGACGATGTGCTGGCCCGGCAGTTGCTGCCGCTGTGGCGAACGGGTCCGGAGCGCGGCATCGTCGCGGAGCTGGTGCAGGCGGAATTGTGGCTGCGCGACAATCGCCTGGCGGACGCAGACAAGGTGCTGCGCTGGATTCTGACCAAGCAGCCCGGCCACCCAGGCGCTCTCAAGGCGCTGGCGGAAGTCGTGATTTTGCGTGGTGAATTCCAGCAGGCCCGGGCGATGTTGGGCCTGCCGGTCGTGCGTCAGGTCAATGGCGAGGATCCGAATGCGGATTTGTACCGTTTCATGCTGCGCCGCCGCGGCGAATGGCAGCAGCAATTGCGTATGGCCGTCGACCCGGGCGTGAAGCCGCTGCCGGCGTTGAGCCAGCAGATGGCCGAGATGATCCCGCCACCAGAAGAGCCCGTTGCGCAGCAGCCGCCGCCGGCCGAGGAGCCGGTCAAGAGCAAACCGGTTCGCAAGGGTCACGGGAAACACAGCCCGTCTGTGTCCAGGACGCTCATGGCCAAAGCGCACAAGCCGGCGCCGGCCAAGAAAGCCAAAAAGTCCGGCAAATAGCAGACATGTTGGAGACCACGACGCCCGGTTCGGGATCGACGCGCGGCGCAGCCTTGTTGCCCCGTACCGACGGGCAAGTGGAGTTTCTGCCGCACGCGGAACTGACGTGGCACGACGGCCGGTTCACCGAAATTCGCCCGCTGGCGACAAGTCGCTTGCCTGATGCGCCGCTGCTGCTGCCGGGATTTGTCGACCTGCACTGCCATTGGCCGCAATCCCACGTGCGCGGGCAATTCGGCGGCCAGCTGCTGCCCTGGCTGCGCGAGGCGATCTGGCCGGCCGAGGCGGAATTCCTGGAGGTGTCGGTCGCGCAACTTCACGCCCAGCGTTTTTTGGCGGATCTGACCCGCGCGGGCACGTGTGCGGGCCTGTTCTTTGGCTCGCCCTTTGCCGAATCGACGCCCGTCTTTCTCACTGAAACGCCCCGCGGCTTTTTTGAAGGCCCGGCGATCATGACCCGAAATGCGCCCGAAGCGCTGCTGCGCCCAGCATCGACGACGCTGGCCATGTTGCGCGCGCTGCCGGAATCGCACCAACAACGCGTCGTGATTTCGCCGCGGTTTGCGCCCAGCGTCGACGCTTCTGGCTTGCGCGCGTGTGGCGAGGTGGCGCGCGAAACGCAATGGCCGGTGCAGAGTCATTTGTCTGAAAATGCGGATGAAATCGCTTGGGTCGCGACGCTGTTTCCGGAAGCGCGCGACTACACGGACGTGTACGACCGCGCTGGATTGTTGGGCCCTCGGACCGTGATGGCGCACGGATTGCATCTTTCCGATCAAGAACTTGCGCGGCTCGCCGATTCGCATACGACAATTGCGCACTGTCCGACCAGCAACGAAGCCCTGGCTTCCGGCCGGATGCCACTGGATCGGCTGCGCCGCGCTGGTGTGCCCTGGGTGCTGGCGACCGATGTCGGCGCCGGGCCCATCCTGAGCCAACTTCACGTGATGCAGCGGTTCTTGGCCGTTCACTCCGGTCATGCCGAGGCCACACCGACGGAGGCGCTGACACGTGCGACTGCCTTTCCCGGTGCGTGGCTGGCGCAGTTTGACTCGGCGCTTGGCGGTCTCGGAACTCTCGCCGTCGGTGCTCCAGCGCACCTGGTGGCCGTGCCGATGCCCGAGTTGCCCCGCCCGACGCCCGCGACGCTGCTTGGAGCCTTGCTCGCGCATACGCCCGAAGCCTTCGAGACCATGCCCCGCGCGGTGATTCTTTGGGGACAGGTGGCGCACGCTGCCCATGCGGTAAAAAATTCGCGGCAGCGTTGACAGCGGGGCCCCGGTTGGAGTCTCCTACGCGCGCCGAAGTGGCCTCCAACTGCGCCACAGGGAGATCAACACATGGCTCTTACCCCTCGCGTCAAGAAAATCCTCTCGTGGTACGCAAGCGACAACCCTGGCACGCGCGCTAATCTGGTGCGCATGCTCAATCACGGCAAGCTCAAGGGCACCGGCAAGATGGTGATCCTGCCCGTGGATCAGGGCTTTGAGCACGGCCCCGCGCGGTCGTTCGCGCCCAATGCGCCCGGTTACGACCCGACCTACCATTTCGAGTTGGCCATCAAGGCCGGCTGCAACGCCTACGCCGCGCCGCTCGGCTTCATCGAAGCAGGCGCCGCTGAATATGCCGGGCAGATTCCGTTGATCTTGAAGCTGAACAATTCCGATAGCGTGGGCGGCCCGTCGGATCCCTGCTCGGCGATCACCGGCTCCGTCAACGAGGCGCTGCGCCTCGGTTGCGCGGCGATTGGCTACACCATCTATCCAGGCTCCAACAACCGCAACACCATGTACCAGGATCTGCGCGAGTTGACGGAAGAAGCCAAGGCCAAGGGTCTCGTCGTCGTGACGTGGTCCTACCCGCGCGGCGGCAAGCTGTCCAAGGACGGCGAGACCGGCATCGACATCGCCGCCTACGCCGCGCAGATTGCCGCGCAGCTGGGCTCGCACATCATCAAGGTCAAGCCGCCGACCGCGCACATCGAGCAGGACGCCGCGCGCAAGGTCTACGAGAAGTACAACATCCCGATTGCCACGTTGAGCGATCGTGTCCGCCACGTCGTGCAGTCGGCCTTCGGCGGCCGTCGCATCGTGATCTTCTCCGGTGGCGAGGCCAAGGGCACAGAAGCTGTGTTGGACGAAGTGCGCGCGATTGCCGCTGGTGGTGCGTTCGGCTCGATCATGGGCCGCAATGCATTCCAGCGTCCTGAGGCGGAAGCCATTGAATTGCTGCATCAAGTGATGGCGATTCACCGCGACGCGCCCTGATCGTGCCCGCGATTTTGCGTCGGCCACACGCGCGCGCACACGACGGGGTTCGCTAGCTCATGCCACAAATCCAAGGTTCCGCGGCAATCTTGCTGGCCGCTCTCCTCTGGTCTTCCGGCGGGCTGTTTATCAAATGGATTCCGTTGCCAGAAATGGCCGTCGCCGGTGGCCGTGCGGCGGTCACGACGCTGTTCTACCTGATCGTGCTGCGCCCCAAGCTTCGCCTCGCCCGGCTGTCGACGGCACTCGCCTACGCCGCGATGATCCTGACCTTTGTGGCCGCCAACAAGCGCACAACCGCAGCCAGTGCCGTGCTTTTGCAATACACCGGAACGGCGTGGGTGCTGATCGCCGGCTATCGGTTCTTTGGCGAAAAAGTCACCAAAGTGGACGTATTCGCCGTCGCCGGATGCCTCGTTGGCATGGCGCTCTGCCTTTTGGACGACGCCACTGGCATCACGTGGCAAGGCAACGCATTCGGCGCCGTCTCTGGCGTCTTCTTTGCCATTGCCGTGCTGCTCATGCGCCGCGACGCCCAAGCCGGCAGTGATTCCGCGCACGCGTCCATCACCCTGGGCAACGTGTTCGGCGCCATTTTTGGCTTGAGCCTCGCGGGTGGAGACCTGGTTCACGGCCTTCACTGGCAATCCGGCTTCGGCCTTCTGTGGCTTGGCCTCATGCAAATGGGCGCGGCCTATCTCTTCTTTCTGCGCGGCTTGCGCACGGTCACGGCATCGACGGCTAGCCTGCTGTCACTTCTGGAGCCCGCGGTGAGTCCACTCTGGGTGTGGCTCGGTACCGGCGAGCGCCCTGGCTTGGCGACGTGCTTCGGCGGCGCGCTGATGTTGGGCTCACTCGCCGTGCGGGCGCTGATGCAGCGTTGACCGCACGACGTCGATGCGTCCGATCACGCCGTTTCTTCGGCCACTTCTTCGCCCGGAGGCGACGCGTGGGACTTCACGTGAAGCGACAGCGGCCGCGACTTCGCGGCAGCGCGTTCTGCGTTTGCTGTGAACTGCGCGCCCTTGGCCAACGGCAATGCCATCAAGGTCAGTGCGAGGATGACGAGTGCTGGTGCGAAGAAGATCAAGCTCATCGCCCATTCCTGCAAATAACTCCAGTTCATGACGCCCTCCATTGTGTCTCGCCATAGCAAAGCGAGACCCGCCCATCGCGAGCGGTGCCTATGGTTGGAGATGCCCCCCGGCATCTCCCCAACAAACCGGGGACAGAAGAGTCTCTCGAGAGACCTACCTCATGCCCCGACGTGCGCCCCGTGCGCATCGTTGGTTGCGGCGCCCGCATCCGGTCCAGGGCCGCCCGCCTTGTAGACGAGCTGGCCGAGCGCCACTGGAATCGCGATCTTGATCATCACGGTAAAGGCCAGGAAGCCGAGGCCGAAAATGCCGGCTGCCACCTGGACTTCGTGCGCCGTTGGCGCGTAGGCGTAGATCTCGCCCAACGTGTCTGGCGTCAGGCCTGGAATCACCAGACCAATCCCCTTTTCAATGTAGACACCGATGTAAAGCAGCACGCAGCCAACATTGAGCGTAAAGAAGTTCTTACGCGTGGCTGGCACGATGAACAGAACCAGTGCAATGACGGTCGCCACGACGCTTGTCCAGGCATACATGCCCAGTCCGCGCGCTTCGCCCACGCCAAAATACAGGTACTGGGTGTGAATGAGATGGTGCGTGTCGCTATAGAATTCCTTGAAGATTTCGGCGACGAGGAAGAATAGATTGAGCGCGATCGCATAGGCCATCAATTCCGCGATCTTCCAGATGGCTTCGTTCTTGATCTGCAGGCCCGCGGTCTTGCGCAGGATCTGGAGAAGAATCAAGATGATCGCCGGACCGGAGCAGAACGCCGAAGCCAGGAAACGCGGCGCCAGAATCGAGGCATTCCAGAACGGGCGACCGCCGAGACCGCTGTAGAGAAACGCCGTGACGGTGTGAATGCTCACGGCAGCGGGAATGGACAACAGCACCAGCGGCACGACGAAGTTGTTGTTTGGCTTGCGACCAAAGAACGCCGAGTAGAGCAGGTGCGAGACAATGGTCACGTTCAGAATCAGGTACAGATTCAGCACCATGACGTCCCAGGACAGCAGCGAGCGCGGAAAATTTGGCGAACCGACGATCGGAAACAGGTGCAAGGCGCGATCCGGGCGACCGACGTCGACCGCAACGAAGCTCAGACACATGATGATCGCGGAAATCGCCAGCAGTTCACCAATGATGGCGATCTCGTAGATCGGACCCCAGTGGTAGATGTAGGCGGGAATCACCAGCACCACGGCGGCAGCTGCGACGCCGACCATGAACGTGAAATTGCCAATGTAGAATCCCCACATGACCTGATCGCGCATGCCCGTGAGAATCAGACCTTCCTGATACTGATGCACGTAGCCCCACGCGCCGAATGCGATGAGGCAACAGAGGAATCCGACCCACGCGTAGTAGGTGCGTGAACCGCGAAGCGCGTGGCCGGCGGCGCCGGTGATGAATTGGGACAGATGCTGGAACATGAACGACCTCCGGTACCGGTCAAATGCCGAAGAAGTAGAAGAATTTGGGCTGCGTATTCAGGTCCTCTTTGAGGATGAACACACGCTTGGACTCCAGCACGGCGCGAATCTCGCTCTTCGGGTCCAGCATGTTGCCGAACTTCCGCGCACCCACCGGGCAGATTTCCACGCACGCCGGATACCGACCTGCGCGCGTCCGCTGGATGCAGAACGTGCACTTCTCGACGACGCCGCGGGGGCGCGGCCGATTGCCCAACACGTGGGTATTCGTGTTCAGTTGGTCGACCGGCAAATGCGGCTCAGCCCAGTTGAAGCGGCGCGCACCGTACGGGCACGCGACCATGCAGTACCGGCAGCCGATGCACCATTCGTAGTCGATGACCACGATGCCGTCCGGTTCTTTCCACGTCGCCTGCACCGGGCAGACCTTCACGCACGGCGGATTTTCGCACTGCTGGCATTGCACCGGCATGTAGAAATGCCCCTCGCGCGGCACTTCTTCCGGGTTGTAGTACGGATTGGCGTCGGAAAGGTCGATGCCCTTTTCCTTCTCCATTTCCAGAACCTTGATCCACTGGATGGGATTGTTGTGCTTCCCTTCCGGATTCGGCCGCGATTGGTTGTTCTCGCCTACGCAGGCGTGAACGCAGCGCCGACAGCCAATGCAGCGCGACAGGTCAAGCGCATAGCCGAACTTGACGCCCTCCGCCGCTGGCGTTGCCCGCACGTCGACGTCCTTGCCGAACTTCTTCTTGTAGTCGGCTTCCAAGCGAATCAGCAGCGCTTTGAGTTCCGGCTGGCTGAGTTCGCGCAACCGGCGTTGCGTGAATTTCTCCAGATCTTCCGAACTGCAGGCCGCAGCCGCCGCAGCACCCGCCACGATGGCGCTGTGCTTCATGAAGTTGCGGCGGTTGAGCGAAAGGGTCTCAGGCGAGACCAGGGTCTCGGTCGACTTGGCATGGCTGCATCCGCCAGATGGCTCACAGCAAGGCTCGGTCTCAGGTTTCGAAGTCAGCATCACGTCCTCCGTGCGTTCCATCGGTTCAGCGAATCGTCTCAGGGCGCGCTGGTGGGGTCAGCGGCTTGAGCGGCTTGAAATGCGGCGAGTGCGGGTTGTGGCAGTGCACGCAAAGCAGGTACTGCTTGTCGCCATTCCACATGCCGGTCCGCTTGCCGTGAATGCCGGACTTCCAATCCCGGTACTGCGTGCCATGGCACTGGCCACACAGGCGATACGACTCATCAAACGTGATGGTCACGCCGCTCGCGAGGTGCAGGAAGTCCCGGTTCGTCGCGTCGTGGCAGTCCAGGCACCAGCGATTGGCTTCGTCATGGTGCAGGTGGATGTTCGTGTGCTCGTCTTTCAACTCGCGACGCGTCCGGTTCACCTTGTCGTCTGGATCGTGGCACTGGCTGCACGGCCAAAAGTCCGCGGACAGCGGCGGCTTCGGGACTGCAAAGCCCTTGACCTCCTCCTTCTGGCCGTGAACGGGATCCGGCGGCAAGCCCAGCTGCGGCGGCGGCAGATGCACCGGGCCCGAATGAACGGGATCCGGCGAGTCGATCGCCGCTTTGCCCGCGGGCGTGGATTGGCAACTCCCGACCAGCGCAACGGCCAGCGGAGCAACCATCAGCGCGCGGAGAAGCGAATCAAACCGCGACGGGTGGCGTGTTGTGGGCGAGAGATCTGTTTTTGGCGACTCTGCGGCGGCCATGGCGTTCCTTGCACCCCGAATCAGGTGGGCTCGCCGTGTACCTAAGCATCGATCGTGCCATGTGAAAAACTTTTTCATTTGCACCTGTTATTCCAATTGGTTATGCAACGTTTCCGATAGAGCAGAATGGGGGCGCCATTCTGACAGTTTGGCAGCGCAATTCTGGCAGCCCAACCAGATTGCTCATGATTTCGTGCTATTATGTCGCATGACAGTTCGGTCAGCTTGGCAGTCATTCGCCAGCCTCCATGCCGTAGTCGCCGAGCTTGCGATACAGCGTACGCTCGCTGATGCCCAGAACGGACGCAGCCTGATGCCGATTACCTCCAACTGCTTGTAACACGGAGACAATATGCTCACGCTCCAGCGAATCGAGCGTACGCATGACCGTCGACTCGGTCCTCCGCACACCGCGCAAATGACGAGGCAAATCATCAACTTCAATGACAGCACCGGTGGCGAGCACTGCCGCCGCTTCGACCGCATGCAGGAGTTCGCGCACATTGCCCGGCCAGTGCCACGCATGCAGCCGCGCCAGCGCATCGGCGGAGAACCGCCGCGACAGACCGAACCGCGCATCGATGCGCGCCAAAAAGTGCCGTGTAAGCGTCGGAATGTCCTCGGCCCGCTCACGCAGCGGCGGCATTTCCACGTGCAGCGTTCCCAGGCGGTAATACAGGTCGCTGCGGAACTGCCCGCGGGCGATCATGTCCTCCAGATTGCGGTTCGTTGCCGCCACGAGGCGCGCGTCAACGTGAATCTCGCGCGTTCCGCCCACGTGGCGGAAGCTGCCGGTCTCCAGAACGCGCAGCAGCTTTTGCTGCAAGCCGAGGCTCAAGTCGCCGATTTCGTCCAGGAACATCGTGCCGCCGTCCGCGACTTCGAAGAGGCCATGCTTGCGCTCCGTCGCGCCGGTGTAGGCGCCTTTCTCGTGGCCAAACAGCTCGCTGTGCAACAAATCGTCGTGCAAGGTCGTGCAGTCGACCACCACAAATGGCTGGCTGCGGCGCGGACTGCCTTCATGCACGCGGCGCGCCACGACCTCTTTGCCCACGCCGGTCTCGCCCAGCACCAGCACGCTGGCTTCGCTGGCTGCCACGCGATCGATCAGCGCACTGACCTGGGCAAATGCCGCGCTGGAGCCGATGAACGCGCTCGTGGACGGCGGCGGCTGCAAGCCAGCGCGCAGAATCGCGTTGCGTTCCACGAGGCGGCGCCGTTCCAATGCCTTGTCGATGACGACACGCAACTCCTTTATACTGCACGGTTTTGCCACATAGTCATACGCGCCGGCGCGCATCGCCGCAATCGCGGTGTCGATGGTCCCGTGGCCGGTCAGGATGATGGCTTCAGTCTGCGGGCTCACGGCGCGCAGGCGTTTCAGCACCTCCATGCCGTCGCCGTCGCCCAGGTGCAGGTCGAGAATCGCCGCGTCAAAGCTTTCGTCGGTCGTGAGAATGCGCAACGCGTCGTTGACGTCGACCGCAGTCGTCACGCGGAAACCGGCGTCGAGCAGTTCATCGGCGAGGAGGGAACGGTAGACGTCGTCATCGTCGACGACAAAAAGATGCGGGTTCATACGCTGGTCCGTGTGACAGGGGATGCGCGGTCGGGAGTAGCGCGGATCGGGAATGTGACGCCGAAAACGGTGCCCTCGCCCACCTGCGTGCGCACGACACGCAGGTCGCCGCCCCAGCCGCGTGCGAGGTTGAGGGAGACGAAGAGGCCGAGGCCGCTGCCGCGTTGGCGACGGCTGAAGAACGGCTCGAAGACCCGCGGCGCGTCCTGGGGTGAAATGCCCGAACCTGCGTCCTCGACGAGGGCTTCCAGGACTGAGCCTGTGTCGTCATCCGCGGCGATCTGCTGAAAACGAATGAAAACGCTCGTACCGGCTTCGCTGGCCTCGACGGCATTGATCAGCAGATTCAAGAGCACTTGCTGCACCGCCGAGCCATTGGCCAACACGGGCGGCAGGTCGGTTTCCGCGACAACCTGGATCGTCACGCCGCGGATCTGTGCCGTCGACCGCGCGAGCCGCGCCACCAGTTCTGCGGTCGCACGCACATCGACAATCTCGCGCTCGGGCGTTTGGCCGCGCGCCAGGTTCATGAATTGCCGGGTGATCGTACCGCAGCGACGCACTTCAGCCGCAGCGACCGTGGCGTAGTGGCGAATTCGCGCCGGATTCGCCGCCATGACTTCGGAACCACAATGCCGTTCGATGGCGTCCAGACACGTGCCGATGGAGCCCAGCGGCGTGTTGAGCTCGTGGGAAATCCCGGAAGCCAGCATGCCGACCGACGCCAGACGCTGATATTCCGCCAGGCGCGCTTCCGCGGAGCGCCGATCCGTGATGTCACGCCAGACTTCCACGACGCCGTCCAGGGCACCGTCATCCGCGTAGACCGGCGAGGCGCGCAATTCCTCATGATAAGTATGGCCTTGGGCGTCCACGCGCGTGCGCAGGGCCGTCACCGTGCGACCGGATTTCAGGCAGGTCTCGCCGGGACAATCCGCCACATCGCAGCCAATTCCTGCCTGTCCGGCGACGTGTCGGCAGGCATGGCCCAGAAGCGCCGAACTCGTGTCGCCCAGCCGGCGCTTGAAGGCGTCATTGGCGGCGACGACCTGAAACGAGCGATCCATCACGACCATGCCGTCGTCGACCGCGTTCATCGTCCGCTCCAGTTGCTTGCCCTGCGCCTCCACGCGTTGCAGCAGCCCACGGACCGAGTCGACCATCGCGTTGAACGCCACCTGGAGACGCGACACCGCGTCGTTGCCTTCCACGGGCACCCGCTGGTTCAGATCGCCGGCGGCAATCGCGTTCGCCACGTATTCGAACCGGTACAGCCGCTGCAAGAGGAAGCGCCGGAAGGCCAGACTGATACCGCCGATCAGGATGAGACCGAACATCGCCGTGCCAAAGGCCAGCCGCGACACGGAATGCTCGATGTGCGCAATCGTTTCGCCGAGCGGCACGTCGACGATGAGAATGCCGTTGATGCGGTGCTCGGGCTTGTGGCACGTGTAACACGCGGTGCGATTGGCGATCGGCTGAACGGAGCGCAGCACGGTGCCATCGGCCATCTCGAGGATCGCCGAACGCTGGCGGTCCGAGGCCGGATGGGCATGACACACCTGGCATTCCGGCTCCGTCACCTGGAACTGCCGCTTGCGGAAGGACGGATCGCTGCTGAACTTGACCTTGCCGTCGCGGTTGAGCACGAGAATGCGTTCCGCCTCGCGATCCGCGGCAAAGCTCTGCACCATGCCGGAAACCAGGCTGCCATCGCCGCCTTCCAGCATCTGGTGGGTCAGTGCCAAACGCACCAGTTGCGCCTCGCGGGAAGCGTGCGTGCGCGCCTCGGCCAGCATCTCGTCGCGATAGGCCAGATAGGTCAGGTGAAAGCCAAAACCGAGGCCGCCGATGACCACCACGGAAACGGCAAGCACGAGATGCCAGCTGAGCTTTTCGAAGACAAAGATGCGCCGCATGGAGCTTGCCCTGGTTCCGCCTGACTGGTCGTGCCCAATGGGCTGGCTCGCATGGACCGGCCCGAACGGACCGTACGCCGCGGCCCGAGTGCGAGCAAGGAAAGACTGCTGGCGAATGTCACAAGCTTGCCACAGTGCCCCGCTGTACGGGAGCACGCGCTCCGGAAGCGGTCGCCGTCACGGCCAATCGCCGAGCCAGAGTTCCTCATATTGCCCCGGGTACGGCTCGTCCTCCGGCGCCTTGCGATAGTGCGCCGAGATAAACGCTTTGATCTCATCTGTTTGTACGCACTCGGCCTCGTACAAATGCCCCCAGGACACCAGCGCGAGCGTGCTTTTCAGCCCCGGGTACGGCGTCAGCACCCAGCGGAACGGGCCGGTATCGTCCGCGGGCTGAGCCTTGATGATGGCTTTGAGCGCGGCAATCGTCGTCTCTGGCACACACGGGTTGTACAGGAACGCGATCGCGCCGTGCTCGATGTTGTGCAGCCAGCGCTGCTGCGGCAGGAAGATGTAACTGCCCCACTTACCCCAGACCGGACGATGCGTGCCGGAGCTGGGCGGCGAATCGGCGTAGGTGATCGGGTTGGGCAGGTCCACGTGGATGCCGGGCAGCAGCGGCGGGCTGGTCTCGACGCCGGCGACGCACGCCCCCGGCTGCCAGTTGAAAGCGCTGCAGCCCCAATCCACGCCGATGACGTCGATGTTCGTCGGGCTGATTGGCAATTCCGCGAATCCGTCACTGGAATCCGCGGTGGCGATGGCATCCTGCGCGTCCAAACTATCCGCCGCGTCCGCGATGGCATCCGGCGCGGTGTCAGCGAGCGTATCCACAGTGTCGCCAACGGCATCCGCAGTGTCCGCGACGGCTGTGGCGTCGCCCTGAACATCGATGGCCGGCCCTGTGTCCTGTGCCACGCTATCGGTTGCAGCGTCTGGCGCCCCAACGTCTGATTGGGCAGTGGCATCCGTCGACGCATCGGCGAGCGCACTGGAATCGTCGACGGTCGCGTCGGCGACACCGGTGTCCTCCACATTCGGGTAGACGGGCTCGCAGCCAATCGCCCATGCACACGCAACCAAGCCCAGCCAATGCATTCTGGTCATGAGTTCTTCTTCCCGTGCTGGCTTGGCGCCAGTCCAAACACGAGCAGCGTACGGGCGACGGCGCGACTGCGCAATGCACGTCGCAGGCCCGACCGGCAATTGGCGTTCCCTCGTCACCGCTCCGGCGCGACCTGAATCTCGCGGAACCATGGCGCGCGGCAAAACAGCACCTATCTTGAATGCGGTTGAGGCGGTTGCACAAACGCTTTTCGGCGCTCGTGAGAGTGCCCGCTGCGCTTTTGCGCCGCACAACCATTACGTCGTTCAATCGCGACATATCCAGGAGAAAGAAAATGACTGATTTTAAAGACAAAGTTGTGGAAGCGGCGGAACAAATCAAGCATGCGGTCACGGAAACGGCCACGAAGGTCGTGCACGCCGCGTCCGAGATGCTGCACCAAAGCGAACACGCGGTGACCCATGCAGCCAACAAAGCGGAACATGCAACGGTCCGGGCGGCTGGCAAAGTGGACGTCGCTGGCGACAAGGTGGTCCACAAGGCGAAGCGCGCCGCGCACGCGACGGGCGCGAAGCTGAAAGCGGCCGGCACGAAGATCGACAAGATGAGCGTCTGAACGACGCGACGCCGGACCGTGTTGCGCTGAACTCGGAGCGGGGGCTGCGTCTGCCCCTGCTCCGCGCGTGGCAGGTCTTCAATACCCCAGACCGACGGCCAGGCCGGCGTGCTGGGTGCCCAATTCGGCGATGAGGGCCAGCGGTCCAAACTTGTAGATGCCGCCGATGTCCACGCCAAAGCCTGGGCCGCGGTCGGAACGGTCGGTCACGACTTGGGTCGTGCCGTCTTCCATGGCCACGGTGCTCCGACCGTTGAAGCCGACGATGTGCCAGTCGAGATGCGGCCGGAGATAACCGAGAACGTTCGGCAGGAAACGGATGAACCAGTTCACGCCGACGCGCGGAATCACGTCCTGCGCGGCGCCGTTGGACCACACGAGCGAGATCGCGACGTCCAGCGCGAAGTAGTGCTGAAATTGTGCAAACGGGCGCAGTGGACTCACCGGCAGCGACACGCGAGTTGTCAGGTGCGTGCCGGGGCCAAAAGCCACGCTATCGCCGACCGACCAGCCAAATGGCCCCCAACGGCCATCGTCCGTTGGCGAAGCTGCGACGGCGATTGGCAATGGCGTGCGCGACGCATCGTTGCCGTCGGTGGCAGGAGCGGCAACCGTCGTTCCGCCCAGTTCTTTGAGCAACGCCTCCGCAGTGCCTCGGCCCGCCGCGTCGACTGCTGCCAGCTGCAAATACCGCTGCAGATGCCCCACCGCACTTGCCTTGTCACCGCGTTTTCGCTCCAAAATCGCGGCCTTCAGCAGCGGATCCGACCAATCTGGTGCCATCCGCCAGGCCTCCAAGTACAAGGTGCATGCCAGCAGCGCATCGCCCGCCTCTTCGGCCTTTTTCGCCTCGACCGCCTTTTGGCTCGACAGTTCGGCACGCAGGCTCGCCAGATACTTTTCGGCCTTGCGAAAGCGCACGGGATCGGAATTCGGCAAGGACAGAAAGCCGACGTAATCCTGCTCAGCGTGTTCCAAATCGCGGCCGGCATGCGCCGCACGGGCGGCACCGTAGAGATACGCGGCCTCGGATTTGTCGATCTGGAAGGCCTCGCGGTACAGGCCTTCCGCCTCGGCCATGCGACCGGCCTCGAACGCCTTGGCCGCCCGCGTCGCGAGCGCCTCTGCCGCGTTCTTGCGGGGATGCTCGGCCAGCGCGGGCAAGCAGACCAGCGGTTGCGCGCACAGCAGACCGAGCACCAGCCATCTTGCCAAGAAGCGGACCATCAAAGACGCCTGCCTTGCGGGATCGCCCACGCGAGAGCGTGCGACGGTACTACGGCGGATTCGGTGGCACAACAGCGACCTACGGCTTGTCCATCGCTTGACCTGCGCGACCGCGTCATCCAAGGTTCCAGCAACGCGCCGCGACCACGGCTGCCAGGAGACGCGCATGCGCAGCTACTTCGCGGTTCTTGCGACCCTGTTGACGACGGCATGCGGAACGTCAGTCGCGCCAGCTGTCGCCTTGTGCGGCGACGGCACTTGCAGCCCCAGCGAGAACTGCTGGACCTGTGCCAGCGACTGTGCTTGCTCGTGTGGCGACGGCGTTTGCACCCATGGCGAGTTCTGCCACGTCTGCGCCGCCGACTGCGATTGCACGACGCTTGCCGCGACGCCGCCGATGGGCTGGAATTCCTGGAACCGGTTCCAGTGCAACGTCGACGCGCAACTCATCGCCGACACCGCCAGCGCGATGTCCACATCCGGCATGGCGAGCCTCGGCTACCGGTTCATCAACATCGACGACTGTTGGCAGGCCAGCCGCGACGCCAGCGGCGCCATCATCGCCGATCCGAAGACGTTCCCCAACGGCATTGCCAAGTTGGCCGACACCGTGCACGGCGACGGGTTGCAATTCGGCGTGTACACCTGCGTCGGCGACAAGACCTGCGCGGGCCGGCCCGGCAGCCGCGACCACGAAGCGCAGGACATGAAAACCTATGCGGATTGGGGCGTTGACTACGTAAAAATCGACTGGTGCTACACCGATGGCTTGGACGCACCGACGCAATACGGCAAATTCCGCGACGGCATCGCCAAATCCGGCCGCGATATCGTCCTGAGCTTGTGCGATTGGGGCGTGCAGGAGCCGTGGGTCTGGGGCGCGGGCGCAGGACAACTGTGGCGCACATCCGGCGACATTTCCGATGGATTTATCAGCATGTACCTGAACCTCAACGTTGCGGCGCAACACGCAGCGTATGCCGGCCCTGGGCACTGGAACGATCCGGACATGTTGGAGGTCGGCAATGGCCACATGACGACCGAGGAATACCGTTCCCACATGAGCCTTTGGGCGATGCTGTCGGCGCCGCTGATTGCCGGCTGCGATTTGCGCACGTTGGGCGCGGACCCGGCAGCGCACAGCATTTTGACCAATGCTCAGGTGATCGCCGTCGATCAGGATCCGCTGGGCTTGCAAGGCGTGCGGATCGTCGAAGCGACGGACAGCGGGGCGGAAGTGTGGGCCAAGCCGTTGGCGCAGATGGGCTGGCGCGCCGTGGTGGTGTTCAATCCGAGCGATGTGACGATGACGATGGCGATTGGCAGCGTGGATTTTGGCCTTGCGAATGCGCCGGTTCAGGTGCACGACCTGTGGAATGCTGGCGCGGATGCCACACTCGACACGCTCGGGCCGCTGACGCTGGCGCCGCACGCGTCGCGGACGTTCGTGCTCAAGGGCCAGGAGCCGCTTGCGCCAGCCGGAACCACGCCGGTGAGCGCACTGCGCTGGACGTATCAGGCCAGCGCGCAAGGTGGAATAGCCAAGGATACGGCGCACGATGGCAGTCCGCTGACGTTGCGCGGCAAGACGTTCGCCCACGGTCTGGGCGCCTTCGCCGGTTCGATCGTCGTGACGCCTCTCAGCGGCCGCTGCAGCCGGTTTACCGCCACGGTCGGCATCGACGACGCTGCCGACGGCAAGGGGTCTGCGGCGTTTCAGGTGTGGATGGACGGCAAAAAACGCTATGACAGCGGCGTCATGACTGGCATCGACGCGGCCAATTCGGTCGACTTGGACGTCACCGGGGCGATGCTGCTCAAGCTCGTCACGACTTCTGGCGGCGACACCGAGGACGGCGATTTCGCGGACTGGGCCGGCGCTGTCTTGAGCTGCGAATAGCGACCTCAGCCGTTGGCCGGAGTCACAACGCAAGCCTGAGCGTTGTCGGTGTGCGAGCGGGTGTGCTATGCAGGCTTCCCGTGGTGCACGGATTCAGTCTGTCTACCCACTGCCCACTTGGAGCGAACGATGCCTCTGTCTCATCGATGGCCCTTTCTGCTGCTGCTTGGCGCTTGGCCGCTCGGTTTCGCGACGCCCGCCGGGGCGGACGAACTGGCAGCGTCCAGTCCCGTGCCGGCTTTGGCTGCGTCCGCAACGCCGTCTGCACCCGAGGTTCCGCCGCCCGAAGCCGTGACCGCGGCGGATGAGGCGCATGGGGGCCTCAAGCTGACCGGTGCGGCACGAGCCACGGCGTCGCAGACCAGCAGCTACGGTGTCGATCCAAACGGCGCGCGCTCCAGCAGCGCGATGCAAGGCTCCAGCCGCGCCACCTTGCAAGCGACCTTGGATACCGGACGACGCTTCGGCGATTGGAGCCTGCAAGCCGCGCTTGCTGCCGACGCGTTGAGTGGCACCTTCGCCGGTGCGCCGACGCTCGAAGGCGACAAACTGCCGGGCAGCCGCTGGGATCCCGTGCTGGCGACGCAAGCCTGGGCGGGCGTGAGCCTGCGCGATCTGGCGTCCTTCCGCGCCGGATTGATGACCAGCCACTGGGGCATGGGCCTGGTCGCCAACGATGGCGGTCACACGCTCGATGAACGGCGCGATGATTGGTTTGTCCTGCCGACGACCGGCGATCGCGTGGCCCGCGCGCTGCTGATGGTGCAGCCGTTCGGCCGGACCGAATCGCAGCTCCGCGGTCTGTTCCTCGCGTTCAGCGTCGACCAGGTCATCGAAGATTCCACCGCCGTGAGCGCGCAAGGCGACTCGGCGCTCCAGCAAGTCGTGGCGGCGCGTTGGCACCTCGACCGTCAGCGCTGGGCGGGCCTTTACTACGTGCATCGCGACCAGACGTACCATGACCGCAACGGCCCGTTCCTCCGCGTCCACGTGATCGACGGCGCGTTTGACCTCGATTGGCGCAAGGGCGGCTCGGGGCTGCGTCTGCAAGGCGAAGGCGCGGTCATTCTCGGTCGCACGGATCTGGCGCCAACGCCGGAGCATCCGGAACACGACGTGCGTCAGTCGGCGGCGGTCGCGCGGGCGCGTTGGGACCTGGGCGAACTCGGTCTGCGCTTCGAGCTGGACGGCGGTTGGTTCAGCGGCGACAGCAACCTGGACGACGGCGCGCTGACCGGTTTCAAAGCCAACCCGAATTACCAGCAAGGCATCCTGATGTTCTCGCAGGTACTCGGCTGGCAAAGCGGCCGCGCGCGCGTGACCGCTTCCAATCCGCAGACCTCCGGTTATCCCAGTGCGGACCTCGACCGTCTGGCGACGGGCGGCCAAGTGACGAGCGCTATCACCGCGTTTCCGAAAGTCGGCTGGAAGGCGACGTCTTTCCTGGAAGTCTACGGCGGCGCATTGCTGGCGTGGTCGCCGACGCAGATGATTGACCCGTTCACGACGCACGCCGTCGCGGGTGGCTCGCCGCGCAACTACCTCGGCAATGTTCCGGATGGGTCCAATCTGGGAACCGAGTTCGACTTGGGCGCGGTGGCAACGCTGACGCCGGCCGCGTGGCCGATGGCGCTGACCGTGCGCGGTGAATACGCGGTGTTGTTGGCGGGTGGCGCGATGGCCGGCACGTCGGGGGATTCGCCCGTGCAGGGCGGCCGACTGAGCCTCGCCTTGGTGCCCAAGCCGTCCACGAAGGAGCGCCGATGAGCCCGCTGCCCACCTCACCAACGACCTGTAACAGTCGGAGTATTGTGATGAAAACTGACTGCCGCTCTGTGCTGTCCCGACGACGGACCGCTGTGCTGGCCGCGACCGCGCTGTTCATCGCCGCGGGGTGCGAATCCGCATTGCCAGCCGGACTTGCGCCAACGCCAGCGGGTACGGGCGCAAAAGTCCGGTTTGACACGTTCCACAAGCCGTTGCCCGAGATCCCGCTGCCCAACGATTTTGCCACGCGCTACGACGCGACGTCGCCCACGCTGCGGCGGATCAACGCAAGCCTCATTGCGCCGACTGAATGGGAGCAGAAGACGCGGGCCAATCTGGACGCGCTGGACGGCTGGGGCACGCTCGCGCCGATTTCCGTGAGCTTTGACGCGCCGCTGGACGTGACCAATATTTTGGCGCGGCAGGATGACCGGTACGCGGATCCCAAGAACGAAGTGATGCTCGTCGTGGATATCACCGACGGTTCGCCGGACCGCTGCAAGGTGATGCCGATCGATCTGGGCCAGAACCTGTTTCCGCTGACGCTGGATGACAACAACAATTATCCGAACGATCCGCGGGCTCAACTCAGCCAGTTGATTTACGAAGAGGTGGAAGAGGATCTGAACCACAACGGCGTGCTGGATCCGGGCGAGGATACCGACATGGACGGCGTGCTGGATCATCCGCAGACGCGCAACGCCACGGATGGCTCGATCATCAATTTCTACGAACGGGAGACCAACACGCTCATTGCCAAGCCGGTCATGCCGCTTCGCGAAGCGACGACGTACGCGGTCGTGTTGACCAAGAACCTGCTCGATGCCGCCGGGCAGCCGGTGCGCTCGCCGTTCGATTTCGTCAATCACACCGGCCAGACCGAGGCGCTCGCGCCACTGCCGGGCTGTCTGAGCAACGTGGGGCTGAGCACGTCGGACATCGCTTTTGCCTGGACGTTTACGACCCAGAAATGGACGCGGCCGTTTGTCGCCGTGCGCGATGGCTTGTACGGTCAAGGGCCACTGGCGCATATCGCGACCGATTTTCCGGCCGAGATGAACCTGGCCGACGTGCGTGACCCGAAGCCCGGTCAGAGCGCCAAATTTGTGCCGGGCGATGCCTTCATGCCGCTGGCCAAGAACCTGTACGCGCAGTTTGGCGCGACCAACAAGCCGGAGGAACTTGCCAGCTTCTTTGAGAATTTCGCGTTCATCGACTTCCACGCGCTGGGCTTCATCAGTTCCCCGCAGTTCTTTCCGCGCTTCGACGCCGCCGGCAAGCAATTGTCGCTGAATGATCAGACCTGGCAGTTGGATCCCGACACCGGCGCGGCGTTCATCCGCAGTGAAGGCGTGACGTTTTGGCTGATGGTGCCGAAATTCCGCAAGGGTCCTGCACCGGTGGCGATTTTCGTCCACGGCCACGGCAGCAACAAGTTCGACGCGATGAGTTTCGCCGGTTTCCTCGCGCGCCAAGGCATCGCCACGTTGGGCATCGACGCGGTCAGCCACGGCGTCGACAAGGATCCGGCGCTGCTCGACTTGGTGCTGGCCCAGTTTGACGGGTATGGCATCAAGGGCATGGGCGCGGCGATCATTGCCGGCCGCGCGCTGGACCAGAACGCCGACGACAAGCTGGATTCCGGTGTCGATTTCTGGACTTCCTACGTGTTCCACACCCGCGATGTCGTGCGCCAGACGACCGTGGACATCATGCAGGTGGTGCGAACGCTCGCGTCGTTCGACGGCAAGCGGACCTGGCACTATGACGCCAACGGCGACGGCAAGGATGACTTGGCGGGAGATTTTGACGGCGACGGCACGGTCGATGTCGGCGGCGATGCGCCGGTACACATGGTCGGCGGTTCGCTGGGCGGCATTCTGTCCAGCTTTGTTGCCGGTATGGAGCCGAAGATCGACACGACGGTCGCGATCATCTCCGGCGGCGTCCTCGGCGAGATTGGCGTCCGCAGTTCGCTCGGCGGCGTGCGGGTCGCGATGATCCTGCGCATGATGGGGCCGCTGATGCTGGTCCACGACGGCGCGCTGTTCCAGGCCTTCCCGGATCTCGTCGAGTACAAGGAACAGAAAGTCGCGGCGATCCCGGCGCTCACGCCGGGCAAGATCGCGGTGCTGGAGAACCTGGATAGCGGCGAGCATCGCTGCGCCCGCGTGCAGGCCAATGGCTTGTTGCGCGTCGCCGTGTCGTCGGACACCGGCAACCGCCTTCGCCTCTCGCTGTTCGACGCGGAACTGCCCAGCCGTGCGCCGGACGGCTGCGACATCGTGGGTACGCCATCGCTGGTCATCGACAAGTTTGCCGAGGATTTCACCTACAACGCGATCGAGCACAAGGTCGGATCGCCGTTGGTCGCGCTGGCTGACGGCTTCGGCCTGCGTCGCGGCACGCCGGAATTGCGACGCATGCTGGGCATCGCCCAAATCGCATTGGATGGCGCAGATCCGGCCAACTCGGCGCCGTTCATCCATCAAGACCGCACGCTGACGTATGGCACCGGTGAAACGGTTGGCACGCGCATCCTGTACATGAACACGCTCGGCGATCCGGGCGTGCCGACGGCCACGGGCGTAGCGCTGACGCGCGCGGCGGGGCTCATCAATTTCCGCGACATCGATCCGCGCTACAACAAGACCGTGCTGCAACTGCTGGTCGATGTCGGTCTGGTGGAGGGCGTGGATGGCACGAAGCGCTACACCGACAAGAGCGGCGTTGGCGTGCTGTTTGACGTGGACAATCTGGCGAATCTGGTGGCCGCGGGTGACGGTTTCGACGAGCCCCGCCTCGACCCGCCGCTGCGCATCATCCGTGACAACGACAGCAAGGTCGGCGGCAAGAGTGCGATCCTGTTCCCGGACATGACGCCCCAAGGCGTGCACGGTTTCCCGGTGCCGTCTCCGGCCAAGCCGTTCGATCTCGGTTCGCTGCTGGTGAACCAGCTGGGCCACTTCATGGCGACTCGCGGGACTGCGCTGGATTTTGACACGTGCCAGCTGAAATGGACGTGTTCGTGGATTCCGCCTGCGCTGCCGGCGACGCCGTGATCGACGCCTTGCCACCTTCGGTGCTGAGGACTACATTGGCACGGTCGCGACGCAACACCAGCGCCGCTCGAGGCTGACGATGGCACAGGGTCAATCCCGTCGCTCCTTTCTCGTCGATACGATCAACAAATCTGCCGGCTTGTGGATGGCGTTGACGGGTGGCGTCGTGCTCGCTGCCATCCCTGGCTGCTTGGCCAAGTACGGCGGTCCCGGCGGTCTACCCGAAACTGGGGAGGATGCCGCCGATGGGCAGGCCGATGTTCCTGATGACACGGGACCGGTCGCCAAATACGGCGGTCCACCCGACGCCGTTCAGGACAGCGCAGACGTTCCGGAGGATCTGGGTCCCGTGGTCAAGTACGGCGGCCCGCCCGATACCGTCGAGGATACCGTGGACGTGCCCGAAGACTTGGGTCCGGTGGTGAAATACGGCGGTCCGCCTGACATCTGGAACGACAGCGAAGATGCGCCCGACACCCACGATATCGGTCCCGTGGTCAAGTACGGCGGTCCGCCGTCTCAAGACGTTGGCTAACCCGGCATGGCGCCTTCTCGCACGCACGCCGGCAACGTGGGCCTGCTGGACCTGCCGCGCGTCATCGCCATCCACCGCGACACCGCCCGCCGCGCGCGCCTGCTCCAGCGACCGGATTTGACCTACCTGTTCTGGGAAGCGACGCTGCGCTGCAACCTGCGCTGCCGGCATTGCGGTTCCAGCTGCGAAGGCAAGTCGCCGGTGCACGAGCTGGAAACCAGTGAAATCAAGGCGATCCTCGACACGATCGGCCAGGATTTCAACGCCAAGCGGATCTTCGTCTCCATCACGGGTGGCGAACCGCTGTTGCGCAAGGATCTGTTCGAAGTCGTCGCCCACATGACCGGTTTGGGCATGCGCAGCTGCATCGTGACCAACGGCACGCTGCTCGGCGTAGACCAAGCCCAGCGCTTGTGGGACGCCGGCATGCGCACCATTTGTGTCAGCATCGACGGTCTGGAAGCCGAGCACGACGCGGTCCGCGGCAAAGGCTCGTGGCAAAAGGCCATGGCGGGTATCTCGGCCGCCCGGCAAGTCGGCTTCAAACGCGTCGAGGCCATCACCTGCGTGCGACCGTGCCATTTGGATCACTTGCCCGAGATCGAACGCGCGGTCCGCGAAGCCGGCGCACCGCTCTGGCGGCTCATCACCATCGACAAAATGGGCCGCGGGGCCGAAGACGACGCGCTCTGGATGGGCGGCGCGCACTTGCGCACGCTGTTCGACTTCATCGAAAAGCGCCGTGGCGAAATCGTCAAGAACCGCGAGAAGGCCGACGTTCGCTTCTCCTGCGGTGGCTTCCTCGGCGTCGGCCGCGAGCTGCGCGTTCGCCCCGGAGATGGCCAATGCTTCGCCGGCCTCTGCGTCGGCTCGATCCTCTGCGATGGCCAAGTCTCCGCGTGCCCATCCTTGCCGCGCAGCATGGCGCAGGGCTCCGCGCGTGAACGGCGCTTTTCCCGCATCTGGAAGGAAGAATTCCGCCAGCACCGCGACCTGCAATGGCGTCGCAGCGGCCCATGCAGCGACTGTTCCTGGTTCCAGGTCTGCCTGGGCGGCGGCTTGCATGAGCGTTTGGTCCAGCCCGAGGCGTTCTGCTGGTTGGACCGCCAGGACGGGCACGCTGACACCGTTGCACCGGGCGCTGCTGCCGAGTCACACCCTTGAGCGAACCTGTTCCATCCACCGGCCTGAGTTCCCGGACGCTTCACACGATCGTGATCAGCGCCGCGCTCGCCGGCCTCGCGCTCGTGTGGCTGCTCGCGCGTCCGGCCTTGACGCCGCTGGGCTTTCCTCTCGATGATGCCTGGATCCATCTCGTCTATGCCCGCAGTTTTGCAATGGATTTCTCGCTTGCCTACAACGTCGGCGAGCCGTCCACCGGCTGCACTTCTCCGCTGTGGGCCGCGCTACTCGGCGTTGGGCAGCTGCTCATTCGGCCAGACAGCGATGCGGCAGCGATTCGCCTGTCGCTGGTCCTCGGTGCCGGCCTGCATGTGCTGTGCGCGGTTGCCGTGGCGCGGATTGCCGCCCGTCTGGGCGACGCGTTTGCAGCGCTGGTCGCCGGTGTGACGGTCGCGCTCTGTCCGCAGCTTTGCGCCGCAGCGCTGTCGGGTATGGAAGTGCCGCTGACGGCGCTGCTCCTTTTGCTCGGGATTCAGGCGCTGCTCGACGCACGCTGGATCCAGGCCGGCGTGTGGCTCGGACTGGCGCCGCTGGCGAGGCCGGAAGCGGCGCTGGCGTCGACGGTGGCGGTGCTGTGGACGCTGTTCGCTCGCACGCAGATGGACCGAAAACAGCGTGTGAATCAATTGATGTCGCTGGCCATTCCCGCGCTGCTGGGCGCGTCCTGGCTGCTGCTGCGCGACTTCCGCTTGACGGGCCATGCCCTGCCCGCGACGTTCTATGCCAAGGCGCAGCTGGCACTGGACGGTTTGCCCCTGCGCCTGATGCGGAGCCTGACGCGCAACGTCGCCAGCGTGCCGCCGCTGTGGGCCGGGCTGGGTTGGCTGGCGCTGCCGGGGCTCTGGCGGGCCGACCGCCGGTACGCGCTGCCGCTGTGGGCCGGGCTGGCCTTTCTCGTCGCCAGCGCCATCGCGACCGATCCGGGAGATCCCAACGCGTTCTACTTCCTGCGCTATCAGCTCCCGGCGATTCCGCTGCTGACGCTGTCGCTGGTGCTCGGCGCGCCGGGTCTGGGGCAGCAGATTCCGACACGGTTTCAGCGGCTGCCGTTGGTGTTGTTTGCGACCGTGGCTGTGGCCGGCATGGCGGTGAAAGTGCACAACGTGTCCTGGCGGCTCGCGAATGACACGCGCAACGTTGACGATGTCCAGGCCAATGCCGGGCGCTGGCTCGCGGAGAACACGCCGCCGGACGCGCGCGTGGCCTCGGTCGATTCCGGCGCAGTGCGCTACCTGTCCGGGCGTTGGACCCTGGACTTGCTCGGGCTGAATTCTCCAGAGATGCTCTGGCATCGCGACAATTTTGCCCGCATGCACCCGGTCGACGTGCTCGTCTGGATGCCCAACGCGATGCGATTGCCGCCGGACGCGCCGCTCCACGATGTGTGGCGCCAACGGACCTCGCCGTACACGGTGTTGAACGCACCGGAGATGGCCACGCAGGCGATTGCGTCCTGCAGCGCGACGAGCCAGCAGCCGATTCGGCTCTCCGGCTATTTTCCCACGCAGTTCTGGTGTCGACGGCGCTAGCACCGCCGCCGTCGCCGGCTACTTGCCGGAGCCTACCCGACACGCCACCGCGCTGGTCCCGTGGTCCTGCAGCCACTGCGCGACCCGCTGCGTGTACAGCGGGTGGCGAACTTGATTCAGGTTCCATCCTGTCGGAATCAGGCCAGAGTAGCCATTCACCGTAGGAATGCCCGCAGCCAGCGCCACGTACATCGCGTCCAGTTGCAGCGACCACAGCGGCGCCGGATTGCCGCCCACCGAGACGACAAACAGCACAGAGCAATCCTTCTGAACCGTCTGCGCAATCTGCGCGATGCGCGCCTGCTCGTGGTCCTTGTCAATGCCCTCGCGGCTGCCCATCTGTTCAGCCGCACCGAGCCCCAGCGCGAGCGCCAGACCCGCCATCCAAACCGTGCGTCGGCGGCCACGCGCCAGCACATGCGCCGCGCGAAGCGACGCATCGAGGGCGATTCCGATTGCCATCGCGATGGGCAGCGTCAGGACCACGACGTAACGCGCCACGGCGCGGAGGCTTCCGGCACCCGGCACCAGGTCGTACACCAGCGCCCACGGCGACGCATCGCCGTAGGACATACCCAGCGCGTAGCACGCCGTCACCGACAGCACCAGAACCGCCAGCAGCGCGTCGCGCCCTTGCCACTGCCGCCAGTTCGCGCGCCGTTGCCACAGCTGGCGGAGCAGCAGCAGCCACGTTCCGGTGACCACGAGCCCCAGGCCAATCGCCAGCTCCCAGTAGTACGGCGCAGCGTAGATGCCTGGGAACACGCGTGCGAGCCAGCCCCAAAGCAGCGACTGATCGCCCATCCAGAAGAGCGACCACCAGCGGGGAATCATCGTGTTGACCAGCGCATACGGACGCCAGCCGGCTTGCTGCTGCGCCGGCAGGTACAACAGCAGGAAGGGAATCATGCCCACAGCAAACCACACGACGCCGATGACCGCGGGCAGCGCGTGGCGATGCAGCAGGGCGCGGACATGCGCGCGGGGCAGAGGCAGAAGCAGCGTGACAACCAGCGCCAGCGCAAGCCACATCCCGGCGAACCACGCAACGTAGACGCCGGTCAGCCACTGCACTTGCCACAGCACGCCCAGCACGACGAGCCCAAGCGCCATGCGCCCACGCGACAGCGAAAGCCCGTGCCGCCACAGCCACAGGCCCAGCCAGACGGCCAGCGGCAGGAGCACCAGCGGCTGCAGCTGCACGTGGACGACTTGCGCGAACTTGGGACTGCCAAAGGCGAAGAGCAGCGCGCCAGCGGTCGTACCGCACACGCCGAGACCGACGCCGCGACGCAGCAGCGCGGCGGTGGCCAGGTACGTGGCGATGTCCAGGAGCAGCACCGCGCCGTGGCACGCGTCCAGGATCGAGAGCCCGGCAGCGCGCAGCGGCGCATAGACCAGCGCCGGCAGCAGATAGGCGTCCGAATAACCCAGCGTGCCGGTCACCGGGTAGAACATCGGCGGCGAAGTCAGGGGCACGAGGCCGTGCAGCGCGCGCCAGCCGTGCTCCATCAGCCAAGCCGCCAGCCGCGCATCGCCGAGGTCGCCGTTCATGACGTGCATGCCGGACAGGAACTCGGCGCGGTGAAACTGGAACAGGCCCAACGCGCCGGCCAGGAGGACGGCGGCGTAGTGAGGCAACCGCCAAGGCGCAACGGTGTCTGGCGCTGAACTCGACGGTGCCACTTTTTGCCGTGCCACGAAAGCTCCCCGCGCGTCGCCGAAACTGTGCGCGTTGCCGCGGACCTACTTCTTGCCCACCTGCAAGTTCCGGTACAGCGCCCACGGCCCGTTTCTCACGACCAGTTCCACTTTCTGCCGATCTGCACCAAATGGATTGCGCCGCGGATCTGCATCGCGAATCAGGAAATAGTCGTACCAGTAGCCATGTTCCGCCATCGTGAACACCTCCGGCGTCCACTCAAAGCGCGGCGGGACGTTCGGCGGCCCACCTTGATCGGGAAACAGCACGGGCGACTGCGGAAAGTTGGCGAACGAAAAGTTGGCCATGCCACCGCGATCGACCGTGTAGTACTGGCCAAAGTGCAGGAAAGCCGGCCACTTCATCACCCGGCTTTGCGGCTGGTAGATGAGCGACATCAGGCGCTTGCCGCGTTCCGCTTGCGCCACGACTTCGTGAATCGGCCCGGCTTCCGCCGTGAACTGCCGCGCGCGGTCGGCGTGGGTCCAGGACATCGCAATCGCCAGAACCGTCGCCGGAATGACCAAGGTGAACGTGCGGTACGGCGTCGATTGCCGTGCCAGCGCCGGCAAGGCGAGCAGCGCGACTGCGGGCACCAGACGGTCGGAGATCGGCCAGATCCACTTGTAGGAAATTGGACAGGCCAGGTAGATCAGAAACGACGTCGCCAAGAGCGCTTCCGGCACGTGCTGGCGCAGCGCGTCGCGACCGGTGTGACCGCGACGGTTCAGGCTCGCGCGACCGATGACCCACACCAACGCGAGCAGCACGATCCACGCCGTGAGAATCTTCTCGTCGGCGTCATCGGGATACGCGTCCAGCAGGAATTCCGGGAACGAGATGAACCGCTCCAGCAGCGGCTTGAAGCGAATATCGACCGGCGCGACGTTGCGACCGCCCATGCCTTTGTGCCATTCCTCAGCGCCCGCCAGAATCAGCGACTGCCGCATCCACCAGGCCATCGCCAGCGCCACGGGCGCGAGATGCAGCGACTGTCGCCACCAATGCCGCGGATGCAGCCCGCGCGCGCCCAGCAGCACCGTGATGCCGGCCAGCGCGCCGTACAGGACAAAAGCTTGCGCGTGGTCGTAGAACAGCAGCGTCGTCACGAGGATCAGCAGCAGCAGGCGCCGCCAGGAAAAGGCGTCGAGCAGCTCCTGCAGGATCGCCAGCGCCCAGAACACCAGCGGCAGCGCGGTGACGTAGTTGGCAAAACCCATGAACAGGAACGGGTTGTAGACAAATGGCGCGGCCAGCAGCGCCACCCGCGGATCGCGGCCATGCGCGCGCAGGAGCGCCGCGATCGACAGGGGCAGGCCGACGGCGTACAGGGAAAACACCACGCGCGCCGCGGTTTCCAGCGGCATCAGGTACGTCAGCCAATCGACCAGAAAGTACCACGCCAGGTACTGCGTGCGGCCCAGTGCGATGCCGAAATAGTGCGACACGCCGTACAGCGGGTCGTTGTAGCTGTGCAGCACGCGCACCGTCGCCAGGTGCTGCGGCAGGTCCATGAACGGCAGCAGGCCCGACGCCCAGAGCGGCCAGACACACGCGGCGAGCACGAGCAGCCACGCCAGCGCGGTCAGCGGCTCGGTGCGGATGCGGCGCAACAGGTTGGAAAAGGGAAAGGGCACGGGGACCGACCTCGCCAAGGGACGCCAAGGGAAGCCAAGGCTAGCATGGCGAGACGGCGGGCGCTAACAACGGTGGGGTGGAGGCGTGAGCGGGCTTGATCAGGTTTCGGAACGCGTGTGTCTGGCGGGGCGCTCGCTGGGACGCACGGCGATGCGATCCGGACGGCTTGGGGCGCACCTTGCGACCTTACGGTCGCTCTTTGCGTGCCTGCGGCCCGTGGCGTTGCGGACTTCCGTCCGCTCTTTGCGTGCCTGCGGCACGTCCCGATCAGGACCCAACGCAGGTGCAGGCGAATTGCGCCACGAACCGCGTTTGACCGCCACACTTGACCCGTTCAGACTGGCCGGCACGGATCGACGTGCGCGTGTGGCGCCCGGACAGTGAGGCCCAACGATGGCAGGCACAACAGGACGCGCTTTGGCCATTCAAACGCGGCTGCTGCGCGCCGGCTTCGGCGTGGCGTGTCTGGTCGCGTCAGTCGCGTGTCGCGCGCCCGCACCGGTCATCGCGCCACAGTGTCCAGCCAATCCGATTCCGGCTGGCTCCGAAGCGATGGTCGACGCGCTGCGGACCGCGGTGTTTCCCGCGCTGCACCTGCAAGCCGGCATGCACGTCGCGGACATCGGCGTCGGCGGCGGGCGTTGGACCTTTGCACTCGCGATGGCGATCGGCGAGAACGGGCTGGTGTACGGCACGGACATCGACGCGGCGACCCTGCAGCGGCTGAAGGACGCGCCGCACTTGCCGCCGGAAGCGGCGAAAATCGAGCCGCGTCTGGTTCACACCGCGTTTGAGACCGGGCTGGATGACCTGCCGGAGGCTTCGCTGGATCGCATCCTGATGGTCGATTCCCTGTGTTTCGACCAGACCGTCGACCGGACTGCCGCCGCCAAGTACCTGCATGGCTTCTTGCGCGTGCTGAAACACGGCGGGCAATTTGTCCACCACATGGACTGCCGCTGCGCCACGACGCTCGCGGACGTGGAGCAACTGTTCACCGCTGCTGGATTCTCCGGCAAGCCAACGCGCATTCCGGTGCCGTGCAGCGCTGTCCCCACGACGACCTGTGGCACCGGTGCGAATGAAGAGCGGGCGCGCTATGTCGGCGTCTTTACGCGACCCTAGGAATTTCAGCATGGCGCGGTTGCGACTTCTGCTCACGCTCGTGTTCCTGACGCTGGTGGTCCCGGCGATCGCCAGCGCGCAACCGTGTCCGTGGACCATCAATCCGACGGCCAGCCAGTCGGTGTTTGACCGCTTGAAGGCGTTGCCGCCGACGACCGAAGGCTGTGCGCTCACCGGACAGTCGAGCGAACCCAGTCGCATGCTTCAGCACTGGCGGCACGCAAGCGAGACGTTCGAGCTCACGTGGACGCCGCGCGCGTGCACGCAAGGTGACGACCCGCGCATCGTGCCGCTGAACCTGCGGCCGCTACAGACCGCGTGTCCGCAGTTCGCCCAAACGCTGCAGGAGGTTGTGGACGGGCGCGATTGGCCGCGCGCGGACAAGCCGGTCCCGCGCGACAATCCGCGGCAGTACGGCCGCGAGTACCACATCGTGATGGCTGCCGCCGCGCTGGAAGTGCTGCTGGCGCTGGGGCTGCTGCTGTGGCTGGTGCTCGCCGCGCGTCAGGTGGTGAAGCTGCCGGAGCCGCTGCGCAAGGAGCAACTGCTGGGGTGGCAAGCGGGCGCGGCGCTGACGCTGCTGGCGCTGCTGATGCGGTTCGCTGTGCCGCCGTCGCTGAGCAATTGGTACACGCCAACGCTGGCCTTGGCGGAAATTCCCCGCGCCGAGTTCTATGGTGGCGGCCATCTGGCGCTGCAGTGGCTGCTGCGCGAGACGCTGCCATGGACGGATCGCACGCTGTTCGCTGCCAACCAACTGCTCGGTGCGGCCATCGTGCCGCTGTGGCTGTGCGTGCTGCGGCAGCGCGGCGTGCTGTTGCGCACCGCGGTGCTGGCGGCGGGGCTGGTGGCGGTGCTGCCCTTGCACGTGCGGCTGGCGAATTCCGCGAGTGAACACGTGCTGGTCGCGCTGGCCTGGATGGCGGCGCTGGCGGCGTGGCAAGCGTCCGTCCGTGCGGAGCGCTGGCTGCCGCGGCTGGGACTCGGACTGCTGGCCGCGGGGCTTGGCCTGTTGGCCGCGCTGACCCGCATCGAAGCCGCCGTGCTCGTTGGGTTGCTCGCGCTGTGGGTGGTGCCGGCGGATCGCACGGAACAGGCACCACCGTTGCCGCGGCGGCTGATCGCGGCGGTGCTGTGGCTGCTCCTGTGCGTTGGGCTCCTCGCCCTGCTGGAGCCGATGCTCGACACGATGGTCCTGGACCGCGGCCGGCAGCTGCCCACCTGGCAGGATCGGCGCCAAGCGCTCCACGATGTTCCAGATGGCCTGTGGCGGCTGTGCTTCGGCATGCCCGGCTGGGTGGGCCCGCTGGTGGGCGGCCTGACGCTGGTCGGTTGGGTGGGATGTCTGCGGCGCTATCCGTGGCTGCTGCTGTTGTGCGTGGTATCGTTTCTGGCGGTGCCGCTGGGCATTGGCCGCAGTCCGTTTGACTTCATCATGATGCGCTATTACCTGGCCGTGCTGCCGGTCCTCACCCTGCCCGCGGCAGTCGCGGTGGAGCCGTGGACCCATCGCCGCTGGCTGACACCCGTTCTGCTGCTTCTCGCCGTGCTGTTCGGCTGGCCGGCGTGGCATGCGCGCTACGCCTTTCAGGACGAGTACACGTGGCTGCGCGCCCGCTTGGCCGAGGAGCATCGCGCATGCACGGTGGCGCAGATCCCCGTGAGCAACCGCCACGAGCTCAATTCAGACGTGGATTGCTGCCTGGATCTCGCACGCTGCCCGCTGGTGGCGGCGCTACCCGACATGACGTTCGCCGCCGTGGAGACGCCCGAGCAGCTGCTCGCCCTGCCCGGCGATTGCTTGTATTACTACGAAGGCGCGGTGTGTGGGATGCAAGCGACCGACGACGTCCTGCAGCGCCGACCAGCGGAGTTTCGCGCTTACACCGCGATGTGCCAAGAGATGCGCCAGACGCCGGGGCTGATGCCGGGGGGTGAGGTGGAGGTGACGCCGCGTGGGCATTTTGATGCCTTTGGTGCGGGGCCGGTGCGGGTGCGGTTGTGGCGGGTGGAGCGAGACGCGGGGCACATGCCGTAGCGACCGGATGCGGTTGGCCGCAAGGTGCGGACGTGGACTGTGGACCGCAACAGCGGTTGCGCGGCACTCCTACACTTGGACTCACGACCCGCACGCCTTCTGGTCACTGGTCTCACAGTGAGACTGGTGACCTGCACGCCTTCTGGTCGCCAGTCTCACTGTGGGTCCACCGTTCTGTAGGTCGTTCGGACGGTAGTCCAACTGTCGGCCCAGCGACCTGTAGCGCTGCGGGGCGGTGGTCACAGCGTTGGGCCATCCTCAATGCGAATGATGGAACGCGGACATGCATCGCGCCGGGCGGTTGAACCAGCCTTGCCGCGCTGGCCTTAGTCGGCCTCCAGGTATTCACCAGTGGATCGCTTGCCGGGAACTGACAGCGCCAGACGAACAAACCCGGAGCAAGCGCACTGGGAGCGCCGAAGCCCGCTTGAAGTGATTGAATTCAGGCGAAATGGCGCGCTTGACCCGGGTGCCGGGCAAGGTCACACTGCATGGGACGGTGCGGTTGTGGCTGCAAGATGCAACTGCAGGCGGGCGCGGAGGCGGCATGTGGGATGGAATCGCGATTGCACCATCTATGCGCTACGATGCACTCGTTTTGGTAATTCTGCCGATAGGCCTTGGGAAGGCGGGATGAGCGAGCAACTGGCCCCAATAAGGCAAGGTCGCGCCCGCTATCTACTGATGGCCCGGTGGCGGCACGTGATGCTCGCCTGTTGCGCCGTTGCCTCAATGCAGGCCATAGCCGCTGAAGATGTGCAAGCAAGCGATCCGCAACCGCCTCAAGCGCCCAGTCGCTCCTGGCGCCTCGACCTGAATGCCGGCATTCGCCGGATTGGGTTGCCGCACGAATGGGGCAGTACACCGTTCTCGCTTGCGCTCGGTGTCAGGTGGCAATCAGGATTGTCAATTGTCTTCGGTGGCGCATTGACACCGGAAGTTCCCGACTGGCTTGAGCTTAACGCCCCATACCACGACCAATGGCAAACAGGATACTATGCCTTTTACCTGGACAGGCAGTCTCTCTTTGTCCGTGGGCGATATGAACCGCGCACAGGTCTCTCGCCGGTGTACGAACTTGGATTTGGAGTGAATCGGACCAGCCTGACTTTCTATGATGTCGATTACCCGTCCACGGGCTATTGGTTCGCAACTACGCGCCGAGGCCTTCTGCCATTTGCGTATGCGGGGGGCGGCATTGCATTTCATGCGACGATGGGATTCTACTTCACGGCGACAGCCGGGCTCAATTTCGAATTTGGCGATCTCAGTGGCCCGAGCGACGCGAACCTGAGCGGGGTGCGTCCGCAAACCATCAAACGCCTTGACGCAACCGTCGATGCAATTCGACTGGTTGCCCCCTATGCCGGCCTTGATGTGGGCTGGCTATTCTAGCCAAGCGAACTGCGATAAGAACAACAGCAAATTCTTGACGCCAAAATCCAATTTCATACTCTCTCCACACCGGCCCCCAAACACCACCGCCGGAGAGGAGAGTCCCCATGCGTGTCCGCGGCCACGGTAAACCACCCACCGAGGGCCGAGTTCGGCCATCGGGATGGGGCCGGAATTCGGCCACGAACTAGGTACCACCCGCTGGCGTGAATCGGCCCGTAATGTCATGGACTTCTCCCGGAAACGCTGGG
>CAIYBN010000077.1 GCA_903924465.1 uncultured Myxococcales bacterium | reverse complement strand
CCTCCCCGTCGCCGCCTCCAGCTTGCGCTGGACGCGGCTCCACAATGCGGTCCCGCAGCTTTCGCTGCGCCGCCCATCCTGCCGCGACGCGCGATCCCATGGACTCCCGCGCCGCCAAGCCTGGTGGTTGTGGGCTTCGCGCAGTACCCCGTGCGCGCGCCCGGGTCCACGAGAAGCACCGCGCCTGACACGCGCAGCAATTCAGTATTCGCAGTTCGCCGACTTTTGCCGCGGCACTTCTTCTCAACGACGCAAGTTTCTCTCCGGCGACCGTGATTTGGAATCCTCACCCAGGCGGGTTGCGAACTCCGGCTGGCTGGCGTACTTCTCGCATCGAGAGGGCACGATGGCGCAGAGCACGCAAAAGGCACCGCAGTTGGAACCGTCTTGGCTCGCCGTGATGGGCGATGTCTTCGAGCAGCCGTACATGCAGAATCTGCGGACGTTTTTGCGCGAAGAGAAGCGTCAGCACGCGGTCTATCCGCCGGGACCGGACATCTTCAACGCATTTTGGGCCACGCCTTTTGACAGCGTCCGCGTGGTCATTCTCGGTCAGGATCCGTACCACGGCGACGGGCAAGCGCATGGCCTGTGTTTCTCGGTGCGACCGGAGGTGCGCCCGCCACCGTCGCTGGTCAACATCTTCCAGGAGATTCGCAGCGATGTGGGTATCGCGCTGCCGGACAACGGCAATCTGCTGCCGTGGGCGCGCCAAGGTGTGTTGCTGCTGAACGCCGTGCTGACGGTTCGCGCCGGACAGCCGCAGTCGCACGCCGGTCAGGGCTGGGAACTCTTCACGGACCGGGCGATATCGGAGCTCAACCGGCGACGCGAAGGCCTCGTCTTTGCCTTGTGGGGCTCGCCGGCGCAGCGCAAGGCGCAATCCGTTGATCGCAGCCGCCACCTGGTGTTGACCGCACCGCACCCGTCGCCGCTCGCGGCGCATCGCGGCTTCTTTGGGTGCAAGCATTTTTCGCAAATCAATGCGCACCTGCAGGCGCGCGGTCAGACGCCGATCAACTGGTCCCTGCCGTCGCTGGCTCCGCCGCGGTAGGGACACGCTCGCAGCCAAGGTTCCCGCCAAAACAGCCGTGGTCCCGCACTCAGGGTCTTCCGTCCTCACGCCCTTTCTGTTCAACTATCGGGCCCGGGAGGCGCGCTTTTGACCGAACCATTGACCCAGACCGTGACGAGCCCTTCGCCGCAGGCACCGTTCACGGAACGCCTGCTGCGCTGGATTCGTTCGCTGTTTGGCATGAAGCGGGTCGATCAGCCGGTGCTCGTGCAGTCCGCGCCGCTGTTTGCGGTGGTCACGGCGGCCAGCGTCGTGATCGCCACGTTCACGCGCGCCGTGTTTCTGACCGATCACGAAACCAAGATGCTGCCGTGGATGTTTCTCGGCTCGTCGGTGTTTACGGCTGTGGTGTCGATCGCCTACGTCGGCATCATGGAGCGCACGTCGCTGACCCGGCGCTTCTTGGGCCTGCTGATCCTCGCGCAAGTTTCCTTCGCCGCGCTGCATTTGGCGTATCCGCTGCATCCCAAAGGCGTGGCGCTGGTGCAGTTGGTGTGGTGTACCGGCATTGCCAACCTGATCCTGCTGCAGAGCTGGAACATGATGTCGGCGCTGGTGCCGTCCCGACAGGGCAAACGGCTGTTTCCGGTGCTGGCTGCCGTCTCGACGTTGGGCGCGGCGGCGGGCGGCGGCATGGTCAGCCTGTTCCTGAGTCGCGGCATGGAAGCGCGGCACTTGCTGTGGCTGGTGCTGGCGTTGCTCGCGTGGCCGCTGTGGCGTGTGCCGAAGATCGTACGCACCGTGACTGGTTTGACCGCGGATGCCGCCGATGAACACGCGCAAGCCGCGCGTGCACCTTCCGGAGAAGTTCGCAAGGATCGCGGCGGCGACATCGCCCGCGGCTTCCGCAATATCTGGGAGACGCCGCTGCTGCTGCGCCTCGCGCTTCTGGTGTTCCTGTTGCAAGTCGCGTCGCTGATTCTGGACTACCAGTTCTCAACCGAGCTCAAGTCCCGCTACGCCCACGACAAAAACTCGATCGCCGGCTTTCTCGGCACGTACTACGCCATTTCCAACTCCGTCGCGTTCTTTGTTGCGCTCATGGCCACCGGCCGCATCGTTCGCTTGGTCGGCATCGGCGTCGCGATTTCCGCCAGCGCGATCATCATCGGCATCGGCAGCCTTTTCTACATGGTGTCCAAGACCCATGAACTGCCGTACGCGTTCTGGGCGATCGTCGCGACGTCGTTCATGGAGCGTATCGGCCAGTTCGCGTTGACCCGCAATGCCATGCAAATGCTGGTGATGCCGTTGGACGCGCGCAAAGGCGAGCGGGCCAAGACCCTCATCGACGGCGTGGTGTATCGGGTCGGCACGGCGTCGGTCTCGATCGCGCTGCTGGTCATGGCGCCGACCGCCGCGCAACTGGGCCTGCTCTCCTGGGGCACGGCGCTGGCCTGCGTGGGCGTGGTGATTCTCGGTCTGGCGATGGCGCCGCACTACCGCCGCGCGCTGTTTGAGGGCCTGCGCGCCCGCCGCGTGGACTCAGACGCTGATCCCCAGACCCAGGAATTGCTGCAACAGAACGCCTTGCGTGAAGCCCAGCAGCGGCTTCGGGCAGAGCGACCGGAGGAGATTGTCCAAGCGTTGGAAATGGTGCGAGAAATGCGCCTGCCAGTCGATGTGAACGACCTGATGCCGGCGGCGCGCAACGTCAATCCGGAGGTCGCGCGCCGCGCTCTGGAAGTGATGAGTGAATTGGGCATGAAGCCGGAGCGCCCGATGCTGCTCGGCCTGTTGACCCGCGACAAGCCGGCGCCCGTGCTGCGCGAAGGCCTGCGCTTGCTGGCGCACTATCCCGACAAGGGGTTGATTCCGTTGGTGTCGCCGTTTGTGCATCACGATGATCTGGCCGTGGCGCGGTTGGCGGTGATGTGGATGCGCAGCGCGGGCGGCGAAGCGGTGACAACGCGGATTCACCGAGAATTGATCGACGATCTGCGCAGCCAGACCAGCGAGCGGCGCGCGCGTGCGGCGTTCATTTCCGGTGGCTATCAAAATGATCCGGCGTTCGATCTGGTGTCGATGGTCGAAGATCCGGCGATGGATGTGCGGCTGAATGCGGTGCAATCGATGGGCCAGATCGGCTCACCGGAGTTCATCGACCCGCTGATCAAGGCGCTGGGTCAGGCGGATCTGGTGCCGGCGGCTTCACAAGCACTCCTGCGTTTCGGGCCGCCGCTGGTGGGCGCGCTCGCGGAAATCATCGCCGAGCGGCCACCGCATCCGGCGATTCAGCTGCGGCTTTTTCGCGTCATCGAGCGCTTTGCCACCAACGAAGCGCGTGATTTTCTGATGCAGCAACTCCTGCCGTCCCACGAATCCGTGGTGCGCGATGGCGCGGTGCAGTCGCTGTGGCGGATGGCGCGTGAACCGGAGCGGCCGCGACCGCCGCGCACGTGGCTGACGAATCAGTTGCTCAAGGAGATCGAGAGACTCCAGCGTTATCAGGTCATTGAACTCGTCACGTCTGGTCATTCGCTGCGGCATCGGTTCTTCCAGGACGAGTTGGCGGCGCTGCGTATTCAGGCCGAGACGCGCGGTTTCCGCCTGTTGGGGCTGTTGCACTCGCGCGCGGCGATGCATCGGGCGTTCATGTACTACCGGAGCACGCAGCAGCGCGTGCGGTCGAATGCCATCGAACTGCTGGACCAGCACCTGACCGAACCGGAGCTGAAGCCATTCGTGTCGCTGGTGGAACAGCGCGCCGACGCTGCGCTCGCGGGACCGGCTGATGGCGCGACAATGATGAGCATGGGCGCGCTGACGCTCGACTTGAAGGTGCTCCTCAAAGAGGAAAAGTGGCTGGCGCGTGTGTGGCAGTGGGTGGAAGCGCCCAAAGGGGACAAAATGGCCCGCGATCCGATGGATATGGTGTTCCTGTTGAAAGCGGTGCCGCTGTTCAGCGATCTGAGCGGTGAACAACTGCTGCCGCTGACGGACATTGTCCAACAAGTGCACGTGGAGCAGGGCGATCTGGTCTTTGCGGAAGGCGATCCTGGCGACCATCTTTACGTGATTGTGGAAGGCGAAGTCGACGTGCTGAACGGCGGCGAACGGCGCGCATCGCTGCGGGTCAAGGAATGCTTTGGCGAAATGGCGCTGCTGGATGCGTCGCCGCGTTCGGCCTCCTGCCGCGCGCACACCAATTTGGAATTGCTGGCGATTGCCCGCGACGATTTCCAGGATTTGCTCGATTTGCACCCAGCGCTCGCTCGCGGTGTGATTCGCGTGCTCACCCAACGCTTGCGTGCTGCCAATGAGCACGCGGCAGAAGCCAAACCGGCGCTTCAAGGCAAGACGGCATCTTGAAAAACAAAAAGCAGAAAGCTGCCGGCAAATCGCGGCAGACGACCCCAGCTTCACAGGTCCACCGCGAATTATTGCCCGAACAGTCGACCGCGCTGCTCCAGGAACTCCACCTCTTGACCCGCGACGGCCAGCTGAACGCCGATTCGCGGCGCAAGTTGAAGCAAATCAATCATTTGGCAAATCTGCTCACGCCAGATTTGGAGCGGCTCTTTGCCGACGACCGCGATCCGCTGATCCTTGACGCCGGTGCGGGCAACGGCTATCTCGGCTTTGTGCTGTACGAGCTGTGGTGCCAGCCGACTGGGCGCGGCACGGTGCTGAACCTGGAAGTGCGGCCGGATCTCGTGGCGCGTGCGCGCGAGCGGGCGGAGCTGCTGGGCTACGAACGCATGGTCTACGCGCAGCAGGCGGTGGCGGACCTGGTGCCATCGGCCGATCTCGACCGTCCGCCGGTGTGGCAGGGCCGATCGGTCGACGCCGTCGTCGCGCTGCACGCGTGCGACACGGCGACGGACGACGCGATTGAGCTGGGGATTCGCGCCGGCGCTCCGGTCATCGCGGTGGTGCCGTGCTGTCAGGCGGAAGTGGCGCGCCTGCTCGCTGGGACGGCCGTGCACGCGCCCGCGGGTGCGCTGTGGCGCCATCCGATCCACCGTCGCGAGTTTGGCGCCAACCTGACGAATGTCATCCGCGCGCACCTCCTGGAGGCCTTTGGCTACCAGGTCACGGTGACAGAACTGACTGGCTGGGAACATTCGCTCAAGAATGAGCTGATCCTGGCGCGCAAGGTGCAACGACGCAATGGCCTTGCGCTCAAGCAGTTGCAGCAGTTGCTGGCCGGCTTGCCGTACCTGCCGATGGGCCTGTTGCAGCATCTGCTGGGATCGCCGGAGACCCGTTCCGCAGATGACCCCAGCCCGGAACCCGAGAGCGCCGCCGACGCCTGAGCTGAAACTGTTGGTTGCGCCGTTGCATCTGGTGCACAATGCTACACAGTTTGATGCGGGATCGCTGGCATACCGGCTGTCGACCCTGCTATTGTAGCGTGTTGGCAGTCGCGCTCGGCTGTCTGGAATGTTGGATGCGTCCATTTGCGCAAGTATGCCCCGGTACCGTTGGCAGACGCTTTCGCGCGCTGGCGTGCGTCATTGGGCTCAGCGCGGTCCTGCTTGTGCTGTGCAGCTGCGGCGGCAACGTGCCGGTTGGCGACCCTGACAGCACCATCGCGACTGAAGACGCTGCGGATGCGCAGATCGGCTCGGACACCGCCTGCGGCACTTGCGATGACGGCAATCCGTGTACGACTGACCTGTGCACCGACGGCGCCTGTAGCCACTCGGCCATTCTCGACAAGCCATGCGACGACGGCAATCCGTGTACGATTCAGGACCGGTGTCAAGCCAGCGGGTGTCAGGGCACCTTGGAATTGGATTGCAACGACAAGAATCCATGTACAAGCGACGGTTGTAACATCCAAACCGGTTGCGTGTACGCCAACAACGACGGCTCGGCGTGCGATGACGGCGACGGTTGCACACAAAACGATACCTGCAAAAGCGGCAAATGCGGCAGCGGCGCGGCGCTGACGTGCGACGACGGCAACCTGTGCACAACGGACACCTGCGACCCGAAGGCGGGCTGCACCTTCGTCGAGAATGTCGCGCCCTGCACCGACGGCAACGCGTGCACGCTGGGCGATACCTGTGGCGGCGGCAAATGCGCGGCGGGCGTGTTCAAGCCTTGCGCAGACGGCAACAGTTGCACGGAAGACAAATGCGACAGCAAGTCCGGCGACTGCGTATTCCTGCCCAACGCGGTCACGTGTGATGACGGCAACAGCTTCACGTTCGGCGACACGTGCTCCGCCGGCCAGTGCGTGGGTTCCCCCGGATGCGGTTGCATCGCGGACTCCCAGTGCGACGACAACAACCCCTGCACCAAGGACGTCTGCGCCGCGGGATGCTGCGTCGCGGCCGCTCTGCCAGGCTTGGTCACGTGCAGCGACGGCAATTCGTGCACCCAAAACGACGTATGCGATGGTGGAACGTGCATCCCTGGCGCCAAAAAATCCTGTGACGACGGCAATGTCTGCACCGACGACGCCTGCTTGCCCGACGTCGGCTGCGCGCACACACCCAATACCGCCAAGTGCGACGACGGCATTGCCTGCAGCGTCGACCATGTGTGCAAGGCGGGTGCGTGCACGGGCACTATCAGCGGCTGTTCGTGCGTCACGGCGGATGATTGTTCGGACAACAACCTTTGCACGGACGACGCGTGTGTCAATGGCAAGTGCGCAGTCAAACCGTCTGCGGCTGGCAAGGCGTGCGAGGACGGCAACGGCTGCACGGTCGGCGACACGTGCCTGAGTGGTACCTGTTTGCCCGGCGCGTTGACGAGCTGCGACGACGGCAACCCTTGCAGCAACGATGCCTGTGCCCCGGGCGACGGCAGCTGCCTCCATACCGCGAATCATTCGCCGTGCAGCAATGGCAACGCCTGCACGGTCAACGACGCGTGCGCGGGTGGAACTTGCCAGGGAGGCAGTCCTGTGACCTGCGACGACGCGAATGGGTGTACCAACGACAGTTGCGATCCGACCGCCACCACAGGTGCCAACGGCTGCACGCACACCGCCAACACGGCCAGCTGTGATGACGGCAGCGCCTGCACCCAATCCGACACCTGCGCGGGCGGCGTGTGCACCGGCGTTTCGGCCAACGCTTGCGGCGACGGCAATCCATGCACAGACGATGGCTGCGACGCGGGCGGCAAAGTCTGTGTGCACACGGCCAACGCCGCGCCTTGCGACGACGGCAATCCATGCACCGTGGGCGATGTATGCGCAGCTGCAGCGTGTGCGGGCGCCCCTACCGCGTGCAACGACGAAAATCCCTGCACCGACGATAGCTGCGATAGCCAAGGCATTTGCCAGCACGCCGCCAATGCCGGGTCGTGCTCGGACGGCAACGCGTGCACGGTGTCGGACCACTGTGCCGCGGGCCTTTGCGTTTCCGGCACCAGCGACGCTTGCGACGACCTGGACGGCTGTACCGCCGACAGCTGCGATCCATCCAGCGGTTGTGTGCACGCCGCCAAGAGCGACGGCGCCATTTGCCTCGACGCGCACTGCGAAGGCTCAGTTCACGTCTTGGCGAGCACCTGTTTGGGCGCCGTCTGCGTGCCTGGCGGCCAACTGTCGTGCGACGACGCAAACCCATGCACGGACGACACGTGCGCGGCTGCGGGCGGCTGCGTGCATGCCGAGAATCAGGCCAGCTGCACGGACGGCAACTTGTGCACGACGGGCGACGTTTGCAGCGGCGGCGTCTGTTTGCCCGGCGCGCCGTCGAGTTGCGACGACGGCAACCTCTGCTCGGTGGACGGGTGCGATCCGAGCACAGGCTGTCAGCACGCCAACGCAACCGACGGCACAGTCTGCGCGACGGCAGGCTGTGCCGGGCTACTGCTGGGCAAAGGCGGCGCGTGTCAGGCCGGTGCTTGCACCTTGTTCGCCGCGCCGGTGGACTGCGACGACAACAACACCTGTACGGACGATTTCTGTTCGCCGAACACCGGCTGTTCGCATCAAGCGAACCTCGCCTCGTGCAGCGACGGCAATCCGTGCACGGCGGACGACACGTGCGCGTTGGGCGTGTGCGTAGGCGGTGGCGCCACAAATTGCAGCGACGACAATGTCTGCACCGACGACACCTGCTCGCCGACGCAAGGCTGCATACACGTCCCGGGCAGCCCCGGAAAGCCTTGTGACGACGGCAGCGTCTGCACGGTCAACGATGCGTGCACCGGTGGCCACTGTGCGCCCGGGTCGGCGCTCGTGTGTGACGACAAGAACCCGTGCACGACGGACACGTGCGACGGCAAGTCCGGTTGCTCATTCAGCAACAACACCAATCCGTGCGAGGACAGTTCGCAGTGCAGCACCGGCGCCTTCTGCAACAACGGCAAGTGCGGCGTCGCCGCGAATCCGTGTAACGACGGCAATCCATGCACCATCGACAGCTGCGACGGTCTCGGCGGCTGCAAGCACGCGACGGTGGCCGACGGCGCGTCGTGCTCGGCGCAGAGCTGCACCGGCATCGTCTTTCAAGGTGCCGCGACGTGCCAGTCGGGCGTGTGCGGCGCGATGCCGGATCCGATCGGCTGCAACGACGGCAACGCGTGCACGGACGACCTGTGCAATGGCCTGAACGGCTGCTTGCATCCTTTCAATGCCGCGCCGTGCAGCGACGGCAACGTCTGCACGACCGGCGACACGTGCGAGTCGGGTGCTTGCGTCGGCGTGGCAGCCGTCTGCCAGGACGGCGGCGCGTGTGCGCAGAGCTTGGGCTGCAGCCCGATCGACGGCTGCCAATACCAGCCGCTCACCGGCACGCCGTGCAGCGACGGCAACGCCTGCACCATCAAGGACCAATGCGCCGCCGGCACATGCAGCAGCGGAATTCCGGTCGTGTGTGACGACAACAACGCGTGCACGGCGGACAGCTGCGATCCCACCAAGGGCTGCGTCTGGTCAGCACTGCCGAGCGGCCCGTGCTCGGATGGCAACGTCTGCACCGGCAAGCCCGGCAGCCCGGACACGTGCAACGCTGGCGTGTGCATCGGCGGCCCGGCGGTGAACTGCGACGATCAAAATCCCTGCACCAACGACAGCTGCGACCCGACGATCGGCTGCAAGAACACCAACAACACGGCGAGTTGCCAGGACGGCAGCAAGTGCACCAACGGCGACACGTGCAACGGCGGCAGCTGCCAAGGCGGCGCCGCCATCGTCTGCGACGACGGCAACCCGTGCACGACCGACAGCTGCGATCCGGTGGACGGGTGCGAAACGGCGAAAGTGGCCAACGGCACCGCGTGTGGCACCGGGACGTGCAATGCCAACAAATTCACAGCCGCCGGCACCTGCACGTCCGGCCAATGCATCTTGCCGCCGGCGAAGAGTTGCGACGACGGAATTCAGTGCACTGCTGACACGTGCGACAACACCAACGGCTGCAGCAGCGCGCCCAAGCCTTGGGGCTCGTCGTGCACGTCGACCAATCCGGCGCTGTACGCCCCATTTTGCGCTGCGACGACCTGCACCGGCTTTGAAGTCAAAGTCGGCGACCCCGGCGGCGCGACGCAAGGCGCGTTGACCAGCATTGACCGCAACGTCGTCGGCGTTTTTGCCAGCGGCTGGGACAATTCCTACTTGGGCGGGTCGATCCAAGGTGACGTGCGCGCGATCAACGAGACCAGCCTCGCGGTGACCAATGTCGGCACGTACGGCGTGGCCAAGTCGCAGATGAACGACTGCCGCGATTTGCTCGCGGTCGGCGGCATCGGCGCCACCAAGCCTGCGCTGATGATTCCCACGCTGAACGTTTACATTCCGCTCGTCGTCGTCGCCTCGCCGTCCTTCAGCCGCGGTTTCAACGCTGTCGACGCGTTCAGCACGGCGAGCGGCGAGTTGTTCGTGTTTGGCGGCGCCAGCAACAGCGACGCGGACTTTGAGAGCAACGTCGGCTTGATGAGCCTGACCGGCAGCGCGCTGGGCAACATTTCGCGTCTGATGATCACGACGAGCCCGACCAAGTGCGATCAGCAAGTCCCGATGACCGTGAATGACATCTACGCCGCCAATAACTCGGCAATCTACTTCGCCGGCTACGTCGGCAAGAATGGCCAGGCGCCGACACAGTCCGCGATCGCCGTTTGGGACGGCAGTCTGGCCAACGGCTGCGACGGCGTCGACTTCAACTACGCGGGCGAGGTGTACGTCAACACGCCAGTCTCCAACGTGGACCGCTTGGCCGCGATCGGCAGCGGCGTCGGGCAGGGGGCCTACCGCGCCATTCACGGCACTGGCCCCGGTCATCTTCTGGTCGGCGGCACGCAGGGCACGTTGTGGAGCTACGACAACGGCGTGTGGACCAACCAACTCCCCGCCGCACCTGGGCCGCTCGCGTGGAGCACGCAGTTCGACGTCAAGAGCGTCTACCTCGCCGACAACGACGGCTGGGCGACCGGCGAGTTCTACGGGCCGTTCGGCGCTTCGAGCAACTGCAGGCAAGTCTTCGTCCTTCATGGTGTTTTCGATCCGGCGACAAGTCTGTGGACGTGGAATCAGCTCGTCCTGCCGGGTCTGGTCGATTGCGGCGCGACCATTGCCAACACCCAGGCCAACAAGATTTGGCGCGACGCGACGACCAAAGCCGTTTACGTCGTGGGCTCGTGGGGCGGTCATGAACTTGTGTTGCGCGTTCAACTCCCATGACTCAGCCTCTCTCGCAACTTGCACCTGCTCAATTGTCGGCAATCCGCATGCTGGCGAGCGACATCGATGGCACGATGACCGTCGACGGGCGGATTCCGCTGTCCGTGCTGCAAGCGTGGCAGGATGCCGAAACGGCTGGTCTGCGTGTGTTGCTGGTGACCGGGCGCTCGTCCGGCGAGGCGCTTGGGCTCGCGCGCTACCTGCCGCACGCGACCTGGGCGGTAGCGGAAAACGGCGCGCGGCTGCTGATTCCGGATCAACCGCTGGAGCTGTTGGTGCCGCCGCGGCCGACGGAGCACCTGCGCGAGGTGGCCCGTCAAATGGCCGGCGACAAGCCGCTGCGGCTGACCGCGGACGCGTTTGCCCGTGAGGGTGACTTGGCCTTCGAGCGCGATGGCCGCACCGACGCGGAAGTGGCCGAATTACAGCGGTTGGCGCAAATGCAGGGCGTGCACCTCATCTGGTCGTCCGTGCACATTCACCTGAGCGCGCACCTGCCCGACAAGGGTGCTGCAGTGCTCAAGATTGCCGAGCGATGGCAGGTCCAGCCGCACGAAATTGCGACGATCGGCGACTCGCACAACGACGAAGGTCTGTGGCAGCCGCAGCGTTTTGGTGTGACGGTTGGCACGGCAGATGTGACGCGGCTGGAATTGAAGCACGCGCCAATGTGGCGGACTGAGCGGCCTGGCGGTGAGGGATGGTGTGAGTTCATGCGGGCGTGGACGCGGGCGCGTGGCGCGGAAGCCCGGTGAATCAGGGCAATTCGCCACGCGCGACCAGCGCTTCCAGCCAAGCCTGGCGCACCGCGTCCTCGGCGAAAACGACGGCAGTCGCCGCGTCGCGGGCGCGCCGTTCTGCATCCACGACTTCCAGATTGGTCGTCGCGCCGGCTTGCCACGCCAACTGCGCCAAGCGGAGGCCTTCGTTGGCCCAGTTTGCGACTTCCTTATTCGCTTGAAGCGCGGCTTCCGCGGCATGCCAGGCGGCCAGGGCAGCGCGTTCGTCGGCGGCAATTTGTCGCAGCAGGCCGGCTTTCTGGGCGTCCAACTGCGCAACGGCGGCTTCGCGTTCGTGACGTTGCCCGGTCCGGCCGCCCCATTCGAAGATCGGCATATTCAGCACGAGCTGCGCCTGCAACCCGAGGTTGGGCACCGTGGGCAGCGACGGAACTTGTGTGAACGGCGTGACGGTCGCGTACAAGGCCGGTAGCCAGTCCGCGTAGCTGTCGGCAACAATGCGTGTCGCGGCGCGCAGGCGTTGGTCGACGGCGCGGATATCCGGGCGCGGCGGCGGCACATCCTGGGTCGGCGTGAGCGCCTGCGGCATGGGGCAATCGCCCACCGGCAGCACCGGCTCGTTGACACCGGTCAAAAACGCCAATTGCTCGCGCATTTTGGCGAGCACGACGCCATTGGCCTTGAGCAGCGCATCCGCCTGTGCCACTTCCTGGGCTGCGCGCACGTTGTCGAGCTGATTGCCCAGCCCGCCCTTGCGGCGCTGCTGAGCAAATCCGAGGTGCTTCTCAGCGGTAGCCTTGCTGCGCTCCAGCACGTCGATCTGCCGTTCTGCCGCCAGCAGCGACAGCCACAGCCGCGCCGTCGCGACACCGACCTGCCAGCGCGCGTCCTGCGCCGCGGCTTGCGCCACCGTCGCGACATCTTCCGCGTGGTTCCAGGCCACCCAGCGCTGCGGCACCAGCACGGGCACGGTCAGCACCAGCGCGCCATAGCCTTGCGTCGCCGCACTCAGCACCGTCGTGCCCGACATGCGGCTCCCGTCCAACTGCGTCAGCTGTCCCAGCAGCGCCACCGTGGGCAACCCGGTCGCTTTGGCCTGCTCCAACTGCGCCTGCGCGCGCGCGACATCCGTCAACGCCTGCAGCACGTTCGGGTGCGTTTCCTGGGCGCGTTGGACCGCCTCGTGCAGGGTCAGCGACAGGAACGCGTGCGCCGGAGCGGCCACCGCCAGCAGCAGAAAAGCGGCCAGACGCTTCACTTCTTGCCGTCCTTCGCAACGCGCGCCACTGGCCGGACCTTCAAGCCGTCGACGAGTTCCTCGCCGCCGGAAAGTGCCACACGTTCGCCGATTTTGACGTTGCCGTCGATGCGCGCTGTGGTGCCGTCGTGGCTCAGCACGCGCACCGGGCGCAGTTGCACGTGCGCGTCCGGACCCACCACCGCCACAAAAGTCTGCGGTCCCCGCACGATGAGCGCCTCCGCTGGCACTTGCGTCCGCGGCGTCTGGTGCGCGGTCCACGCCACGTCCAGGTACGCACCGGCGGAAAAGCGGCCATTGCGGTTGTCCACGTCGATCTCTGCCAGCAGGGAGCGCGTCCGCGCGTCCAACTCGCCCGCCAGTCGCGACACCGTGGCGGCCACGGCTGTCTCCGGGTGATTGGGTGCGCTCACGGTCACGTCGTCGCCCAGATGCACAGCCGCCGCGTCATCCTGGCTCAAGTACACGCTGACCCGCAGCTTGTCGATGTCGGAGACGCGCACAACCGGCAGCGCGCTGGTTTGCGCCGCAGTCGCCGCCTGCAGCAGCGCCCCGGGATCGGCAAACCGCGCGGTCACTACGCCGTCAAACGGCGCACGCACGTTGCGATAATCGCGCTGCGACGCCAGCGTGGCGACCTGAGCATCCGCCACCGCAGCTGCCGACTTGGCCGTGTCCGCCTCCTGCGCAGAGACCACACCCGGTTCGGCGAGCTTCGACGCCCGGTTCGCGAGCGACGTGCGGTTCTGCGCGTCCGCCTTCGCGGCCTTCCACTGCTGGTCCAGCTCCGGCACATCCAGCACCGCGATGATGTCGCCCGCGTGCACGCGCGAGCCGCGATCGACCCGAATTTCATGGAGATAGCCACTGACTTTGGCATAGACCGTCGTCGTCAACCACGGCCGGGCTTCGCCGATGAGATGGACAACGCGCGTGGCCGGCGAAGCGCTTGCGACGCTCGTGGTCACAGCAGGAATGCCCCCGTTCTCCGCCGGCTTGACCGCCACCGTCTGCGCTGCCATCCGCGCGTCCAGACGCTTCACGCCCTGCCACACGACGCCGAGCGCCAGTGCACCCAGCGCAAAAAACAACACACTGTGCCACCACGGCCGTCTCATGCCATCGCCTCCGCAGCCGCGCCAGCCGATTCCTCGGCGAAGCGTGCGTCCAATTCGTTTGCCCGCGGCGGCTTGCGCCGGAGCAGCGTGTAGACAACCGGCACGATGAAAAGCGTGACGAGCGTCGCCATCAGGAGCCCGCCAATCACCGCGCGGCCCAACGGTGCGTTTTGCTCGCCGCCCTCACCGCGGCCAATCGCCATCGGCAACATGCCCAGGATCATCGCCAGCGCAGTCATCAGCACGGGCCGCAGCCGGGTCCGGCCCGCCTCAAGCGCGCCAGCAAGCGCATCTGCGCCCGTCTCTGCCCGGTAATCGTTGGCAAAGCTCACCAGCAAAATGGCGTTGGCCACCGCGATGCCGACCGCCATGATTGCGCCCATCAGCGACTCCACATTCAACGTCGTGCCGGTCTCAGCCAGCATCCACAGCACGCCCACCAGCGCGCCGGGCACCGCGGTCAGAATGATCAGCGGATCGACCCAAGTCTGGAACAGCACGACCATGAGCAGGTAGACCAGAAAGATCGCCAAAATCAGGCCTGTGCTCATGGTCTTGAACGACGCACGCATCACTTCAGGCTGGCCGTGCAGTGTCACCTTGACGCCCGGTGGCAGCGTGCCCAGGCGACCGATCGCCTGGTCGACCGCATCCGCGACGTGGCCCAAATCGCGCCCGGCCAGATTCGCGTCGACGTGCAGCACGCGCTGGACCGTCGCATGGCTGATTTGGTTGAGCGATGTCCGCGCGGTCACCTGCGCAATGCTGCCCAAACGGATGGTCGGCGCTTCCGGCACCGCATTTGGACTGCGCACGTCGGCGGGCGGCAGCAGTTGGCTCGCCGCCGGCGTCGTCACGGGGATTTGCTGCAGGTCGCCCACCGAATGAATTTCGCCCAACGGCACGCGCACGACCACCGGATAGTTCACGTTATTGACGGGATTGACGTAGAAATTTGGCGAAACCAGAGCGCTCGACGACAGCGCAATCAGCACTGCATTCGCGACATCCCGCTGCGCCAGCCCCAACTCCGCCGCGCGCTGCCGATCCACGTCGACTTGCAGCGCCGGGTAGTTCAGCGTCTCCGGAATCCGCACATCGACGATGCCCGGAATCGTCCGCAGGTCGGCCACCAGCTTGCCAGCCAACTCCATCGCTTTCTTCAGGTCCCGGCACTCAATTTCCACGTCGATCGGCGCCGCGACGCCGAAATTGATGACTTGACTGACGATATCCGCCGGCTGGAACCAAAACGTCGAACCTGGAAAGCGCTCGGGCAATCGCTCCCGCAGCGCCCGCATGTAACTCTCCGACGGCGCGTGACCGGTGTTCAGCGCGATCAACAGCTCCGCGTCCATGCCCGAGGTATTTTCCGTCTGCACGAACGCCAGGTTGAAGAACAGCGGCACGCCGATCATCGCGTTGAGCGTGCGCAGTTCCGCCGTCGGGATCGTCCGGCGAATTTCGGCTTCCACCTGGGTCACCAGCTTGTCGGTCTCCTCCACGCGCATGCCCGCGGGTGCACGCACGTGCAGCTTCATCAGGCCGGTATCGACCTGCGGGAAGAAATCGGTGCCAATCGCGTCAGGCAATTGCAGCGTCATCCCGGCAATCGCCGTGGCAATCAGCAGCGTCGCCAGCCGATGGTGCAGCACGAGTTCCAGAAACCAGACGTACACGCGCTGCAACGCGCCGAATGTCCATTCCCGCAACTTGGCAAAAATGCTCAGGTGTACCTCGCCCAGGTGCTCGCCGCCCATGAGCATGCGCGCGAGCACGGGCACGAGCGTGCGCGACAGGAACCACGACGCCATCATCGACAGCACCACGGCCAGCGCGAGCGGCACGAACAGGTAGCGCGACGGGCCAACCAACAGCGCAACCGGGAAAAACACGATGCAAATCGCCAGCGTCGCGACGATCGCCGGCACCGCGACTTGATGCGCGCCGTCCAGGATCGCCACCGTCAGCGGCTTGCCCAAGTGTCGGTTGCGATGGATGTTCTCCACCTCCACCGTTGCGTCATCCACCAGCATGCCAATCGCCAGCGACAGGCCGCCCAGCGTCATGATGTTGAGTGTCTGGCCGAGCAGCTTCAAACCGGCGACACCGACCAGGATCGCCAGCGGAATCGACGTGCAGACGATGAGTACCGAGCGCCAGCTCCCCAGAAACATCAGAATCATGAGGGAAACCAGCAAGGACGCGAGCGCGGCTTCCTTCAACAAATCGGTGATCGCGTGGCGCACGAAGGCCGACTGGTCAAAGTCGATCTTCAGCTCCAGACCTTCCGGCGCCGCCGCCTGCACCTGCGGCAACAGCGCGCGCGCGGCATCCACCACGGCCAGCGTCGACGCGTCGGATTTGCGCAGAATCGTCAGGTACGTCGCGCGGCGGCCATCGACATGCACGATGTTGGTCTGGTCGGCGAACGCATCGTGCACCTTGGCCACGTCGCCCAGCAAAGTCGGCGCGCCTCCGGTGATGCGCAGCGGAATTTTCTCAAAGTCAGCGAGTTGCGGCGGACTGGAGTTCATGAACACGTTGTATTCCGTGTCGCCCATCCGCGCCGTCCCCGCGGGCACAATCAGGTTCGAACTCTGCAGCGCGTTCACGACGTCCACCGGCGACAGTCCGCGTGCCTGCAGCCCGGCGAGATCGAGATCCACATCGACCTGACGCTGCCGGCCGCCAAACGGCGCTGGCGTCGACAGGCCGGGAACCGTGAACAGTTTCAGGCGGATAAAATTCAAGCCGTAATCGAAGATCTTGTCCTCTGAAAGCGTCCGCGACGACGCCGTCAGCTGCGCGACCGGCACGTTCGATGCGTTGAACTGCACGATGACCGGCGGCTGCATGCCCGGCGGCATGATGCGCAGCGCGGTGTTGGAGGAAGCGCTGATTTGGGCAATCGCCGCGCCGATGTCGGTGCCGGGCTGAAAGTAGATCTTCAACAGCGCGATGCCGGGAATCGACTTGGACTCGATGCGCTCCACGCCGCTGACCGCCGTGGAATAGCTGCGCTCGGAGATGAAGGTGACGCGACGTTCGACGTCCTCGGCGGGCAAGCCGTTGTATTGCCAGACCACCGCGACGACCGGAATGTCGATGACCGGGAAAACGTCCACGAGCATGGCGCGAATCGACAGCCCGCCGCCCAGGAGGATGAGCGCGGCCAGGACGGCGATCGTGTAGGGGCGACGGAGCGCGAGGCGGACAATCCACATGCACAGGAGACCAGGCGCGGGGGTGCGCCCGGCGGTAGAGAAACACATTCCGACGAAGCGTCAATGGTCGTTTTGTGAAGTTCTGGTAATGCCCGCGATCTCGCAGCGCTGTCAGGCATTCACAGCGAGCGCGATGCGGTCACCGATCGAATTGCGGCGCTTCGCCTCGTGTCGGGCTCGGCGGCTGCACGCGCATTTGATCCGGCGGCGGCATCTGCTGCGGCGGCACTTCGATGACAATCGCATGGGGCTGGAGCGCGGTTACGGCGGGAAAATTGAAGGCGTGTTGCACTGCCGGTCCATTGGCGTGATCGGTGGGCCGCGTTGCTGCCTTGCCCACCGCCGGAACTGGGACGGCAACCGCTGCGGGACTTGCCGGACTGTTGGCTGGAACCGCCAGCGCAGGCTCCGCCTGAACCGCGGGCGCGACCGGCTCCCCGTGCGCAGGCGCTGTCGCCGGAATGGGCTCCAACTGCATGCGGCCACCGGCGTACTGCCAGCGATTCCCGGCGCGTACGGTGGTCAACGTGTCACCCGGCGGTGCGTACGGATCGTCGGCCTGATCAACGCGGACAGCGCCTTCGGTCACCTGCACGGCCACGCCGGAGTCATTGTCATCGTGACGAATCACAAAGCGGGTGCCCACCACCGAAGCGCGAAAGCCTGCAAACATCACGCCATAGCGCTGACCGGCTTTCAACTTGTCCACCTGACATTCCACTTCGCCGTGTCGCAGCCGCAGGAACGCATCGCGATCCGCCATGGCCAGCACATCGAGCTCGGTATTCGGCGCCAATTGCAGCTCAAAGCGGCCGGGTACCACGACGCGACTGCCATGGCCCGTCGCCGCCGGTGTCCGCAGCCGATGGCCGAAACGAATCGTGTCGCCACCCGCCAGCTTGCGCCAGCGGCCATCGCGCGCGGCGACTTCCACGTCGCCTTCGACCAGGCTTGTCACCACGCCCGCGCCCGGATTGTCGACGGACGGTGCGGTTGCGTCGACCACAAGTTGCTGGAATGCGGCTTGATTCTGCCGGGATTTCTCGACAAATGGCCTTGCCGCCACAAAGACAAGTGCCGCCGCGGTGGCCAGCGCCAGCCCCCAGACGAAGCCCGGCGACACGCGCGGTGGCCTTTGCCAGCGCCCGGAAAGCAAATGCACGCGTTCGTCCAAGCTCTGACGTTGTTCCGCCGTCAGGCCCGGCGCGCGACCGCGCAGCAGCAGCGTTTGGTAGCGGCGGACGTCATCCGCGAGCGCGCGGCATGCAGCACACCCGTCCAGATGCGCGTGCAAAGGCGCGTCAGTCGGCGCCTCGCGATGCCGGGCATCCAGCAGATCCAGCCAAACCGCAACTTCCGGACACGCCGTCGTCGGCGTCGAAGGTTGGAGCGTCGTTCTCATTTGATCACCTGCAGCGCGTGGCTGGGCAGAACACCGCGGGCGCGGGCTGCCTCAAAAACTTCCTGTCGCGCATGAAAAAGTCTTGATTTTACGGTATTGACCCCGATGTCGAGCGTCGTGGCGATTTCTTCCAACGACATGCCTTCCAACTCGTACAACGCGAACACCACATACTTCTTCTCGGAAATCTCGCCGAGCACCTCATAGAGCGCTCGGCACGTGTCGCGCGCTTCGATGCGAGATTCTGTATGCGTGGCGCGGCTTTGCGATTCCATGACGTTGTCCAAGCCGATCCACCGCAGCCAGCCCTTGCGCCGACCGCGTCGCAGATATTGCAGCGCCACATTCACGGTGATGCGGTGCAGCCAGGTCGTGAACCGCGAATCGCCGCGGAAGCGATAGAGCGCGCGCTGCAGTTCGATGAACACGTCCTGCACCACGTCTTCCAGCTCACTCGACGCGCCCAGCAGGTTGCGCGCAACGGATTCGACTCGCCGGTTGTGGCGCCGGTACAAATCGCTCAGCGCGTGGCCATTGCCGCGCTGGTACGCCAGCACGAGCGCTTGATCCTGCGCATCGGATTCCAGCCGTTCGTCGCGTTCCGGTGCTATCGCCATCCTGCCCACCTGCGCCGTTGCCGCTCACCGTCCGAGCGATTTGCCCGGTTTCTGAATCTTCTGTTGCCGCCGGCTCAGCGGAGGATCAAACCGCGGGGCAAAGCGGGAATGTCATTGCGACCCGCGGGTCATTCCGATACCTTGCGCGCCGCTGGCCCGACGAAACGGCGCGCCAGTGTCTGTAGCGTGAGAGGGCTTTCCATGCAAGTTCAAAATGTTGCCGCCGCTCTTCTGGCCATGCTGATGCTGGCTGCGTGCGGCGAGGATGTGCCGACCCAAGGCGCCGGCGACGCAGAATCGACGGGCGGCGACATCGACGCGCAAGTTGCAGCGAGCGGAACAGGACCGGTGTTCCTGGCCACGGGCGGGACGGCGACCACAGGTGCGGTGGCGATTGCCGGCTCGTGGACCGACACGCAGCGCGTGCACGTGGAAGTTGCCATCAACAACTTTTCGGATCTCTTCGGTATTTCCGGACACTTGCACTATGACCCCGCCGTGCTGCAGCTGACCGCGTTGCAGGCGAGTGCTGTGCCGCTGGGCGCCGCGAAGAACACGTCGGACTACACACCGAAGGCGGTTGCCAAGGAGTCGCCGACGGGGAGAATTCTATTGGGCGGTGCGCGTTTCTCCAACATTCCCACGCCGTTTGATACGCCGACCGGCGTCGCCGTGACCCACGAGATGTGGCTGGTGCTGGAGTTTAGCGTGTTGCAAAAAGTCTCGACTTCATTGGCCTTTGATCCAAACACGCTGGTTGTCCGCAACGGCGCCTACACCGACGTGCCGACCGATTGGGGCAAGCTGCAAATCAGCTGGACCGCGCAGGGAGGCACGCCATGAAGCGGATTCAGTTCTGGATGGCGGCGTGCGCGCTGTGTGCGACGTCCGCGTCGGCCGCGCCGCAAGCGCAGAAGATTCCAGCCTTTCTGGAAGGTGCAGACATGCCGACGTGGCCGGGTTCGCCGCTTGCGCAGCGCCGCGCGTGGCAGGATCGCGAGGCCGCGCAGGCGCATCGCACGTTGCCGGGGCAGACGGATGCGACGGCGGCGTTGCGGGCGGCCAATTTCGCCAACCTCGCAGCGTCCTCGTGGACGGTGATGGATCAAGACATCACGGTCGATTTGGACGTGAAAAACAGTCAGGTGACGACCGATTCGGTTTTGACGCTTCACGTGACCGACGCGGGCGTCAAGTCGCTGATGTTCTACGGCGACAACGGCGAAACCTGGACAGCGTCGACGGTGGATGACCTGCCCCTGACGACGACGACGGGCACGCTGGGAACGGCGAACTCGTCCTACACCGTGGCTTTGCCGGTCGCGGCGACGCCGAACACGGATCTGCTGCTCAAGCTGCATCGCGTGGTGAAGCTGTCGTGCGGTCAAGGCTTCATGGGCTTTCTGCAGTGCAACACGTCTGGCACCTACCACTGGATGGCCGGCTCGGTCGGCGCGATGCCGTACAACGACGGTCACACGCCGTTCACGTGCAAGCTGCACATCAAGACCGGGATGCTGGAGGTCGCGGCCGCGACGGGTCAGCCCAAGGGCGTGGACATTTTGCCTGACGGCAGCAAGCTCTGGCACTTTGAGCAGCCTGAACGCAGCGAGCACAACGACGCGTTTGCCGTGGCAGCGTACAAGATGTTCGAGGGCAAGAGTGCCGACAACCAGCCGATCCGCGTGTACACGACCAACAACTATTCCGGCAACGCCAGCACGATCGCCAAATTTGTCAGCGATGTTCTGGCTTTCTACGGCACGCACATGGCCAAGTTCCCTTGGACAAACTTGAACATGATCCAGCTTTCGGACCAGTTCGGCGGCGGCGAATCGTTCCTCATGGGCGTCTTTGCCATCGAGAGCGTGTTTGACGGTGCGCCGGACAACAACGGTTGGGAGGAGACCAACTCCTTGTTGTCACACGAGATTGCTCATCAATGGTGGGGCAATTTCGTCGCGCCGCAGGGCCTGGGTGACGTCTGCCTGTCCGAATCGATGGCCGAGTTCTCAAGTTGTTGGTACACGGAAACCGCACTCGGCAATCGTGCGCAGATCCTGACAAACAACCTGAGCTTTGCGTATACCGTTGCGATTACCGAGGACAAACCGGTGAATTCCGCGGGCGTCTATTCGGCCGCCAAATACGTTGACATCATTTACCACAAAGGCTCGGTCGTGCTGGACATGCTGCGGCGGGAAGTGGGCGACACCGTGATGACGCAGGCGCTGGGTGATTACGCCGCGACCTATGGCCGTGATTTCGCGACAGTAGCGCAGCTGCGGGCGGTTGTGGAGAAGGCCTCCGGACAGGACCTGGCGTGGTTCTTCACCCAGTGGTTCAGCCGCGTCGGCCTGATCCACGCGCAGGTATCCGCCCGGCCGATCCAGCATGACGATGGCACGTGGAGCGTGCGGGTGCGCGTGGTCCAGCCGGCAGACGCCAAGATCAAGCCTTACCGCTTTCACCTGCCGGTGCACATCGAAACGATTGCCAACGCGCCGATCGACCTCGTGATGGAGATTCAGGCCGTGGCTGACACGCCGCAGGTGCAGGAATTCCCCGTGCCGTCGGCGCCGCTGCGGGTGAAATGCGATTGGCAACGGCAATTGCTGCGCAAGTTCGTCGTTGGCACGCCAGGTGACGTGAATCTGAGCGGCTTGGTGGATGGCGCCGACCTCATCGACATGGCCTATCGGCAAGGGCGCGGCGTCGTACATACCTACGGCAGCGGCAAAACGTTCTTTTTTCCAGACACCGCGTGGAACGAGCTCTACGATCTGACGACCGATGGTCTGGTCGATGGCGGCGATGCCGCGGCGCTGAACGACTGGTTTGGTACCGAAGCTGAGGAGTTTTAGGCCCACGTGACGATTCAAACCCCGCAAAAACGCGTGCACATGGTGTCTCTAGGCTGTCCCAAGAACCGCGTGGACAGTGAAATCATGCTCGGTCAGGCCGAAGCTGCCGGTTACGCGCTGACGGGCGAGGCCAGCGAGGCCGATCTGCTCATCGTCAATACTTGCGCATTTATTGAGGATTCCAAGAAGGAGAGCGTCGGCGCGATCCTCGATCTCGCCGAAGTGAAGGCGCTGCGGCCGGGGACGCGGCTGGTGGTGGCGGGTTGTCTGGCGCAGCGTCATGCCGAAGAACTGGCCGCGGAACTGCCGGAAGTCGACGTGTTCCTCGGTACGGGCGAGTACGACCATCTGGCGCAGCGCCTCGGTTTGGCGACCGGTGTCGCGGTGCCGCAGACCACGCGCAAGCCGCGGCCGGAGTACATCGCGGACCATCTGGAACCGCGCTGGATTGCGCCGGAGAGTTTCTCGACCTACCTGAAGATTGCCGAAGGCTGCGATCAGGCGTGCAGCTTCTGCATCATTCCCAAACTGCGCGGCGTGCAGCGGTCGCGGACGGTGGCCGATTGCGTGGCGGAAGCGCGGCAGCTGGTGGAGCGCGGCGTTGTGGAGCTGAACCTCGTGGCGCAGGATCTGACGCACTACGGTGAAGACACGCAGAATCCGGAGGCGCTGACGCAGCTTGTGCGCGCCCTGGGCCAAGTGGACGGCCTGCGTTGGGTGCGCCTGATGTACGCCTATCCGCACAACGTTTCGGACGCGCTGTTGGACACGATCGCCGAGACCGACAATTGCGTGAAATACGTCGACATGCCCTTGCAGCACGCCAGCGATCGCGTGCTGACGGCGATGAAACGCAAGACGTCGCGGGCGGAAATGGAGGCGCTGCTGGCCAACATGCGGCGGCGGATTCCGGACCTGACGCTGCGCACGACTTTTCTGGTCGGCCATCCGGGCGAAGGCGAAGCGGATTTCCAGCAACTGCTTGAGTTCGTGAAAGAACAGCGTTTTCACCGCGCGGGCTGCTTTGCCTACAGTCGTGAAGAGGGCACCTTGAGCGCACGGCTGGCCGATCAAGTGCCGACGGCGGTGAAGAAATCGCGGGTCAGCAAGTTGCTCAAGCTCCAAGGCGGCATTTCCAAAAAGCTGCTGTCCGGTCTGGTCGGCCAGGAGCTGGATGTGCTGATCGAGGGCCTCAGCGACGAGACCGACCTGTTGCTGCAAGGTCGGATGGCGGGGCAGGCGCCGGAAATCGATGGCGTGGTCTACGTCAACGACGCGCCGCGCGACGTGGGCCGGGGGCAAATCCGCCGCGTGCACATCACGCAGGCCGGTGAGCACGACCTCGTCGGTCACGTGGTTTGACACGGTCGTGAACGCCGGACAGACTGCCAAGCGCCGCAGCGACGATCGCCGCTTGGGAATCGGGGGAGCGTGAAACACGTTTGGCAACCACTTCTGCTCGTCGGCCTGCTGGCCTGTGGCTGCGCCAAGACGATGCCGACGTCCGACATGCCGCCGCCGATCGCCGGTTTGTGGCATCCAGCGGCAGTTCGACCGGGACAAGAAGTCGTGCTGGACGCGAGTACGACCGCGATCCGTCAAGCACCGCTTGGCGATCCGGGCATCGCCGGCAACCGGATTGTGCTTTTTCGTTTTGAAATTGCGACTTTCGCTGCCGTGGAGCGTCCAGTGCCAAGCTTGGCCTGGACCTTTGCCGATCCCGGACACTACGCCCTCCGGCTGGTCGTCACGGACGATTTGGGCAGGCAAGCTGCGGTGGATTCGGCGATTGACGTCGTGGCCGATCTGGCAGATGCATGCACCGGCGCTGTCGCGGACGCCTGCGAATCGGGGGCGTGCGCAGCCGGGCAGTGCGCGACGTTTGCGTGCGCGGGCAATCCGGCCTGTCCGGCGTTAGGCGGCGGCGTGCTCACCTGCAATCGCGGCTTTTGTACGTTGGCCGCAGCGCCATCCCTGACCGATGACGCGTATGGTGGCGATGACGTTTCCACCGTCGGCGCCGCCGACATAGACCGGCAGTGAGTTTGCCTGGGCCGCCGATTCTGGATGCAGTTCAAGTAGCTAGCTAAAACCGCCCCGCAGGCGACCGGCAAGCCAGCGATTTGCTGGCGCGGCAGCACAGCAGCGGCAACAGCCGCCTGCGCGATCGATTCGTCAAGGGGCGGTTTTGGCGCGGCGACGCCGAAATGCGCCAGAAGCGGTGGATCCAGGCCGACGGATCACCTTGACGAACGGCCACAAATGCCGTAAATTTTCGGCCCCGTGCGTGCGCTGTGGCGTGCCTTCGGGCAGAACAAACCGGCAGATTCATCTGTGAATTTGCAGCATTGAGTGAGGAACCTGTGGCCAACCATCCGTCCGCTGAAAAGCGCGCCAAGCAAAACACCAAGCGTCGCGACCGCAATCGCGCCGGCCGTGCGGCGAATCGCACTGCCGTCAAGAAGCTGACCCTCGCGATCGGCGAAGGCAAGGGCGTCGAACTGTTTGCAGAGACCGCCTCGCAGTTGGCCGGCAGCGCTGCCAAGGGCATCATCCCCAAGAAGCGCGCAGCTCGCAAAATCGGTCGTCTTGCCAAGCAGTTGCACGCTGCCAAGCAGGGCTAAAGCCTCGTCCGGCTCCTGAATTCATGCCGCGCCCTGTTGTTCCGGCTGCGGTGATGACTTGGGGCACTGGAATTCGCCATGCCCGGAAATCGCGCTGCGGTGCCAGCCGGGCTGGAGTTGCTGAACCACCTCTGTCGCGCTGCCGCGATCGCTTCCCCCGCCGCCCGCGGCCTGATCAGCACGGCCACTTCCGGTTTGTTCGGTCGTGGCTGGCTGCCTTCCCTCAATTCCCTCCTCGAGATGTCCGCCGACACGTTGGACATTGCCCCGGCGCTGCTGCACGCTGAATTGCCCTGGCTGCAGGAAACGGGGCTACTGGAAGTCGCCGATAGCCGAATTGTGTCCCTTGGCGGTCTGTTCTCCACGTCCAAGACCGGCCTGACGCTGACGGTGGAAGATCGGCACCCGGTTGATTTGCTCGGGCCGTTGGCGGCACTCGCTGCACCAGTGGCGCTTCACTGCGCGGGCGAAATGCGCGGGCGCTGCGCCTTGACGCCCGAAACGTCGTGGCAGCTCCAAGCGGATGAAGCCGGCATCCACACGCGCCACCCGGCCAGTCTCGCGCTGTTCCTGCCAGCGTGGCAGCCCGGGATGCGCCCCGCGGAGGTGATGGCCTCGGGCGTCTTCCTGCAGGACGACGAAGCGCTGGCCGAGTGGCAGAGTCAGCACGGTGAGCCGCCGGGCATGCCGGTGCTGGCGATGTTGTTTGCGATGGCGGCGGCGGAGATCGGCACGCAGCTCGGCGGGGCGCTGTCACCGCTGTTCAGCGAGTTGCCCAATTTCGATTGACCACCGCGGGCGGTGCACGGGCGGCAAGCGCTGCAGGTCCCGCCGCTGCCACTCCGCCACGATGGACGCGGGCACCGACGCTTCCGCCACCAGACGCGTCAGCAGGGGCACGTGGTCCACGCGCGTGTCGACGACGTAACGCCACATCACCTGTCTGGCAGATTCCCGCGCCGTAAACGGCAGTTCCACCAGCGCGCGCGGCGCCACGTCGTTCAGCAGTTGCAGGCCGCGTTCGGGTTCGAACGCCAAGAGTCGCCGTGCCCACAGCGATTGCGCGACTGGATCCCGGGGCAGGGCCGTGAACAGCCGCTGCAGGACCCCGTCGACGCCGCCGGGCGCCGGATGTCCGCCGGTCAGCCAGAGCGCTTCCAGCGCCTCCTTCGCCGCGGGCTGTCGCGCGAAATGGCGTTTGACCTCCAGCGTGCGCAGAAACGACTCCGCCAGCGGCCGCTTCGCCACGTCCTGCCAGATCGCTTCCGCTAGGTCGACTTGTCCCTGGCGCCAGAGCACATCGCCGCGCGCCGCGTCCACGGCCGCCCGCAACAGCGGATGGAGTTGCTGCACACCCTGCCGCTGCGCCAGCGCGGTCAGTTCTGTCACGGCCTCCTGGAGCCGTCCGGCTTGGGCCAAATCGTCGGCGAGTTCCAGGTGCAGCTCCGGATCGTCCATGCCGTCGTCGACCCAGTGGCCAATCGCCGTCAGCAACTTGCGCCGCACCGTCACCGCGCGCGTTGGCTTGTGGATGGCGGCCAGGTGATCGGCGCGCTGACACGATCGCCCAGTTTCCAACGCGCACGGCTTTTCAAACAGCCCCGGGCGGGCGAAACGCAGCCGCGCGCGGGCGAGATCATCGTCGGTCAGCGGATGCAACACCGGATTGTCGATGAACGTACCCCATTGCGTCGCCAACACCTGCAGCGACTGCCCGGTGACCTGCTCGAGCGGTTCGCCGGCATACACGCGCCGCACCATGGGCCAGCCGCGCGACTCGCCCAGCCAGCGCAGGAACGAGCCGGCGATCGTGTACGCGCGATCGCTCTGCTGGCCCAAAAAGCCCGTCAGGGACCACAATTCTTCCATCCGCGGCGCCAGTTTCTCCTGCCGCATTGCGCGCGCCCACTGGTGCGGATCGAGGTTGGAACGCGTCGGCCACTCCATGGCCACCGCCAGGCCCTCGATCGCCACCGCATCGGGAATTACGCCGTAGCGCAGCGGAATGCCCAGCGGCGAATGCGCCCACTCCGCGGCAAACACGTGCGCCAACTCATGTGTCAGCGTGGTCGAGCCGATCTCCGGCAGCACCATGTGCACCTGATGCAGCCATGGCTTGGCCATGTCCACCCGGTTGGCGCCCATGAGCTGCTGCTTTTGCCCGGCATTCTGGTAGAAGAACAGCTCGATCGGATCCTCCGGTCGGGTGCCGAACGCGCGGGCCAACTCTTTGTACCGAAAGGCAATATCTGCGCGCCAGAGGTCCAGATTCTGATCGACGAACATCGTGTCGGGCAAATGGACCTGGAACGCGCCCGCCACGTGCGTTGTCTGGGTCAGCGTCTGGCGAATGCTGGAAATCCGCCACCCCAGCGAGTCGGCCGCCGTCAGCAGCGTGAGTCCCAGAGCAACTTGGGCCGCCAGCAGCTTGGACGTCCAGCGTGGCCGTGGCACCAGGACGACCGGCAACCAGACCAGCAGGTCGAACAGCCGCCAGGTGAGATAGGCGGGCTGAATCGCGACGGCGTCTTCGTACAGAGCGCCGGCGACGTAGCCGACCAGACCGTGATAGGCAAACACTTGCGGCGTGTTCAGGAAATGCCAAAGCGGCAGCGCGGCCGAGAGCAGCGCGCCAGTCCACGCCAGTTTCGCGGCATGGCGCGGCAGCAGAAGCTGCCCCAGACGCGCCCAGCCGATGCCAACGAACGCGGAACAAAGCGGGCCAAGCGCGTAGAATTCCAGGCCATAGACGCGGTTGCAATTCGGCACGAACAAACTGCCGGCGAGCAGCACCAGCAGTGGCAGGGCCACGGTCCACCCGACGCGGCGCAGCAGGGGCAGCGGCTGCAAGGCCAGCGTCATGGCGCCCAAGCCGACAACCGGCGCCAGCGCCAACGACGCGTGGTAGTCCAGCGCGCCCCACGTCGGCGAAGTCAGCAAGGCAGCCGCAAGCAGCGTCGGCAGCAGGATGGGCAGGTCGGCTGGCAAGGTGTGCAGGCGATTCATCGGCGAGGAGCGTCGCGCAGCCGGACGGTTCTGTCACGCGCGGACCAGCTGATTGGGCGGCTTCAACGGCACTGGCCATGCGCGGCGCACCAGTGTACGCTCCTTCGGCGGCAGCACGGTGCGTCGGGCGCCCTGCATTTGCCAACAAGCGAGGCGACGATGCGCCCCTGCAAACTCGTCAGGGTGAGTACAGGCAACGTGGAGCAGGAAATCCTGCTCGCGGACATCACGACGATCGGGCGGCAGCCGACCAACACGCTGCAAATCGTCGATCGTCTGGTGTCCAAGGAGCACGCGGTCATCCAGCGGCGGCAGGGCACTTCCACGTACGTCCTTTCGGACCTGGACAGCCGCAACGGCACGTACTGCAACGATCGCCTGGTCGAGAGCGCGGTCGCCTTGCGTCACAGCGACATCGTCCGCATCGGCAGCACCAGTTGGCGTTTCGTCTCGCCCGAGGAAATTCCGCCGCCGCCGCCACTGCCCAGCGCCCATCCGCCGTCGATTCCGCCGCCGCCACCGGGCTATGCCTCCGCTGCGCAGGAAACGCCCAATGAGGAAATGGGCGCAGCGAGCATTCACGCCACGATGCGCGTCGATCTGGCCGCCGATTTCATGCGCGCGGATCTGGTCATGGACGACCGGATCCTGCGTGCGGACTACGAAAAACTGCGGCTGGCCTACACCCTGTCGCGTGATCTGCATGCGGCGTTGGACGTGGACACGCTGCTGGATATCCTGCTGAAGCGGATCTTCGAGTGGCTGCAAATCGACCGCGGTGTCGTGTTGCTGGTCGACGACAAGAAGCCGGGCGAGCCTGCGGACAACCTGGTGCAGGCGGCGATGCGGATTCGCGCGGGTGCGCCGATTGCCGCCGATGAGAAAGAAGTCAAAGTGCCGCGCTCGATCATCAATCAGGTGCTGCTCAAGCGCGAGGCCGTGCTGTCGACCGATGCCCGATTGGACGCGCGGTTCGGCAATGCCCAGTCGGTGGTGCTGCAGGGCATCAAGTCGTCGATGACGGTGCCGCTGCTCACCCAGGACCGGACGCTGGGCATCCTGCACGTGGATTCGCTCATCAGCTCGGGGCTGTACACGGAGAAGGACCTGGCCGTGCTGGTTGCGGTGTCGCGCCAGGCGTCGATTTCCATCGACAACGTGCTGCTGCAACGGCGCGTGCTAGAGGAAGCCGCGTTGCGGTCGTCGCTGTCGCGCATGCTGTCGCCCAATCTGGTGGATCGCATCGTCGCGGGCGATTTGGCGATCGAAAAGGGCGGTGCAACCAAGCGCGTGACGGTCATGTTCGCGGACATTCGCGGGTTTACCTCGCTGACCGAGCGCCTGGCGCCGGCCGACATGGTCGCGCTGATGAACGAGTATTTCGAGCGCGTGTCCAACATCATCTTTGCCCACGACGGCACGCTCGACAAATACATTGGCGACGCGGTGATGGCGCTTTGGGGCGCACCGCTGGGCACCGACGATGACGAAGTGCTGGCTGTCAAGGCTGCGTATGAAATGCAGCTTGCCGTGCGGGAATTCAACCGTGAGCGGACGCTGGCGGGGCAGGAACAAATCGGTGTGGGCATTGGCATCGCGACGGCGCAGGTGATTGCCGGCTACGTCGGATCCTCGCGGACCATGAGCTACACGGTGTTCGGTCGCGGCGTGAATCTGGCGGCGCGGCTGTGCTCTGCGGCAAAGGCGGGTGAAGTCGTCTTGGCGCCGTCGACGCACGAAGCGGTGCAGAATCTTGTGGTTGCGGACGAGATGGAAGAAATGCGCTTGAAAGGCATGGCGGATCCGGTGCGGCCTTGGCGTTTGCGGCGGATGAAATAACCTAGTCCCGCGACATCAGAAATCGCCACGGCAGCGCGGCATCCTCTTTGGCATAGGCAATCCCCACCCGCGGCAGCCGCGCCACCTGCGATTCGTCCACGTCCGGTGCATCCTCCAGCCAGACACCGTGCTCCGGCGTGAGCGCCAGCGCGTTCACGGACTTGTCCAGCGCCAGCGCCTGGGTCAGCTTCGCCGGACCGTTACACCACTTTGCCACCTCACGTGGCGGCGACTTCTCGCCAAATCGCCGCTGCGCCACCGCGCGCGCGTCCGCGTCCGTCAGCGGCACGCCGGCGCGCAGGAGCACGGCTTCGCCCACGTCCGGCTCGCCGGTCACCACGTTGAATTGCCAGTGCATGCCGTACACGAAGTACACGTAGCTGATGCCACCCGCCGCGAACATCGGCTCCGTGCGGACCGTCCGTCGGCCGCCGTAGGTGTGACTGCCGCGCTCGGACTGATGGTAGGCCTCGGTCTCTGTGAGCCGCACCCGCACTTCCACGCCGCTCATGCGCGAAACCAGGATCTTGCCCAGCAACGCCCGCGCCACGGTCAGGGCGTCACGCTGGAAGAAGCTGGGCGGCAGCGGCGCGGTCATCGGTGGCGGCTAGGGCAGCTTGATTTCGCCCTGGCTCTGCGTCAGCGCGGTCTGGAGGAAATGCGCGTACATGCCAGCGAGTTTCTTCTCGTCGAAGATGATGAAGTGGTCGTCGCTCTTGCCGCCCCACTGCGTCAGGATCGCCGTCACGTCAAAGCCGTTCACTTTGTGATTGCCGGAAACCGGGCCCGAGACGAGCTGGGACTGGCCCAGCTGCAGCGCTTCATCCAGATGGACCGACGGCGCGAGGATATCCAGACCCAGCGAAGCCGCCAGCGCCTCCGCAGTGAGGTGCGGCGTATCCTGATCGTACAGCCCGGCCGTCAGCATGACGTCCGGTGGCCGCACGCCCGCGGCGCGCTGCCAAGTCGAGCGCGCGTAGGCCAGCGGATCGGTGATGTCGGCCATGGCCTGAACCAGCGAGATAGCTGGGTGAAACTCGGACAGTTCGCCGTCATCCAAGCTCAACAGCCCGGTCAACATCTTGGGAAAATCGACCGGATAGACGCGCTCCACCACGGTCAGGGACAGCCCGGCACCTGCGCCCGAGAGCACAAACGCCCGGATATTCGGCTCAACCGCCGCCGCCAATGCACCGGACAGGCCGCCTTGACTGTGGCCGATGAAGCCGATGACGTCCGTGGCAAACGCCATTGCGCCGCCGTTCGGACCGATGCCCAGCGGCACGTCCAGCTTGCCTTCGCGCAGCATGCGCGTCAGGAAGACGGTGTCCAACGCGGACTGGCGAAATCCGGATAATCCTGCGGTAATATTGAAGAAATTGAAGGTGTCGATGTCCAGCGCGTCGGCAGTCAGCGTCACCGGCGCGCAGCGAATGCCATGCATCGGCTGGTCAATGCTGACGACCGCCAGCCCTTGCTGCGCGAGGAACGTGGCGATCCTGTACGGCCCGCCGTCGACATCGCTCAGCCAATCGCCGCCCGTGCCGTGCGCGGACTCGACCACCGGCACCTTGCCGCCAATCACCAGCGGCTGTTTCGGCAATACCAGCGAAATCCGGATGTCCTCGGTGCGCTGCACGGTCGGTGAACCGTCCGCGGCCAGCTGGAAACCGCCTTCGCCCTGGGTCGTGTACGGACAGGTGCCCTGCTGGAAATTCGGCGCGTGGTAGTAGGCCGACGCGAGCACATAGTCCGGGTCTTTCGTGTCGATGCGGTCAAAACCGAAGGCAGGCATTGTCGTCGCCTGGTCGCGCACCCAGGTTGCCATTTTCTGCAGCTCATCCGTGGGGTTGCCGGTCGTGAACACCGCTGCCGCGGCGATGTCCTTCGGCAGTCCCGTCACCTTGCCGGCGTCCATCGCCTTGAACAGCGGCTCCAGCGCCGTCGCCCATTTCGCCGACGGCGCGTCCAGCTTGCTCACGTCCTTGGCCACCAGCCGCGCATCCATGACCGTCGCCAATGCCGTCGGCCGGCCCAGCGGCTTGCCGGCCTTGTCCTTCAAACCGCGCCGCACCACAAACGCATAGGTTGTCTTGGGCAGCAGCGGCCGACCCCAAATCGGCTGAGCCATCAGCAGGTTCGGCACCAGGTACATACTGCGGGTCTCGCCGGACACTTGCGTGGTCAACGGAATCAGCGTGCCGTATTCCGGGCTCTCCGGCGTCACGTCCATCAGGAACAGCTTGTCCTGGGTCGGCTGCGCGGTCGGCGGGCCAAAGACGCTGGCGTCCAGTGGCTGGTCGAACTGCACGTAGATCGTCGGCTGGATGCTCCATCCGGTCAGGTGCGCGTTGGCGTAGGCCAGATAGCCCAACAGCAGATCGGGCGGATCGCCCTCGCGCGGCGTCGGAAAGCCGGTCATGTCGACATGGCCATCGGCAGTCACGCGCGTGTTGGTCGGAAACGGCGTCGCATGCCAATCCGCCGCGCCCAACTCGTAACGCGCCGTCGCACCAGTCGCTTGGCCCGCCCACGGGTCCACGGTCAGGTCAGGCTGTGCAGTCGCCGCCTGCCCGGCGTCCGGGACCGTCGTGCCGCAGCCGGTCATCGTCAGTGGCAAAAGGAGAGCGAGTAGCGACAGCAGACGGTTCATCACGACCTCAATATCCGCCGATTCGGCGCACGTTTTTGGTATCGGGGGCTTTGGCGCCGCGGACGATGGCCACGGATGCGGATGCACCGATGCGCGTTGCACCCGCCTGGATCATCCGGTCGGCGTCTTCCGTTGTCCGCACGCCGCCCGAAGCTTTGACTTCCACGCCATCGCCGACGACGCTCTTCATCAGCGCCACGTCCTCGGCCGTTGCGCCGCCAGGTCCAAAGCCCGTGGACGTCTTGACGAATGCCGCGCCGGCGATCTTGGACAGCACGCACGCGATGACCTTCTCGTCGCGGTTCAACTCGCCCGTTTCGAGGATGACTTTGACCTTGTGTGCGCCAGCGGCTTGGACCACGGCTTGGATATCCTGCTGCACAACCGCGTAATCCTTGGATTTCAGCGCGCCGATGTTCAACACCATGTCGATTTCTTCCGCGCCGTCGCGAATCGCTTCCTTGGTCTCAAAAGCCTTGGCAGCCGGCGTCGTGGCGCCCAGCGGAAAGCCGACGACAGCGACGACCGGTACACCGGATCCGCGCAATTCCCGTGCACAATAGCCAACATTGGCGGCATTCACGCACACCGACGCGAACTTGTACTGGCGCGCTTCCTCGCACAGCTTTTTCAATTCGTCGCGCGTCACGTTGGCTTTGAGCAGCGTGTGGTCGATGAAGTGCGCCAGATCCGCGCGCACCGGACCGTCCGACACGCCTGGCGAGGCCGACACGCGGTTGGCGCCCATGTCCATCAGCTTCTTGACGTCATCCGGCCGGCGCGCAATCGACCAGCCACATCCCGTGCACTCGCCTTTGCCTGCCTTGCACGGCTGACCCGGATGCGCCGCATGCTCGTGCGTGTGGACGTGCGGCGCAGGTGCGGGCGCTCGGGTCGTCTGGCGGGAAAGTTCCTGCCGCACGCGATTGGCGATGGTTTCGACCAGGTGTTCAAACTGCGGATCTTGCGCCATCTTGCTCTCTCCCTGCACGATCCTAACCCACGACAAATGCTAGCGCGAGCGGCGCCGCAGCAACAAAGTGATGGCAAACGCCGCAAACAGCGCGCCCGCCCAAGGCAGCGGCCGCTGGCCACCGTAGATCGAACAGCCGCAGCCCTTGTCCTCGGCCGGTGCTGTCTGCACTGGAGGATTCTTCAAGGTAATCTTGATGCCTTCCCGGCCGGATGGATCATACTCGATCTTCACCAGCGTCCCCGGCGTCAAGTCTTCCGCCTTGCCGTTCTGCACCACCGTCGCCCACGCCGCCGCGCCGCCTTCGATGGCGAACGCCCGCGTCTGCTTGTCGGCGGTCACCACGAACAGCTTGGCACCCGCGCGATCGGCAATCTTTGCGTCGTCCAGCACTTCAATCGCCGGCGTCGAGTTGATGATCAGCTCCGGTCGCACCACGCCACGCGGATCGAAGCGCGCCGTGATGATCGCCCCGCGCACCAGATCGTCTACCGTGCCGCCCGCGACGCACTGCCCGAGCAAGGCACGATCCTTCGGAACCGGCACGGCCGTCATGGTCTTGGCGTCTTTCGAGGTCTTCACGTACAGCAGCGTTTCACTCAGTTCATCGACAATGGCATCGCGCACAATCGTGTAGGCAAAGCCGTCCGGCTTCGGCGCCGTCGCGATCGTGTCCGCGGTCAGCGTGTTGGCGCCGGGCGTCACTTCGTGCGCCACATTCACCGGCTGCGGCGCGGCTTGCGGCACGGCCGGCTGCGGCGGAAACACGTTCAGCGCGCGGATCGCATTCATGCGCAGCAACTGCGCATTCGGCCGATTCACTTGGACGTTCAGCTGGACATTTTCGCCCCCGGCTGGACCGTCCACGGGCGCGCTTCCGGGCGCAACCGCAAGGGCGGGCAGGCTGACAAACGCGCTCAAGGCAAGGGCAAATCGAGTCTTCATGGCGGGCTTTCCTCAACGGGTCGGACGGCGGCGCGCGACGCGCAGGCAGGGTACACGGGCCAACGAGTGGTCGCAACACCAGCGCTCGCCGCGCCACCCGTGCTATCCTCGCCCGCATGAACTTTACCGCCGGCGCCTTCATCACCTCGCTCATCACCGGCAGCATCGGCTACGTCTACTGGTCCTACGGCCGCAAAATGACCAAACCGCTGTTTCTCGTCTCCGGCGTCTTGCTGATGGGTTTCCCATACTTGGTCGATTCCATCCCGCTCAGCGTCGTCATCGGCGTCGGGCTTGCCGCGCTGCCGTTCGTCTTGCGGATTTGAGCGTCGTGACCACGCCGCAAATGGCTCTTGCGCCCGTTCGCGAGACGGCATACCTTGGAATCGTGAAGTTTTTGCACCGCACAACCCGCGCCCGCCTCCTCACCGCGTCCCTCGCGGTGCCGTTGCTGATGCAGCTGCTTGGTCTGAACGTCCTGTGTTTCTGCGGACATTGCCCGGCCAGTCAGATCCTGATGCCAGCCGAGCCCAAGGCTGAAGTGGCCGACCATGCGTGCTGTCACCACGCCGATGCCGCCGACCCAATCGACGAGACGCTGCCGACGCTGGCGGGGCAGTCCTGCTGCGGCGATGACCATGCTTGGCGTCCGCCAACTACGCTTGCACATGACGGTTTTCCGCCGCTGCAACAGATTGCGACCGCGATTCTGCCCATCGCGCCGTTGCCTGTGCCCGACGTCAGCAGCCACGCTTTGCGACCGTCGCAGCGTTTTCTCGCCCGCGGTCCGCCGCCGGTGCCGATCTATCTCCAGCATCGTTCCCTGCAAATTTAGAAACTTCCGCCGCGCTGGCCCGTTCGCTAGCGCCGTTGGCTGCGGCTTGCGCGCGTGCATGGGCATGTGACGCGGGCCGCTTCCTCGCGTTTGCGGGAGTTGAAGATGCCTGTTCAGCAACAAGGAATGCCGCCGCCGTCGCGGGTGGAGCGGTTCATGGCGATCGTTCGCTGGCTGATGGTGCTCGCCGTCGCGCTGCTGGCCGTGTGGGCATGGTGGCCGCGGCTGGTGCACAGCAAGGAAGTGGCGCATGCCCACGGTGCGGCGCAGCTGTACGTGTGTCCGATGCACCCGCAGATCGTCGCGGATCAGCCCGGCAAGTGCCCCATTTGCCAGATGGATTTGGTGCGATTTGAGCGCAAGAATCAGCCCGAGGAAGTCGATCCGGATACGCCCAAAGGCACGCAGCCGCTGCAATTGACCTTGGATCGCGTGCAGGCGATCGGCGTGCGGACCGCGGTGGCCTTGAGCCAGCCTGTCTCGCCGACGCTGGCGGTGACGGGCTTGGTGCAGGCGTCGGAAACGGGACGGTCGGAAGTGCACGTGCGCGCGCCGTCGTTTGTCGAAAAGGTGCTGGTCGAAGAAACCGGCGTGTTTGTGCACAAAGGCGAGGCGCTGGCGCTGATTTACAGCCCGGAAATCATCGCGATGCAGGGTGAAGTGCTGGCGGCGGGGCAGTGGTCGGACAAGACCGCGCGCGCGGCCGTCAAGCAGCGGTTGGCGCTGTACGGCTTGACGGATGGCGAAATGGACGCGCTGTTTCGCGAAGGCCGACCGCGGCGGCTGCTGACGCTGCGGGCGCCGCAGGATGGCGTCGTGGCGACGCGCGCGGCCGTGCCGGGTGGCTATGCGATGCCCGATGTGGCGCTGTACACGCTGCAGGACTTGTCGACGCTCTGGCTGGAAGTGGCCATTCCACAGGCGCAATTGCCGCAGCTGCGGCCAGGCCTGGTGGCGATGGCGCAGTGGGAAGGTCTCGCGCAGGCCGTGCCGGCGGTGCTGGATCGCGTGCTGCCGCAGATCGACGCCGAACGGCGCACCGGGCGCGTGCGGTTCCTGTTGCAGTCGCCGCCGAAGACGCTCCTGCCCGGCGCCTGGCTGCAGGTGGCGCTGCCGACGGAGCCCGCGCACGACGCGATACTCGTGCCGCGCGATGCTGTCATCGATACCGGCCACGAACAGTACGTCTTCCGCGTGGCCGATGGCGGCTGGTATCTGCCGACGAAAGTCGAGGTCGGCGCGCTGTACGGCGAGCAGTTGGAGATCCGCACGGGGCTCAGCGCCGGCGACAAGGTCGTCGCGACCGGGGGCTTTCTCATCGATGCGGAAAGTCGCGTCCAGGCGTCCGTCCGCGCGCTCAGCGAGAGCACGACGCCGGCGCGCGGAGGCCAGCCGTGATTGCCCGCATCATCGACTGGTCGGCGCGCAACCGTGGATTCGTGCTGCTGTTCTATGCCGCGCTGACCGTGGCGGCCGTTCAGGCCGTGTCGCACTTGCAGTTGGACGCCATCCCGGACTTGAGCGATCCACAGGTCATCGTCTTCACGGAATATCCAGGCCGTTCGCCGACGCTGGTCGAGGATCAGGTGACCTACCCGCTGGCGAGCTCCCTGCTTGCGGCGCCGCATGTCCACGCCGTGCGCGGCTGGTCGATGTTCGGCATGTCGTTCCTGTACGTGCTGTTTGATGAGGGCACGGACCTCGCCCAAGCCCGCGCGCGCGTTACGGAGGCGCTGGCGAGCGTGCGCGGCAAGCTGCCCGAAGGCGTGGCGCCAACGTTGGGTCCAGATGCGAGCGGCGTCGGCTGGGTGTTCGAGTACGCGCTGCGCGACAAGTCCGGCAAACAGGATCTCGGGCAGTTGCGCGCGCTGCAGGATTTTACCCTGAAGCTGGCGCTGGAAAGCGTGCCGGGCGTGGCGCAGGTGGCCAGCGTCGGTGGTCACCAGCAACAGTTCCGCGTGGTGCTCCAGCCCGAGCGGATGCAGGCGCTGGGCGTGACGGTCCAGGACGTGGCGGAAGTCGTGCGCAAGGCGAATGTGGAAGTCGGCGGGCGGCTGCTGGAGATGTCGGGGCGCGAGTCGTTTGTGCGTGGTCGCGGCTTGATCGGCGATCCGCACGTCCTGGAGAACGCCGCGCTGCGGCCTGCCGCCGATGGCAATCCGCTGCGGCTGGGCGACGTGGCGCACGTGGAAGTGGGCGGCGACTTGCGGCGCGGCATCGCGGAGCTGGACGGCGAAGGCGAGACGGTTGGCGGTATCGTGATTGCCCGCAACGGTGAAAATGCGCTGGCGGTGATTGATCGCGTCCACGCCCGCCTGGATGAACTGCGCTCGACGCTGCCCGATGGCGTCGAGCTGGTCGAGACCTACAACCGCGCGACGCTGATTCGCCACGCCATCGACACGTTGAAGCACGCGCTGGGCGAGGAGATGGTCACGGTGTCGCTGGTCATAGCGCTGTTCCTGCTGCATTTTCGCTCGGCGCTGCTGCCGATTCTCAGCCTGCCGCTGGCGGTGCTGTTCAGCTTTCTGCCGCTCGTGGCGCTCGGTGTGCCGGCGACCATCATGAGCCTGGGCGGCATCGCGATTGCGATTGGCGCGACGGTGGACGCGGAGATCGTGATGATCGAGGCGTGTCACAAAAAGCTGGAGCACGCGCCGCCTGGGTTGTCGCTGAAAGAACGCACGAAGCTGCTGCACGAGGCGGCGGCCGAAGTGACGCCGGCGATCGTCGCGTCGCTGCTGATTGTCGCGGTGTCCTTCCTGCCGGTGTTTGCGCTCAACGGCCAAGCAGGGCGGCTGTTCCGGCCGCTGGCGCTGGCCAAGACGTTCGTGATGCTGTCGGCAGCCGTCCTGTCGGTGACGCTGGCACCCGCGCTGCGGGATCTTCTGCTGCGCGGCAAGATGCGCCCCGAATCGCAGCACCCGATATCGCGCGCCATCATCGCGGTCTACCGGCCGTTCGTGCACGTGGCGCTGGGCAATCCCAAGACGACGCTGCTGATTGGCTTGCTGGCGATTTTGTCAGCGATTCCGCCCGCCCTGGATCTGGGCCAGGAATTCATGCCGGCGCTGAACGAAGGCGACTTGCTGTTCATGCCGACGACGCTGCCGAACCTGTCGACGACCGAAGCGCGGCGGCAGTTGCAACTGCAGGACGCGGCGATCAAGAAGCTGCCGGAGGTCAAGCGGGTGTTTGGCAAGATTGGCCGCGCGGATACGCCGACCGATCCCGCGCCGCTGGCGATGGTGGAGACGATTGTCCAGCTGCAACCGCGCGAGACGTGGCCGAAAGTGACGCACAAGCGCTGGCATACCGATCGCGCGCCGAAGTTCCTGCGCGGTCTGTGCCTGAAGATCTGGCCGGAGCTGGAGCCGGAAACGCAGGAGGAATTGGTCGCCAAGCTGAACGCCGCGGTGCAAATGCCGGGTTGGACGAACGCCTGGACGATGCCGGTGAAGACGCGCATCGACATGCTGACGACTGGTGTGCGGACGCCGATTGGCGTGCAGATTCACGGCCCGGATCTGCCGGCAATTGAGCAGGCGGGCGCCGAAATTGCCGCGCTGCTGCGCACGCTGCCGGGAACGCGCAGCGCTTTTTACGAGCGGCTGGAAGGCGGCAGCTACCTGGATATCGTGCCGAATCGGGAACGGCTGGCGCAGCTGGGGCTGCAGGTCGGCGATGTGATGGACGTGGTGTCGCTGGCGCTGGGCGCGGAGCCGCTGACGACGGTGCTGGACGGGCGCAAGCGCTTTCCGATTGTGCTCACGTTGCCGGAAGGCACGCGGAGCCACGTGGCGCAGCTCCAGCAGTTGCTGATTCCCCTGCCACCGGGCAGCGATGGCAAGCCGCGGTCGCTGCATTTGCACGATCTGGCCGACGTCAAGCTGACGACCGGGCCGCCGATGCTGCGCGAGGAAGGCGGGCAGTTGGTGGGCACGGTGTACGTCGACTTGGAGCCGCAGGCGGACTTGAGCCGGTATGTGGAAACGGCCAAGGAGACGCTCGAGCGCGCGCGCACGGACGGTCGCGTGCATGTGGCCAAGGGCGCGTACGTGCGCTGGACCGGGCAGTTCGAGTTGCTGGCGGAGATGAAAGCGCGGATGGCGGTGCTGGTGCCGCTGGCGCTGCTGCTCATCGCGCTGCTGCTGTACCTGCAGTTCCGCCACGTGACGGAAGTGGCGATTGTGTTCCTGTCGATTCCGTTCGCGCTGGTCGGTTCGGTGTGGCTGCTGTGGGCGCTGGATTACCGGCTGTCGACGGCGGTGCTGGTGGGCGTGATTGCGCTGTGCGGCCTGGCGGCGCAGACGGGTGTGGTGATGATTGTCTACATCGACCAGGCGTTCCTGCGGCGGCTGCGCGCCGACCAGATTCACAGCCTGGCGGATATCATCGAGGCGCACACGGAAGGCACGGTGCTGCGCGTGCGGCCGAAATTGATGACGGTGGCGACGATGCTGCTGGGCCTGGTGCCGCTGCTGTGGGCGGATGGCGCTGGTGCGGATGTGATGAAGCGGATTGCCGCGCCGATGGTGGGTGGGCTGCTAAGCAGCGCGTTCCTGACGCTGGAGTTGATTCCGGTGGTGTACACGTATTGGCGGTATGCGCAGTTGACGCGAGCGAAGAAGACCGGGCGGGACTTGGCGGAGGTTTGCGGGCTGTCGTAGGCTTGGGGTGCGCGAGCCTGCTTTTTGGGTAGAAGCGTTTCTGCTTCGCGATCCGAGGGCGAAACCAGCCTGCCGGCAGGTTTCGCCCTCGGACTCCCACTTCCTTGGCTCGGGCTGGGGTGGTTCCGAGTTCGGCTGGGACGGCTGCGCAGCGGCTTCGCCGCCTTGCTCGCCGCGGCATTGGGCGTGGGGAAGCTGGTGGCAACGGGATTTCGGGGGCTCGGGTGCGCTGTGCACGCCCGTTGCGCTGCGCGCGTGACGGGTGCTCGCTTGGCAAGGAGGTTGTGGGTGAGGTGCCGGAGCGCGCGTTGGCACGCGCGGGTCGGTGAGACTTGGCTGGCGGGCGCTTTGCGCCCCGCTGCGCTGGGGGTGGTGGGCGCAGGGTCGCGCGATGTCGTCGTTCTCCACGTTTCTTGTCACAAGTTTTGACCAGCGGCGCGTTGAATTGCCACCCAGCCGTTGGACTTGGCGGTATCGACTTCAGCGCGCGCGGATGGCCAAAATCGCGACCGCCAGGACGCCAGATCCCGCCAGCGTCCACTTCACCAGCGCCGCGCCGTTGCCCAGGAGCACCGCGTCTGGCGTGATGTTGGCGCGGTTCGCCAAGAATGTCAGGTGCACGAGATTTTCCGCGATGTCGCACGCGCCGGACAGGAACGGTAGCAGCAGCAGGATGTTCCAGCGAGCCGGCACCGCGTTGGCGGCAAAGCCTTTGGCCAGCCCGGCGGCGAGCAGCAGGCTGTACCAAAGCGGGTGAATCATGTCGATGCGGTAGTGAAATGCGTAACGCGGCAGCAGACCGGCGGCGTCCCAGCGGGCAAAGATCGCCTGGACGCTGGCCGCCGAGAGCGTGGTCTGCACCCGCAGCATGTCCGCGCCCAACGGCTGGACGATCACCGCGAGCGTGGCTTGCGACACGACAAACAGTGCGCCGAAGACGACCAGAACACGCCAGGAATCCAAGCGCTGACGCAGGTTGGCGAGCATGGCCAGACTCCCAGCGGCATGCGACCGCGGCGGCCAGTATCGCCGGGCGGGAACCGGCGTCAATCGGGGGCGCGGCGCCGCGAAACGTCGCACACGGATGGGTTGTCGCCTTCCATCAGCCAGGACAGCGACGGAAGAGGCGTCAGTGCTCCTGCGGCCAAACCGCCAACACGAGTGGATCGCTTGGCAGGATCGCCTCCGCGCCGCTCAACCCCGCCCCACTCAGGTGCAGCGGCAGCGCAAGTTCCTCGGGTTGGGTCAGGCGTCTACAGGCAGTCATCTCCAGCGCCGGTCGGGATTTCTGCTGCCATTGCGCGGCCAACTGCGCCAGCTCCGCGCCGGTGACAAACGTCAGCAGTGGCGAGTCGAGGCCCGCATCCACTTGGTCGAGGATCCGCTGTAGCTGTTGCGCGCCAATCGCCACGAAGCGGAAATCCTCAATCGGCCGCGGCAACCGCAGCAGAGCCATGCCCAGGGCCGATGGGCCGCCCAAGGTTCGCACCGCGATCCCTGGCTGCGCGGTGACCGCAGCCAGCAGCGTGCGGCCGGGATCGCAAAAGCACGGAATCCCCTCGTCGACGCCAAACAGCGCCACATCCTCGCCGCGCTGTAGCACTTCCAAAAGCGCCGCAACCTGTTGCTGCGCCTGCGCCGCGCCTATCCCCAGCTCCAGCCACGCGTCGTCCGGGCGCGCGACACCGAGTTGCCGGAGCATGTCGCGCGCCGTGGCCATCTTTCCGGCTTCTACGGCAATGCGCGTGGCGTGGCGCAGCACCCGCAGCGTTCGCACGCTGATGTCATCGGGGTCGCCCAGGTGGCCCGGCACAAGCCAGAGCACGGCGCCCGCGTCCGGCGGCACGCACTCAGACGAAGGCGACGCAGTCTCGCGTTCTTGCGCGTCGTTGTGTTGGACCAGCGCCACCACGCGCTGTATTACCTGATTGAGTTCAGACGATTCCACCTTGCCGCGCGCGGTCTTGACGTAGAGGTCAAAGCGCCGACTGCGTGCCAAACACGGAGCGTCGCGGTGCGGCGCGAGCACCAGATCGGCCTCAGGTCCGGCGAGCGTCACCGTCCAGCGCCCCACGGCGTCGCGGCGAATCCGCCGCACATGCCAGCCTGCAGCGATGGAAGCGCCGACCGTCAGCGGCTGGAGCAGACCATCGATCTCGTCGTGCAGGGTGGGGAAGACGTCAACGCCGTTTCGTTCCACAGTCCACCTCCACACCTCGCGCGCTGCTGCAACGTGCAGCCCGCCCACACCGCCCAAACCAGTGTGTGCTGGCCCCAGACCAGCGTCAAGCGCGCCATTTTGTCTGAATTCTGACGCTTTGGATGCCACAAAGGCCCGTGCCGCTCACTCCCAGCCCTCCCGCTATGCGCCCGAAGCCCGCCTGCGCACCGCTTCGGGTGCACCCATGGACCACCCGGGGTGCACTTCACATGCACCCGCGGCCGTACGGCCGAGCGGACGGAAGTCCGCCACGCTCGCCCCGAGCCGTCCAGGATCGCAGCGCCGTTTGCCTCTCAGCACGCCGCGGCAGACGTGAGCGTCACGAAATCATCTGCCTGCGCACGCGCGCCTCGCCATCTCCCCGCCCACCATCACAAAAAGTTGACAGATAGTCGCCCCCACGCTACTTCCCACAACGCGCCGATCCCGTGCACTCCGCGCGCGCCGCTGCCTCTTCCTCACGCGTTTCAGGGCCCAGTACCGATGGCTGACTTGCCGCACCCGCGCCCCGATTCCAGCTCGCCAGCGACGCCGCCGGCTGGCATCGCCTTGTCGCGGGAAGTGAAGGCGATTCGCACGCAGGCGGAGTCGGTCGCCCGTGGCACGCAGCGGCAGTGCAATTCCGTGCATTACCTGATCGGCACGCTGCTGGTGGAATGCCCGGCGCGCGAGCTGCTGCTGGAGGCGGGCATCGATGAGGCGACCGCGCTCGATACCTACGAGCGGCTGGAGGACCGGCTGGACGAGCGTCCGTCGGACCGCGAGGATGGCGCGGAGGTGCTGAAGGAAATCCACCGGTTGGCGGAAGGGCTGGCCGAGAATGTCGGCTCGCGCGAAGTGACCTCGACCGTGCTGCTGGCGTCGATGCTGCGGGTGCGCAACGCGCTGGCGGCGAAGGTGCTGGATGCCGCGGGGGTGAACGTGCCCGGCCTGCGCGCCAAGCTGATTGGCCACGTGACGCTGGCGAACGACCGCGCGGGCATTACCGGCCAGCGCCAAGTGCCGCGGCAGTTCGACACGGGCTTGCAGACAAGCCAGAGCAACAGCCGCTTGGAACTGCGTGCACCGGAGCCGCCGCGCCCGGTGGACTTGACCCAGTCGCGTCGGCTGCAACTGCCGATGCAGGCGCCGATTGAACACCTACTGCGCGAACGCGATCCGCCGCGGCCGGTCGTGGCGCCGCGGCCGAATCCACCGCCCCATCAGGCCGAGCAGCAGCGGTTGCCGGACATGACGCGGTCGGCGGAGCAGCCCGCGGTCGTGCCGCCGCAGAACCCGACGCCGCGCCATGTCGAGCCTGTGATCGTGCCTGAGCCACCGCGGCCAGCGCCCAAGCCGCTGCATCGCGGCGTCTTCGTCGTCGACGCGGCGCACTTTCCGACGCTGCATGAAATCGGCCGCAACCTGACGCAAGCCGCGCTGAACGGCGAAATCGACCCGATTTTCGGTCGCGACGGCATCATCGATGCGGTCATCGACGTGCTGCTGATGAAGCAGGTGAACAACCCGTGCCTGATCGGCGAAGCGGGCGTGGGCAAGACGGCGGTGGTCGAAGGCCTGGCGCTGCGGCTCGCCGGCAACGTCGCGCAGTACGGGCGGCTGGGCAGCGCGGTGATCATGGAAATCCAGACGTCGTCCTTGCTCGCGGGCACGGCGCTGCGCGGGGCGTTTTCCGAGCGGATGCGCAAGCTGCGGGATGAAGTGGCCAAGGCGGAAGGGCAGATTCTCGTGTTCATGGATGAGATCCACACGATCATGGGCGCGGGCACGGGCGATGGACCGTTGGACGCGGCGAATGACCTGAAAAGCGCGCTGTCGCGGGGCAAATTTCCGCTGATTGGCGCGACGACGCGCACGGAGTACGAGCGGCATATCGAGAAAGATCCAGCGATGGAGCGGCGTTTCCAGACCGTCGACGTGCCTGAGCCGAGCGCGGCGGAGGCCATTGCCATTCTGAGCGGCGTTGCGCCGGTGTATGCCAAGCATCATCAGGTGTTGTACAGCCACGAGGCGATCCAGAGCGCCGTGCACCTGTCCAAGCGCTTCATCACCGACCGCTGCCTGCCGGACAAGGCGATTGCCGTGCTGGATCGCGCGGGTGCGCAGACGCGGCGCGCGGGGCGGCCGCAGGTGATGGTGGACGACGTGGCGCGCGCGGTGCACCAGTTGACCGCCGTGCCGATGGACCGGCTGATGGCCGACGAGCGCGGGCGGATTCGCGATTTGGCAGCGGACCTGCAAGCGCGGATTGTCGGCCATGACGCAGCGATGCAGCGGGTGGCGCGGCGGATTCAGCGCAATTATGCGGGCTTTTCGGGCGATCGGCCGCTGGCGTCGCTGCTCTTTGTCGGCGCGCCGGGCGTGGGCAAGACCGAGACAGCGCGGGCGCTCGCGCAGTGCCTGTTCGTCGCTGAAGACGCGCTGGTGCGCTTTGACATGACGGAGTTTTCCGAGGCGCACAGCGTCGCCAAGCTGATCGGTTCGCCGCCGGGCTACGTCGGCCATGCGCAAGCCGGGCAGCTCGCCCACGCGCTGCAGAAACGGCCGTATCGCGTGTTGCTGTTCGATGAAATTGATCGCGCCGCGCCGGAAGTGCTGAGCCTGCTGCTGCAACTGCTCGATGCGGGCAAGATCAAGGACGCGCACGGGCAGATTGTGGACGTGCGCAACTGCATCGTGGTGATGACGTCCAACCTGGGCGCCGAGCTGCTGGTGCAAGGCGTGCGTCGCAAAGTGGGCTTTGGCCAGTACGACGCGCCGCCGCCGGAGCGGCTCGAAGCGGACCCCGTGCTGGAAGCGGCGGTGATTGAGCGGGCGAAAAGTGCGCTGCCGGCGGAGTTCTGGAGTCGCATCGACGAGCCGATTGTGTTCCGACCGCTGGGGACTGCGGCAGCGCGGGAAATCGCGATTCGCCATTTGCAGTTGGGCGCACAGCGGCTCTACGAAGCGCGGCTGATTCGCTACCGCGCCGACGACAGTGTGGTCGAACGGGTGCTGGACGGCGGGCTGGATCCGGCCGAAGGCGCGCGGTCGCTGCGGTCGCGGGTGGAGTCGCTGGTGGAGGCGTTTGTCACCGATTGCATTCTCGACGGCCAGTTGCACACCGGCATGGAAGTGGTGCTGACCGTGCGCGACGGCCGCGTGGCGCTCGCGGAACCGGTGCAGGTCGGCGCGGGAGAAGGCGTCCATGTGACCGCGACGGCGGGGCAAAATGGCGACTGAAGTCTGCGCCAAGCTCCTGGCCTTGCTCAGCCTCGTTGGCTGCGGCCAGGCCGCGCTCACGTCCAACGGAACCGCCATCGATCCACCACCTTGCACGACCATCAGCCAATTCGGCAACGGCCAAACGTGCAACAGCGCCGATCCGACTTTGGCCAGTTGCGGCACCAACGCCTCGCGTCTCTGCGCCGGCGGCTGGCTGTGCTACGACGCGCCGGAATACGAGCAGTGCGCGTGCACGACCGACAGCGACTGCGCCGGCAAGCGCGATTACGTCAACCAAGCCCGCGCGCTCAATGATAAATCCCCGACCGCCATCACCTGCAACGGCGGCCGCTGCGTCGAAGGCAACTGAGGCATCGCATGTCCCTCTACCGTGAACTGGCCCGGCCGATGCTGTTCCGCCAGGATGCCGAAGACGCGCACGTCAATGTGCTGCGGCTGCTGTCGCTGTGGCAGAATTGGCAGCACTGGCCGTTTGCCGCCCATTTGGCCCAGGCGCTCACGCACGTGACGGATCCGCGGCTGCACGTGCACGCGCTGGGGCTGGATTTCCAGCTGCCGATCGGCTTGGCGGCGGGCTTGGACAAGAACGCCGAAGCGGCGCACGCGTGGGGCTGGATGGGCTTTGGCCACGCGGAGTTGGGCACGATTACCCCGCGACCGCAGCCGGGCAATCCGCGGCCGCGGCTGTTCCGGTTGCCGCAGGACGAAGCACTCATCAACCGCATGGGCTTCAACAGCGCTGGCGCGGCAAAAGTCGCGGAGAACCTGTTTGCCACGCGGCCTTTCGCGATTCCGATCGGCGCCAATATCGGCAAGAACAAGGACACGCCCAATGAAGAGGCGGTGGACGACTATCTGGCGGCGATTGAGCAACTGCGCGGGCTGAGCGACTGGTTTACGCTCAACGTGAGTTCGCCGAATACGCCGGATTTGCGCAAGTTGCAGCAGCCGGCGGCGCTGCGTGCCTTGGTCGAGCAATCGGTGCAGGCGGCGGGGACGACGCCGGTGCTGGTCAAAGTGGCGCCGGATTTTGTCGAGGACGAACTGGAGGCGACGGTGGACGCGGTGCTGGAAGGTGGCGCGGCTGGCGTGATTGCCACGAACACGACGCTTCGGCGGCCGGACCTACGCGACGCGGCGCGGGCCAGCGAGGCGGGTGGCTTGTCCGGCGCGCCGCTGAAGGATTTGGCGACCCAGACGATTCGCCGCGTGTACGCGCGCACCCGTGGGCGCGTGCCGGTGATCGGCGTGGGTGGCATCACAACGGCGGATGACGCCTGGGAAAAGCTTCTGGCGGGCGCGGACTTGCTGCAGGTCTACAGCGCGCTGATCTTCCACGGCCCGGGGCTGGCGAAGCAACTGCACCTGGGGCTGCTGGACATCATGGAACGCGAAGGCGTCAAGAAACTGGGCGATGTCGTTGGCCGAGGGCCATGACCGCGCAGCGCTCGTCTGCCTGGCATTTTCACAATGAATTCAAGGTCGATTCGCCGATCGGGCAAGGTGCCGTTTGCCGCGGGCAAGCAGATCCGGCACGGGCATCGCCGCGGTCATCACCAGCGTGTTGGCGTCGTAGTCCGCTGGGCGCCAGGCAAAAGCCACAAGGGACATCGCGATGACGTTGGCAACGGCGACGGATTCAAGCGCCCAGGAGGGCTGGACCGTCGCGACCGCAGCGCCGGCAAAGTAGACCGCGGCCGGGACGAACAGGCGGCGCCATTGGTTGGCCGCCATCATGGCCACGACGACGCCGATGATGACCAGGTCAAACGCGACCGCCGCGACGAACGGCACGCCGACATACCAAGCGACGCAGCGGGAGATGAACGTGCCGATGACCGCGACCATACCGCTCGCGATGACGGTGCGGTTGAGCTTGCTGCGGAATAGCGAGTCGCGTGCCCAGACGGCGGCGAAGATCATAAACGCGGCGAAGATGCCGGTGGTGGCCACGTGCCCGCTGTGCGTCGGCGTCATGCCCTTTTCCTTGGACAGATAGGCAACCGTCAGAGGAAGCACCGACCACACGACGGCCAGGCAGAGCGCGAGGAAACTCCGCGTCCGCGCGCCAATGCGTGGATCGAAGTCGGACTCCCACTTCGCGATCTGCTGCGCACGACCCTCTGCGCGTGCCCGAGCTGCATCGAGCCGTTGCTGCAAGTCTGGATTCGGCCGCGGCAGTTCGGCGAGGTGCCCCGTCGCGCCTTTGACGTCACCGGTCTCCATCTGCCACGTGATGTAGGGCTCCAACAAGGCCTGCAATTCGTCGATGGCTTGTTGGTTCTGCGGCCAGGATCGCAGGGCCTCGCGCAGCGCCAAGCGCGCCTCCGCAAAGGCCGAGGCCATCGCGGCGGTGGCTTCTTCCAGCGGGTCCATGGCGCCGTTGTCCAGATCTTGCAGGACCTGAACCTGTTGGAGCGCGGCGGCGAATTCCCGGCGGCTCTCTCTCGCCCCGGCCAGCAAACGCAGCGAAGTGCGATGACGCAGAAACGTCGCCAGGGCAAGGCGCATCTCGGTGGGCGTCGCAAAGCGATCCTCGGGATTGCGCGCCATGGCCCTGTCGCAAATGGCGGCCAGTTCTTCCGGCACGTCGTCCGCGTAGGCGTGTGGCTCGCACATGAACGCGGCGAAGAGTACTTCGTACACCGACTCGCCGACGAAGCGCGATTGCCCCGTGACAATTTGGTGCAGCAGTGCGCCGAGCAGAAACACATCGCTGCGGGCGTCCAAACGCTCGCCGTCACCTTCCACCATTTCCGGCGCCATGCACGACGGCGTACCCGCCACCACCTTGGCGTCGCGTGCCAGCGGCAGCGCACCCGAGCGATCGTCATGCAACGCCACGGCGATGCCCCAATCCAGCACGTACACTTCACCGAAACGACCGACCATGACGTTTTCCGGCTTCAAATCGCGGTGCAAGATCCCTTTGCCGTGGGCATACGCCATCGCGTGGCACACCCGCATCAGCACTTCCAGGTGCCACACCAGCCGTTCCCGGGGATCGTTTTGCGTCAGCGCGTGGGTCGGATCGGCCAGCACCGCTGACCATGCTGTGCCTTCCACGCGTTTCATGACCATCATCGGCGCGCCGTCTTCACCTTGGCCTAGCGCATAAACTGGAATAATATCAGGATGTTCAAGGCTGCCGGTAATGAGTGCTTCGTGCAGCAATTTGCGAACGGCTTCCGGCGTCGCATGGCCCGGCCGGAGCGACTTCACCGCCACTTCCCGCCCCAGCGCCAACTGATGCGCCGCCCGAACGATGCCCATGCCGCCTTCGCCAATCAGGGCGCCCAACGCCAATTCAGGCGGGGCATCGTTGGCGGGACGGGTCAACTTGGGCAAGGAGGCGACCCGCAGCGCCAGCAGCAGGTCTTGACTCGACGCGGGCGGGCGCAGCGTGGTGTGCGCATCCAACTGTGCGGTCCGCTGCGCCAGGTTCTGCACCGACCAGAGGGCCTCAAACGTCCTGCGATCCCGTGGCTGGTTGGCAGCTTGCCGCATCGATCTCCCCAAGTTCGCCGCGCACGAGCGTGCAGTGCAGGTCAAAGGTAGGGCACGGGGCGTGCAGCGGCAAGCGCAAGGGAGCGGCCTGACCGGGGATCAGCCAAACCGCAGCGCTTCCATCTCCAGCGTAGCCACCGCGCCGACCGGCCAAGCCACATTTGCCGCGCCATGACCCACCGGCAGCCCAGCCAGCACCGGCACGCCGAGCGGGGCCAGCAGGTCTCGCAGGACTTGGCGCATCTCCGCAGCGTCCGTGCGCGCGTCCTGGAAGTCACCGAGAGCAATACCCAAAACGCCTTGCAGCGCGCCCGATTGCCGCAGTTGCGTGATCATCCGGTCGACGCGATAGGGCACCTCGCCGACCTCCTCCAGCACCAGGATCGCGCCTTGCGTCCGCAGCGCCCAGGGCGTGCCCGCCAGACTGCCGAGCACGGTCAAGTTGCCGCCGAGCACGGGTCCGCGCACCGGTCGCGCCGGACCGCACAGCAGCTCGCCCCGGAGCGTCGGCAGTTCGCCGATTTGCAGGAGTTTCTGCAGCGCGCGGCGGCTTGTGTCGTCGACCAGCACGGCGCCGTGGCCGCCGTAGACTTCGCTGGAGGCAAGCGTCTGCAACACCGGACCGTGAATCGCCGGCAAGCTGTGCTGTTGCAGGGCCGTCAGCAACGCCGTCGCGTCGGAAAAGCCGATGACCGGCCGGCCGTCGAGGCGCTGCCACGGAATCTGCGGCAAAAGGTGCGCGGTGCCGAAACCGCCGCGGGCAAACCACACCGCGTCGATGTCCGGTTCCGTCAGCGCCCAATTCAGGTCGGCCGAGCGTTGCTCCATCGAACCTGCGGTGTACCGCGCCGTCGCAAACAGCTGCGGCGCGGCGACGAGGTCGTAACCCCAACTGCGCACGACGTCCATGCCGCCTTGCAGCCGCTCGGCCGTGAACATTCCCGCTGGCGCCACCACGGCGACGCGCGCGCCATTTCGCAGTTGCAGACCCATCTACGCCGCCTTCGCGCCCGCCACCACCTGATGCTCCACCAGCCGCCGGTACGTGCCGTCCTGGCGCATCAGGTCGTCGTGCTTGCCCAGTTCCACCAGTTGGCCACGCTCCAGCACCGCAATCGCATCCGCGTCGCGCACCGTGGAGAGCCGATGGGCAATGATGAGCGTCGTGCGGCCTTTCATCAACCGCTGCAAGGCTTTTTGCACCAGCGCCTCCGATTCCGCATCCAGGCTCGACGTCGCCTCGTCCAGGATCAGCACGCGGGGATTGGCCAGAAGCGCCCGGGCAATCGCCACACGCTGCCGCTGACCGCCTGAGAGTTGCACGCCGCGTTCGCCGACCAGCGTATCGTACGCTTCCGGAAACCGCGTAATGAACTCGTGCGCGTGCGCGTCCTGCGCCGCCGCTTCGACATCCGCCTGCGACGCATCCGGCCGACCGTAGGCAATGTTGTCGCGAATCGTGCCGGAGAACAGCACGGGCTCTTGCGAGACAATCGCGATTTGCCGCCGCAGCTCCGCCAGCTTCAGCTGCCGCACGTCGACGCCGTCAAACAGCACGGCGCCGCCGGTGACGTCGTGGAACCGCTGCAGCAGCGAAGTCAGCGTGGTCTTGCCCGCGCCCGACGAACCGACGAGCGCAATCGCCTGACCCGCCGGCACGTCGAGCGTGACGCCAGCCAGTACCTGCTGATCCAGTCGCGTCGGATAGACGAACTGCACGTTGTCAAAGCGCACGGCGCCCTTGCCCTGGGGCATCGGGACCGTCGTCTCGGCGTCGTGAATCGTCGGTTCGGTACGCAGAATCTCAAAGATCCGCTCCGTGGCGCCCGCCGCACGCTGCAACGCGCCCGCCAAGCTGGCCAAGGCAGCGACGCTCGCGGCGACCATCACGGTGTAGAGCAGAAACGACGTCAGCTCGCCGCCCGTCAGTTCGCCGCGCACCACCGCGCTCCCGCCGATCCACAAAATCACCGCCATCGCCACCGACACGGCCAGCATCACGACGCTGAACATCGTCGCACGCCAGCGGATCAGGTGCAGCGACGCGTCAAAGGCAGCGCTGATGTTCGCCTTGTACGTCTGATTCTCCGTCGGCTCGCGTACGAACGCCTGGACGGTCTGCATCGCGCTCACGACCTCCTCGACGCGCGTGGACGTCTGGGCGTGGCGATCCTGCACCGCGCGGCTCATCATCCGCACGCGGCGGCCAAACAGCACGACGAAGACCATCAGCGGCGGCACGACGGCGAGCATGTACAGCGTCAGTTTCCAGTTGGAGTAGAACAACATGCCGACACCGCCGAACAGCGTCACGCCGTGGCGCAAGGCCAGCGACAGCTCTGTGCCGACCAGGCCGTCGATCACCGTCACGTCCGACGACAGCCGCGACATGATCTCTCCGGTGTGCCGCGCGTGGAACCAGGACGGCGGCAGTTGCAACAGGCGCGCAAACACCGAAACGCGCAGATCTGCAACGACTTTTTCGCCAAGCCAGCTCATCTGGAAATGGCGAATCCAGATGAAGATCGACTGCACAACTGCCACAACGATGAGCAGCGTAGCCAGTTTGTTCAGGTCGGTCATGGACTTGTGCGCCAGCGCGTCGTCCACCGCTTGGCGCGCCGCGTACGGGTAGACAAGGCCCATGCCGGAGCTGACGAACAGCGCGACCGCGGCCAGCCAGAACCGCCCCTGGTACGGCTTGACCAGCTCCAAAAGCTGCATGAGCGGCCCGAGGCTCTTGGACGGCTTGGACGCCGTCGCCTCGCCGTCAAAAACGTGATTCGCCATGGTGTCGTCAGCCTAAGCCAGCGGAATTTGCTGGGTCACACAGTGGATATTGCCGTATTGCGTGACCAGCGGGCGGCCATCGATGCCGATGACGCGCCGGTCGGGAAACATCGCTTGCAGCAGCGCGAGCGCCTCATTGTCGGATTTCTGAAAGAAAATCGGCACAAGGACGATGCCATTGGCGATGTAGAAGTTGGCATAGCTGGCCGGAAGGTGCTCGCCGCGGAAGGCAACCGGCTCGGGCGAGGGCAGCGTGCCCACGCGGAACGCCCGATCTTTCGGCCCACCGCGCAGTTGCCGCAGACGCGCCAAATTCGCAGACAGCGCCTCGTGATCCAGATGGTCCGGCGGCGCCGTTACGGCGACAATCGCATCCTCCGCGACAAAACGCGCGATGTCGTCAATGTGGCCGTCCGTGTCGTCGCCTTCCAGCCCGGCGCCCAACCAATGCAGCCGTTGCACGCCCAGCGAGAGGCGCAGCGCCGCTTCGATATCCGTGCGTTCCAAGTGTGGATTGCGGTTTGTGTTCAGTAACACAGCTTCCGTCGTCAGCAGATCGCCCGCGCCGTTCACCTCCAGCGACCCGCCTTCCATCACCAGCCCGGGTGCGACAATGGGCACAGTGAAAAACGCGTTCATTTGCGCGGGAATCAGGTTGTCCAACGCCGACGCGAATTTGCCGCCCCATGCGTTGAATTCCCAATCCAGCATCGCCAACGGCGGGGTGTCGGCAGGCGCATCGTCGCGTTTGACCACGAAGATGGGCCCGTGATCGCGCACCCACACGTCATCGCTGTCGATCAGGTGCCAGAACAGGCGATCTTCCTTGGCGCCGGCGCGACGCGCAACTTTCATCGCATAATCGCGATATTCCGCGTGCGGCACGTTGATGTGAACTTCTTCCACCTGACTCAGTTCCATGCACAGGCGGGCAAAAGTGGCCTCGACGTCGGAATGAATGCCGCGCCAAATCTCCGGGCGATGCGGCCAAGTCAGGATGGTCCCACGGTGTGGCTGCCACTCAGCGGGCATGTGGTAATGGCGCAAATCAACTGGCGGAATCATGAATTACCTATCCGCCTTGCGGGGTTCTGTCAGTTGCCGGGACGTCAATCCGCCATAGGCGTCGATGCGGCGGTCGCGAAAGAAGGGCCACATGTTGCGGACCTCTGAGAGGCGCGCCGGATCGCAGGTCACCAGCAGCGTCGCTTCGGCGTGTTCGTTCGCCTCCGCCAGCAGTTCGCCTTGCGGCCCGGCACAGAACGTATGACCCCAGAAGTCAATTCCCGCCTCGACGCCCACGCGGTTGACCGCCGCAACGCAGAGGCCGTTGGCAATCGCGTGACCGCGCTGCACCGTCCGCCACGCATCGAGTTGCCGCGCCTGTTCATCCGCCGGTTCGCTGGCCATCCAGCCGATCGCCGTCGGATAGACCAGCAATTCTGCGCCCTTCAACGCACACAGCCGCGCCGCTTCTGGATACCATTGGTCCCAGCAGATCAACACGCCCAGCTTGGCGAACCGCGTCTGAAAGACCGGAAAATCGCTGTCGCCGGGCGCGAAGTAGAACTTCTCGCAGTACAGTGGATCATCCGGAATGTGGGCCTTGCGGTAGGTGCCGGCGAGCGTGCCATCGGCATCCAGGATTGCGGTTGTGTTGTAGAAGAGGCCGGGCAGCGCGCGCTCAAAGAGTGACGCCACGATCACCACGCCCAGTTCGGCGGCCAGTGCAGCCAGTCGCTCGGTCGTTGGACCCGGCACCGGCTCGGCCAGGTCGAAGTGCTGCGGCGCCATTTCCTGACAGAAGTACGAACTGCGAAAAAGCTCAGGCAGAACACAGATATTCGCCCCACGCGCTGCGGCCGCGCGCACGCTGGCGATTGCCCGATCAAGGTAGTCGATGCCTGTAGGGTTGGCGGCAAGCTGGTGAAGCGCCAAGGTGTAGGTCGGGCGAATTGTGGACATGAGGACGACCTGTTGCAGAGCGAAGGAAGCAGCGCGGCTCCGCCGGCAGGGGGATAGCCGGAATGGGACACGCGGTCAAGGCGGAATCGGGGCTGGGTCGCCACGCACTTTCACGACTTCCCCTTGCGTCCGCCCCGCGGCGCGGGTAGAAAGTAGCACGGTTGGGTCAAAAGATTGGCCAGCCAAAGCTTTGCGACGCGCCGCCCAGGCGCTTGAGAGATTGAGATGAAGCTGTTGATTGCACCTGCCTTGTCTGTGTCCTCCTGTAGCCGTTTGCTCTCGCTGTGCGCCGCGAGCGCGTTGTTTCTCGTCGCACCTGGCTGCGGCGATGACACCGGTGTGACTGGACCTTCGGTCGTCGGGGACGATGCCATCGGGAGTGGCGACGATGCAGCGCTGTCTGGTTCGGACGGTGCAGCGATCGACCAGGACGGTGCGACCCTGGATGCGACGCTCGTCGGTTCGGATGCCGCAACGACCGGCGGCGATGACGCGACGGTGGTGAATCCAACGGCGTCCTGCGCCGGCAAATGTGGCGTCTACGACAAGAAAGCGGCCTGCCAGTGCGACGACAAGTGCACGGCAAACGGCGATTGCTGCACGGACTATCAGGCGCAGTGCGGCACGGTCGCGAATACCTGCGGCGATGGCAAATGCGTGTCGCCGGAAACCGTCGCAACGTGCCCAGCGGACTGCCACACGACCCCAGCCGCTTCGTGCTCCGGCCAATGCGGCGTCTACGACAAGAATGCGGTTTGCCAGTGCGACACGAAGTGCACCGCCAACGGCGACTGCTGTGGCGACTATCAAGCGCAGTGCGGCACCGTGGCCAACACGTGCGGCGACGGCAAGTGCGTCCCGCCAGAAACCAGCACCACCTGTCCAGGCGACTGCGGAACCGTGACCAACCCTTGCGGCGACGGCAAGTGCGTGCCGCCAGAGAACAGCACCAGCTGCCCGAGCGACTGCGGCACGGTCGCCAACAGCTGCGGTGACGGCAAATGCGTCGCACCGGAAACGGCCACGAGTTGCCCGAGCGATTGCGGCACGACGGCGCCGATCGTGACCTGCGTGGAAACGAACTGCCCAACGGAAGTAGCGACATGCACGGCGGATGCGGCGTGCGCCAAAGTGCTCGACTGCGCGAAGTCGTGCACCGATCAGAACTGCCTCATGGGCTGCGTCGGCGGTCCGGGCGGCTTTGGCAACCTGCCTGCGGGACTGACCGCCGTCTACAACTGCGGCAACAAGGCGAAATGCTTTGCTGGCGGAGGCACGACTCCGACCACGCCGGTGTGCGGCAACGGCACGTGCGAGACCGGCGAAACCGCAGCCAACTGTGCGAAAGACTGCACCAACACGGGCGGCACCGGCAACTCGTGCGTGGGCCTGTGCGGCAAGCTGAACACGGCGGGCGGATTTGGCGGCTGCCAGTGCCAGACGTGGTGCACCCAGGCCGGCAACTGCTGCAGCGACTACCAAGCTGTGTGTGGCGGCGGCACGACGACGCCGGTGTGCGGCAACGGCATCTGTGAGACCGGCGAGACCGCGACGAGCTGCGCGGCGGATTGCGGCGGCGGCGGCACCACGACCACCCCCGACCAGTGCATTCAGGCCAAGTGCTCGACGCAGTACGCGGGCTGTGCGAAAGACGCCGCGTGCTTGTCCGGGCTCGCGTGCGTCGAAGGCGGCAAGCAGATTTGGAACTGCGTCACCGACTGGCAGGTCGGCCTGACGCTGGGCCAAGTGCAGGGCTGCGCTGTTCAGAACAAGTGCCTCTGATGTCCGAATCGGACGGTGGAACAACGTTCCCCAGCTTGGAGATTCGCCGCCAGTCGCTTCTGCCGCGCGGCGCGTTCGCCGAGGCGCAGCGCGCGTTTCTGTCCCCCGATGCGCAGACCGTGACGCAATTGGACGGGTTGCTGCGCCAGCACAACGTCGGCGTCGTGGCGCATTTCTATATGGACCCGGAATTGCAGGGCGTGCTTGCCGCGTGCACGTGGCCGCACATCCACATTTCGGATTCGCTGATCATGGCCGACAGCGCGGTGAAGATGGCCGAGGCAGGCGTCCGCGCGATTTGCGTCGCGGGCGTCGACTTCATGACGGAAAATGTTCGCGCCGTCCTCGATCACGCCGGCTACGAGCAGATTCCTGTGTACCGACTTGCGGCTGAGGCGATTGGCTGCTCGCTGGCGGCGTCAGCCGAAACCCCGGCGTACCATGCGTTCCTGCAGCAGGCGGCCCGGACCCCGCGGTCGCTCCACGTGGTCTACATCAACACCAGCCTGCGGACAAAAGCGGCTTCAAATCAACTTGTTCCGACCATCACATGCACGTCGAGCAACGTCGTGCAGACCATCCTCCAGGCCGCGGCGCAGTTGGACGGCGTGCACATCTGGTTCGGGCCGGACACGTACATGGGCCACAACCTGCAGACGCTGCTGGCGGCTTACGCGCGAATGCCGGAGCCGGTCGTGCGCGCGCTGCACCCGTTGCACACGCCCGCGACGCTGGCGGCCTTGCTGCAACGTTTCCATCCGTTCGAGCAGGGCAACTGCATCGTTCACCACCTGTTCGGCCAGGAAGTCGTGGCGCGGATTCGCCGCGAGCTGCCGCACGCGCTGTACACGGCGCATCTGGAAGTGCCCGGTGAAATGTTTGCCCTGGCTGCACAAGCGGAACGCGAAAACCGCGGCGTGGTCGGTTCGACGTCCAACATCCTGGACTTTATCGGTCAGCAAGTGGATCAGGCGGTTCAACGCGCAGGCTCTCAGCGCCTGCAAGTCGTCCTGGGCACGGAAGCAGGCATGATCACATCGATTGTTCGCGGCGTGCAGCGTCGGCTGGCCAAGTCGCATCGCGACGATGTGGCGGTGGAGATCGTCTTTCCGGTCGCCGCGGAAGCTGTCACGCGGACAGACGACGCATTGGGTATCGTGCCGGGTGCGGCGGGCGAAGGATGCTCGGTGGCCGGCGGTTGCGCGACGTGTCCGTTTATGCGGATGAATCATCTGGACGGGCTGATCGACGTCGTGCGGCGCATCGGCCGCCAAGATGTCGGGTTGGACGCGTTCCTGCCGGCCGCACAACCGCTCGACGCGACAGGCCAGTCCGTTGCCGTGCGAGGCACCGTGCCAATCCTGTACATGCGGGCGTTTCAGCGAACCGGGCAACTCCCCGAATTGCTTGTGCAAGCCGTCAGCGGGCACTGACGCCACGACGGCGTGTTGCGTGTCCCGCGTCGGTCGGCGCTCGGGGCGCATCGCCTCCGCGGCGTGCTGAATCCAGAAAGCGAGCCTTAGCGTCTGGCCAGGGCCAACTGCCAGGCGGCCATCAGCGATCGCGTGTCCGGAAACGCGCTCCACGGCGGTCCCGGCCACTCGGGCACCTGCGGCACGCGAATCGCACCGCCGGCGGCCAATTCGCGGGCCAGCGCGACGACGGCTTCTTGACGTGTCAGGCCGGGCCAAGCGGCGGTCAGCACGTCCGGCGTCGGTCGCACACGCACGCAGCGGGGCGGGCGCACGTCCATCACCAAATCGAAGATCAGCGCGGGTCCCGGCGCGCCAACATCCACGATCTGCACGACGCCCACGGCGACCGCAAGCAGATGGCGAGCGTCCAGGCGCGTGACGACGCCGTCTTCGTCGCGCAGCAACAGGCCTTGGCGATCGCGGCCCAGCAACGTCCAGTACGGCGTCGTTGGTGCGTCCGGACTGTGCGCCAGAGCGTCGAACGATGGCTGCAAGACGGTCGCCACGGGGTTGGCATGGGCTGACTTGGCCTCGAAGGCGGTCGCATGCGCCACCTCGGCCTGCCCGGCCGCCATCGGGCTGAGCGGAGGTGTCGTGGCTCGCGGCCCTGGTGCGGTCGTCATCGTCGCAACGTGGCCGACCGACGGAACATGGGCCGGCAGGACCGGCGCGTCGTGCGCAAACCGTGCCCAGCCGCCGGACTCATCGAGCGGCACGGGTTCCGGCAGAGGAGCGGGCACCAGCTTCACCGGCAACTGTTCGCCAAAACGCGGCAGATCGTCAAAAAGTGGTGCCGTGTCCGGCGGGGACGGCGCCATTGCTGGCGGATGCGGGCTATCGTCGAACATCGGCGCCACATTCTGCGGCGTCGCGCGAGCCGCGTCGTTTGCCTGCGGCTGACGGGAATCCGGCGAAGGCGACGGCGCAATGCTCGATTTCACCCAATTCGGCTCCGGTGCCGCTGGCATTTCCTCTTTCGCCTCGGCTTGCCACTGCTGCATGCGACCGATCAGCCCGACGACAGCGCCGATCCCGCAGGCTGCCAATTCCGCGACGGAATCCGCCGGCGTTCGCCCGTCGGTCAAGGCCAGAGCGAGGAGATGCAAAACGAGCCAGAGAATCCCAACGCTCCAGGCCGGCGCGAAGAAATGCCGCGTGCCGCGCAGGTGGAACAGCGCAAATTGAATGCGTTGCTTGCCGAAAGTCACCATGAACGCGCCGACGCACGCCGCCGATAGCGCGTTGCCGCCCGCCAGTGGCTCTGCGCCCTTCAAGGCGTTTTCCTGAAAAGCCACCGCGGCCGCCACCGAGGCCAGCACCCAAAACGTGGCGAAGCGGTCGCGTCCCCAGCGATCCTCGAGGAACGAGCCCAGCACAAGCACCAGCAGCAGGAGTCCAATCAGCGCCGACGGGATGTTGGGAAATGCCAGCCCGTGCGTGATCGTGCCGATTTGCATCAGCCCCTTGTCCTGACGCACCAGCCAGAGCGGCTGGTTGTCTGAACGCTCCTTCATGGCCTCCAGGCACAGCGAGGCCAACTTGCGGGAGTCGCCGGGCTCGCGCTGCGGTCGCGGCACGCTCGGATCGTCCGGCAGCGGCGGGATCAGATACGTCGCGCAGCCGTCGGGTGGTTGCAGGTCAGGATGTTCCTGCCAGTATCGGCTGACGCCCTCGAACCAGGTGCCGCTGTGCGTCAAGTGGTTGTGCCAGGCGACGGAACCGGTAATGCCCAACGTCAGCACGGCCAAGGTCAGCGTGACCACCGGCCAGCGAGCCACGCGTGTTTCGTTGATGCCGACGGGCACTACCATTCAGCCTCCGGGCCACCAGCGTATCCGTGGCTTCCGATTGCCGCAAGCGCGTGAGCTCCTAGCCGACGGCGACGAGCGGGCAGAGCAGGCGGTCAAACGACCGTGCGCCGAGTTTGTCGAACAGCACGTCCACAAGCGCTGCGGTGCTTGCCTGCACGGTGCCCGCTCCGTACCGCGGATGCCGCACGCGTTGACCGACCGGCCACGGCAGGTCCCCAGCCGGTTCCTGCAGAGTCGGCACCGCCAACGGCGGCGCAACTTCGGGTGGCGCGCGGTCCTGCCAGTCGACGGTGTGTGGCGGCAACTGGTACAGGTAGGGACTGGCTACCGGCGCCGCCTGCCGGTGCGCGGGCTGCGTGTGGTAGCTCAACTCCACGGCGTCCTTGGCGCGGGTCAAGCCAACGAAGAGCAACCGCCGTTCCTCCGCTTCCACCTCCGCGTCGCCCCACGCCGCGTGCATCGGAATCAGCCCCTGGTTGCAGCCGCTGATAAATACGTGACGAAATTCCAAGCCCTTGGCGCCGTGCAGCGTCAACAGCGCGACCGCGTCAAGCGCCGGATCGGTTGTCTCGCCCAGCGCGGTTAGGCCGCCCAGCGCCAACAGATCCAACGCGTCGCGCCAGCCTTCCAGCCCCGCTTTGCCGTGCGCTACTTGCCAGCGCACCAGCCGTTCCAGCAGCAGGTGAGCATCCGCAACGTCGTGCTCGTGGCGCGCGGACGTCGGCCGCAGCAGTTCGGTCAGGCGCAAGTGGTCAAATAGCCGGGGCGCAAGTTGATCCAGCGGTTCGATAGCGAGCCAGTCGGCCAACGTCAGCCACTGGTCCAGCAGGTCCGCCGCAAACAGCCGGTCGCGCATCGACGCCTTTTGCCGCAGAAACGCGCGCACCGCCGGCATCCCTTCAATCGCCTTCTTGTCGGCAAAGGCGAGAAAACTCCTCTGGTTCCACTGCCGGTTGGCCAGCACGCCAAACTGCGGATGCACGAGCAGCGCCCGGGCCGCATCGACGTCCGATTTGCCCAGCGCCAGCCGCAACACGCCCAGCAGCCAAGTCAGCGCCGGACGTTCGTCCAGCCCCCCGCGCGCGAGCTCGACGCAGGGCACCCCCGCGCGCGTCAGCGTCTCGTGCATCGCCTGAGCTTGCCGGCGCATGCGGAACAGCACGGCGATCTCCCGCAGCTTGACGCCTTCTTCCTGAAGCAGCCGCATCTGCTGCGCCAGGTACAGCCCTTCCAAATGACTGTTGTGATGCCGCCGCACGATAATCTTGCGCCCCGCGCCGCGGTCACTGTGCAACAACGCGTGTTCGCCTTGCCACCCGAGCACCGCGCGCGCGCCTTCCAGAATCTCGTTTGTTGAACGGTAGTTCACCGGCAGCTCGTAGCGGACGCAGTGAAAGCGCTGCTCGACTTCGTCAAACAGCCGCGGCGAACTTCCGCGCCAGGCGTAGATGACCTGATGCGGATCGCCGACCGCGAAGAACCGCGCGGGCGCTTCGGGCCGGTTGCCACGCAGCGCCTCGATGAACGCCAACTCGCGCGGATCGCAATCCTGGAACTCGTCCACGACGAGCCACAGCGGCGTCGTCGCCATCGGATGTTCCTGCAGCAGCCAGGTCGCGGCATCGAGCAGGTCCGCAAAATCCAGAACATTTTGCTGTTTCTTGGCGGCGGTCAGCAGCCCCACGAGCTTGGCCAGGTCGTCGTCGCTCTTCATCGCGCCCAGCCGAGCCTTGCCCTGTCGCAACGCTTCCAGCCGCTGCGGCAGCCGGTTCACATAGCGAATCGTCAGGTTGTGCTCGGCGATGAGCTTCTGGCACAGCGCCAGACGCGCCGTCTCGTCGAGCACGGCAAAATCGGACATCCAGCCCAGTTCGGCGATCGGCAACGCACCGCGCAGCAGCGCGCGCGCCACGCCGTGGAACGTGCCAGTCAGCCAGAACGCCTGCGGCGGCAGCGCCTCGGCCATTTCCGCGGCCAGCGCCTCGATGCGCGTGCGGATTTCACCGGCTGCTTTGTGCGTGAACGTCAGCACGGCCAGACGCTCCATCGGCACGCCTTGCACCAGATGCAGCCACAGCACCTTGTGCACCAGCACCGCGGTCTTGCCGCTGCCGACCTGTGCGCGCACGAGCGCGGCGGTATCATCGCTCAAAACGGCCTGCAATTGCTGTGGATTCAGTCGCATCAGGCTGGCATGCAGGGCGGGATGCGTCGCCGCCACGCCCTCCAACCGCGCGTGCAGCGCCGCCAACGCGTCTGCCGTGATCGTCTGCACCGGCTGGGCGCGCGGCGCAAAAAGCATCAGCGCGTCCGGTTGCGGCGTTTCCGGCTCAGCCTGCCGTTGGCGCTGTTGTTCCCGGAGGTTCCTTCGCAAATCGCGCAGCATCACGGGTTCCAGCGCGGGCGGTCAGCCGGCAAAAAACGCTTCAATCTGTGAGCGCTGCGCCAACGCGTCAGCGCGACCGAGCTCCAGTAGCGGCACGGTGTACGCCGGGTCAAACGACAGGTAGCTCAACAAGTCGCCGCCGCTGTCGTCCGAAGCGCCCACGCCGCGCAGCAAATGCCTGAGAATGCTTGGAAAGTTCGCCAGTTGGTCCGCCGCCAACGCACCCAAGTCGCGCGATGGCCGAATCATCAGCAGCGGCACAACGTGCAAGGGGGATTTCTGCTGGCTCTTCTGCTGATCGGTCAACAGGCTGACCGTGCCGTTGATCCGCGTCATGCGCTCGGCGTCCGCTTCCAGGCTGTCCAGGAACGTGGCGTTCAACATGGTGCCGCCGATGTCCGCCAGCGTGACGTTGCGCATCCAGTTGCCTTCATTCAGCTCGCGCACGTGATCGTCCGGCCGTTGGTAGCGCACACCAATCGCGAGCACTTGCGACGCGCCGAGGTGAATCGCCGGACTCAACGGGGCCGTCATGCGCACACCGCCGTCGCCGTACCAGCATGCACCCACGCGCACCGGCGGAAACAGGATCGGAATGGCCGCGGACGCCAGCACGTGCGGCATTTCCAGCACCACGCGTTGGCCCATGCGAGCGGTGCGCGACCAGGGCTGCACGTCGGGCGCGCCGTCAAAGAACGTAATCGCCGTGCCGCTGGCATACGACGTCGCCGTCACCGCCACACCGCGCAGCACGCCGTCACGGACATGCTTGTGAATTGCCTCGGTGTCGATCTGTTCGCGCAAAAAATCCCGCAGCGGCGTCGCGTCGATGAGGTGTGTGGCGTTTTGCTTGCGGCTCGCGCCGCCGATGCCGAGATTGAACATCCAGCGCAGGCCGAGGCTGGAAAATGAGCCGAAATCTGTGCGAATGACGTTTTCCATGCGCAAGTGACGCCAGACTTCCCACAAACCCTCGGTGGCGGTGCCGAAAGCTGCACCACCAGCTGCGGCGTACGTTGCGTTGATGGCGCCAGCGGAAATCCCGGTCAGGACGCGAAAGGGGCCGCGATTGGCCTCGTCACCCAAAACGTCCGCGATGCCGCGTAGCACGCCTGCCTGGTACGCACCGCGTGCGCCGCCGCCGCTCAGGACCAAGCCGCAACCGCCGGGCATGGAAGATTGTCGCATCGACGTGCCTCCTGCGTGCCGCATCCGTCAATTGATCGACGCATCTCCCGGCAACACGATGGTTCCGGGCGGCACAGGCGTATCGGACGACAAAACGAAGCCGCTGGCCAGATTTTCGTTGCCTTCGCGCTCGCTTTGGGACGTTCCACGGGTCAAATCATCGTGCCGACGATGCAACTTGATGGTTTTGAGCAAGGCCTTTTCGCGATCGGCGGCCGACACTTCGACGTTCAACCGCCACGGCGTCGGCACCGCGACCTGCGAAGCGATGGAATTCATCACCCGCTGTTTCGTCCGTTCCATGGCCAGCCAATCGGCCACACCGGGGCTGCCCACGACGACGATCAAGAGGTCGTCAGATGTTTTGATTTCAATCACTTGCGTCAGGATCTCGGCGCCGAACGCTTGTGCGCCCCGCAGCCGCTCGACAACATCCGGCCAGCGCGTCGCCAGTTCCGCCCACGGGATCGCATCGCGCACTTGCCCCAGCGCGGGCGTGCCCGGCATGCCCATGCGCGTTCCCTCCGGCGGCGCGCTCACTTCAGTCAGATTGCGCAACGCCCAGCCGATCAGCCGGCGATCGCGCGTGTAGTCGCCCACGCAGGCGGGACAGCCGTTCTTGCAGCGGCAATGCGCCACCAGGTTGCGGGCGTCGTCCAGCACCGCGTCGCGGAAATCGAACGCCTTGGCGGCGTAGCCGAGTCCGCCGGGATGGCTGTCGTAAAACACCAGGGCGGTCACGGTCTTGCCCGTCGTCTCGTCGACGTAGTGAAAGCTCGAACCGCGGATGTCCGACTGCTCCGCCATCGTCCGAAGCCGCGCGCACGCGAGCACCGCCTGCACCATGCCCGCCAGCGCGTCCTGCTTCTGCTTGCCCAGCACCGCGAGCACCGCGTCGGGCACCGACAGCCACAGCGCCTCGGTCTCCAGGTGCAGCCGCAGCGGCTCATGCAGCGCTTCGTAGCCGAGATTCTGGTGGTTGTGAAACTCCAGCATCTTGTAGCCCACGATCGCATCGTCCACAGCAATATCGCCAAAATACGCGGTGCTGCGCGGCGCATCCGCCGCAGTCGCGAGCAACTCCTTGTTCTCTTGGGTCAAAAGCACGTCGATGTTCGTCCGCACGTCCGGCTGCGTGTAGAAATTCTGCTCCACCGGCACCACCGTCGCCACGTGCGCCACCAAATCGAGCGTTTCCACCTGGTATTGCACGCCGTCGTGCAGGTACACGGCGCGCGTGTGCGCTTCCCGGTAGACCTGCGGCCGGTCCATCTCGGTAATTGTCTTGCCGGTCAAGCGGTTGACGACTTTGAAACGGTCCGGATCGATGTTGCGCAGGCTGAATTCGCCCGCCGGAAACGGTCCACCCGCCCAATGCCAGGCGCCGTGCACCTCGCGCAACTCCCCAGCTTTCTTCAGCACGGGCAGAATTTCGCCCAAATCCGGAAACACCGCCGCGTCGTCGAGAGTCAACGGCAACTCCGCCGCCGCCGCGCGCACGTGCGCCAACTGAATCGCCAGGTTATCGCGATCCACCACCGCATGTTCCGCCGGCTGCCCGGTCAGCCAATCGGGATTTTGCGCGATGTACTGATCGGACGGCGACACCGCGAGCATGACAATCGCGTAGGACACCTCACCGCGCCGGCCTGCACGGCCGATTTGCTGCCAAAAACTCGCGCGCGTACCGGGAAAACCGCCCTGGACGACAATTTCCAGTGCGCCGATGTCAATGCCCAGCTCCAGCGCGTTCGTGGAAATCACGCCGAGAAGGCGCCCGTCAGTCAGCTGTTTCTCGACTTTGCGCCGCTCTTCCGGCGTGTAACCGCCGCGATAGCCCGCCAGCAGGTACGCTTCATCGTGCCCCGCGACGTCTTTCAGGCGATCGCGCGACTCCTTGAGCACAATTTCCGTTTCCTTGCGCGACCGGCAAAACGCGATGATCCGATGGCGTTTTTCAATCAAATACGGCACGAGCAGTGCCATTTCCGTCGTGACCATCTTGCGCTGGTCGTTGGCCAGCAGCGGTGGCTGCCAAAAATAGATGACCTTGCCGCCAGACGGCGAGCCGTCCTGATCGATGAGCCGGAACGGCAGATGACAAATTGTTTCAGCATGTTCACGGGCATTGGCGATCGTTGCTGAACTCGCCAGTACCTGCGGCCTGGAGCCGTAATGCCGGCAAATTCGCCAAAGCCTACGCATCAGATTGGCAGTGTGCGAACCGCCCGCGCCGCGCCAGGCGTGCAATTCGTCGATGACGACATAGCGCAGGTTGCGGAAAATGTGGCTGTAGCCTTGGCGACCGTGATTGGGCAGAAGCGCGGCGTTCAGCATGTCCGGATTGGTCAGCACCAAATGGCAGCGATCGCGGATCCGCGTGCGCTCGGCCGGCGGCGTGTCGCCGTCGTAGACACCCGCTTCAATGCGTCGGCCTGACAACTGGTCGATGAGCTCCAGCACGCCGCGCAGCTGGTCCTGGCTCAGCGCTTTGGTGGGAAAAATCAGCAGCGCGCGGCTCGTCGGATCGTCCAGCACCGCTTGGATGACCGGCAGCAGGTAGGCCAGCGACTTGCCCGACGCCGTACCGGTCGTCAGCACGACGTTTTCGCCCGCTTGCGCCGCTTCAAACGCCTCGGCCTGATGGCAATAGAGCTGGGAAATCCCTCGCAATTCCATGGCTTTTTGCAAGGATGGATGGAGGCCCGCGGGAAATGGCGCGTAGCGGGCAGGGCGCGGCGGGATCTCGCGCGTGGCGATGATGCGGTCTTGAAAGCGGGCAAGTGGCAGCATGGCAGGCTCGCGACCCCGCACGGGGTGGTGCGAGGATAGCGGATGCTGAACAGATGTCCAGTGGTTCATGGCGCTGGAAGCAGGGTGCCGCCGCCGTGGGCGCGGATCCTGGGGCGGTGACTGGCGCCCCGACCGGCCGCGCGCAGCAGTCAGGAATTCCTAACTTTGGCTGTGGACAATCTCATGGTCCACGGCTGGCTTTGGGCTTACGTGATGGTGCGGGTGTCAGCCTGAAGCGTTGGCTTGTAGTCGAAAATCCGCGGGTTCTCAAGGTTTTTGGCCGATCCAACTTCAGAAAGGTTCATCCATGAATGTGTTCCAGTCCTATGGTTCCTCTGTCTTTCTCGCCTCGTCAATCGTGTGTCTCACGTGGCTGAGTGGCTGCACCACTGCAGCCATCGCCACGCCGGAAAGTTCCGTCACATCCCGGGCCGAGCTTTTTGACCACGTCTCCAGCGCACTCACCGCCAGCGCCGTTCTCGCCATCAAGGGAACCTACGGCGCTGCTTGCACGTCGCGCACAGGCGGTTGGGCCATTGCCCTCAACGGCTACACGCTGGTGACCGGGGAAACTGCGCTGACCGTCGTCACCAGCGACGTGGCCTGCGTGCTCTCCGTCACAGAAGTCAAAGCGGGCGTGCCTGCGACACCGGTGTCCTACAAACCGGCCACGCCCATGGTCCTGACGGCGAACTACGCCACCAACGGCGTCGCGTTCATGACCGCCGGCACCGGGCCGACGCAATTTTACGCCAACTTTCGCCTGCAGCCGGACCTGGCGTTCAACTCCGACTTTGTCCTGCAAATGGTCTACTCAGACAACATCAGCGAGACCGACCTGAGCACAGCGACCAACTACGTCGTGGTGGTCTCGACGGCGACGGCTGCACTGGTACCTGCGCCCAATGCGACGCTGTCGCTTGACGCACTGCACATCAACGTGGACGCGCACAACGTGGTGAAGACCGTTAGCGGCAGCGTAACCCTGACGCAAGGGTCGGTGATCGCCGAATTCTACATGGTCGATTTTGACACGATTGGCACATCGCCGAGCTACGCGGCTGTCGACACGGCGTACAACACGCCGGCCAAGACCCGCGACCCGCTGACCGGCGCTTCGCAGATGATCGAGCTTCCCGATCTGAATCTCGTCGGCCTCGACCTGACGACGCCCAAGAAGCGTAACCTTGTGGTGGCCAATATCCAGAACGGCGTCAATTCCTACCAGCTGTTCCAAATTACATTCAGCAAGCCGGGAAATTAGGCGGGTGCGGTCCTGGTCGCTTGCCCTGGGGTGAGCGATCGGGGCACCCGCCCACGTATTAGGCCGACCGGCAGCTCCATTTGCTTGCCTGCCAGTTCGCCGACGCCGTGTGCAGCAGCCCACCTTGGCGCTGATCCAGCGCGGGTCGCGACAGCTGCGGATTTGTGGGGAGGTTGCCTTTTCCGAGAAATAGCCCAAAATTCGCTGGAAGCGATGGGTACTCGCGCGCACGGCCGACCGGCGGCAACGCGTGCCGGCCACCGGAGGAGGGGAAACCATGAAACCCAAACGAGCGTCATGGGTTGCGCTTCTACTCGTGTGCCTCTCTTCGAGTGGTTGTACCACGCCGCCTCCCGCTCCATCGAGGCAAGTGTGGTCCACGCAAACTGCCGCCCTCCGCGCGGGTGCCGTGCCGCAGTTGCTCGTCCCGGAGGGTCCGAAGGATCCGCCAAACATTCACCCGAACATTGCGACCCACCGGCAAATCCGCGCCATGCTCAGGCAATTTGCCTGAGCCAGAGCGGACTACGCGTCTGGTTGCGGAAGGGCTGCGTCCGGTGCTGGGGCGCGAAGAGTGTGTGGTCTATGTGCACGAGCGCTGGTCGTCGTCGGCGCAGGCGGCGCTGGCGCAGCGCGGTATTGAGGTGAACCCGGAGGTCTGGATTCCGCCGCTTCCGAAACACCGGCATCTCTGGGGCTATCACTTGGTGCGCATACCGTACGGGCAGCTGGGGTGGCTCGCCGCTGATGCCAACGTCGTGCGCATTGCGTCCGCCGAAATCAGCCATCGCCCGACCAACGACTTCGGACGCGCGGCGATTTTCGCCAAGCAGGTGTACGACGGCCAAGGCATCGCGGCCAAGACCGGAGCCGGAGTCAAAGTGTGCATCGCCGACACTGGGCTGGATACCGCGCTGACGGACCTGCCGACACCGGTCGAAGCCAAGGACGTCACAGACGGCGATACGCTGGCAAGTTGGGGCAACGATGTCTCGAACCACATTTCCGGTCACGGCACGCACGTCGTCGGCAGTGTGTTGGGTAATGGCGGTTACTCCGGTGGCAAATACCGCGGTGCGGCACCTGGAGCCAGTCTGTACTTCTACAAGATCGCGAACGACACGAACGCAACCTCCACTGTGGCTGACGAGGTCAAGGCCATCCAACGTGCGCAGGTGGTCAATTGCAAGATCTTCAGCATGAGCTTTGGATTGACTGGCATCGATGTCGACGGGTCTGACGCGATGGAGCAAGCCATCGACGTGGCGAGTGCCGCCGGCATGACCGTCTTCATTTCCGCGGGAAACGATGGAAGTGCCAAATTGCACTGGAGTATCGGCATGCCGCCGGGTTCGTCGACCAACTTCAACCTCGGGTACACGAACAAAGGGAGCACCACAGATTCACAGGATATCGGCGTGTGCGTGCACTGGCGGGATGCGACGCCCGGCGATGCCAACCTGTCTCTGACCGAAGCCGGGTTGGGGGCCGTGGCCAATTCGCCGTACACGACGCCACGCGGCACCGAGTCGCGGTGCGGCCTCATTACCCACACGACGATTCCCGGTGGGTCGTTCAGCCTTGCCTTCACGCTGGCGAACGCCGCAAACGGCGATGCGACGATCGCCCACGTCTTTGCGTTCGGGTCCGAGGGCAACATTGCGCTCAACAAGTCGACTCCCGCGAATACGATTGGCTCACCTGCCGTGGCTGACACGGCCATCGCGGTCGGTTCCTACGTCAGCCGAGAGTCTTGGACAGACAGCCTTGGCAGTACGCAGGCCTATTCGGGCCTGAATGCTGGCGAAATGGCTTCGTACAGTGCCTACGGCCCACGCATCGACGGCCTGCTCAAGCCCGACATCACTTCGGCCGGTTCGGCTATCATCTCGCTGTCCGACAGCAACGTCGCCGTCGACCCCGGCACGGAAGTGGACGACGACGGGCAGACCCTCGATGGCTCCGGGCCAACGCACTACCGCGTGAGCACCGGGACGAGCATGGCCACCCCATTGGCCGCCGGCGCCGCGGCATTGCTCCTCCAGACGTATCCCAATGCAACGCGCGACTATGTCTACTGGGCGCTTACGACTACGGCACAGGACGTCCAGATCGCTGCGCCAGATATGCACCAAGGCAACGGGCTTATCGACATCCGCGCGGCCATCCTCGCGCACAGCTGCGGCGATGGCGTCGTGGCCGGCGACGAGCAATGCGATGACGGCAACAACATCGACACCGACTGCTGTGGCTCGTGCGTCCTGACCAACATTTGCGACGACGGCGACGGATGCACGAACGGCGAATACTGCACGGCCGGCAAGTGCGGCAACGGCACGCCCAAGGTCTGCGCCGATGACAGCCTGTGTACCGCGGACACCTGCGTGGCGCCGTTGGGTTTTTGCCTGCATTTGCCTGCCAATTTCGGCGGCAGCTGCAACGACGGCGATCCGTGCACCGACGTCGACAAGTGCAATGGAATCGGCAGCTGCCACGGCACAGCGGTGGTATGTGATGACGGGAACCCGTGCACGACGGACGCGTGCCAAGGGCCCAATGGCAAGTGCAATTGGGTCGCCAACACGTCACCATGCGACGACGGTTTGCTGTGCACCCTCAACGACGTGTGCGGTGGGGGCGCATGCCACGGCGCCGCCGATACCTGCGACGACAGCGACCCGTGCACCCACGACTCCTGCGACGCGTCTCTCGGCTGCCAAAACGTCCAGCACCACGACGCATGCGATGACGGCGATGCGTGTACGCAGTACGACAGCTGCAATTCGTTCTTCAAGTGCAAAGGCGTGCCCATGGCCTGCTGGGACGGCTTGCCCTGCACGACGGATGCGTGCATCGGCGGCACCTGCGTATTCAAGGACGTGAACTGCGCGGATGGTGACCCGTGCACGACAGACCTCTGTGACGCGGTTGCGGGCGGCTGTTACAGCACGCCCAAGTCCTGTTTGGACACCAACGCGTGCACGACGGACAGCTGCGACGCCAAGTCGGGCGAATGCATGCACGTCCCCCTCGATGGCACCCCGTGCGCGGACCCGTCCTGGTGTACCAAAGCCGACACCTGCGTGGCCGGCATGTGCGTCGGCACCCCCATCGTGTGTTCCGACGGCAATCCGTGTACCGACGACAGCTGCTACGAGGGGAACGGCACTTGCTGGTTCCAGCCCAAGAGCGGGTCGTGCGAAGATGGCAACTTCTGCACGACGGGCGACACCTGCAGCAATGGCACATGCACCGGCGGCGGCGCCATGAACTGCGACGACGGCAACCCGTGCACTTCCGACCTCTGCGACAAGCTGGCGGCGAAATGCACGCATGGACCGCTGATCGCCAGCAACCCGCCCTGCGATGATAACGACGTGTGTACCGAACTTGAATACTGCGACAACGGCGCCTGTGTCGGTGGCATCCCGACCAACTGCAGCGACGGCAGCCCCTGTACGATCGACAGTTGCCTGGTCGGCGTCGGGTGCGCGCACGTGGCGGGCGGCAACGGCTGCGACGACGCCAACCCGTGCACGGTGGACGCCTGCGATGTCCAGGGCGCATGCACGCACACGGCGAATTCGGCTGGCATCTGCACCGACGGAAATTTCTGCACAACCGATGAACACTGCGTTGGCACAACCTGCGTGTCCCAGCCCACCAGCTGCGACGACGCGAACTCGTGCACCTCTGATAGCTGCGGCTACGTTCAGGGCAACCCCGCGGGCGCATGTGTCCACGTGCTCGTGACGGGTGCCTGCGAGGACGGCGACGCGTGCACCGTTGGCGACACGTGCGCCGGTAGCACGTGCGTGGCGGGCGGCTCGACACTGGACTGCACGGACGGCGAGCCGTGCACCCTGGACCTGTGCAAGCCAGCCAGCGGATGCATCCATCCGTCGTCAACCACTTTCTGCGACGATGGAGACCCTTGTACCTACGATGAGATGTGCATCGCCGGGTTCTGTGTCGGGCAGGTCATCGCCGGCTGCGGCGTGGATGCGGCGGACACGACGGACGCGGACACTGTTCTCGGCGAGGATGCCGCCGCGGATGCCGCGGTCGATGGGCCTGCGGACGTGTCACAAGACGCGGATGACGCAATCGACGCTGTGGCGGATGTCGTGATCGACACGGCCCCGGACATTGCCGTAGACGCTGCGGCCGATGCTGCTGCGGAGACTGGGTCGGACGTGGCTGCGGATGCCGCTCCGGAAGTTGCGATCGACATTGCGCCTGATGGAAAGGCTGATGTGAAGCCAGACGCAACAGCGGATTCAGTTCCCGACGTGGGCGATGTCCACATGGAAGTGGAAGCCGGCGCTGGCACCGCTCTTGATGCACCAGGCGTCATCGATGGCGACGCCGGGAGCGCGGATGCCCTTGTGACGCCGCCAGATTCGCTATCGCCAGCGTCAAGTCCATGCAGCGCATCCCGACGGGCGGCGCCATTGTCGACTTGGCTGGGAATTGCGTTGGCCGCGTGCTTCGGCGTCCGCGTCAGGCGAAAGTCGCCAAAGCGGTAGCACGGCTGCCCAGCCCCCGCGCGATCGTGGTCGCCGTCAGGTGCGGCTGCGCGCGAGGCCGTGCGCCACCCCGGCTGCTGGAGTTGGCGCTACTTGCATGCCTGCAAGCGGTCGCCAGAAGTGTTGTTCACCGTGGTGGATTTTTGGAACGACGTGCCGCCGATGTACGGCTCGAGCACGGTGAACTCCTGATACCGGCACCATGTCTCACCCGGCAGCGAATACAGCGTCAAGCCCGTGCGGTAGCGATCCACGGGAATTCCCAGACTGTTCTTGGTCATCGTCCAACCGTCTGACAACATGGCGATTTTCAGCACCTTCGCACCCTTGTAGTCGGTCGTCAGCCACTTGACCCCAATCGCCTCCAGACCCTTGTCGTGTGAAACGCCCGCAGGCCACGTCCAGGTCGGCGCCAAACGCTCTTGTTCCGCGTGCCACGCCGCCATCGCCGCGGTCAATGGCGCCAGCAAGTCGACGGGCGGCGTCTCGCCGAGCAACTGGAAATATGGGGCGTAGCTCCCCAGCAACCTGGCTTTCTCGGTCTCTGGATTCTGGAGCAGCGTCGCGTACTTGCCGCCCAGCCGTGCGAAGCCCTGATGCTCTTGCATGTGCTCCCGATCCGAGTCAACCGCGCTTTGCCAGCTCACCAGATCCGACTTCACGCTGAACATCGCAATCTTTCTTGCCAGTTCCTTGCGCTGCGCGGCCACGCGACAAGACGTGTCCGCGGCCACGGTAAACCACCCACCGAGGGCCGAGTTCGGCCATCGGGATGGGGCCGGAATTCGGCCACGAACTAGGTACCACCCGCTGGCGTGAATCGGCCCGTAATGTCATGGACTTCTCCCGGAAACGCTGGG
>CAIYBN010000076.1 GCA_903924465.1 uncultured Myxococcales bacterium | reverse complement strand
TCCCAGCGTTTCCGGGAGAAGTCCATGACATTACGGGCCGATTCACGCCAGCGGGTGGTACCTAGTTCGTGGCCGAATTCCGGCCCCATCCCGATGGCCGAACTCGGCCCTCGGTGGGTGGTTTACCGTGGCCGCGGACAGACTTGTTGCATTTCGGACGGGATCCGCGAGCGTGCACCTCCGGTGGCACGCCGCGGATGAAAACGGTTTGATCTCGAACTTCGGTCGGAGTGTATAGCAAGCAGAACGCCCGCCGCAGCCGGTGCCTTACAACGTCGCCACGCTCCGTCGTCTGGAATGCCAAGGGGCAAAAATCCACACTGCAAATGCGGTTTCTGCCAACCTGCCATCCCGCTGAAGAGAACGGTGCAGCGCAGCGCCAGCAGCTGACATCACAGGATTGTCATCACCGCGCAACGTCAAGAATGACCTGCATTCCAGCGGAACGGCGCCGTACGGATCAAACCAGGAGGCTGGAGTCGTGGCTAGCCGTCGATCGCACCTTTGGTCGAAGGCAACTCAGCCAGCGCCCGCGGATGGCGCGCGACCGCAATTTCCAGCGCCCGCGCAAACGCCTTGAACAGCGCCTCGATCTTGTGGTGGTCGTTCTGGCCGCGAATCAACTCCAGATGCAGGTTCGCGCCCAGCGCGATGGTCATCGCTTGAAAGAATTCCACGACGAGATCGGTGTGCAATTCCCCAACCATTTCCCGTGCAAACTCGGCGACAAAAACCAGATGTGGCCGGCCGCCGATGTCAATGGCGCACTCCGCGAGCGTTTCATCCATCGGAAACCGACAAGAACCGGTCCGCCAGATGCCGCGTTTGTCGCCCAGCGCCTGCTTGATCGCTTGTCCCAGCACGATCGCAGCGTCTTCCACGGTGTGGTGCTGGTCGACGTGCAGGTCACCGCGAATGTGCATCTCCAGATCGATGTGGCTGTGGCGACCCAGCGCGTCCAGCATGTGGCCAAAAAAGCCAATCGGACAATCGATCTGCGTCTTGCCCACGCCGTCCAGATTCACGGTCGCGCGGATCTGCGTCTCTTTGGAATTTCGCTCGACCGTCGCCGTCCGCGGTGCACTCAAGGCTGCAACCATCTCAAGACCTCCCCGACTGAAGCAAACACGACGTCGGCCCCGGCCGCATACAGCCTTTCCGGCAAGCCAGTGCTCCACGATTGTCCGGCCGGCAGGATGCCGATGGCATAGACGCCCGCCGCGCGTGCGGCCTGCATATCGTCCACGGAATCGCCGAGATACGCTGCGCCGTCGACTGTGGCCTGCAAGTGTTCCAGCGCCAGAAAAATGCCATCCGGCGCGGGCTTCGCCGCGGCATCGTCCATTGCCACGAGCACGGGCCACGTCGCCAGCGCGCCGTTCAACTTCAGCGTGTGCAACGCCTCGCCCCGCGGCCGTCCGGTCACAATCGCGGTCCCGTAGCGCGCCGTGAGCTCCGCCCGTTGGGTCGTATCCAGCAAAAACGGCTCGCCCGCAATCAGCCCTTCGCCGATTTCACCCCAGTAAATCCGCTGGAATGTTTCGTAAATCGCGTTCGTCTCCACCTGCCCGCCGACCGCCGCGATGAGCGCCGCCGTGCAATCCCAGTCATTGTTCAAGCCGCCCTGGCGCTTGAGCTGCTCCACGTGGTCAAGCGTCACCTGCGCCAGCATGGCCTCGCTCGCGCCCTGGGCAATCAACAGGTTGCGCGCCGTTTCAACAATCGCCACCCGGTAGCTCCGGCTCGTATCCACCAGCGGCCCGTCCATGTCGAACACGAGCGTGGTCAACGGCGGCGGATCGAGCAGCGCTTTGCGAATCGCGCCCGCCGTGCGGGCCATCTGCGGCCGGTTGCCGATGGCGATGCGGCACCAGCCATGCAGCCGCGGATGACTGCCGGTCCGGTTGCGGATCAGAATCGCCTCGTGCGCCAAATGCGCCGTCACTTCCTGGGCCCGCTCGCCAAAGTGCGCCAGCACGAAATTCGCGTTCGCCGGCCCTGGCTCCACGTCCATCGCCGTGAGAGCCGCAACAAATTCCGTACGCGCCGCAGTGACTTCCGCCACGTGTGCGGGCGTCGCCTCCGGGTGCGCCATGACCGCCAGCGCCGCGGCAATCGCAGCCCGGTTGACATTGAACGGGTTCAGGACCCGCCGCAGCGACTCAATATTTTGCGCCTGGCTCAGCACCGCGCCCGCGCGCAGGCCCGCCAGCCCGTGGACTTTGGAAAACGAGCGAATGATGAACAAGTGCGGGTGCTGCGACAGCAAATCGGCCACCGAATGGCCGACAAACTCCGCGTACGTCTCGTCGATCACCACCGGACACGTCACGCGCCGCAGCGTTTCTTCGATGATTTCCCGTTCACAAACGGTCCCCGTCGGATTGTTCGGCGTCACCAGCGCGATCAGCCCGACGTTTTCACCGTTGATCGCCGCCAGCCACGCGTCACGATCGAATTCAAAGCCCGGCAGCAGCGCCACACCTTCCAGCGGATTGCCGTACAAGTGCGCCCAGATCTTGAACATGTCGTAGCCGGGATCGACCGTGACGAGTGACTTGCCAGCCAGAAGATGCGCCTCGCAAATCGCCTTGATTGCTTCGTCGCCACCGGCCGTACACGTCAATTCATCGACGCCAACACCAAACCACGCCGCCGCTTTGGCGTGCCAGTCTGCATACATCGGATACGTCGCCACCGTCGCCGACGTCAGGGCCGCGTGGATCGCCGCCACGACGAAATCCGGCGCGCCACCGGGATGTTCGTTGACGTCCAGGCGCAGGTAGCCAGCGCGCTCGAACTGCGGAATGCGATAGGGTTCAACCGCTTCCAAGGTAAGGCGCGAAGGCAGGAACGGTTTCACGGAATCACCTTGCGCAGGTTGGTTTCCAAAATGTCCGTCGCGCCCAGGCGCTTCAGCTCGGGAATCAGCCGCGGCACCAAGGACTTGCGCACCGCGACTTTGACTGCGTAGCCACTCTGGCCATAAAGCTGCGCAATCGTGGGCGATTTCATGGCGGGCAGCTGCGCCACAAGCAACGGCAGGCGCGCCTCGTCGATGTTCATTTCCAGGATCACGCGATCACGCGCGTCCAGCACGGACTTGATGAGCAGCAGCAATTCCTCAATCACCTTGCGCTGTTCCAGATTATCCATGGCGCGCGGATTGGCGATGATCCGCGTCGTCGAACGCAGCAGCGTGTCGAGAATCTGCAGGTGATTTTCCACCAGCGTGCGTCCCGTCGCCGTGTTGTCGACGATGAGGTCGGCATCTTCTGGCGGGAACACTTCCGTGGCGCCATAGCTGCGCATGTAATGGAAGTCATTGACATTTTTGCTGTTTAGCCAGCGCCGGGTCAAGTTCTCGTACTCGCTGACCACGACCAATTTCGGCCGCGCCAAAATCGCGTCCGCGCTCAGGCCTTCCGGCGCCGCGGCAACGATGCGCACCGGGTCAAAGCCGAGATCCAGCAGTTCCACGACCTCCGCCCCGCTTTCCTGCACCCAATCGAGCCCGGTAAAACCCAGATCGTGCGATCCAAGCCCGACCAGCGCGGCGACATTTTGCGCCTTCAGCACCTTGATGGTCAGCCGCTCGTCGTTGCAATCCGGGCGATAGCCACGGTCCGGCATGCGCAGGGCAAGGCCGCAATCGTTGAGGAGAATCGAGACTTTTTCAAAGATTCGGCCCTTGGGCAAAGCGAGACGCAACATGGTTCTTCCAATGCCGGGCAGCCGGCGGGGCGCGCAGTGTAGCAAAGGTCAGTCACGCAACATAGGCGTCCGCATCAGTCGGTCACGCAGCGCGAGAATTTCCGCAGGGGGCGGCGAGAGTGTCCGGCCGTCGATGGCCGAAACGGCACGCACGAGCTGAATCGCGTTGGTCAGGACCGCCCAGCGCACTTGCGGCAGTAGCATGTCGCTCAACTGCGTCGTCTCCACCGGCAGGTGCTGCGCAAGGCAAGCCAGCGTCGTTCCCGGCAACGCCAGGGAACCAGACCACGGCGTCACGATTCGCCCATCCATCAGTCCGCAGATCAGATTCGCCGTCGTTGCCTCGGCCCACTGGTTCTCCGGACCGCGCAGCAGCGCCTCGTCCGCACCCTGCGCTTGCGCCTGCGTGCGCCACTTCTGCGTCGTCTGGAGATCCGTGGTCTTGCAATCCGCCAGATGCGCCGGCCGATCGGCCACCAGCCCCATCACCTGCAGCGACCAGGGCCGCGGATTTTGCTCATCGTCCGTCAGCGTCCGCCACGCCAACTCGATCGCGCCGTTCGGGTACGCCAACAGGCGAATGCGCCACACGCGATCCGCCGGAAAAACGGACAGCGACTCGTGAAGCAACGCGTCGAGAGCCACCGCCTGCGCGCCGATCGCCGCCAAGCCACGCCGCCACCGCGCTTGATGATGGTCCCATGCCGGCGGCGGCCCGCCATGCCAGCGCAGCGTTTCCAGGACGCCACGCCCGCGTTCGTCCGGCCCAGTTCCGCGCAGCCACTTGGTCTGCATCAGCAACCGCCGTCCTGCAAGGTCGCCAGCAAGCGCAGCGCGCTCTGCGCCTTGATGCACAATTCCTGCCACTCGCGCTCCGGATCCGACTGCGCCACAATCCCCGCCCCCACCTGTAGCGTTGCGACGTCCGGTTCCAGCCAAACCTGACGAATCCCCACCGCCAGATCCAGCCCGACGCCAGGCAAATCCAGCCCCAGCGCGCCGCAATACGGCCCGCGCCAGCGGTGCTCCAAGCGTCCAATCACCTGCGTCGCCTGAATCTTGGGACATCCGGTCACCGAAGCCGGCGGCAGCGTCGCCGTGAGCAGCGCCACGCGGTCGTCCGGAACGCGCAGCGTGCCGTGCACTTCGGACTCCAAATGCCACAATGTTGCATAGGGTGTCGGCGCGCAGAGCGTCGCCACTCGCACGGATTGCCAGTGGCTCGCCCGCTGCAGGTCATTGCGGATCATGTCCACAATCATGGTGTTTTCCGCGCGCTCCTTCACGCTGTGCGCCAAGTCCTGGGCCGCCAGCTGATCCGCCATCGCTTCCGCGTGCCGCAGCGCAGTACCCTTGATCGGCCGCGACTGCACGGCCGGACCTTGCACGCGCAGGAACTGCTCCATCGATCCCGACAGCAGCGTCGCGCTCGCGCCTTTCCAGACCATTGCGTAGGGCACCGGCTGCACCGTCAGGATCGCCGCGAGCAGCTCCGGCACCAGGCGCTGGGCGGCAAATCGCAGGTCGGCGGCCACGCTCAAGTTGACCTGATACACCTCACCGGCGCGGATCGCATCCAGCGCCTGGCCCACCGCGTGCTGAAACCACGCTCGCTGCTGCGTCAGGCTGTCGGGAAGCGGCAGCGCGGCCCTGGGCGCAAAGGTCGGCAATGTCGTCGTTTCCAGGTCGTCCGGCGCAAAGGCACAGAGATCGGCGTCGGGCCACATCGTGGCGTTTCGCTGCGGTTGAATGCCTTCCAGCGCCGCACCGAGGTCGTAGCCGACGTAGCCCGCAACCGCGAGCCCGGCGTCCCGCCAGCGCTGCCACTGCCGCAGCGTGGCCTGGGCTTGCTCACGGAAATCCTGCCGCGACAAACGCACTTGCAGGCGATGCTGCACCGCCTGTTGGCGCACCCCGACCGCCGGATGTGACCCGAGCGCAAGCCAGCGGCGCTCGCCTTCACCCGCCAACAGGAATTGCCATTCGTCGTGCTGCGCCATCTGCTCCAAACCCGCCGCGTCGTGTCGCACAAGACTGCCCAACTGCCGCCCGCCGTGCTACAACAGCCGAAGGTGAACGGCGGGCGGTGTGGGATGGTAGCGCAGACACAGCCTCAGATGCGACCGCACGTGCAACATCCGCAGGATCCCGATGTCCTGGCGTGGCGTGATTACGTCGGCACCGTCGAGAACTGCTTCCTGGAGATTCGCGGTCGCGGCGTGCATTGGTCGGAGACCGATCGGACGCGCGCGTCGGCGTGGTACGCGCTGGGGCTGCCGGCGGGCACGACCGTGCGCGTGTTGCAGGCGCGCGTGCAGGCGTGGCGCTTTCGCCATGGTCCAAACGCGCGATTGCCCATGCACCTCGGTTGGTACGAGCCTGCGGTGCTGGAGCACGCCAAACATCTGCGGCAACTTGGCGATTCCCGGCTGGATCCGTTGATCGCGGAGCCGGAGGTGGTGCCGACCTTGACGGTGACGCTGTTGGTCGCGGAGCTGGCTGGGCTGATGGCCGGCAACCAGAATCAGGTGCTGGGGCACGTCTACAGCAAGACCTTTGATTGGCTGGATCGCGCGCTCCACGGCGTCGCCCCGGACGTGGAGCCGGAGGCGGATTTGGCGAGCGCCGATCCACCAGAACTGCAAGTCCTGATTGAGAAATGCCGGACGCGGATGACCAAGCTGCTGCTGACGGCGCTGGATGACGGTGCGCGCGGCGAGCTGGCGCAGTTCCTGACGACCGGGCTGGGTCCAGCAGGCGCGGTCAGTCACAAAGCGCGGAAAATGCGCGAGGAACGCTTGACGGAACGCTGGCTCGCTGGGCATTTTGGCCACTCGGTGCCGACAGCGGCCGGTTGGCGCGACCCGCGGGAAACGTGAGAACGAGGTTTCAATGACGGTGTGTTTGGCGGAAACCGGGATGCCCTCCTGCCCGTTGTGTCGCGGCGAGGACATCGTCACGCTGGCGGGCTCGGAGCGCGCCGAAGCGTCGCTCTGCCAGCACTTGTCGCAGTGCAAGAGCTGCGGCGGCACCGGTTTTTTGCGCACCCGCGACGCGGCGGGCTATGAAGTCATGGGCCACTGCGCTCGCTCTGGCATCGTCCGCCGCGTCAGCCGGTTCAACGAAATGGCCCTGCCCGCGCGTTTTCACGACGTGCGCTTGGCATCGTATGAGGCGCGCGGCGGTCCGCACAACAACCAGCGGCAGATGCGCGGGATTGTGGAAGAGCTGCGGGACCATTTGATCGACGCCAAGCGCCCGGATGGCTCGATCGAACCGGGCGTGCGCGGCTTGGGACTTTCCGGAACGCCGGGAGTCGGCAAGACGCACTTGCTGTGCGCGTTGGCGCGAGAATTGACGATTGATCACGGGATGTTGGTTCGCTACGCCGACTTTTCCAACCTGCTCTGGGGCCTCAAGTCGCGCTTTGAGCAAGGTTCCGGTGAGGGCGCCCTGCTCGCGCCGCTCATCGAAGCCGACGTGCTGATCCTGGACGAAGTGGGCAAGGGCAAAGCCAGCGAATGGGACATCAGCATCGTCGACGCGCTGGTCGCGGGCCGATACAACCGCCGCAAGACCATCGTCTTCGCCACAAACTACGCGTTTGCCGACACAGCCGGCAGCGTCGACATGAACCGTGCGGCCAGTGGCACGCGCGCGGGCGGCGGACTCAACCATCTGGAAACGCTCAAGGATCGCGTGCACGATCGCGTCTTTTCACGCCTCTGTGAAATGTGCGAGTTGGTCACGGTCATTGGCCCGGATCAGCGCAAGGTCGCGCTCCCGGAATCGCCACGGAGCCTCAGGTGATTTGCCCGCTTTGCGGCAACGAACAGCCGATCGCACCGGAATGCGCACGCTGCGGCGTGATCTTCGAGCGCATGCACACGCTCGGCCGCTTGCGCGTGGTCGAACCGCCTGCGCCGCCGCCACTGCCCATGCCCGTCCAACCGCCTGTGGTGCAAGTGGAACAGGTGCTGCGCCGGGCAATTGCGACACGGCCCGCGCCGCTGCGGCACCGCCAGATCTTCTTCGTGCAGTTGGGGCGGATGCTGCACTCCGGCGTGCCGCTGGATGAGGCGCTGACGCGGATTGGCGATGTCGTCGGTCGCTCGGCGATGAATTCGGCGGCCCGCGCCATGGCGGCGGACGTCGCGTCCGGTCTGTCGCTGAGCGCGGCGATGGACCAGCAGTCGGCGATTTTTGACGAAGTGGAGCGTGCGGTGGTCGCGGCGGCGGAGCATACCGGCGATCTGCCGCGCGCGGCGAATCGGCTGGCGAACCGGGTCGAAGAGGCGCGACGGACTTCGCGCATTCTGCTGGGCGCAACCGCCTACCCAATCTTCATCGTCACGATGTCGATCCTGACCCAGCCGCTGCCGACGCTCGTGCTGTCCGGCCTGAACGCATTCCTGGACGCCGTCTGGCTGCCAGCGGTGATTTGGCTGGCCATTCTCATCATCGCGCTGGGCATCGTGCCACACCTGCTCGCGCGCCCGGCGGTGTGGTCGCAGCTACTGGACGGTTTGGGTTCGCTGCCGCTGCTGAATATCCTGCTGCGCAATCGCCGGTATGCACTGGCTTTTGACGTGCTGGCCCAGGCGCTGGAAGCGGGCTTGCCCTTGGCGCGCTGTTTGGAAATGGGCTGTCGCGCGCCCGGCGAGGAGAGGATGATCGTGGCCGGGCGGATGATGGCGCTCGCTGTCGACAAGGGCGCGACGCTGGCCGACGCTGCGCTGGGCTTGCCGGGGCTGGATAGCGCCTCGCGGGCGACGATCGCCGCGGGCGAGCGCACGGGACATCTACCTGAGACGTTTGCGGAATTGGCCAAGGAGCGCGCACAGGCCTGGCAGGTGCAGCTGAAGATGGCGGCCTCGGCGTTCGGCCTGCTGCTGACGCTCACCTCGGCGCTGTGGGTGGGCTGGTCGCTGATTCAGCAGGTGCAGCAAGGCGTGACGAGTCCACTGGCTGGTCTGCCGAAAGCGGATGTGCGCGAGTTGGAAAAGGTGTTGGGGCCGGAGATGTTCAAGTAGCCGTTACCCCGCAACTTGCGCCAGACTCGCTTCGATTTCCTGCAAACGCCCCTGCACCGCTGTCAGGCGTGGACCGCCGCCGCGTTGCGCCAAATACTCCACGCACGACCGCAGCCCGCCGGCGAGACGCACCAGATCGCCCATTTGGTAGAGGGTATCAAAGGCTTCCTCAAACGCTTCCGTCGTCCGCCGATCCATCACCGTCGCGCGCGGCCCGCGTTCGGACAACGCGCGCGTGCCCAGCACACAGCCGCGGACAATCTGCGCCCGCGCCACCGCCATCTGCGCGCCACTGCCGCGGGCAATTTCCACCGCCCGCTCACTGTCCATGTCCGCCGTCTCCAACGCCTCGCGCGCCAGGGAAATGTTCGCGAGAACGCGGTAGACGCTCGACAGCAGCTCCGGATTCGCCAGGTCCCGCGCCACGTCGATGGCATCCACCATACGCGCGGCCGCATCCTGCCACTGGCCAACCGCCAACTGCGTTTCCGACTGCAGCACCGCGATTTCCAGCTGCCGCGCGCGGTCGCCCACTTCGCTCGCCAGCTCCGCCGCTTGGGCCCACATCTGCATCGCGCCCTTGACCTTGCCGGACGCCGCCATGACCTCGCCCTGCACCATCCGCGTTTCCGCGAGGCCCCAGCGCTCTTGCACCCGCTCGCACAGCTGCGTCGCTTCAGCGACCGCATCCATCGCCGCGGTGAAATAGCCGCGCCCCGTTTGCACCCGCGCAATGTGGCAGAGCGAACGCGCCACGACCCGCAGATCGTCGGCCCGCCGCCGCAGCGCCAGCGCCTTGTTGAAGTGCTGCAGCGCCAAGGCATAGGCATCCTGGCCACCGCGAATCAGGTGCACCATGCCGAGTTCGTCGTTCACATCGGCAATCCAGCGATGCGCACCCGCCACGCGCAAGTGCCGCAACGCTGCTTCGAGGAACGATTCCGCCACGTCATACCGACCCGAACCGCGTGCGACTTGCGCGATGCGCAGTTGCGCCATGCCTGAACGCAGGTCGTCATCGAGGCACCGCGCCATCCGCAGCGCTTCCATCAGCACCGTTTCGGCTTCCGGATAGCGGCCCAGACGCAGCAAGCTGCCACCGTGGGCGAGACGCAAATCGGCCGCCAAATCTGCATTGTCGGCATGGGCACTGCGCGCGCCGGCAGCAAACAGGGCAATTGCGCGATGGACCTGTCCGACCGTTCGCGCGGCGTTGCCGGCATCCAGAAAATGCTGCGCCGCCAAGCGCCGCCGACCGCCCTGCTCGTAGAGCTCGGCGATCCGCGCGTTCTCCGCCACCGGATCCTGCCGCGGCCGCCGCGCCAGCCACTGCGCCGCCAAGCGCGACAACAAGCGACGCTTCTCGTCCTGCATCTGCTGAACCAACTGTCCCGGATCCGCTGGATGGGCAAAGGCAAATTCCAGATCGCGCTCCACCGCCGATTGCTCGACGAACTTGAGCACGTCCAATTGCTGCAACTGCAACAGCAGCGCCTTCAACGCCGTTCGATCGCGCTCCGACAGGATGTCCGGATCTTCCGGCCGGCTCCCGCGCAGCACGGACAGCAGCCCGCCAAACCAGATCATCGGGCCAAAAATCGCGCCGGCGTCGACCACTTCGCGCAGGTGCTGCGGCAAACGCGCGAGCCGTCCAGGCAGGCTCTCGTCTTCTGCGCGCGCACTGGCCTGCTCGCTCTGCCATTCGCCGCGCCAGGTCCACAGGCCGCCGCGCTCGATGATTTCACCGGCCGCGGTCATGCCGCGCAACGCGTCGATCAGCCGACCCGGCAGCCCCGCGGACTTCTCCGCCAGCCACACCGCCAACGTATCCGGCGCATTGCTGACCCGCTGCAGCAGCTTTTGCGCCAGCTGCAGCAGCGTCGTCTGGTCCAGCGGACGCAGCGGCACGTGTTCGACGTCCAGCCCAGGCTCCGGCGTCTCCACGGCATCGATCAGGAGCGCCACGGGCGACGCCGTGAGCGCCTTCTGCATGGCCTGAACCAGCGCCGTCAGTTCGTCCAGGTGCAGCGACTGCCCCGCGTCCACGTACACGACGCACGGCCCCGCGCGCCCGCGTTGGCGCAGCAGCGTCGCGACAAATTCCATCGACACCGTCATCGGCGCTTCCACGGCGACTTCCCCGCTCACGCGATCCGTCGGCCCCTGCAAGCCGAGCAACGGCGCAACGACCGTCATCGCCACCGCGGCGCTCGACTCGCCCAGCAGCGCGGCCACATGCCGCCGCACGCGCTCGAACGGCTGGGCATCGCGCAGCAGATCCGGCCCGCCGATCAGCTCCAGCAGCAATCGTCCCGCCAAGTTCGGCGGACCGACGAGCTGTTCCTCCGCGCCAATGCGGTACCAGCCGATGCCGCGCTTCTCCGGCGCCGCCGCGCGCTCCACCGTGCTCACCAGGCGCGAACGCCCCACGCCGCTCGGACCGCTCAGCCAAATCACCTTGAATTGCCTGCTATTGAGGGCATTGCGCAGCGGATTGTACACCGCTTCGATTTCCGCCCGCCGACCGACCAGCGGAATCGGCCCGCCAAAAAGCTCCGATTCGCGGTGGCCATCACGGAATTCCGTCCAGGTGTGCCGCGCCGGTGCCGAAACGAGCGGCGTTTCGTCGTTCGGCTGGGAATCCGACTGCCCCACCGGCGCCAGCGGCGTGCGGGAAATCTCGCCCCAGCCGCGCGGCGTCGTCATCGGCACCTGACTTGGCGACGGCTCCAGCGCTTCGGTGCGCTGCTGAATTTCAGCCATCATCGCGACAGCTTCAGGCGAGTCAAAATCCAGCTCGATGATGCCGGAAATCGTCTCGATGTCCTCGTCATCCAGCGCCAACAGCTCCTCGCTGGCGATGATGGCAGGCTCGCTGACCGACACCGTTGGCGTCGCTTGAGACTCTTTGCTTCGCTTTCCCCGCATCCGCCGTTCCTCGTCCATCGTTCCCGACACGCGATGGAAATGATAGAAGCGGTGGCTCTGAACGGCAAGACGCCGCGGATCACGCCTGACATGACTGACGCCCTGCACCTGCACCGAATTCTTCACCACTTGGCCGCGCTCTGCCAGACGGATCTGGCCCACGCCCGGGCGAAGTCGCTGCAACCGGCGGAAAATGCCTTGCGGGCGGAGGAGCGGCTCGATCGCGTCGCGGCGTGCGAAGTGCTGCTTCAGGCGGCGGGACGCGTGCAACTGCCGGACATGTTGGCGCTCGACGCGCTGACGGAGCGTGCGCGGCGCGGCAACTCGCTGGACGGTCTGGAATTGGTCGCGGTGGCGCGCGTGGCGCGCGTGGCGGTGCGGCTGCGGCGGGAAGCGCAGACGTGGCCCGACGCGATGGGACAGCTGCGCGATGACGTGCGATCGCTACCGGCGCTGGACCTGCTGGCGAGCTTGCTGAGCGACGCGCTGGACGACGATGGCCGCTTGATGGACTCCGCCTCGCCGGAACTGCGCCGGCTGCGGCATGAAGTGGTGCAACTGGCGACGCGGCTGCGGCGGCGCATCGCGGAGATGGTCAAAGAAGCCGACGACGACGGGATTTTGCAGGACGAATACTTCACGGTGCGCGAGGACCGCTACGTGCTGCCGGTGAAGGTGTCGGACAAGCGCGTGCTGGGCGGGATTATCCACGGCACGTCGCAGACCGGGCTGACGGTGTACGTCGAGCCGCAGGAGATGGTGGAGGGCAACAACCAACTGGCGCTGGCGTACGAGGCGGTGCGGCGCGAGGAGAGGCGGATTTTGGCGGAGCTGTCCGCGCTGGTGGCGGATGAAGGCGAACTGCTGGCGGCGGGGACGCGCGTGCTGGCGGACCTGGACCTGTGGCAAGCGGCGGCGTCGTTGGCGCTGGAGCTGCGGGCGACTCGACCGGAATTCGCAACGGACGGGCGGATCCTGCTGCGGCAGGCGCGGCATCCCCTGCTGGTGCTCGACGGCGCGAACGTGGTGGCCAACGATGTGAAGCTGGACAACGGCGCGCGCTGGCTGGTGATCAGCGGGCCGAACGGCGGCGGCAAGACGGTGGTGCTGACGGCGCTCGGCCTGGCGGTCCAGATGGCGCGGCTGGGCCTGCCGGTGTGTGCGGCGGAAGGGGCGCTGCTGCCGTGGTTCGATGCGGTGGAAGTCGTGCTCGGCGATGCCCAGGACATCGAGCGCGGCCTGTCGACGTTTGAAGGCCACCTGCGGGCGGTGCAGCACGCTTTGACTCAGGCACAGAAATCTCACCAGCGGGTGCTGGTGCTGCTGGATGAGCTCGCCGGCGGTACGGAGCCGCTGGCCGGCGCGGCGCTGGCGACGGCGTTGCTGGAGACGTTCGGTGCGGCAGGCACCTTTGGCGCGGCGACGACGCACTTTGAGGCGCTGAAGCTCCTGCCGCTGCGGGATTCCGCTTTCCAGAATGCGGCGCTGCAGCTGGATCCCGGCACGCTGACGCCGACGTATCGGCTGCACCTGGGCGAGTTCGGTTCGTCCAATCCGCTGGCGCTGGCGGCGCGCGTGGGCTTGAGTCCGGCGATTGTCGAGCGGGCGCGGGAGCTGGCCGGCGGCGCGGGCGGTGAAGCGGCGCTGCTGGTGGACAAGCTGCGGGCGGAGCGGGCGATTGTCCACAACCAGCTGGCAGAGCTGGAGCAGCAGCGGCTGCAGCTGGATCGCCAGCGCGCCATGCTGGAAGACCAGCGGCAGCGGGAGAAGGCGGCGGCGGATCGGCGCATCGAGCGCGCGGCGGCGGACGCGCTGGCCCAGGTGGCGGCGGTGCAGCGGCAGTTGGACGATGCGCGGCGGGCGCTGCGTGAACAGGACAAGGAGGGCATCGCGATGGCACAGAAGGCGCTGAGTCAGGGACAACAGGATTTGACGGACTTGCAGCGGGGCGTGGCCCAGCCGATCGGCCCGGTTCGCAAGCCCTGGACGCCGCAGCACAATCGCCCCGACGGGCTGGTGTGGCACGTGGGCTTGGGGCGCGTGGTGCAGATCCTGGAAATCGATGCGATTCGCCAGAAGGCCAAGGTGCAGGCGGGGCCGCTGTCGGTGAATGCGGCGTTTGCGGAGCTACGCGTGGCGCTGCCGGGTGAATTGCCGCGGCAGCAGGTGAAGACGGCGCAGTCGAGCCTGCCGCAGCACGTGGCGGAGCCGGTGGACGATGAGACGATGACGCTGCGGATTCCGGAGCGGACCGTCGACCTGCGCGGGATGCGCGTGGAGGAAGGCCTGGAGAAGTTGGATATCGCCCTGGATCAGGCGGTGCTGCGCGGCACGCCGGGGCTGTGCATCGTCCACGGGATGGGGACGGGCGCGATGCGGGAGGCGGCGCGCAAGGCGATTCGGTTCAACAAGTCGGTGAAGCGGTTTCGCGCGGGCCGGCAGGGTGAAGGCGGGGAAGGTGCGACGTTTGTGTGGCTGGCTTGAGGGCTGGGGGCGGACAAAGGCGATTTGCGGGTGCACCTCGGACCCTCTGCAGGTGCACCTCGGACCCTCTGCAGGTGCACCTCGGGCGGTCTACTGGTGCAGCTCGGACCCTCTGCAGGTGCACCTCGGGCGGTCTACTGGTGCAGCTCGGGCGGTCTGAAGGTCGGCTCCGCTGGGCCGGCGGGGGTCCAAGGCCGCTGAATTCAGGACACGCGAGGCTTGACCCGGGCCGCTGCCAGGGAGCGCCTGCAACCTTTCACCAGCTCTCCGTCGCCGACATCCCGGTGACTGGCGGAGCCGGTTGCGAAATCGCGTCGCCACAGTAAGCGTCGACGATTCCTGCCGTCCGTCGCTCCATCGCCAGGCGCAGCGGTTCGAACTCCGGGCGACCGCGGATGCCGGCCAAGCAGTCCGAGCGCGCCAACCAGATCGCGTTGCACAGGCCGAACTGCATCGCGCGACCGAGCACTTCCAGAACCCACTCGGGCTCCGCCTCCCCCTTGCGCAGTTCCATCCACAGCAGGATCGACCGCACGCGGCGCATCGGCGTCGCCCCTTCGTTCCACGCGATCTTCGGCAGCAGCGCCAGATGCTCATCCGGCGGCGTCTCGTGCAGAACCGAGCCCAGGACGATCCGAAGCGCGTCGATGAACGGCGGCAGCGGCTCGGCGCGCGGCGCAATCATCTCCCGGTACGTCGCGCGCAGCAGTTCGTGGTTGTTCGTCGCCAGCGCCGCCGAGTACTCACCGCGCCAACTGGCAAAAGGCGGCAGACCGCGCAGCACGACCTGATTTCGCAGCCGTTCCCGCGCCGACATATCGCCTTCCAGCACGGCGATGCGCGCCAGTTCGCCGAGAATCGCCGACGGGTCACCGCCGAGTTCCAGGGCCACTTCCAACTGTTGCCGCGCCTGCGTGAGCCAGCCGGCATCCACCAACAGCGCCGCCAGCTGTGACCGCGGTTCCGGAAGGCTCGGTGCCAGGCTCACAGCACGCCGAAACGCCACCGCCGCCGCCACCGGTTCACCGCCGTGCAAATCTGCCAGCCCGCGCGCGAGCCACGCCTCGCCGCTGTTGGGCGCCAGATCGATCGCTTGCAACGCCAGCCGCTGCGCGCGATTCAGGAGCCCGGAGGAAATCACCGCTTCCACGACCAGTTGGCCGCTCACGGCGATGGCGAGGCCCGAAGCGAGCAGCGGCTCACTGGGTGCCAGCGCTGCGGCCATTTCGAAATGGCCAATCGCGTGCCGCAACGCGCTCGGACTGAAGGCAGCCATCGCCTCGTTGTAGCCGCGCCGGCCGGACAGATAGGCGCGCAGGACCTCGGGATCCGTCACTTCCGGCGTCGTTGTCACCCGGTACGCGCTGGCGATGAGTTGCTGCGCGACGCCAAACGCAATCTCGTCGTGAACCTGGCGGGCACGCACAGCGTCGCAGTCCAGCGAGCGACTCCAGACCACATTGCCGTCGTTGCATGCGGTCATCGTGACCTGAATCCGCATGCCGTCACCGAGCTTGCGGACACTGCCGTCGACGACGAATTCCACGCCCAGACTGCGGCCAATCTCTGCCGGATCACGCTGCTCATCCGCGTAGTTGCGTGCAACGCGGGCCGCGACGGCGCGCAGCTGCTTGTGCGGAATCAACGCGCCGGTGATGTCCTCCGCCAGTCCCAACGCGAGGTCCAAGGGCGGACCGATGCTGGCAAAGGGCAACACAACCAGTCGCGGCGCCGGCGGACCACGACGCTGTTCACGACCGACGGCAGACTCCTGGGCGTTCAGCGGCGAGGACACAAATCCACCGGAGCGCTGGATGACCATGAGCCGTTTCGCCACTTCGTCCGCCGAACGCGGCCGTTTCTCCGGTTCAGACTGCAGACACTGCACGATGGTCTGCGAAACGGTCTCCGGCAGATCCGCCGCCAGCTCGCGCGGATCGCGGATCGGCTCGGTCACCCGCGCCAGGGCCAGCGCCATCAGCGAGTCGCCGACCCACGGCGGCCGCCCGGTGGCCAGTTCATACAGCATCACGCCGAGCGCAAACAGGTCCGTCGCCGGCGTCACCCGCCCGCCATTCATCTGCTCCGGTGCAAAATACGCCGGCGTCCCGACCGCGGATCGCGAGTGATCCAGGTGCCAGTCCATGTGGGCCAAACCGAAATCGCAGATCGCCACGCGCTCGCCACTGAGCAGCACGTTGCCGGGCTTGAGATCGCGGTGAATGACACCGGCGTGGTGAGCGGCAGTGAGGCCCTGGCAAATCGCGCCGCCGATGGCGCGCATCCGGTCCAAAGGCAGTCGCCCAGAGCGCCGCAGCAGCTCGGCGAGCGACCCGCCGTCGAGAAGTTCCATCGAGAACCAAGGCGTTTCACCGTCCATGCCGCACTCGTACGTGCGCACAACGTGCGGGCTGACGATTCGTCGCATCGCCTTGACTTCACACCGCAATTGCTCGCGTTGGTGAATAGGCAATGTACCGATCGAGCTATGCAAGATCTTGAGCGCGACCTCTTCATCCAACTCCAAGTCAAATGCCCGGAATACCCGACCCATGCCGCCGGATCCCAGCTCTGCACCGATCTGGAAACGCCCGCTGATCGAGGTCGGCAAGGCTTGTGCGCCAGCGCTGGCCGCCAACGCGGCGTCCATCGTTTGACCAAGAACCATCGAATCGCTGTGCAGTCGCTGTGGGATGACGGCCATTCATTCCCCCTGGTCCCGTAGTGCATTGAGCAGTGTCGAATAGCCCCCCTATGCGAGCGCTGTCAAGTGGAGAATGGTAAATCCGCGCAAGGTTCAAGTGGTTGCGATGCCGGTGTGCGGCCGCTGAGGTCGCTTGTTGGATTCGGGATTCGCAAACCGCCCGGCCATCGCCACCTCCGCAGCACCTCGCCGCGAACTGACACGACGCCCGACGGCGGCGACGGACTGGAGTCGAGCACTTCGCGCAGCTCCTGGCCGATAGCGGGCGTACGCCGCGGGATCTTCGACTTGAACTGACGCGCCCCCGTCTCGCCGGCTGACGTAGCTGGTCGCACCCGGGCGGAGGCCGGCGAATTTGCGAAAGCCGGGCATGACGCTGGCGGACAGCGATTGGCGAGCGCGGGACCGGTCGGCCCTTCCATCGGCCAATTTGTGCTTGACGACCCAAGCGCGCCAGTCCAGACTTCCGATTGGCGCCGCTTCGCGGGTCTTATGGGCGCCCACATGGCGTCTGCATACCGTGCCCGTTGTCAAGGCGTTTGAGGATCACGCAGAGTCGTCACCGGTCGTCGGGAGATTGGCGTCAGCACCCGGGGGGCAGATTGAGGATGAGCGAAGGGTCTTCGCCGCAGGTATCTCGTTGGCTCGGCAGCACCAGCGTGAAGCGCGCCAGCCACTTGGTCCACCACGTCCGCTTGCGTCTGAGCCGGTACGGCGTCGCCGAACAACCTGCGACTTGCGCGATTTTCAAGGTCACCGACGCCTGCAATGCGCGGTGCAGCACGTGCAATGTCGGTCAGCCCGGGTATCGGCCGGTCGCGGCACGCATGCCGCGGGAGTCGGCGCTGCGCACAGTGGACCAATTGGCCAAGAATGGCGTGCTGTTTTTGGGAATCGTTGGCGGCGAGCCGCTGCTGTATCCGCACGTGATGGACGTCTTGGCGGCAAGCCGCGATGCCGGTATCCGCGTCAACCTGAACACCCATGGTGGCCTCGTCAGCGTCGAAAAGGCCCAGGAATTGGCCGTCCGCAAACTGGGCTACGCGTCCATTTCGCTGGACTCACCCGATCCCGCGCGCAACGACTTGATGCGCAAGGGGATTCGCTTTGAATCCGCGCTTACGGGCATTGCGAATCTGCGTTCGCATAGCCCGGGGACTGGCATCGCCATTGGCATGACGTTGAGCCGCGCGAACCTGAGCGAAGCGGCCGCGATGTGCCGCTTGGCGGCTGAGCTTGGCGTCGGCTACGTGAAATTTCAGCCTATGCACATGCACTTGGACCAGTCAACTGTCGGCGACGACGACCGTGAACAGATGGCGTTGAGCGACGCCGACATTCCGGCGCTGCTGGCGCATCTGAGCGACGCCCAAGCGGTCGCCCATCGCACCGGCATTCGCTGCAACGCCAGGATGCTGACCGCCGAATTGCCGGACGTGCTGCGTGGCCAACGCCGCTTGCGGTGCGTCGCCGGGCGGACCGTCTTGTTCGTCGATTCCAACGGTCATGTTGGAGGTTGCCCGCAGGAACGGACCCGCGGCTCACTGTTTGACGAGGACCTCGTTGACCTGATGGCGCGCGAACATGGCGTCTTTCGACTGGCGGACGCCTGTCCCAAGTTGGCGTCCTGCTTTGAGACGACGTACGGAGAACTGAGCCACCTGCAAGGTCGAGTCGGCCCCTCTCACGCTCTGGATGTTTTTGACCGCTTGCTCTTCTACGGGCAGTCATGATCCCGCGCCGCCGCACCGCCATCGATGCCTGGTCCTTCCTGCAGAGTGCTTGGAGACAGTCTGTCGACGATATTGGCGTATTTGAAGCTGCTTTTGCCGCACAAACTGGCTGCGCACACGCCGTTGCCGGGTGTTCCGGGCGCACAACGTTGGTCGCCACGCTCCAAGCTTGCGGGCTGCAGCCAGGCGACGAAGTGATTGTGCCAGCTTTGACGCTGCTGGACTTGCCAGAACTGCTGCAACGCCACAGCTGGGTGCCGGTGTTCGTCGATGTGGATCGGGACACCTACCTCATGGATCCGGTAGCCGTGCGCCAGGCCGTGACGTCACGAACGCGGGCGATTTTGCCGACTGATTTGTTTGGAAATACCGTCAATTGGATAGCCTTGCTGGGCAGAGATGCACGGGCGGCTGGGGCAACCATTATCGAAGATGCAGCCCACGCTGCAGGAACCAAGCTGAACGGTGAGCAGGCCGGATGCCACTGTGACGTGGCATTCTTCAGTCTGGAAACCATCAAGACACTGCACGCATTCGGCGGCGGTGTCGTGGTCACGAACGACGCGCCCTTGGCCCGGCGCATCCGGGCCGCATTGCCAAACGACGCCCCCTCGCCCTCGCGATTGCCGGCCAAGTTTCTGCGCAATGTGGTGGAGAACGTCGGCTTCCGGACGCCTGCTTACGCCGTGGCGCTGGCAGCGTTGGACACGCCTGCACTCAAATCGGTCATTCTGGGTGCGTATGAACACGTCAGGCAAGGCAGCGTCGCGACCGCGACCGCATGGACACCTTGGCAAGCGCGCTTTGCCCGCGGTCAGATGGCGGTCCTCGACGAGAGGATTGCGAAGCAGCGGCGCGTGGCGCAGCGGATCATGGACGGACTGGCCGGGGTCGTGACATTTCAACGCGAGCCTCCAGGCGTTGTTTCCAATCGCTATTTCCTTGTCGGCACGATCGCCGGCTCACCCGTTGAACTGCGGCGCAACCTCCTGCGAAGTGGAATCGATGTTGGCGTTGGTGCGGAAATCGTCGACTTTTGCCCACCGGCAACGACCGCAGCGAAGTTTCCCAATGCGCAACACATCTACGACCATATGATTCAGCTTCCACTGTTTGCCAGCCTGACCGACGATGCGGCCGACCGAATTGTCGCGGCGATACGGCGACGGTTGGTCACATGAGAGTCGTCTTCATCGGAATCGGCGCAGAACAAATGGGCGTGGAAATCCTCGCGGGGATTCTCGAACGCCACGGTCATGAGGTGCACCTCGCATTTACGCCCGGACTGTTTGACGACCGATACCACTTGGCTATCCCCGCGCTCGCGCGGTTTTTCAACGAGGATGCGGCCGTCATCGACCGCGCAGTCTCGCTACAGCCCGACGTCATTGCGATGTCAGTGTTGACGAATACGTACCGGTGGGGGCTCAAAGTCGCAGGCGCAGTGCGGGCGCGTACGGGCGCACAGGTCATCTTTGGTGGTGTGCATCCTTCTGCCGTACCGGACATCGTCCTCGCCGAATCCGCTGTTGACGCGGTCTGTGTTGGCGAGGGGGATCAGGCATTTCCAGATTGGTTACGAGCGCTTGCAGAGGGAGAGCCCGATCGGCCGGTTGTCAATATCCGCAGCAAGTGCGCGGACGGCACCATCGTCCGTGGACCCACCGCGCCGTTTCAACAGGATCTGGACAGTCTGCCCTTTCCGGACAAGCGACTGTATGAAGACCACTTCGCAATCCGCGATTTCTACATGACCATGACCGGTCGCGGTTGCGCTTATCAATGCACCTTCTGTTTCAACAACTTCTGGGCGAGATTGCCTTCCACCGATGGCGTACGCGGTGGCAAGTACGTCCGGCAGCGGTCAGTCGACAACGTGATGGCGGAGTTGTTGGGCGCCAAGAAACGCTGGGGCATCCGTTTCATTGATTTTGAGGACGACATCTTCACCATCGACAAAGCGTGGATTCATGCATTTCTGGAGCGTTACAAACGCGAGATCAAGTTGCCATGGACGTGTCTCTCACACGTCAAGTATGTGGACCAGGATATCATCAATTGGATGGCAGACGCTGGCTGCACTTGGGTGCAAATCGGCATTCAATCCGTGGATGAGCAGTACAAGTACAAGACCATGAAGCGCTATGAGAAGACCGGCGACACAGCCTGGACGATCGATGCGTTCCAGCGCGCCGGGATTGGTGTGAAAGGCGACCATATTTTCGGCTCGTCCGGCGAAGCGGTTGAGGCCCAGGATGCCGCGCGGCTATTCTACGCCAAGCATACGCCTGAACGCATCGGGACCTATTGGATGACCTACTATCCGGGCGTGGAAATCACTCAGGAAGCTCTGAAGCGCGGCGATTTGACGCCGGCGGACGTGGACCGGATCAACAATGGCGAATTGGAGGCATTCCACCAATTCGGCGGTGTCGCGCAGGCCGACACGCACCGACTCGCCAGCTATGAGGCGTTATTTCAAATGATGCCGATGCTGCCGGCCGCTTGGCGCGACAAAGTTCAGCCCAAATGGCTGGAAAAGCTCCCGACAACATTGCTCAAAGGCGTGGCGCGCGTGGCGGACATCAGCCACGCGATTGCGACTGCCAATCCCGACCATCGCGTCTATGGTGAGCACTACCTTCGCCACATCGGTCGGCATCTCCAGGCCCGGCTGAAGTGAGGTCCGCTTGTTGCGATTTCTTCTGTTTGTTCTGCTGGTCGGCGTATGGCTTGAAGCAGTCGTACCACTGGCATCGGGCATGGCCGGCTTCGTCGAAGAGGCCGCGGGGCTCGTCACGGTTCTGCCGGATTGGACCGGCACCGAAGGACGCGTGGACGTTCCGTTTGCGGGCGGCAGCTTAGTCACGGAGCGATATCAACCGGTCGGTGGCCTGCTGGCGGCGGATGGTCATTTCACTCCGGTGATGGTGGATGGCCATATTGGCGCGATTGCATTTGCGCCGTATCGCTGGGCGGCGCAAATCGGTGGCCTTGGTTGGGCGCGCGCCCTATCCGTTGCCGGCGGTGTGGCCGTGTTTGCTGGCGTCCTGCAACTCTGCCGGGAACTTGGCTCGCCACTCGCCGGGTGGCTGGCCGTGCTCTTGATGGCGACATCCACACATTTCCTCTTCATGTATCAGTGGGTTCGCCCTGACGAACGCTGGACATGGTCCATGCCGCTGTTCGCAGTTCTGGCTCTTGTGCGCCATGCCAAGACCGGACATCGGCGCTGGCTGATTGTCGCGGGTGCATGCGCCGGCTTGGCGGTTGCTGCAAAGACCACTGCGGTGCTCACATTGGGCGGCATGTGTCTGGCGGCGCTGGTCTTTCGCTTGACTTCACATATGAAGCGGTTGGACTACGCGCTCCTGGCCGGGGCGGCAGTGCCGCCGATGCTACCGCAGGTTTTGTGGACACTTCACGGCAACCACGCTGCATTCGACGTAAGGGTCACCGGACTTCCGGACCTCCGAGAGCTTCTTGACCCGCAACGTCTTGCTTGGTTCTTTTGGCATTTTCTTGATTCTTTCGGCGGATTGGGCGACTACGTCCACGCGGCGACGACTGGCCAACCGTTGCACCCCGGCCTCGTCGCCAGGATCTCTGGACTCGTCATACTGGTCGCAGTCATCGCAAGTTTTGGTCTTGCCATACGTCGCACTACCTCCCGACCGCAGCGCGCGTACGGCTTGGCGCTTGGGGCTACACTCGTCGCCTATTTGACGGTCTACTACCGCGGAATGTCCCTGTACAACCTGTTGGCCTTATGGCTGCCCGTGGCCGTGGCCCTCGTTCTCGTGCAACTTTGGTCCGCTGGGAAGTTCGTCGCGTTGCGGCGCGGCATCATGGTCAGCATCCTTGTCCTGCTTTGCGGCAACGGAATTGCGCAAACGCGGATACTTCACAGGGCAGTTGCGCACCCCCAATTCGACCTGATGTCCCGCTCTGTGCACGAAGATCTCGCGACCGCACTCATCCAAGCCAACATTTTGCGACCGTGGACAAGCACCTTCAACGCCGTGGGTGAGTTGGAGGTGACCACAACCGGGCAAGTCCGACCGCACCATGCCTTCGACTTGATTCGCCTTGCTGTGCGCCAGACGGGCGAGACGATGTTCGGTTACGATCTGGGGTGGGATCGTGTGCTTGCATTGGCCCGAAAGACTGACAGCTCTGGACGCAGTGACTTTGTCCTGCAACCGGCCGCCTGTGATTTTGATGTCAGCCCCTTGAAGCACCGAGAGTGGCTGGCCGGCCGTTTCGAGCAAGCTGTGGCCCGCAATGGCGGCCGCATCAGTCAGCTACGGCAATTCCGGGCGGAGGCCACTGGCCCGGTGCTCCTCACCTGGGCAACCGTTCAGTGGCCAATCGCGCTGGCGCGCTGACCCTGCATTTCTTGGAAGACCCGATCGGCACAAGGCAGCATGGGCAGCCGAGCCTAATTCGCCGTTTCCCCCGCCTGCTCCCCGTGACTCGGCGCTGTGTCAGTGCGCGAGCGGTAGATCCCGCGTAGCAACCGGAAAAGCGCGCGCGCGAACAGCGAACGTCTCTCCGGGATTGGAAAACGTGGCGCAGCGGTCAAATGATCGTAGCCGTAGAATACGAAATAGACTCCAGATTCAAACAGACCGAAGCCTTCACGCCGCGCCCGCCAGAAATACTTGAGCATGCGTGGCATGTACATCAGACCTTCGCGGCGGAACTGGTGCCAAATAATGCGGGCACCGAAAAGTACCTGCGTCAGTGTTTGAAAGGACAGCAACTGCCACGTTGTGACATGCTTATGTGTCATGTTCACGCCGCGCAGGAAATCCGCCGACTGTTCCATGCTCGCCTTGTCGATCGTCGACCCCATCTCCGCAGCTCGATCGATAATGTCCGTACCCGCAAGTGGCTTGAACAAGAAGAAGGTCGGATACTCAATGCCATAGTCATAGGAAAGTTCCAGTGAATCCATCAGATATTCCGGACGCTCGCCCGGTCCTCCTACGAGAAAGTAGCCGATGATGGCGATCTTGCTCTTCTTGATAGCCGCCAAAGCGGTGAGTAACTCAGCTTGCGGCAACTCTTTCTCATAGACGTCGTTGCGCTGAAATTCGTTCGCAGCCTCGATACCAACACGCAGTGCAACGCAGCCGCTATCCTCCAACCACGACATGTCAATCCGGCGAATGTGGTCGGCACGGGTGTAGGCTGACCACGGTAACACGCGATTCAAGCCGCGCTTTTTGTATTCATCGACGAACCGCTTGAGCCATTCGCCGCGAACCAGGAAATTCAAGTCATAAAAATAGACCAGACGCAACCCGAGATGATGAAATTGTTTGTAGTGATGTTCAATCTCATCTACGACGCAGATGGGGTCGCGAAATCGTAGAAAATTCTCACCCTTGTAGAGAGCTTGAACATTTGGGATGGCGCAGAACGAGCATTTGTACGGACAACCGCGGCTGCCCATGACGGGCAGTAAGCCCCAGAAGTAAAAGGTCTTCTCCAGCGTCTCGGCATCGTAGAGATTCCAATCCAGCATGGGAATCTCGGCCGCTGGCAACAATGCGCCTTTGGGTACTTGACGGATCTCGCCATCTTTGCGCCACCAGATACCGGGCACTTGATCGAGCGACTCGCCGGCCGTCATCACATCGAGCAAGCGCAGCGTAGCCACTTCGCCTTCGCCGATAATCAACAAATCGAAGTCGGTGTCGGACATCACTTCGTCCGGCGCGAGCGACGCATGATGACCGCCAGCGAGAATGGGCAGGTCCGGACGAATACGCTTGATTTCGCGTGCAACACGTCGGGCGGATGGAAAAAAAGGCGTCGAGATATACATGCCGATCATATCCGGCTGAAACGTCTCGATTTGAGACAATAGCTTCTGCTGCCAGTTCAACCGATGAAATGCAAAATCGAGAATTGCCGCGCGATGACTACTATGCGCTTGAATGTAGCTGCCGATGGTGGTGAGGCCAATATGAAACGCCTCCGGTTCGCCCTCAATGATCGGATTTATCAGCAAGATCTTCAAGATTTCCTCCCTTTGCCATGCAAAACACACTCCTAGGAGGATCGTACGCCGTGCAGTTCAAGTTGTCTAGGGCTAACTCAGTCCGGGTAGCCCTGACCACTTGTCCCCAAGACCATCACCTTCCGCCACGCGCCCCAGCAGATCCAACAATCATCCATCAATGGCCAGACACGCCTCGCCATTGAAGTGCCGATCGGGGCAAGTTGCTGTTCGGCCATGCCATCCTTCAGCCCGGTTGGTTGCGGTCTGAAAACAAAGACTTATCACTCGGCCGGGCGGTCCCAGCAGCGCTCGTCCGACGCGCTTCCACACATGGTGCGCCAGTTCCTGCAGCTCGCGCCGCTGCATGGGCGTGTCCGGCACGCGCACGTGTGCGCGCCGACGTGACGTTTCCTCAGCACCTGCATGAGGTTGTACGCCACCATCCGAATTCCTTTCAGCGCCAGCACCGACTTGCGCTGTGTGCACCAGGCGCCGGCGTTCTCGGTCATCTCGATGTCGAACGTCTCGGTTGCAGTCCCCCAAAGACCAGACACTGCCGATGGCCCAGTGCCGCTGGAGTCTTGAAACCGGCTTGGGGTCGGAGAGAGAAAAGCGCCGCAACCGCTCAATCAAACGCCAATTCATCGACGAACGTCCACTTGCCGGGCGTGACAAACGCAATCTCAACGTACTTCGCGTCTTGCACGGGGAACGTCAACGTCACGTCGCCGCGCTTGGCATCGGGAATCACCGCTTCCGTGCCGTCGGCGATCTGGAAGATTTGCGCGGTCGTCCAGAGCTGTCCGTCCTGGCTAAAGCGCAGTTCGATGCGCGGTGGCTGCACAACGTCGCCACTCTGGAAGTTGTTCAGGCCGAGCCGCACCAGGGCCACGTTGCGCGGCTTGGGAAACTGCACCGTGATGACTGGCGGCGCCAGCGACCAGCCCACCCACTCGTACGCCGGGCCAGCGCCCGTGTCCTCGGTGCTGGTGTCAGTTCCTTGGCTGTCGCTGCCCCGGACGTCGGCGGAGTCAAGGCCAGCGACGGCAACGTCTGTACAAGCAGCGACAGCGGCGGCCAAAGGAGTAACGCGGCTGCAGAGATGGTGCTCATTCCGGCGGGGCGTTCTGGATAGGCTGCAACCCGGCCAAGGACAACTATTGCGAAACGGACAATGTCCCGCAACACAAGGTGACGTTGTCTGCGCACTTCATGGACCTCATCGAGACGACAGTCGGCCAGTACAGAGCCTGCGTCGCCACATGGACTTCTTTGCAGGGTCGCCAGCGCAGCGTTTGGGTCATCCAAGTGCAGGTTCTGCGCAGACGATCCCGTCGGTGATTCACCGGTTGCATTTGCAGCTTCAGCGCGCGATGGTGCGGCGTGGAGGTTCTCAGATGCGGATTTTGCCCGTCGTCGCGTGGTTGCTCGTCGTTGGATGCGCACCGGACGCGGCGGTTTCCCCGCCCTTTGCGGCCGATGTTGGGGCTTCCGATGCGGATGCGTTCGTCGCGACGGACGGGAACGCAACTGCGGAAGTCGCGGAGGTCTCTGACGCCGTCGATGTGGCGAACGACGTGGCCGGGATCGAGACTTCGGCGGATGCAAGCGCCGACGAACAAGTTACGGCGGCCGATGCGGACGCTACTGACACCGATGCGAGTCCCGATGCCGTGGCGCCGGTCGACACGGTCGAGGATCTCGACGCGGGTTCCGATGCTGCAACGCCGCTCGACGCCGTGGAGAGTGTCGATGCGACATCGCCCGCAGACGCCGATGTCACGGTTCAGGATCCGGATGCGGGTGTGGGTGCGGATGCGCCGGATGCGGCGCCTGACAGCAGCGGAGGGGCGCTGAAATGCGCTATCGATGCGGACTGCGACGCGGTTCCGTCCAACGGCTGCACGGCAAAGTGGATGTGCATCGTCGATCCGCTGAGCCAGATCGGACTGTGCGTGCCACAGAAACTGCTGCCCAACGGCGTGCCGTGCAACGACGGCAACCTCTGCACGTCGGACGACGTCTGCGACAATGGCCAGTGCCTCGGCAATCCTCAACTGTGCGAAGACGTCAATCCGTGCACCATCGACACATGCGTACCGCAGACCGGGGCCTGCAAGCACAAGCCTGGGCCTACCGGGGCGTTCTGCAGCGACGGTGATCGCTGCACCGTGGGCGATCTTTGCGTGGCTGGAAGCTGCCTCGTGGGTCAGATCAACGCGTGCGATTGTGCCAGCGACGCCGACTGCGCGGTTCAGGACTCGGCGGACCTGTGCACGGCCAAGCACTTGTGCGTGAACAAGTTCTGCATCCTTGGCCCCGCGCCTGCGCCCTGCGCGCCGTCGAGCGAACCATGCAAGTCCAACGTGTGCGACCCGACGAGCGGAAAGTGCGGGCTGGTCAACTTCGCCATGAGCAGCCCATGCAGCGACGGCAATGTCTGCACCTGGCCGGATCTGTGCAAGGACGGCGCTTGTGCGTCGACGCTCATCCACTGCGACGACAGCAATCCCTGCACCGACGACAGCTGCGTGCCCGGGGCCAGTACAGGCAGCGGCGCCGGATGCAAGCACGTCAACAACGCGGCGTTTTGCGACGACGGCGACATCTGCACCAGCGGGGAACACTGCGGCTCGGGCGCGTGCGGCAACGGTACGTTCAACACCAGCTTGTGCGGTTGCGACGTCGACGCCGACTGCACAGCGTTGAACTCCCAATGCGGCGGAATCTGGCACTGCAGCAACGCGATGTGTGTCGTCGATCCGAAGACGGTGGTCAAGTGCAGCACGGCGTACGACAACGCCTGCCAAAAGTCCGTGTGCGACGAAACTTCCGGGCAGTGCACATTCGCGCTCAGCCCCGCCACGAGTGCATGCGACGACGGCAATGTGTGCACGCTGGGCGACCACTGCAACGGCGCGGGCAAGTGTGTCAAAACCGGTAGCCTCGCGTGCGTCGACGCCGATCTGTGCACGCTGGACTACTGCGCGCCCACCGTCGGCTGTCTTCACCCGTTCAACACCGCGCCATGCGACGACGGCGACGCCTGCACGACGTCGGACCGTTGCGAAGCCGGCGTCTGCGTCGGCAACCCGATCGTCGCATTCGGCCAAGTGGCTTGCTCGTGCCTCACGGCCGTCGACTGCGCAGTGTTTGACGCCAAACAGTGCGAGGCCAAGCACACCTGCGGGTCCGCTCACGTCTGCGCGCTGGGCGGAACGCCACCGCTAAATCCCTGCACAGGGGTCGTGAAAGAGCAGTGCCACGTGTACGCCTGCGACTGGATGACCGGCACGTGCATTGCGCCGAACAGCCCCAACGGCCTCGGCTGCAGCGACGGCGACGCTTGCACGCACGACGACATGTGCCTGTTCGGCGCGTGCTTGGGCAACTCGAACAACTGCGACGACGGCAACCCCTGCACGGCGGACGGCTGCGACATCACGAAGGGCTGCAGCCACGTGGCGTTGGCCGACAACCCGCCTTGCTCGGACGGCAACGCATGCACCGCGAGCGACACGTGCGTCAACGGCACGTGCGTGTCCGGTCCTGCGCTTTCCTGCGCGGACGGCGACGCATGCACACAGGACGGCTGCTTGCCCGGTTCCGGCTGCGTACACACGAACGGCATTTGCGGCGACGGTGTCTGCGACTGCGGCGAGGCGACCCCGACTTGTGCTGCCGACTGCGTCGCCCTGTGCGGCAACGGCGTGTGCGACGGCGAAGAAACACCGCTCACCTGCCCGGCCGACTGCAGCTTCCTCTGGCAACGCCTGAAAGGCCCCTGCACGGCACCTGGCTCACAGGACATTTGCACCCACGGGTATGTATGCGTCGCGCGCGGTATCGCGGGTGGCGGCAACATTTGCGTCAGCGAAACGCACAGCTGGCTGCCGATGCCGGACATGCGGACGCCGACGGACTTTGTCGATGATGGCGCGACGCTCAAAGATTCCGGCACCGGCTTCCAGTGGGCGAAGGACACGACTCCGGTCTTGCAGTGGAGCGATGCGCTGACGGCCTGCACGACCAAGAGCTACGGCGGCCTGACGGATTGGCGCTTGCCGGTCGTGAGCGAGTTCCTGACGCTGTCTGACGTGAGCCATTTTGCGCAGAAGACCACAGTGGCTTGGTCTATCTGGCCGAAGACAAACGGTTACGTGTGGTCCGCGACGCCGACCGCTGGTGACGGCCAGCAGGCTTGGGATTTTGATTTTCAATCCAGCTCAGTGATCTACGGCGATCAAGCGTGGCTCATGCCGGTCGGCTGCGTACGCGGCGGGAGCACCGGTGGCACGGGTGCGGGATCGCGCTTCGCCGTCAGCGCCGACGGCAAGACCACCTTCGACCACGCCAGCGGGTTGTCTTGGCAGCGCACAACGACCGCCAGCAACCTCACGTGGGCGCAAGCGCAAGCCCTATGCAGCAACAATGCCGCAGGACTGCCGGGCACCGGTTGGCGCCTTCCGAGCCGCGACGAACTGCTCGCTCTGGTCGATTGGCAATTGGCGAACCCCGCCATCGACGCGACGGCCTTTCCCGGCACGGCGAGCGCGCGGTTCTTGTCCGGGACATCGGTGTTTGGCAAACAGTTCATCGCGCACTCGACCGTGGACTTCTCGACCGGGTATGACGGCCTGGATATTGAAACCTATGGCGATATTTGGGTTCGCTGCGTGCGTTGATGCGGCTCGCTCACGGTTGCTCGCGGCGTAATCCGACCGTGGTCCGGTTCAGCGCCGATAGCCGACCTCGACACCTTGGAGGACGAGAAATCGGCGCGAGGCCATGCAGGAGCGCGCAACGTCTGGACTGGTAGATGCGGGCCACGGATGGACGGGTGCGTCTGAACACTTGAAAATGATGCGATTCTGCGCGATTTCGCCCGTTGACCGAGGCGCTGAAGCGTCCGAAGCTGGCAGGCGAGCGTGGGCAGACGGGCGCGCCTGAGTGGTAGAAACGCCAACGTTTTGGCCTCGACGCCTCGCCAGTACCGGGCGGTCTGGCCCGGCGTGCAGGAAGTTCAACCGCGAGACCGCATTGCATCTCGGCGTTCGATCCGAAGCGGTCAGCCGCAGTGTTGACCTCCCCGGCCGGGCAGCGCATTGTCAACGGCGGAGGTCGCACCATGTCCATCCGCTTCTGCCTCGTCGGGCTGCTCTTCCTCACGGCCTGCGGCGATGACGTGCCGATCGGGCCGAACCCCTCTCCGGCGGCGAATGCCAGTGGCGATGCGGACGCCACCGTCGTCGATGCAGCGGCGGAGGTCGTTGGGGACGGTGGCGAGGCTGGCACCGACGTCACCGAGCGACCAGATGCTTCCCAGGACGCAGCGCCCGACACACAGCCGGACCTTGGCATCGCCCCTTGTTCCGTCCAGTCGTGCGACGACAAGAACCCCTGCACCACCGACAGCTGCGCGGCCGGACAGTGCGACTACGCCGCCAACGTGGCGTCTTGCGATGACGACAATGCCTGCACGGGCGCCGACAAGTGTGCGGCTGGGGTGTGCGGCGGCACGACATTGGCCTGCAATGACTGGGACGCCTGCACCGCCGATAGCTGCGCCCCCGCGACCGGCTGCTTCCACAGCGCCATCGTTGACGCCTGCGGCAACGGCGTCTGCGGCTGCGGGGAAACGCCCGACTCCTGTGCCGTCGACTGCTTCTGCGGCAACGGCGACTGCGACGGTCTGGAAACAGCCAGCACGTGCGTCGGCGACTGCGGGTTTCTCGTCGCGCACACCACGGACCCGTGCACGACGCCAGGCAGTTGGACCGGTTGCGCGTACGGCTACGTGTGCGTGGCGCGAAGCGCGGTGGGCGGCGGCAACATCTGCGTCGCGGACTTTGACACGTGGGGCGTCTTGGCCGATGGCTTGAGCGAATTCACGGATCACGTGGACTCGATCCGCGACGCCAGAACGGGGCTTGAGTGGGCCAAAGCGACCCTTGAGGGCCAAGATTGGACCAGCGCGTTGAGCGTTTGCACGACCCAGTCCTATGGTGGCCATCTCGACTGGCGTCTGCCCACCATCGCCGAATTGACCACGCTTGTCGACTTCAGCGCTGGCAAACCAGCGTGCATTGCGCCTGGACTTGACTGGCCAGCGACCACTTGGGATTGGCCCTATTGGGGCAATGTGTCCGATTTGAACGGAGCTGTCGCGCGCTCAGTTCGCTTCGACGATGGCGCACTCGATGGCGCCGGCTATGGCGCGGCTGGACGCGCAAGGTGCGTGCGAGGCGGGACGGACGGCTCCGCGCCCTCGGGTCAAGGAAGCCGGTTTTCACTGGCCGAGGGCGGCAAGGTCATTCTCGACCGTCTCACGAATTTGCGATGGCAGGCCGACGTGGATCTGACGTTCTATGCGTGGAATGACGCGAAGCTCCATTGCGCAAACGGTACACCGAACTTGCCCGGCAAGGGCTGGCGCTTGCCAACGATCCGCGAACTGCAGTCCATCATCGATCGTCAGCAGTTGTGGCCGGCGACCAACGCCTTGTTCAACAGTACGCCAACGCTCGTCTGGAGTACGACGCAAGCGGCATCGTTGCAAAGCGACGCCTGGTTCGCGGACCTCGCGAGCGGGTCCAGCTTCACGGGAGGCAAGTCGGTGGAAGGAAGTACGCAATGCGTGAGAACCGGGAGCTTGTGAACCGCTACTGCGTACCCGCAGCGCCCCGCGAGAGGACGTCAAGCCGTGCGGCACTAACCACTTGACTACAAACAGTTTATGCTCCACGCGGGAACCTACGTCGCACCGCGGTTCCGTCGCGAACGGGAGATTGGACTGCTGTGCTGGGAAGACGAGTTTGCGTAGGTCGATCAGGCGGAAGGTGCAGACGCAAGGGTCGATCCAACTGCCCTTGACGAGGCGCACCTTGACCTTGGCGCGCTACGGGTATCGAATGCGACCCACTCGCACCATCTGGGGGAACATGCGCAGCATCCATTTCGTCCTCGGCCTCTCGGTATTTTGCTTGGTCTCCGCCTCGGCCACGGCGGAACCGTTTACACCGCAAGTCACCGTCGGCGTCGTGCCCTATGCCGGCGTCGGCGACGGCACGGACTATTCCGCCAGCGGCGACGTCATCGACGGCTCGCTCGGCCTCGGTGTGCTCGTTGAGGCTGGCGTGCGCCTTTGGCCCCACGCCAGCCTCGGGTTGGTCGCCGGCGGCCAAGGCTGGGGCCGGGAGACCGCGACGGTCGGGCCGGACCTACGCCGGACCACGCTCTGGCGCGCCGCGGCGGAGGGACGCTGGCACATCCTCCTTCCGCCGGGCGCGGACCTGTGGCTGGCAGCAGAGGTCGGCGGCTTGGCTGTTCACGACGAGTTACCGCGGGACCCGGCGTCGTCAAGCACCGAGTTCTCGCCGGCAGTCGGCGCCGCCACGGGCGTGGATTGGCCCATCGGCGCGCACGCATCCGTGGGCTTCGAAGTACGCGGAGTGTACGCCAACGTGCGCCTGCCCGCACGGTCGGACCCTTGGGCCATCAACCCCGCGCCGAAGGTCGAATATCGGGTCGCAGTGCCGATTTCCATCGGGCTGGCGCTGCGGTGGCGCATTTGAGCCGACTGAGCAACGCGCGACAGTCAGCTCGTGGGAGCCCACCATGCACCTTCGGGCCGGATGCTGGGTCTTGCCGTACGCAGACGCGCTCCCGCCGAGCTCCTTGAGTCAGGTCATCCAGGAGAATGAAAAGAGACGACAAACAGCTGCCCGGTGGCTCCACGTCATCGCCAAACGGCAGTTCGGCTTTTTCCTCGTCGTCGCCAGCGTCGTCACGTTGGGCTGCGGGCATCCCCCAGCAACCAGGTAGACGCTGAAGCGGAAACTGTAGAGAACGCGGATGTTTCCGACGGAGTTGACCAAACCGCAACGGGCCAGTCGGATGTCGCAGACCGCAGCACCGGCATTTGGGGTTACGGCGTCGGTACGAGGTGCGCTGCTGTGGGTCCCTTGCCAATTACGCAGGAGATCGCCCCGAGCGCGTAGCCCCCGAGCCCGCCCAGCATGAACCCGCTGACGCCATCGGAGAGCGATTCGAACGGCGCCTGCTGGTTCTGGCTCCCGACATGCGCACCGAGCGCCGCTCCCACAAGCGCGCCGATCAGCAAGCCGCCGATTCCGCAGAGGACCGGCGTTGTGTCCCGCTCGGCGGACGTCAAGATGAAGGTTTCGCTTGCGTGCACGCGCGCCTGCGCGACCAGGTGCTGCCGGTCGGGCTGCAAGGCGAGGGTCCATTCCGGTCCCCATTGATCAAGCGCCGCGGTCTCCATTCGCTCCCGGCGCTCGCCCTCAGCCGTGCGCAAAGTCAGCTCCGGTCCCTGCGGCTTCGCGTCGGCGATTTCCTGCCCTGGCACGGCGTAGCGGACAGTCGCGCAACCAACCGAAGTCACGGTCAGCAGGATTAGACTCGACACCAAGATTGCACGCGCTTGCTTCATGCATGCACTGTATCGACGCGGCTGCACGTCCGCAACTGCGGCATCTGTGCCGATGGTCCACACCGACGCCCAAGATGACGCCCGTAGCTGACGCGCGAGCCTGTGTGCGTCGTGGACCGGCGGAGACGTCGGGCGCGGGTGGCCGGCACGCCTGACCACCTGAAGACGAGCCATTTCGGCCCTTGACTGGCTCGTTGGACCGGTCTGTATGGCCGTTCTGGACGATGTCGGTTGAAATGGCCAGACAAATGGCAGCCAGAGTGCCTCGGGGCTCGTCTCGTCAGTTGTCGGGCACGATTCTTGTTGACGGAAGAATCAGCCGGCGTAGGCTCGAAGTGGAGGCAAAGCATGGATACGCGGTTGATTCATCGCGCTCCACGGTGGGGATTCCTGTTGTGGCTTGCAGCTTGCGGGGTTTCAGCGCCAAGCAGCAGCGTCCTCGATCCTGCGGCGACGCAGAGCACGGTGCGCAAGTTCGATTTCCTTTGGGTGATCGATCACTCGTCGTCCATGGCAAAACACCAGCGCGCGCTGGGCGCGGGAATCGGCAACTTTGTCGCTGCGCTGAAGGCCAAGGGTGAAATTGACGTCCAGATGGCCGTGGTCACCGTCCAGCAAATCCCGGACTTGCCAAACGCGACCGGTGTGACGGTGAAGGACATCGGCGCGTTCAACACAACCGCGGCGACCGCCTTTCCTCCGAATGCCATTGCGCACTACCGCGCACCGTGTTTTGTCGATGGAGCTGCCGACCCGACGGCGCCGAGCGCACAGTGCCACGACGGTTTTGACTACGCGTTTACGCAGGGAAAGAACTGGCAAGCGCCGGCGACGTCGCTGCTGAAATCCGCGGTGGGCGACCCGCCAGGGCAACCGACAGCACCGCCGTATGGTGACGTCGTCAAGCACTACGCACCGAATCTGCCGGGCACCGATACGTCGCCGATCAATGAGTGGCGGTGCGTGCAGCCAACCGCAGCGAACGAGGTGACCAACAGCAATGGATCCGTCAACTCGTACTGCCAGCGACACTGCACTACGGACAAGGAATGCCAGGACGTGTTCGCCGAGCCGAGCATGATTTGCTACACGCCGGGGGGCCCCTCGGGCGATTCCACGACATCCGGCTGCATGCTGCCACCGGCAACGAAAAATTGTCCGGCCCCCCATGACAACACGGGCGCGGCGTGCGAGACGGACGCGACCTGTCCAAGCCTGAACCACTGCGTTGACCATGGCGGCGTGAAGTCGTGCACGCCCTACCTTCCGGCGGTCATCGACAGCCACCACATGGGCCTGTTCCACTGCATCGCCACCGTCGGCGTGAGCAGCAGCCAGCAATCGACCGTTGAAGGCGGGATGCGCTCTGCGTGGCTGGCGCTCGACCCGGCAGGCCCCCACTGCCAGGACGCAGCGAACTGTCAGAACCTTCAGCTGATCCGCGAGGGCGCGACGTTGGTCATCGTCTTTCTCTCCGACGACGACGATTGCTCGATGGCGCCAAACGTCTACGCCTATGGCGATTTGCCCTTTTACCGAGGCCTGTTTCCCAGTGACCAGTGGGGCCTCTGCCAATTGCTCGGCGACGCGGCAGGCGACAACGCGGCGTTGAACGAAGGCAACTGCCTGTACATCAAGGCAAAGCAAGCAGCGCCTGATGCGTACAAGTGCCCGAGCGATTGCGACGCACAGGATACGAGTTGCCTTGCTCAAGCCGCGAAGAACGTGGAAGCGAACAAGGCGGTCGACAGCCGTTTTGGGACGGTCGCCGATTACGCCGCCCAATTCGCGTCGCTCAAGGAAAAACCTCAGCAGCTCATCATCGCCGCCATCACGGGTGATTCGCCTGACGCTGAGTTTGTCGGTGGCAAGCAGCCTCCCGCGAGCGCGCAGGTCCGCACGGATCGCGCCGTGTACAACCGCGCGGTGCGGGAGGCAGGATACGCACACCGTAGTCCCTACATCTGCGGCTCGGCGTTCAGCGAATCCGGCTACGGCTCGCGCTACCTGCAACTCGCCGCTTCCTTTGGCGACAACGGCTGGGCCGCAAACCTGTGCGCCGACGACCTGGGGGCAACGCTCACTGACCTTGCGACATTCCTCGCGAATCACCCGTGACCAGCACCAAATACACGACCGGTGTGGTGTGACGCGTCAGCAGCTGCGCGGACGGACGGACCCATGACGCGCTTACCCAAGTTGCGCCGGTGGCCGACCTCGACGCCGAAAATGACGTTACGGCAAGGTAGTCCGCGATTTGTGACGGGAAGCGGGTCCAATCGCTCTGCCTGCTCGCCGCCGCGGCTTTCCTGAAGCCGTACCAAGCTGGGATCGACACCTGCGCCGCGTTATTGGCCGGTGCCGATAACCAGCTTGTTGGTCACCCTGCTCACCCCGGACACGCCGCTCGCCATCGTGCTCGCCAAATCGCTTTGCGCCTGCGTGGCGACTGAGCCGCTCAGCGTGACGACGCCCTTGACCGTATCCACGCTGATTTGCAGCGTCTTGAGCCCGGACTCGGCGAGAAACGCGGCCTTGATCCGCGCAGTGACTGCCGTGTCATCGACAGCCGCGCCGGCTTTGGCTGCTTCCTCTTGGGCCTTTGCCGCAGTGCCGGCGATCTTTTGGCCAGCTTCATCCACCGTTTGATCCACAGCTTTGCCCGCGCGCTCACCCGGTCCCGGCTTTTCGCAAGCCGCGACTCCGATGGTGAGCAGCAGGGAGACTTCGAGCGACGCCAGAATTCGTGAAATGTTCAAGGGCTTTCCTGTTTTGGCCGCAACGGCCTCCGCAACCAAGGTAGGTCGGCGGCGCGCGGCGACAAGTGCAAACATGCTCGGTGACCCTTGGGATTTGGGCAGCCACCCGGCGGATCGCCGAAGCTCCGCAAATCCCGCAGACAGTCTTGGCGCACCTGATGAATTTGCACGCCTGAGGGGCATTTTGCACGCTTGCGCGTGACAACTCGGTTGCAGCGCGCCTAATGTGCTGCACTCCCGATGACGGTCACGCTCGGCTGCCGTCGTAATCCAAGCCGAGGGGCCGATGAATGCGTCGCAGATAAGCCGAGAATTCATCCGCGTTTGCGAGTCCGACAGGTGCAAGACCGTGCAGGTGCTGCGCATCACTTGGGATTCGCCATCACGGCCGACAACCTACTGGCGCGTGGTTTTGCGACTGCCACCGGATGCGTCACGAACGGTGGTCCTCAAGGCTCGCCGGGAAGTGCTCAAGAACCCCAAACATTTCGCCACGTGTGCAGAATGCCGGGAACTGAATCCGGTGGGCTGGATGCACGACGAGGAAATTTGCCAGGCCTGTGCGCAAGGAAGACATGGAGTCGTCTACTGAAGGCGCGGATGGTGAACGCAGGCGAGCGTAGTAGGTGTGGGGAAGCGACCTGCACAATCACCGGCACGCGGAGTTCGAGTCCCCTGTCCGCGGCCACGGTAAACCACCCACCGAGGGCCGAGTTCGGCCATCGGGATGGGGCCGGAATTCGGCCACGAACTAGGTACCACCCGCTGGCGTGAATCGGCCCGTAATGTCATGGACTTCTCCCGGAAACGCTGGG
>CAIYBN010000075.1 GCA_903924465.1 uncultured Myxococcales bacterium | reverse complement strand
CGCCGAAGTAGTTGGTCGCGCAATTGCGGTGTGGTCCCGCTGATCTCTCGCGCTTGGGGAGCATGGCAACCGGCTTTATCTATTGACTATTTTGGATCAGCCGAGTAAGGTCTCAGGTCAAACCCACTATAACTTCAAGGGGTTAGACGACGGAGAGTCGTGAAGGAGCGAAGCGATCGGGGCGCGGCAGACGAGCGGCGCAAGGACTTTGAGGTGGAACTGTGCACGCTCACGTACTGTATCGAGAAGCTGTGTCCGGAACTCGGCGACCAACCGCAAGTTCTGAAACTGATCGCCCTGTGCATGATCGGCCCCGCGAACTGGGTGGGAGCGGACGCACCGGAACTCGCGCAGGTGATGAACAGGCCGTCTGCAGGTGGGCCAACGAGCGAATTGGTCATCGCCCTGAGCGCTGCCGCAGGGGTCCGCAAGGAAATGCGAACGCATGGCTACAAGGAGGGCTATCTGCGGCAACGACTTGCGGGCGTAATCAGGACAAGGTAAGACACTCGGGCAGGGTTCCTCGCGGAACACCTGCCCTACTTTTTTTGTTAGGCACGTCGTGAATGAGGGGCAACACGACAATCTCGACCGCAAAGACGCCGTCGAACGGGCTGATGCTCTGTTCAAGGTGATGAAGAGCAATGGCCTCATTGCCAGTGAGCCATTCAACGAACACCTTCGAAAATTCGTCGAGCGGCCGTTTCAGGGCGCTGCGCCCGAGGTGAGTTCGGTATCGGAGGCGTGGGTCGATGAGCGCGTCAGAACATTTTGCGAGCGCGAAATTCATGACTTCGCGACCCTCGGCATCTGGCCGGACGGAGCCAAACTTCGGCAGCCAACTTCTGGTCGCTACTCACGCTCGCAGCTTCTGCTCGCCGTTCCCCTGTATTTCCTGACTGAACCCCGCCCCGATCCAGATCAGACACCGGGGAAACGTGGACGCAAGCCAGCGAAGCCGAGTGCGACCGACTTAGAGCTGTATTTGGTGCGCGAGTGGGGGCACTTGCCATACAGGCAGATCCGAAAACGAGCAGGAAAGAAACCGCCGAGCCACACCCGGATTCCGGCCGGCTATGACCGTGCCCGGAATCATCTTGCCTACATCGTTGAACTGAAGAACATCCCCGATCTTCCAGTTGTCACAGCAGCTTTGCTTCCGTTCGTCGTCCTATTCCTATTGATTCCCGCCCTCGCCTCGGCGTTTGTTCGCCGCAGTTTCTGGGAGCCTGTCCGTTCGCTGCCAAAGTACTTGGCAAATCACATGGTGCTGAATGTTGGGCTTGCACTGTTACTTGCGGACACGCAACTCGCCCAGGCCAATCACCACCGCCCGCCAGCGCGCGGCGATGTGGCCGAAATCGTGCCAGTCCATGAAGACAAGCAGCCCACCGAGCGCATGCGCCCCATTTCAGTATTGTTGGGAGACGATCTCGACTTCTGGTCGATCGAACATAAGGAAGTCACGCGGCGCGAGAAATCAACTGATGTCGTTAAAGAAAGCCAAGATGACCCACCGTCGATTCAGGTGGATGCGATGGAAGTCGATCGGGACACGTGGACCGCAATAATTACGCCTGCGATTTTGAATGTATCGTTGGTGCCGGTTGGCCTGACGGTCGAGGTTTCAAATGTTCAATCGAACTGCGAAGAATTTGACGGCGCAAAGGCGACGGCGAGGATCTATGAATCGCCGTTACTTCAGCCGGGGACCTGCTACGAGCCATCGGTAGAGCTTTCTTTTGACAAGCCGATTCCGTTCGGATGTCGAGCCAGCTTCGACTTCTCGGTTGGATCCGT
>CAIYBN010000074.1 GCA_903924465.1 uncultured Myxococcales bacterium | reverse complement strand
GATAATCAACGCGCGACAACCCTACGTTCTACCTCTTCGTCCTTTGGAACGAAGAGGCAACCGCGACAACCAAACCAACAAAACCGCACAACCAACGGGCGAACGAGCGCAACCGTCGCGGGGGCCTTGCCCCCGACCCCAGTAAAGATCAATTGCCGCTGAGACCCGAGGCCAGCCTGACCGGCGTCCTCGGGGCGTCAATGCCTTTACCGGGGTCGGTGGCGCGGCGAACCGCGCCCCACGACGGTATGCGCGCGTGTTACCTCGCACCCGCCCGCCGGACGCGTTTCCAGCACGAGCGCCACAGGCGCCGGCTTCCAACGTGCCGGACTGGCGGGCAGCGAGGGCTCAACAGCAACACGGCTGGAACGGCAAAGGATCTGAACCATGACCGACGCGGGCAAGTGCCGCGCGGTGAACTGCAACTCACAACTATGACGAGCCGTCACAAACGCCCGACCGAACCGCAACCGTTTCAACTGACTACGAGAGACGTGGGCGCGCTCCTGTCCGTGTACCGACACCGATTCCTCGCGGCGGCCCATGTGCACCAGCTCCATTTCCGCGGCGCCAACCAGCGCGTCGCGCAAGTGCGACTGCGGCGCCTGTGGACTGCGGCGTACCTGGACCGGCTATTTCTGCCGCCGGAGGTGCCTGGCGTCCGCGACGCCTGGACCGGCCGACCGCTCTACTGCCTTGCCCTTCGTGGTGCAGAAGTCGCGGCCGACCACCTGCGCCTGAACATCGCCGACATTCCACACACGCCGACCCAGAACCGCGACGGCTTCCAGACCATGCGCCACCACCTGGTCTTCACCGACGTTGCGGTCGCTGCCGAAGCCGCCGACCCGCGCACCGTTACCACCCGAGAGCACCAGTTGCGTCGGCTCCACCATGCCGCGAGCCGCACGCAACGTTTTCGGCACGCCATTATGCCCGATGGCGCGGTGACCATTCCGGGGCCGGGAAGCGCCGGGCCGCAGACGTTCCTTTTCGAAATCATTCGCGCCGATCCGCGTGGCGGCAGCGCCAGCGTTCGCGCCAAGTTCTTTCGCTACCGCGCCGCGCTTCGCGAAGGCTTCCCGCGCCGCGTCTTCAGCTTCCCGTGGATCCACGCCGTCGTGTTTCTGTTGCCGACATGGCGCCGAGCCGAACACCTCTCTCGTCTCGCGCAGGGTGTTCCCGGCGCTGAGCGCCTGCTCCGCTTCGGCGTTCATCCACCGACCGCGGATTTCCCCGGGGAAACTCGGTCTCAAGTGCTGGTGCTGACGCCGTCGGGAAGCAAGCAGCCGCTTTATCCAATCTATCCACAGTTTTATCCACAACCGCATGTATGACCACTCGCCACACAAGACTCCGTTCCTCACGCTCGCGGAGACGGACTTCCGGGGCAAGCACGACCGCTTCGGCATCCTCCAAGACGATCGGCTGCGCCACGTCTGGATCATCGGCAAGACGGGTGCCGGCAAGTCAACGCTGCTTCTCCGGCTCATCGCGCAAGACCTGGCCGCCGGTCGCGGCGTCGGCGTGCTCGACCCGCACGGGGATTTGGCGCTGGCCGCCCTTTCGCTGGTTCCAAAGTCCCGCACGAACCAGACCTGCGTGTTCAACCCGGCCGACCGCGAACACGCCGTCGCCTTCAACGTGCTCCGCCAAGGCGGGCGCCAGTTGGACGCGAATTTGGTCGCATCCGGCCTCGTCGCGGTCTTCAGAAAACACTGGGCCGACATGTGGGGACCTCGGCTTGAGCATGTGCTCCGCAGCGCCATCCTGGCCGTCGTCGCCGACCCGCGCGCGACGCTCCTTTTCCTCTATCGCTTCCTGACCGAGGACGAGCTGCGTCAGAAAGTCGCGGCGCGCATCGAGGACCCCGTCGTCAAGCAGTTTTGGACTGTCGAGTTCCCGAGCTACCGGCCGCAACTCCAGGCGGAAGCCCTGTCGCCGGTCCTGAACAAGCTCGGTGCGTTCGTCGGCAACAAGCCAATCCGCCGGATCATCGCGCAGCAGAAAAGCAAGCTCGACGTCGGCCAGCTCATGGACGACTCCGGCGTGCTGATCGCCAACCTGTCCGTCGGCCGGGTCGGTGAAGACGCAAGCCGGTTGCTCGGCAGCCTGCTCCTGTCGTCCATCCAGCTGGCGGCAATGCGCCGCCCGCCGGGCGCTCCGCCTTTCTTCCTCTACGTCGACGAGTTCCAGCATTTCGTGACGGAATCGCTGTCGACGATGCTTTCCGAGGCGCGCAAATTCGGCATTGGATTGACGCTCTCGCACCAATATCTGGCGCAACTGCCGCCCGCCTTGCTGGAGGCCGTGCGCGGCAACGTCGGCTCGCTCGTGGTCATGCGCCTTGGCGCAGAGGACGCGCACGCACTGGAGCGCGAGGTCCATCCGCCATTCGCGGCGGAAGACCTTTCGGCGCTGCCAGCGGGCCGCGCGGTCGTGAAACTGCTCGCCCGCGGCCAGGCGCTGGAGCCGTTTTCCGCGCGGCTCTTGCCGCCGGTAGCAGTTCCGCCCGACGCCACAGGGCGCATCGCCGCGATTCGTGCGCAATCCTCTCGCCGCTTCGCAACATCGGTGGATGTTGTGGACCGGCACATCGCCCGGGAGTTCGAGTCGCCCGACGCTCCATCCGTCGACTGACCTTTCGAGCGGTCCCGTCTGGGGCGCCTGCCTGACCAAGGTCCGGCTGCTGCGCTGTCG
>CAIYBN010000073.1 GCA_903924465.1 uncultured Myxococcales bacterium | reverse complement strand
GTAGAATGTGCGCAGTGGTTCCACATGGACCCGCCGTCGCGCCGCAGTCCGCCGGCATCTCCCTCTGACACCTGCCGCGAGATGGACGCCCTCCACAGGGCCAGCGTCAGCAACACCGCCATCGCCGACAAACCGCGCTTGGACCGCAATACCGCCGGGGGGCTACCCGAAAATGGCCGCATCCACACCGCCAGTCGACCTGAATTCGACCCAAGAGTCCGCAGCGAAGCGGACTTGGCGCAGTTCCACAAACTGGTAGAGGTGATGCACCGATACGCCGTTTGCGAAGCTTGCGGCCAAGTCATGGACATCCGGGACAAGCAAAGCTACGCGCACTGGGCCAATACGGCATGGGACACCCAGGATGATACGGCATGGGCGCTGACGTGCTTCGCGCCCGCGGTGCGGACCGGCTGACAGGCCGCGGTCGGACGCGCTGCGCCGGTGCGCCGCCGCGCTTCAAGCTTCCACGTCGCCGCCAAACAGCCCAAACTGCCCGCGCTGATCCGCCACCCTCACGCCAATCTTGAAACTCTCATGCCCACGCGCCCGCGCCGCGAGGTGCGCATCCACCCAGCCGCCCAGCAGCGCCGGCGTTACGCCCAGCCACGCCAACTGCCGCGCCGCCTTCGCCACGGTCTCCGCCTGCCGCGCGCGGCTCTTCCACGCAAGCTCCTCAAGCCCAGCGTTGGCGATCCCAAACTCGTCCCGACCGGCGCGCATCTCGGCGACGTCCTGCGCGCTCGCGCGAAGCGGCAGCAGCACGTCGCCGGGGCCATATGCAGCTGTCACGTTCAGCGAGAACTTGTTGAAATACAGGCGATCACCCGCCACCGCCAGCCGAACCGGACCTGATTTGGGCAGAACGCCCCGCACACGGAACATGGCGCGTTCGGGCAACAGCACGGTGATCGGCTCATCCAGGTCCACCGCGTCTGTGCCAGTAAACGCCGAAGCTGCACCCGCCCAGCCCAACCGCAAGCCGCCGCAGGACAAGCTGAACGAGCCGTCGCCGGAACGGTGCGGCTTGGCGAGGCCTTTCAGGGAGTTGAGGAAGGCTTTGATCTCATCAGAATCGACGGTGATGGCGGGCATGGGAAACCTCACGGTGGTGTTGGGCAGTCGCGGCCAACTGGTCGGGCAGCACCGTTTGTTCCACACAATCCAGCCAACGGCAACCTGCGCTGACCGAACCACGGATCAGTCCAGCTCATGTGGTGACGGCGCCGCCGCCGAGAAGGTTGCGGCGTTCGTGTCGTGGTTCGCGGATCGCGAACGCAAATGGACACAGCATGACGAATGCAAGACGAGATTGCGCCAATTTGACGCCACATCCACGCCACAATCGGCTGCCCGATGACCCGTTTCGCGCCACGGCAAACCAGAATCGGTCGCGCCGAATATGGCGCATATCTGGTGCACATATGGCGTGACTGGCGTCGGCAATTCTGCCACGATGTAAGAGCATCAACCCGATGCGATCGCCGGATGGAACCGCAATGGCCGCACACGTCACGCCAGCCCAGAGCAAGCACATCCAGCGCCTGAAGGCCGAAGGACACAGCAACCTCGCCATCGCTGCGAAGTTGGGTATCGACCGCCACACGGTCGGGCGGCACGCGAACGGTCCCAAGAACATTGCTGAACCGGTCGCCGATTCGCTTGATCAGCAACGACTGGCGTACTTGTTGGCAGCCTTGGACAGGCACGCACCGTGCCCGGGTTGCGGCAAGACCATGTTCTGGCGCAACGGGGCGCTCACCGGCGTCTGCAACTGGTGCGGCAACCCGTGGGGCATGCCGGCGCAAGCACGGTAGCGATTGCCAGTCATTCGCGTGCGGCAGCCGCGATTTATGCCAGCAAACGCGCCACATTTGACCCACGACCGCTGCCCGACGACATGGTCACACAG
>CAIYBN010000072.1 GCA_903924465.1 uncultured Myxococcales bacterium | reverse complement strand
TTTCCGCATGCTCGCCGCCGCTTTGCGGCTGCATCGCGCGGGCGATGAGCTTCGCCATCGCCGAACACGCGCTCGGCTACGCCGTCGCGACGTGGTGAATTCTAATTGTCGCGCGAGGCGCGCGGTACTTGACGCGCGGGATTGCGGCGGTTCTTCGCGTCGGCGCGAACCCTGCCCCTCTGGGCGAACCACGCGCGACTGCGCCGGGGCGAAAAGGTGTTTCTGGCCAATGGCCTGCAGATTCCGGTGATCCTGCTGTGCAAGTCGATTCCGGAAGGCTACGGTGCGCCCGCGCTGACCCAAGTCCTGCACATGACGGGGCTGCTGAAGGAGCGGCCGCTGCGGCGTCTGCTGGGCGTGCTGCAGATGGTGCTGGACGTGGCCGACGAAGGCGGTTTCGAGCCCGAAGGCAAAGCGCTGTGCGTGGCGGCGAAACTGCGGCTGCTGCACGCCGGTTTGCGGCCGCTGGTCCGCCACCATCTGCCAGGCTATGAGGCGACCCACAACGTGCCGTGCAACCACGAGGACATGCTGGTGACCGTGCTGGGATTCTCGCTCATGGTCGTCGATGGCTTGCAAGCGCTCGGCACGCAACTGACGCCGCAGGATGCCGAGGACTTGTTCTATCCGTGGCGCGTCTTCTGCGCCTGCATGGGCATTCCCGATGCCTACATTCCCACGGATCTGCAAGACGCGCGGCAGTTCTACCGGGCCTGGGAAGCGCGGCAGTGCGTCGCAGCCGACCAGAATCCCGAAGGCGTGCAACTCGCGCACGCGAACACCCAGATGCTGCGGGATCTGCTGCCGCAGTGGTCGCACGTGCTGGGGATGTCCGATCTGCCCCAGATGTACATGTGGCTGCTGATGGGACGGCAGAGATGCGAACGGGTGCGGATTCCGCCGGTGGTGGGCCATCGGTTGCTGCAGAAGTCCGCGGCGCTGGTGATGCGCGGCGTGACGGTCAACGAAAACGAGCTGCTGCGTCGGCTGCTGGCGCCGATTACCCGCAAGCTTTCGGTGGCGGTGTACCGCGCGCTGATTCGGCAGGAGTACGACGGTGAACCGGCGTTGGTGGTGCCGACGCGGTTGGCGGATGTGTGGAGTATGTAGCGGCGGGTGTTTGAGGTTCGAATGATTCGCGGCGTCGGCGTCGGAGGTTTGTGCCATGAGAGCATGTCTGCCTTGGTGCGCGCTGAGTCTCTGGGCCTGCAGCCTCGCCGCGTGCGGTTCTGCGGCGATGCCTGCGAGTGATTCGGCCGTGGATGCGCCCAGCGATGGCGAGAATGCAGCAGCGGATCTCGTGGACACCTTGTCGGTCGACGCGGACGCCGTCGGCGCGAACGACGCTCTGACCGACGCCAATGACAGCTCGCTCGCCGACGTGACCGACACAGTCCCCGTCGACGCAGCAGATTCCGCTTCCGGGACCGACGCAGGGTCCGATCTGCCGCTCGCCATCGAGACCGCCGATGGCGTCATCGACCTCACGGTTCCTGTCTGCGGCGACGGAATCTGTGCATTCCTGGAGAAACAAGGCGTCTACCCCTGCACCCCGGACTGCGGCATTGATTTCTCCTGCGGCGATGGCAACTGCGATTCCTGGGAAACACCGACCAGTTGCGTCAGTGACTGCACGACAACGTGTGGCGACGGCAAATGCAAAATGGCTGAAACGTGGACCACTTGCCCAGCCGACTGCAAGAGCTGGTGCGGCAACAATCAGTGCAACGATGATCTTGGCGAAACGGCACTGACCTGCCCCAAGGACTGCGACACCTATTGCGGCGACGGCAAATGCGTGCTGCACGAAACGCTGAAATCGTGCCCCAAGGACTGCCTCGCCGCCGCCTGTGGGGACGGAATCTGCGCGGATGTCGAGACCGCAACCGAGTGCCCCGCAGATTGCGCCAAGCCATGCGGCGACCAAATCTGCAACGGCAAGGAAAACTTCACGACGTGTCCACAGGACTGCCCCACGACCTGCGAGGACGGCTTTTGCGAAGCATGGGAAACACCTCAGATTTGTCCGCAGGACTGCCTTACAACCTGTGGCGACGGCAAGTGCCTGGCCAGCGAGAATCCCGCCAACTGCAGCGCCGACTGCCCCAGCTTGTGCGCCGATGGATTCTGTCAGCCATGGGAGACGCCCAAGAACTGCCCTCAAGACTGCCCCGTCTGCGGCGACGGGACTTGCGGCAAACTCTATGGCGAGACGTGCTTGAGCTGCCCAGCAGATTGCGGCAAGTGTGCATTCAGCAATGGCTGTACGACCAGCTACCTGTACCCGACCTGCGACGGGTGCTCGTGCGAAGCGGCGCTGTGCAAGCTCGACCCGTGGTGCTGTGAAGTGAATTGGGACAAGACGTGTATCGGGGAGTGCATCTCGTTGGGCATGAAGTGTACGATGTAGGTGACGTTGGCGCTCTCGATGACGCGACAAGACGCGGTTGTGGACCTGTCGATACTGAACCTGACCGCCGTGCTGGACACGTCATGCTTGGCTCCAAGCTGTATTCCAACGGCTCCCGGGCTGTGAGGAGGCTGAATGGAAGCGGCGGATGACAAAGTGGGACCCCGGCCGAATGCTCGGCTGCTGTCACTGCGCCCGTGGCTTGCCTGCCTGCTGGCGCTGCTCGCGTCCCCGGCGCGCGCGCGCGAACTCCAGCCGCCGGTACCCATCATCGGCCAAATCACCGGCGCCGCGCCGATCGGCGGCAATCCCTTCAACAATGGCTACATGACGCTGCGCGGCGATCTCCTCCTTCCGGGTGACGCCATCGCACGCCTCGACGTCGGGTTTCCTGGTACGGTCCGCGCAACGCTTGGGCGTGACAACAGCTTTGGCCAACTTGCCGCCGGCCTCGGCTACACGTACGGGCTCTCCAAGAAACTGGGCTTCACCTTGCCTGTCCATCCGTCCGTGCGCGCGCAGTTCGGTCCCGCGTCGGGATCCATCTCGGCCTATCTCTTGGACTCCGGCATGTTCGGCGGCTACCCGGAGTTGTTCGCCATCGCCGTGACTTCGCAGAGTGTCGGCGAATTCCTCGGCGTGCCGAAGCTGCGGCCGCTTGAGGTCGGCGCGTCCTTCGGCATTCCAATCTTCAACGACATGGCTTGGCAAGCCGCCGTCGGTTGGCGCTGGCAGCGCTTCGCCTTGAGCGTCGCCATGCGCGGCGAAATCACCTGTGGCGCACCTGACAGCCCAGCGTGCCAAAATGAGTACATGGTCCAACTCGGTGTGCGCGTGTACGCAGGCGCCCTCAAGGCGTTGCCAATTCACCTGCCGTTCGTCGCACGCGAGGCGCCGGAATTGCAGATGGACGTGACGGAGTTCATGAAGCCGGGTCGGGTCTATGTGATGCGCCAAGGGCCGCTGCGGGTGCGGGAGGACGCGGCGGTGCCAAAGCTGCTCACCTCGACCTGCGTTGTCGACGAGGAATTGGCGACAGGTGTGACGATTTGGAGCCACATGAGCTGCTTGACGGACTTGCCGCCGGACTCGCCATCGCCGTGGCGAACTGGCTGCTACGCGAGCACGATCGATGGTGTGTGGCGGCTACCCAACTGTCCGAGCGAACTGCCGGTCCTTGGGCGCTATCCGGAGCTTGTGATTCAGGCGCGTTCCGATACGTTGCCGCACTTCGTCGCACTGGGCGAGCAGCCGCCGGAGAAACGCACGTTCATGGTCGGCAAGGAGTCAGTGACGGCAGTATGTCGCGAGCGGGCGCTTGATACGCGGATTGAGACGTGCGCGGCGGCAGACTGGGGCGTTGTCTGGGCAGCGCACCGCTGGGGGCTGCGGACCGCGACGACCCCGGAGATGGCGGCGACGCTGGTGACGGTGCGGGACGACGGCCTCGTGGATCCGCTACATCCACACCTCGAATTTCGCGACACGGCCTCGGCAGAGTGCGAAATGTCGCCAGCCTGCGCGGTCTTTGGCGCCTGCCACAGCTTCGAAGGCAGGTGCGCACCGGAGAGCGACCTGGACTGCCGGACCGCGCGCGTGTGCGTCCGCGACGGCCGCTGCCATCTACGCAATGGCGGCTGCGAGGCCACTGAGCACAGCGACTGCAGGGGCAGCAGCGGCTGCGCGGACGACGGGATGTGCACGTCCATCGGCGGCCGCTGCCGCGCAGAAGAGAACGACTGCGCTACTGCCACGACTTGCCTCGTCGAAGGCCACTGCGTACCCGTGTTAGGACGCTGCGTCTCAGGGGAAAAAACGGCGCCGCCAGCCAACTGAACAGCTGATGGTGACGGCAAGGCACGTGGCCAAGTTCGGTACCACGGCTGCGGTGCTCGGCGATGGCAGTCTGCTTGTCCGCGGCATCGACTACTGGTGCGGCGAGTGGTCCGGCGATGCGTGGATAGTCCGCTTGCCCGCCTGCGTCACGCCGGTATGATGCCTTGAGTCGGCGCGAGGGGCGCATTCGACTTCTCACGTTGAGGGTGCGGGGGCAGGACGCCAAATGGACGTGGCGAAGCGCGAAGCGACTCAGCGTCGCGTCGTGGCCTCTCGGCTGGTGACGCTGTTCCTTGCCGGTTGGGCGAGCGCGCCGCCGGCGCCTGATTGCCATCAGCCCATTGACCAAGCAGTGTTCAGGTACAACTACACACTCCGACCGAAGTTCGAGATCAAACCGTTTTCATCCGCGGCGTGCCACCGGATGGTGCACGCTCGCGGATCCAGTCCGAAATGCAACAGGTCTGACCGGAAGAACTTGATGTTGGACATAGGTCAGCATGTT
>CAIYBN010000071.1 GCA_903924465.1 uncultured Myxococcales bacterium | reverse complement strand
GCAGACCTTGCCGTTGCATGCGGCGGATCCACAGTCGCCGGCGACCAGGCACTTCGAGCCATCGCTGCACTTTTTGCACAGCGGACCGCCGCAATCGACGTCAGTCTCGGCACTGTTGAGCTTGCCATCAGTGCACGTGGTGCCGTCGCTGCACGTTCCGTTCACGCACGACTTGTCCGCACAATCATCCTGGACCACGCAGCTCTTGCCGCCCGTGCAGGGCTTGCAGGCGCCTCCACCGCAGTCGATGTCCGTTTCCAGCTCGTCCTTCTTGCCGTTCGTGCAGGCCAGTGGCGCCTGGCAGACCTTGTTCAGGCAGATGGCGCTCTTGCAGTCCGTACCGATCGCGCACGCCTTGTTGGGGCTGCAGGCTGGGCATTGTTGGCCGCCGCAGTCCACGTCGGTCTCGAGGCCGTCCTGGAAGCCGTTGATGCAGGTCAGCGGCACGCCGGTGTCGGGACCGGCGTCGACATCCAGGCCGGCGCCGACGTCCAGCGCGGCCTCGACGTCCACCACGGCGTCCTGACCGACTGTGTCTGACCCGATGGCGTCGCCAACTTCGTCGGAAAACTTGGCATCGCCATCGGCAGCCACACTGTCGGCGTCCTGACCGGGCACATCGGCGGCGGTGGAGGCGTCGGCAAACCCGCACTGGCCGCATTCGCCGAAACCTTTGCCGCTGGGCAGGCAGATTTGGACGCCCTTGGCGCCACCGGAGCAGGCACAGGCGATCTGGACGCCGGGGGTGCAGGTCGTGCTTGCTGAAGGGGCCGGTGTCCCGCACGCCACGAGACCAAATGCGACGGCAAATGCCAGTGCCAGCCTGCCGCGCATGGCACTCGCACTGCCTTCGATCTTGAGGCGAATCTCTGCCATCGGCTTTACCTCGCGGGGCTGCTGCCGCCGTCTACACCCACCATGCGCCGGCACCGAAGGCGACCATGCCCGCGATGACCCACCGGACATCTTCGCTCGTGGCGCGCCCACGCCGTACCTCGCGGATACTTTCAGGAAGCACCAGGACGAACCCGAAAACCCAGAGCCACAGCGTGTACTTCAGGAACCACCGAACCGCAGACGGTTCTTGAGGCCGCCAGAGCTTCTCCGACGCCCCCAATCGGTGCGGCATCGTTGGTGCAGACGCGCGAGCAGGAGCCACTTCGGCCACTGGACTGGACTTTGGCGCAAGAGTCGACGCAGGGACAGGCTTGGACACGGGCGGAGCCACCGCTGCAGGCGCGGGCGCCGGCATCGGCAGCGCCGCAGGCAATTCGACGGTCGTCGGGCGCACACGAAAGAGGAGCGAGTTGTCCGAGAAGAAGAGCCTCCAGCTGGCCATCAGCGTCATCCCAACGGCAAGCACCTTCCATAAGACGCGGTTTGCCCTTCGCTCGGTGTGGTCGACCACCGCGGTGGCGACAGTCCCGACCGCGCCAATTGCCACCAATGCGAGTTCAATCCACCACATGGACCACCTGCCTAGACCGGCTTATCGAGGAAATACCTACGCACGCGCTTTCCCTGCGCCGATACTTCAACCCAGTTCCAAGTGCCGCCGATGATGCTGCCGACGATCGGCACCCATTTGCTCACCAGCGCCCGCTGGGTGACCTTGATGCCGAACGCCTTGAGCATGACGCTCTGGAACGCCTTCAACGTCTCCTTGGTCAAGACGCGGCGGATCGCCTGCTTCGTCAGCTGCTGTGAACCGAGAACGCCAAGCTCCCGCAGGGCCTGGGAGGCGATGTTCGCGCCAAAGATTGGCACCAGCACCTCCCACGGGACTTCACGGCTGTCGACGAAGTGGGGCTCGTACAGCGTGCCAACGCAGCATGCGGCGAAGACCTCCATGCGTAGGACGATGCCGGCATCGACCGCGGCAGCCGGCAACGCCACCATCATGTTGGCCGGTAGCCCGGCGATTGCGCCCGCGGCTGCGGCCTTCCACGCTTGCCGGGAGTACAGAGCGGCTGCGTGCTCATCGTTGCTGCGGTT
>CAIYBN010000070.1 GCA_903924465.1 uncultured Myxococcales bacterium | reverse complement strand
GTGGGTGGTCGGCCTTTACGTCCAACTGTCCCTGGTGCTGCGAAAGGCGCTTCGATCAGATCTGTGAGGGCCATGACGGTAGAACCTCCTAATGTTTCAGGCAGATTCTACCGCGAGCGGCATCAGACGTAAACACCCTCTAATACTGGCAGCATGTGGGCAGCAGCGGCAAGTCTGCGATCTCTGTGACGTCAGACCTGTCTGCCGGGCATGGCGCCCAACGCCGCCTCAGCCAGCGGATGCCACGCGGTCATCGCCCAGCGGCGCCAAGCCGTTGGACTCCAGCGCGCCCGAGATAACCCGGCACCGCCAATTCGCGGCCAATCGGCGAGCTCGACAAGCCGGTGCAGCGCAAGGACCACTTCTCGGAGGAAGCCGGTGAGCGAATCGCCCGTGGCCCGAATCAAACGAGCGCTGGGACAGCATCAAACCCGGCGAAAGCCATCCTTGTCGGCGACGATCGCACGGTCGTTGTTGTGCAGACCGGCAAGCTCGTGATTTAAACGGCGCCAGAGACAAGAGAGAAAGCGCTGGTCGGATGGAGCGCCAACATGGCAAGCACTCTGGGGAATTGCCCGGAACCGCACAACCGTGCCGGTCGGGTCGGGCGCGCGCGGCCGGCGCGCAGTGGTTGCCGGATCTACCGAGCATCCCGAACAGGTCGGCCGCCGCGCGATAGCGCGCCGACCATCCCTTGGTCGGCCACGTCCGCTGTTCCACACGTAGAGACGGTGACTGACGTTCAGACGACGGCGACGAAGTCGCGTTTGACACCCGGGCGCAAGGATGTCGCTTGGTGCACGCAGAGCTTCTCAGTCAGGTCCGGCTGCAGTTCATCCAGCACCCCAGACCTTAAAGTACCCCAAAATCCGTAAACTCCTCACATATATTTTCCTTAGGACTACTTCTCCTTTTTAGGGGTACTCTTCGGTACTGGGGTACTGTTGAACCTTGATGGCAAAGACGAATCCGGGGTTCTCAGTGCGATGCCGGTCCAGCGATTCTTACCGTTCGCCTTCTCGGTTGAACAGCTTCGCTGTCGCAGGTGAAGTCCCAATTCACGCTGGGTCAGCGGTGTCTCGTCGCTGTCGGCACACCAGCGCTCATAGCGCTCACGCAGGTCGTTGGCGTTGACGCGACCATCCGGCGCAAAGCTGCAGCACTCGTCGAGGAAGGCTGCGACAGGATCGCTGTCGGACCGGTGCGCAGCGGTCCGTTGACGCACGCGGTCTGGCGGCGCCAAGCCGCGTTCTTGCCAGGCGAGGCATCCATCGACCGCCCACGCCAGAATCCCGGCTGCCTCGCGACGCAGCTTCTCCAGCAACTCGGTGTCGCGCTCGCCTTCGGGAATCTGGACGTTGAACGGCACGATGACGATGCGCGACCAGATACCTTCGTCGGTGCCGGAGATCTGGGGCAAATAGTTGGTCGCGACCATCAGCTTGTGCGTGGGCGCGAAGTTGACCTCGTCCTTGTACAGAGCCCTGGCGTTGATGGTGTCGCCGCCGGTCAGCGCCTTGACCGTCTCCTCGGCAAGTTTGCGACCCGCACCTGTCTCGGCGCACACAGCAAGCCGTTTGCCCCTCAACGTCATTCGCTCGACCGGGTTCTCGTCGAACTTCCGAACCAGCAGGAGTTTTGGGTTTGCGTGCACGACGTAGTCGCCGAGGACAGCCTTCAGCACTTCGATCAAGGTGCTCTTGCCGTTGCGACCCGACCCGTGCAGGAAGACGATGATGTGTTCGCGGATCACCCCGGTCAGCGCGTACCCGATGAAGCGCTGGACGAACGCCTGCACTTCAGGATCTGGCAACACCCGATCCAAGACACGCTGCCACAGCGGGGCTGTCGCTTCGCGGTCGTACGCCACGGGCGCACGCATGAACATCAGGTCCCGCCGACTTGGCGGACGTAAAACGCCCGTCCTCAGGTCGATCGTGCCGTTGGCCACGCCGAGCAACCACGGGTCAACGTCGAAGTCGGCGGCCATCACCACCACGTCGGGCTCTCGGGACGACAACGCGATCATCGCATTTCGCCCCGCGGCGGTGAGGCAGTGACGCGCGTTTGCCAGTATGGGCTTCGCTGCTTCGTCGCTGACGTTCTTCAGCCCCTCAACGAGTGACCGGGCCGTTTCCTTCGCGAGAGCGTTGACGGCAACCTCGCCTTCGTCCTTGGCCCAGCGGCCACCGTCCCAACAGCACCACCCCATGCCGGGCACATAGCGGAGTTCGTCACCGTGGCGGGTGACCAGCAATTCGGCGTTGTCGGTGTCGGTCCGCGCCAACGCGGTGCCGAAGTGCCGGTACTTCAGTTTCCGCCATTGCGTGCCCGGTTTGGCCGCAGCGGCCGAGTATTCGCAGCTGGCGTGATGACAATGCAGCCCGATGCCGCCCGATACCGACACCGTTACCGAGCAGCCTTGCTCTTTGCGATCACACGCGCAGACCTCAAGCTCGTGGACCACATAGTCGCCCTTCTCGATGGCCTGCGACACCGTCAAGCCGGCACGATCAAGCACCTCGGTGACAGCGAGCGGCAGGGCAAAGTCGCGTGGTTCCCGCGGCGATGCGGTGCTGCGCTTTTCGGCCCGCGGGGTCAAGACGGGGACAGCCAAGGCCACCGGCGTTGCGTCAGGGCGCGCGATGACAAGATCACGTAGGTGGTCAATCGTCTGGCGGAGTTGTGCTTCGGTAACAACATGCAGCTGGTCAGGAATCTGGTCGAATCGGCTCATGCGGAACGGCCGCGCCGACGTATCTGCACCCTTGCAGTTCGCCGTTCCATACAGGCGCGTCAGACGGCTTGGGTTTGCGACCGTCGTGTCGATCTCCACCTCGGCGCTAGCGAAGTTGCTCTGCAAGACTTTCAGGAACTCGACGACGAGCGTGCTCGCGGTCGGCAAGTCGACGCGAAAGAGCAGGTGGACGCCATTGCCGCTCAATCCCACCACCGAATCAGGCCAGCCGAGCTCATAGAGCTTGCCCAGGATCGTTCCAGCGAGCTGACAAGCCAAATCAAACTCGCCCTCGGAAGCAGGGATTCCTTTGATGTGCTGACCGTTTGTGCCGATACGCGCTGGATCCAGGTCGATGAACAACCACCGCCGGCGCAGCACGTCGACGTCAGTCGTAGATTCGCCTTTTCTCGATTTCGCCAGCCCGCCACGCGAGAGCAAGGTCGGGTCAAGGGGATTGAGCCGGATGTACGCACCTGTCCACGGGCGCCCGAGCGCCCGCAGGTCGCGCAGCAACGCCTTCGGGTCGTCGTAGAAGCCGGAGTAGTTCGCGGTGAAGTCGGTATTTCCCGGGCGGACGTTGAGTAGGACGATCTCGGTGGTGAAGCCAGGTTCGAGAAGCACGGCTAACGCGCGCTCAACCTCGGCCACATCGATCATCCCGGCACTGACCGGTGGAACCTCAGGCGCTTCCCCATCCCCTGTCATTGCAGTTTCATTTGCTTCATCGTTCATCAGGTCCTCGTGGTGGTGCCGGGCCAGGACAAGGTTCCTGTCGACCGGCCTGGAGGAATTTGTTTTCGATTTGAGCGACACCGCGTTTGAACTGATGCCCGGCTCGGCAGGCGAGGGCGCGGAGGCTGCGTCCAGCGCGAAGTCGTCGTGGTTCACTTAACCACCGCCTGGGAGGGGGCCGGATGCGGCGGCAACGCCCGGCCGATGTCGAGGCGATACGCGTCGTCATCGAAGATGGGCCAAGGCCAAAGTGAGGCCTTGACGGCATCGCGCATAACTATGTATTCTAGCTCTTGAATTTGGAACATTACGTCTCCTGCGTAGTTGCTGGTTGCACCGGCAAAGCAGCCGGCGAACAGAACTGTCCCACGCAGGAGCGGGCATGCCACGGGGGCAAAACGCGGGGGAACGCAGGGGAATCGGAACCGATCGGTCAGACGAGAATGCGAATGTTGGGATTGGGCACATGCTCGCGCAGGGCGACCCGGGTGAAAAACCTGTCGCCGTCACCGGTTTCGGTATGCCAGTGCAACTCGCCAATCACATATCCGGCATCTGGGCCGATGCGAGCCGTGGCCAACTCAAGGTCGATGCTGGCCGATTTGCCAACGAGGTAGCGAAGGAAGCTGTACTTCTTGGGGCCGATTGGCGGCGGTCCAACGCTGATCCCGTCAACTGGCATCGCTGTGGCTAGCGGCTCAGCATCTTGAAAATCATCATCTTTCGCCCGATCCGGCCGGAACGTGTAGCCCGAGATGACGAGAAATGGCGGCTCGAGCGACAGGGTCTGAATCGGGTTTGACAGATGCACGCCAACGTGGACGACGCCGAGTTCCACAAAGTGAAAGCCATAACATTGCTGGACCCGCGTGCCGGTCTCCTCGTCGACCATTTTGACGAAAAGCCCTGCGCTACCGTCGCCGGCGAGCGGCACTGCGGCACGCGGCCCAGAGCCCGGCAACATGATGTAGTACGTTGCGTCAGGCTTGGGCGCGAACTTATATGCTGGAGGTATGCGTCCTTTTCGCCTGCCCGACTGGATGAGACGCCAATTATCACGGCCACCGTAATCAACCAAAAGTCTCGCGGTTCTGATCTCACCCTCCGCAGTTTCCTCGTCGGCGGCTCCGGGGTACGCAACCGGCGCCGAGACCGCAGTCCCCTTCTGCATGATGATCTTTTGACCTGCCTTACCGGTTGACCTCTACAACCGTCCAGACCTAGAATCTGCCCCGCGGCGTGATGCTGCTGGGGGTGTGTATGAACAAGTTTGCGGGAGTGCTGGAATCTATGCTGAGTCTCGTTGTGAACATTAGTCAAG
>CAIYBN010000069.1 GCA_903924465.1 uncultured Myxococcales bacterium | reverse complement strand
TGCGGAGTTCGCGCTCGGACAGGTCAACCGGGGGATTCCATGTGCTCGCCATCTGCAACCGCCTTGTCAGGCAGTGCAGTAGATCGCAGACGGGATCGCTTGTCGATCCCTGTGGTTGGGGGAATTGATCGCGTCTCTAGGGACAGGTGGTGTTGATCTGGATGTCGTCGACGGCCATGTCGATGCCGTAGGTGCTGCTCCCATAGCCGGAGGTGACCGACATGCGGATGGCGATGGTCGGCGTCGTTCCGGCGTATGGCGTCAAGTCGATGGTCTGGCTGTACCAAGTCGACGGGCTCACGCCGGACGCGCTCCAAATCGTCGATCCGTTGATGACGACCGAAAATGTTCGATACCCGGACGACAGAGCATAACTAGCGCCATATTCTTGATTGTACCAGAAGTTCAGCTTCGTCGTGACGTTCACCGGAATCGCCTGCGCGGGCAGCGTGAGATTCGAGGTAAGGGAAATGAGGCTGCTCACATACGCCCCGTAGTTGCCAGCATGATAGTAAGAGTAGGTTGCGTTCCATCCGGTGCCGCCGATGAGAGGCGCCAGCGTGTTACCTTCAAACCCCCAATTCGTCCCGGTCACCGGCGTACAGCACGTATTCGTGTGCGTGCAGCCCAACGTCGCGTCGCACGCGTCGTTCGTGCACGCGTTGCCATCGTCGCAACTGCCCAGCGCGCCCGGCGTGTGCGTGCACCCAAGCGCGGGATCGCACGCGTCGGTGGTGCAGACGTTGCTGTCGTTGCAGACGCTGGCGGCCAAGGGCGTGTGCGTGCAGCCCGCGGCCGCGTCGCAAGCGTCGGTCGTGCATGCGTTGTTGTCGTTGCAGACGCTCGCCGGTTGCGTGATGTGCGTGCAGCCCAACCAGCTGTCGCAGGCGTCGATGGTGCACGCGTTCGTATCCTTGCAGTTCTTCGCCGAACCGCCGCCGCAGACGCCGCTTTGGCACTGTTCGCCGGTGGTGCAGGCGTCGCTGTCGTCGCATGCGGTGGTGTCGGCCATGGCGAGGTTCACGCAGGCGCCGGTGGCGGCATTGCAGGCATCGGCGGTGCAGGCGTTGCCGTCGTCGCAGTTGGGCAACGGGAGGACGAGCTTGCGGATGGCGATGGCGTCGGCGATCCAGATATTGCCGTCGGGTCCCTGGCTGACGCCGATCGGATAGGCGACTTTTGCCGCGAGACCGAGGCCGTCGAGTGGCGTTTGGGCGGCGCCCGTGCCTGCGGTGGCGCTGGCGCCGAGCAAGGTCGTCACAACGCCAGCAGGCGTGACCTTGCGGATGCGGAATCCGAACGTGTCGGCGACCAGCAAGTTGCCGGACTTGTCGATCGCGCAGCCCGTGGGACGGTCAAATCGCGCGCCGCTGCCGGTGCCGTCCGCCGTGCCCGTCGTGTTGTACAAGCCCGCGAGCGTGACAACGCTGTCCTGGAACACGCGCCGAACCGTGGACGCGCTGAAGTCGACGACCCACAAGGCGCCGCTGGCCGTGACGCGGACGCAGCTTGGGTTGGCGAAGCTCGCCGAAGAGGCCGCGCCGTCTGCGCCACCCGATGTGCCCGAGCCAGCGAGCGTGCCCACCGTGCCATCCAGGGCGATCGTGCGAATCCGGTGATTGCCGCCGTCGGCGACGTAGGTGACGCCAGAACTGTCGACGTCCACGCTGCCAGGGAGGCTGAACTGCGCCGAACTGGACACGCCGTCCAGGTAGCCCGCTGTGCCGCTGCCGGCGACGGTCGAGACGATCCCGCCGCTCAGCCGGCGAATGCGGTTGTTGTTGGCGTCGGCAATGAGGTAGCCGCCTGCGCCGTCCCGGACGATGTCGGCCGGACTGGAGAATTTGGCCGAAAGCGCGCTGCCGTCGAGATAGCCGGCGATGCCCGTGCCAGCTGCGGTGGAGACGGTGCCATCGGCGAACAGCGTGCGGATGCGGTTGTTGCTCATGTCGGCGATCCAGGCCGTGCCTGTCACGTCCCAAGCGAGCGCGCTGGCAGCGAAGAACCGCGCCGCCGTTCCCTTGGCATCGACGAATCCATTGGTCACGACACCGGTCGGCCCGGCGATCGTCGTCAAGCTCACCTGGCCCGCGTCGCAGGTGCCAGCGTTGCAAATGTCGTTGGGCGTGCACACGTTGCCGTCGGTGCACGCGGTGCCGCTCAGGCTCGCGTGCGTGCAGACGCCCGTGGCCACGGTGCACGCATCGGTGGTGCACACATTGCTGTCGTCGCAGTTCTTGGGCACGCCGCCCTGACAGACGCCGACAAGGCAGCTTTCGCTGACCGTGCACGGCACGCTATTGGTGCAGACCGTCGTGTCGGCGAGGTTGACGTGCGTGCAGAGGCCCGTCGTGGCATCGCAGCTGTCGGTCGTGCACGGCTGGAAATCGTCGCAGAGCGGCGCGGCGACCATGACTTTGCGGATGGCGCCCTGGTCGGCGATGTAGAAGAGACCCGCTTTGGGCATCGCGAGGCCGCCGGGATGCATGAAGACCGAGGCCGTCAGCGTGCTGTTGACGATGGTCTGCGCGCCCGGGTCGCCTGCGCTCACGGGCGGCATGGTGGCGCCGGCAATGGTGGTGACGTAGCCGCCGACCGTGACCTTGCGCAAGCGGAAATTGAAGCCGTCGGTGACCCAGATGTCGTGGTTGGCGTCCACGACGCAATCGATGAGCCGGTTGAACCGCGCGTTGGCGCCCTGCCCGTCGGTCAAGCCGAACGTGTTGGCCTTGCCGGCGAGCGTGGTGACCTGACCGCCGACAATCTTGCGCAAGGTGTAGCCATCGCCATCGGCGACGTACATCGTGCCGTTGCTGGCGTCGATGCACAGACCGCGCGGGTCGTAGAACGTAGCGGACGCAATCGCGCCGTCGGTGCTGCCTTGCGTGGCGGTGCCGGCGAACGTGGAGACGGTACCGTTGCTGGCGATCGAGCGAACACGGAAATTGCCGCGGTCGGCGATGTAGACCAGGCCGGCGCTGTCCAACGCGATGCCGAGAGGACTCTTGAACTGCGCGCTGGTCGCCGCGCCGTCCAGCCAGCCAGCGGTGCCGGAGCCGGCGAAGTTGGAGACCTTGCTGCCGACGATTTTGCGAATCCGGTTGTTGCCCGTGTCGGTGATGAACGCTGTGCCAGCGGCGTTGAAGGCCAGCCGACTGGGCGCGTTGAAACGCGCAAGCAAGAGGTCGCCGTCGACGTAGTTGGCGTCGTAGCCCGTGACGGTCGAGACCGAGCCGTCGGGCGTGGACTTGCGGATGCGGTGGTTGGTGCTGTCGACAATCCACAAATTGCCGCTGACGTCGGTGGTGACGCCGGTCGCGTAGCCAAATTGCGCGGAGGTGCCGACGTCATCGATCGCCCCGGTCGTGTTGCTGCCTGCGAGGCTCGAGACCGCTGACGTCGCGTTGGCGCAGACGCCGCCATTGCAGCTGTCCGCGGTCGTGCACAGCAAGCCATCGTCGCAACTGCCGGTACGGTTCGTCGAGTCGCAGATGCCGTCAAACGGCGCGCAGAGGTCGGTCGTGCACTGTTTGCCGTCGTCGCAGGCGCTGGCCACGCCGGCGCATTTGCCACCCGCGTCGCACGCATCGCCCGTGGTGCAAGCCGAGCCGTCGTCGCAGACCGTGGCGAGCTGCGCTTTGCTGAACGTGCACGTGCCGCCGCTGCAGCTGTCGGTTGTGCACGGATTGCCGTCATCGCATTGAACGCTGGTGAACGACAGCTGCCGGATGCGTTGGTTGCCGCCGTCGGCAAGCCACGCCACACCAAACGCATCCATGACGATGCCACGCGGGGCGCTGAAGCGGGCCGTCGCGGGCGCACCATCCTGAAAGGCGGCGCTTGCTCCTGCCAGCGTGCTCACCGTGCCGAACGCATCAATCTGGCGCACGCGGTTGGCCGTGCTGTCGCTCAGGAGCAGGGTCGTGCCAAACAGGGTCATGGCCAGCGGCTTGCCAAATAGTGCGCTTGATCCTGCGCCGTCCTGATAGCCAATGCCGGCGCCCGCGACCGTCGAGACCGTGCCTGCCGTCGTCAATTTGCGTACGCGGCCGTTGTTGCAGTCATAGAAATAGACCGTGCCATCGCCAGCGGTGGCCAAGGCGCACGGATTGTTCAATTGCGCCGCAGAGGCTGCACCATCGACATATCCAGCGGTATTGGTCCCAGCTGCCGTGGTCACTTTGCCACTTGGCGCAATGCGGCGGATGCGGTTGTTGCCGCTATCCGCGACGTACAGGACGCCGCCGCGCGTGATGGCAATGTCGGCGGGGCTCGTGAACTGCGCCGCGGTACCAAAGCCATTGACGAAACCCGCTCCGGCGCCAGCGAAGGTCGTGACTTGGCCGTTGGCGATCTTGCGGATGCGATGATTGCCGGTGTCCGCGACGTACACCACTCCATCGGCGCCGACTGCGACGCCCGTCGGTGCGTTGAAAGTGGCGAGGATCGCTGCGCCGTCCTTGCTGCCGGCCACGCCGGTGCCGGCGAGTGTGGTGATTGTGCCGTCTGCGGCCACGCTGCGGACGCGTTGACCGGCAGTTTCGACAAAGACAAAGCTGCCGTCGGGTGCGCGCGCCAACCCCGCTGGATTGTTGAGCTTGGCGCTGGAGCCGGCGCCATCGGTCCAGCCGGCGGTGCCGGTTCCTGCGATCGTCGCGACTGCCAAGGCGCCGTTGCTCAGCACACAAGCGCCGGAGACGCATGTCTCGCCGGTCGTGCACGCGTTGCCGTCATTGCAGGCCAAGCTGTTGTTGACGTGGCTGCAAGCGTTGGCCGCGCATCCGTCCGTCGTGCAGACATTCCCGTCGTCGCACGGGTTATTGACCGTCGCGCAGCCTTTGACCGCATCGCAACTGTCCAGCGTGCAGACATTGGCGTCGTTGCAATCCTTGTTCGTCCAGGAAAGCCCGTCGGCGGCGCAGGTGGAGAAGACCAGCCCGGTGCACTTCGTCTCGGCCGGGTTGCAGACCTGGGCAAGGCACGCGCCTTGGACGCAGTACTGCCCTGTGGCCGTGCAGTCTGTTGTGGTCGTGAAGACGGTGCCGAGGTCCGAGCAGGTCTGGATGCTGTTGCCCGAACACTTCACGTCGCCTTGGCTGCAGATGATCGCCGCGCACGCGCCGGCGTCGCAGATTTGCGTGTTGGCACAAGCCGCGGTGGTCCACGCGGTGCCCTGCGCGTTGCACGTGGACAGTTGCGCACCGTCGCATTGGGTGGCTCCAGGCTTGCAGACGATGGGCACACAGGCGCCTGTGATGCATGCCGTGTTGGTCGTTGTGCAATCCTGGGCGGCCGCGACGAACGTGCCCGTTGCATCGCAAGTGTTCAAGATGCTGCCGTCGCACACAGACTGGTTGGCCGCGCAGACGATGGGCGCACAGACGCCCAGGAAACACGCCGTGCCGAAACCGCAGGGTTGTGCGCTCCACGTGACGCTGTCCGCGTTGCAGGTGGCGGCGTTGTTGGCGTCCTTGCACATCTTTTCGCCGACTACACACAACGGGTTGAGGCATTTTCCGCCGTAGCAGACTTGTCCCAAGCTGGTGCAATCCGCCAGCGGCGCGCCGAATTGTCCGGAGACCGTGCACGGTTTGACCACGCCACCGACGCAGGAGTCGAGGCCGGGCGTGCAGACCCAAGGTGCGCACGCGCCCGCGACGCAACCGGAATTGTCGGGGCAGACGCTGAGCGTCTGGCTGGTGCCCTGGGCATTGCACACGACGACCTGAACGCCAGCGCACGACTGGCTGGATGGCTCGCAGACTTTCAACGGGCAGCCGCCGTCGACACAGATGTGACCCGGCGCGCATGGGACGCTGATCTTGGAAGTGCCCGTGCCGCTGCAGGCCCACGCCGAGTTGTTGTCACAGCCGACGCCGAACGGTTGGCAGATGATCGGCTTGCAGGAGCCACCCGTGCACACCGTCTCGGCGGGACACGAACCGAACTTCCAACCCGAGCCGTTGCTCAGGCAGATCTGCGCACTCGCGTTGTCGGTGCACTGGCTGTTGCCGGGGGCGCAGACGTCGGGCACGCACAGGTCCACGGCACACCAGGCGGACGGCGCACAGTCGGTGTCGGTGCCGCACGGCACACACGCGCCCTTGCTGCAAATGCTGGAACCGGGACATTCTTTGGAACTTTGGCATGGGGTGAGCGCGGCGACGCACTGGTTGTGCCAGCACACTTGATTGCCACTGCAGTCCGCCGACGCGAGGCACGGTCGGCAGACGCCGAGCTGCGTGTCGCACACCATGCCCTTGGACGTGCAATTGCTGTTCGTGGTGCACGGCTTCGGGGCGGCGCACAGTCCGTCGCTGCAAACGGCGCCAGCAACACCGCACTGCGCGTCAAAAACACAGATCGCGCACTTCCCGGCCGCGTCACAAAATGGCGCATCGGCTGGACAATCCTGGTCCGTGGCGCAGGTTGCCGCCGAAGCGACGTCAAGGGCGATCTCGGCGTCGAACGCCGCGCCCAGGTCCGCCTGCGCGTCCAGCTCCCCGGCATCGTCGCCGTCGGGTGATTCAGTCACATCGGTGAAGCCATCGGGCTCCGCTGCGACATCGACGTCCAACTCACTCGTGTCGTCGAGCACGTCGGAACCGGCCGCGGCATCGAACGCATCGTCGGAAGGCGGTACGTCCACGGCATCCACCGCGTCGGTCGCCACGGTATCGTCCGCGTCGACGCCAGCTTCCGCGTCCTGGTCCACGGCATCGGGCGCGTCCGCGTCTTGCAGGTCCGCTCCGGGTGCATCCGACGCCCCGTCCGGCGCAACCGCCACGTCGTGAAGCGCATCCGACTGCCCACCGGCCGTCTCCACCGCATCCGCGTTCAGATCCGCGTCCGCTGCCGCGCCAACATCAGCCGCCAAATTCTGAACGACCGTCGTGTCCGGCCCACCACACGCAGCGGTCAGCAGCGCGAGCACAAACGGCAACAACCCATGGCCTACCTGTGCCTGCCGCATCACGCCTCCGAGACTTGCTGAGTCGCGAATCGTAGTGCCGCGCAAAGGTCCACGCAACTGCCAATCCACATGGCGCCGCTGGCAATTCTGGCGCCCGACACAGGCATGTGTAAGCTAGGGCCCGCGGCGCAGGCAAATCGCCGCAGGCTGACCGTTTTTTTGCCCGAAAATTCGAGGAGAACGCCCATGCGCGCCCGCATTGCCCTTTTGCTTACGAGCCTCGTCCTTGGCCTGACTGCAACGCCAGCGTTTGCTGCAGATGTCTTTATCAACGGCCTCAAGGCGACCAATCTCAAGCTCGCGGAATTGCTGAACTGCACGGTGAAGTTTGACGTGGATGGCAATATCCACATTCTCTCACCGGGTTACAACGTCGTACCAGACAAGGACGGCAACCCGAAGTTGACCGGATCTTCCGATCTGGTCGGCAATCCGGTTCCAACCGACGGCCAGGGCAAGACCAAGAATCGCTACGTGCTGGTCTATCAGCCCAATGTCAAAGTGACCGTCCAATTTGACGTCTTCATCAACGGCCGCGCTTTCAAGAAAATTGGCCTGACCGAAGGGGCATTCACCGTCGATCTGACCCAAGAATTGCGCCCTGGTTACAATGATATCCGTGTCGTCGGCAAGCCAGAGAAGAGTCCCGGTGGTGGCACGGAGTCCGATGTGGCGATGGTCAAAGTGCTGGCGGGCAAGGAAGTGGAAGGGCGCTTCATCGCCAAGACGCCCGCTGTGTGGGAATTCGTGCGCTCGGCGATTGACCAGCAGCCGCTCGACCGCACCGGCCGCTTCGTCGCCGAGTAGCCGATGGAGATTTGGCGCGTCCTGGCTGTGGAGAGCCCAACCGCGATTCTGTGGCGTCTGGGCCAAACGCGACTGGCGACGCTGCCGGATGGCGTGGCCGCGCGTCCGGGCGACCTGTTCACGCCCGGTTGGCAAAAGCTGGGCCAAAGCCAGACCGATGCTTTTCCCCATCCGGATGGCGACTTTGCCCGCCTGAGCGCAGACCATGGGCGACTTCTGCACATCCTGAAGCAGCGCGCCCGGTTGCTGGCGACCACGCGCAAGTTCTTCGACCGGCGTGGCTTCCTGGAAGTCGATCCGCCGATGATGGCGCTGTCGCCCGGGCTGGAACTGCACCTGGACGCCGTGCAAGTCGCGTTGCGCCAAGGCATGGGCGGTACGCCGGTCACGCGCCACCTGGTGACGAGCCCCGAATATCACTGCAAACGGCTGCTTTCGACAGGGCTGGAGCAAATCTACAGTCTGGGTCACGTGTTTCGGTCGGGCGAGCGCGGCCAATGGCACAATCCAGAATTCTCGATGCTGGAATGGTACCGCGCCGGCGGCTCCTGGCAGCAGATTGTCCGTGATTTTCAAGGGCTCGCGCGGGCTTGCCAGAACGTCCTCGGCCAGGACAACCGCACGCTGGACCTGCGCCGTCGCTGGCCGGTGCTCTCGGTGCGCCGTGCGATTGCGCGCTTTGGCGGCTTTGACCCGGGCCGCTGTGACCAGGAAGCACTGGTCAAGCAACGCGCACGCGCCGCGGGGCTGCAAGTGGACGCGCAGGACGGGATCGCGGACGTGTTGCTGCGCGCGCTGGCGGAGCGCGTCGAGCCGCAGTTGGCGACATTTCCGGTCGTGGTGCTGACGGAATGGCCCCTGTGCATGGCGTCGCTCGCGCGGCCAAATCCGGCAAAGCCCTGGCTGGCTGAACGGTTCGAAATCTACTTTGCTGGCGTCGAAATCGCCAATGGCTTTGGCGAGCTGGTGGACCCGGTCGAGCAACGGCGGCGATTCGAGGCGGATCTCGCGCGGCGCCACGAACTCGGACGGCCGGAATATCCCATCGATGAACGGCTTCTGCGGGCGATGGAGGACGGCCTGCCAAGGGCCGCGGGCGTGGCGGTCGGCATGGATCGCTTGTTGATGCTGCTGCTGGACCTGCACGACATCGCCGACGTCCTGCCGTTCCCATTTGAGCGCGCCTGACGGCTACGGTCCCGTCACCAGAAAGTCGTCCACCCAGCTCGTCGCCTGCAGCGGTTCGTTGGTCAGCACGTGCAGAAAGCCATTCGCGGTTTGCGACGCGTCGATTCCTTCCACTTCCGGCAGCGTCGTGCCGATCGGGTTCAGCCGACCGATGGTGCCGATTTGCAGCGTCTCACCCGTCTTGAGGTCCGCGCGGTACAGACCGTGCACCGCATCGTCGCACGAGAACCACAACGCGCCGTTGGCCACATCGACGCCCTGCATCGCGTCCAGCTGGCGTGAAAGCGTCAGCGGCGCCAACGCTGCCCAGTTCGTGTTCACGTCGTAGCGGCGAATATCGGTGCCGTGGTAGTGGTCCGGCGTGTAGGCGATCATCGTCGCTTCATCGATGCACAAACACGGATTCTCGTGCTGCGGCAGTTCCTGGGAGCCCTGAAACGCCAGCGTCTGCGGATCGAACCACGCGACCGTTTGCTTGCCGACGCTGAAATCGCTCTGTTCCAGCGCGGCATAGAGCTTGCTGCCAGCGAGATCGATGTCGCCAATGTGACCATAGCCTTGATCCAACAGCGCTTTCGGCACCGGGCTGACGACCTCGACCAACTGCGTGAACTGATCATCCGTGCGCCACAAACCGGCCTTGGCTGAAAAGGCCCAACCGCCCGGCAAACGCGCGATGCCTTGGCTGTAGAGCAGGCTCACGCCGGTGGACACTTTGACCTGGACTTGCCAGCCGGCTGGGCTCACGTCAGGGGCCACATCAACTGCGTCGGCGGCTGTTTCGTCGGCGGCGGCGTCGAGCGCCGCATCTGTGTCTGTCCCTGCCGCGGCCTTGCAGCCACTCACCATCAGACCCAGAAGCAGCAACTTGCAGCGCATGACCGGCTCCCGCGGCTGACTGCGCCGCACCTTCGTCATGGCGATCGCACACGATTGTCGTGCAAACGTCAAAATTGCTGGCGCAAAAGCAGCGCGGGCCGCCCTGGTTTCCCAGAACGGCCCGCGCCCAAATCAACCAGAACGGCAGCTTACAGCTTGCCTTCCGACAACTTCTTGAGGATTTCCTTCATCTTGTCAGCCTGCATCGGGCCGTTGTAGCTCCGACCGTTGACATACAAGCTCGGCGTGCCGCGCACTTCCGCGACTTCCGCTTCCTTCAGGTCCTTGTCCAACTTGGGCTGGTACTTCTTGTCGGTGACGAACTTCTCCGCCTTCGCGACGTCCATGCCCACTTCCTTCGCCCAGCCCTTGAGCTTCTCCAACTGCGCCGCCTGGCGCGCCGGGAGCTCGCCTTCAGCCGGCATCATCGTGCCGTAGTTGTTGTAGATCAGGTCCTCATATTCCCAGAACTTGCCCTGATCCTGCGCAGCCATCGCCCAGTACATCGCCTGGCACGCGGCCGGGTGCATGTCGCGGCTCATCTTCGGGTTGCACTGGCTGGACAGCGGGAAGTGCTTGAACACGATCGCCACGTCCGGCATTTCCTTCTGGACCTGCTTCAAGGTCGGGATGATCTTGGCGCAGAAGGGGCACTGGAAGTCTTTGTACTCGACGATCTTGATCTTGGCATTCTTGTTGCCGAGGATCGGCGAGCCGTCGTAGTCAAAGTTGTTGACCTTCGGATCCAGCGGCGGTGGCGGCGTGAACTCTTTGCCGTCCGCGATCATCTTGGCATAGACATCCTTGCTCGAGGTGCCGGCCTTGATCAGGTCGTCGGCCTTCTTCAGCTCTTCGTCGACCACGCGCTTGAAATCTTCCGGCGCGCGACCGGCCACCATCTTGCGGCCCTGAACGAACACACTCGGCGTGCCAGTGACCTGGATCTTCTCGGCCGCGGCCATGTCGGCTTCGATGACGCTCTTGTGCTTGTGGCTCTTCACGCAGTCGTCGAACTTGGCCATGTTCAGGCCGGCATCCTTGGCGTGCTTGGACAGGCCAGCGGCATCGAGCTCACCCTGATTGGCGAACAGCTTCTCTTCCAATTCCCAGAACTTACCCTGTTCCTTGGCGCACTGAGCAGCTTCCGCCGCCGGCAGCGCGTTCTGGTGGAAGCTCAGCGGGTAGTTCTTGAACACCAGCCTGACCTTGTCCGGATACGCCTTCAGCGTGTCGTCGAGCGCCGGAATCACCTTGGAGCAGAAGGGGCACTGGAAATCCGTGTATTCCACAATCGTGATGGGCGCATCGGCCTTGCCCTTCACCGGCTCATCGCCGCGCAGCACGACCTTCCACACTTGCTTGTCATCCGGCGGCGGCTGGTTGCCCTTGTCGCCACCCTTGGCAGCGTCGGCCGGCGCGGCGTTGGCCGGCGGGTTCTCGCCCTTGAACACCCACTTGATCATGTTGTCGCCCAGCGCCGGATTGTTGACCCGGGTCAGCTTCTCCATGAGGTCCGGACCCGCCTTGGCGCCCTTGCCAATCTCGTCGTTGGCCTTGGTGATCTGCTCATCGATGATCTTCTTGAAGTTCTCGATCGGCTGCGCGCCCGAGACGTTCACACCGTTGATGAAGAAGCCCGGCGTGCCACGGACGCCCAGCGCCGTCGCCGTCGCCATGTCCTTCTCGACCGCCTTGGCGATCTCCGGATCCTTCAGGTCCGCTTCGAACTTCTTCGCATCGAGGCCAATTTCCTGGGCCCACTTCTTGTAATTGTCATCCGACAGCTGCTGCTGGTTGGAGAACAGCTTGTTGTACATTTCCCAGAACTTGCCCTGCTTGTGCGCCGCGAGCGCAGCAGTGGCCGCCGGCTTGGCATTCTGGTGGAACGGCAGCGGCTGGTTGATGAAGATGACGCGCAGATCATTGGGATACTGCTTGCGCAGGTCTTCCAGCGTTGTGAACGCGCGGCTGCAGAAGGGGCACTGGAAATCGCTGATTTCGATAATCGTCACTTTGGCCGTTTCCGGACCAATCGACGGAGCTTTGGCTGCTGCGGCCGGGGCCGGCGCGGCTTCCGCCTTGAGGGTTTCAGGTGCAACGGCAGCCGTCGGAGCCGGAGCCGAAGGCTTGGCTGTGAATCGACCGCCGATGGCGCCGAGCACGGCCGCGGCGATGATCGCGATGATCGCATTCTCCTTCTTCATCACATCCTCTGCTCGGTGACGGTCAGCCGCACCGGAAATCTAGCTGCCAGTTCTGCTGGCGTTTGGGTCTGAGGACGCACACTTGCGCGACCACGAAGCGCGGCATTGTAGTCTCCCGCGGCAGAGGCTGCAACCCCAGAATGCTGCCGGTTATTTCCCAACTTGCCAGAACGGCCAAGGCGCGCTGCAATGACACGGCGACGTGGCCGTCGCGGAGTCCGTCGTGGCGCGTTACATGCTGTTTGTGTTCATTTTTGTCATCACTTTGGGATGCGCGAAGCCGCCGCCGGTTGTCGCTCCTCACGCGAAACCCACCGCAGTGCCCGCCGATCCACACCAGCAAGCCATGGGCCGCGACACGGACGCGATGCCTGAACCTCTGCGTGCGGCGTTGCAGCAGTTCCGCGATCGCTTTGCCTGCAACAACATTTCCGGCTGCCCTTCGGAGAAAATCATCCTCAATTTTGGCTGGGGAGCGCGCCCCTATCTGCAGCAAATCTTTGAGAAAGCGCCGGAGCAGGCGCAATACCGATCGCGGTCGATTCGCTTGATCGCAGAGCTGCGCGATCCGGCGGGGCGAACCTTTCTGCGGGAGCGCCTGCAGGACGCTGATCCGGAGATCCGCGCCTATGCGGTTTTCGGCCTGGGACTGATCGACGATCGCGACATGGAGCGGCTGCTGCCGACGATCGGCCGCGACGACGTGAGTGCGTGGATGGCGCCAGTGCGGCTGAGCACACTGTGGCTGGCGCGTCGTTGGGGCGATCTGACCGCGGAGCGGGCATTCATCCAGCAAATGGCGATGTTGGCGAAACAACAGATGGCGGTGCAGGGGCTTGTCTGGGGCCTGACGCTGTGCATGCGCGACGACGGTCCAAATTGTCAGGCGGTGCTGCCGCTCGTCGCCCGCCATCCGAACTTCATGGTGCGGCGACAGGTCGCCAAGGCGATGGCCGTCGCGCCGCTGCCGGGATTTGCTCTGGGGCTCGTGGCGCTGACGACGGAGACGGCGCGGTCGATCAGCGAACCGGCCGAACAAGCGCTGCGGGTGTTGTCGGGTCAGGACCTGCACGGCAGCACGGAGTGGCGCCGTTGGTGTGAAGCGACGCAATGCCAGCGCGCCGCGGAGGACGCAATCCAGGCTTTGCACGTGGACCTGACCGCGACAAAGCCCTGAGCGCAAATTTGCTGCCCCGGCATCACTGCGATACCGTTGGCAAATGCCCAACGTGAAACACCCGCCACCGCCGCCGACCCTCCTGGGCGCGCTGCGTTGGACGTGGCAGACCTTCGCGTTTTGGGCCGGCTTGGCCGTCTTCATTCCGTCGCTGCTCACCGTGATGGTGCTGAGCCTCGGCCGCGCGCGTCACACGCTCGGGCGACGCATGCTGCGCGCGTGGGGTCGTTTCATGCTTTGGGCGCTGGGCCTGCGGCTTGTGGTCCAACCCGAACTGGAGGCGCTGTTGGCGGTCCGGCAGCGGCGGATCGTAACGTTCAACCACACGTCGACCGTGGACATGTTCCTGTTTCCGACGATCTGGACGCCGGGCATGACGGTTGTGGCCAAGCGCGAAATGGCCTGGGTACCGCTGGTTGGCTTGGGCGCCTGGCTGATGGGCTTCCACTTTGTCAACCGCACGAACCCGACGACGGCGCGCGCGTCCATGACGGCGGCAGCGGAAGAAGTGCGGCGTTCGGACTTGTCGCTGCTGATGGCGCCGGAAGGCACGCGATCGCGCACGGGACATCTGCAACCGTTTCGGCTGGGCGCATTCTACGCATCCGCCGATGCCGACGCGCCGATCGTGGCCGTCGTCATCCTCGGTCTGGACAAGCTGTTTCCGCGGAATTGGGCGTACTGCCGGCCGGGCACCGTGACGATGAAGCTGTTGACCGTGATGCCGAGTGGCGCATCAGACCCCAGCAGCGAAGCGATCCACGCGCGCGCCGAACAACTGCGCAGCCTGTATCAAGCCGCGCTGGACGACTTTGGCTGAGGCGCCCGCGCAACCGGCAGCGTCAAGCACCGCGGACCACCACGACCGCGCGACAGCTCCGCGCCGCCCACGGCCACGACCAAGCGCTTGTCCCCTTGCAGCAGCAACTCCGAGTTCGCCACGAACTGCTGCGGCGTCAGGACTTCAAAACCCGCACGGTTGAGCGCCCGCAGCGTGCGCGCGTTGCGTCGGTAGAGCACGATTCGTCCCGGCGCCAGGCACACGGCATTCGCCCCGTCGGTCCACTGCTCGCGTTGCGCAGCCACCGGATCGCCATCGCCGCACGGCACGACTTGCAGCCCCGGCAGCCGCTCCGCCAGCAACGCCGGCAGATTGCAGCCGAGCGACTTGCCCGTTCGCAGATCCTGGACGTCGCATCGCTCGTCGTCCGGACTATGCGCGTCAAACGCGGGCAAGTACGCCAGCACGGCGCGGCGATCGATGAAGGTCAGCAGCGTGTCCAGGTGCATCGTGGCGCGTCGCAGCGGCAGACACACGCCCAGCACCTCCACGGACGACGGCAAGCGTTCAGCCAGCAGGCGCGCCGCCCACGCACTGGTCCGCGGTCCATGGCCGATCAGCACCAGCTCGGGCGTCACGTTGAGCACATCGCCGCCTTCCAGCGTGATGTCCGGATCGGCATTGCCCGCCCGCAGGTCGATGGCGTGGACGCCGTGAAACTGCGGATGATGCAGGACAATCGCCCGCGACAACACGCCATCCCGTTGCCGCGCCCGATGCCGCGGCCAGCCGAGCGCGATCGCGTCACCGATCGGCGCCCAGAGATCCCGCGCAAACAGCAAGTTCGGCGCCGGCGTCGGCAGGATCGCTGTCTCCTGGTGCGGCAGCGCGCCCTGAATCAGCGCTTCGGCCAATCGCGCCCCGCGCAGCTTGCCGAGCGCCACCAAGGCCACGCGCCGCTCCGCAACGGTCAGCCGGTCATCCGCCAGCACCTGCGCCACGACTTCTGCGGCCACGGCTTCATCAGCCAGCACTTCGCCCAGCATCACGCGCACGTCCAGGCACGCCTGCGGGCCCGTGACAGCAGCCACCACCGACGCCAGTTCCGCGTGCTCGTCGCGCAGCAGGGGCAAAAGCACCAGATCGTCAAACAGCAGGTAATCGCGATTTTCCAAAAGCGCATCGCCGCGCAGCACGTGCGACTCGATGTGCCGCGGCAACATGCGATCCAGCTCATCACCCGGCGCAAACAGCGCACACGCTTGCAGGCGCGAGACTTCGTCGTGAATCACGTGACTCGGCTGCCGTGCGTTCATCGCCGTCTACTGCACGGTCAAGCTGACCGTCGTCGGGGGCGTCCACTCGAGCTTGGTGTTGTCGGTCGCGTCGATCGTCAGCCCCTGCACCTGCACCGTGTACTTGCCCTTGGCGTCCGGCACGAACGAAACGCCCGGATCACTCGTCGTCTGGTTCGCGTTGCCGATCCACGCCTTGCTGCCGGCAGGACGGTCGATCAGCGCCCAGCGCCATGTCTTGCCGTCGGGATAGTCGCCCGGCGTCAGCACCGCGGAAATGTTGCAAGGCTTGCCGGAAGTCGGCGTCGCGGTATCCACGCTCAGCACGACGGACGGCAGCTTGTAGCCCGCCGTCGTGTTGCTGGTCAGCGTGAAGGTCTGGTAGCCCGCGGCGCAATTGCCGCCCGAGACCGAGCCGGTGATGCAGTACACGATATTCAGCAGGCCAATCGGCGCGATCTTGTTGTCATCGGGCGGGTGGAACTCAATGTCGAGGCCGAACAGGCCGTTCGTGCCGCCGACGGTCGACGGTGCGATCTTGCCGGCGCCGACTGCATTCAGGATGCCAAAATACGAGGACGCATACTGCGCCGAGGCGCACGGATCACTGCCCGTCGGATTGTTGCCGTTGATGCACGCCTTGAGGATATCCAGCGGCGCGCAGCTCTGGTTGGCGAACGCGATATGCCCCTGCGCCTTGTTGCCCATCGTCGCGTACAGCCAGATCTCGTCCGGCGCGAACACCAGCGTCGGCGCATCGCAGGTCGCCGAGAGAATCGGAATCGTCAGCGTAGTCGAGGGCGACGGCACCTGCATGTACGGGATTTGCAGTTCAGCCGACGGCGGCGGCTGACCGTTGGTCGGCGGCGTGTACGTAATCGAAAAGTCGACCGACTGACCCACCGCGATCGAGCCGGCGCTGTATGGCTTGGCGCGCTCCTTGCCGTTCTTCTGCAAGGTCAGGGCATACACCGCGTCCACGTCATCTTGCGTCGATGGCGCGACCGCGACGATTTGCGGCGGATTGTTCCAGGCAAACGGCGCCGGGCCGTCATTGTGGACGTTGCACACCCGCGCCACGCCCTGGCCTGCGCCCTGGAAATTGTATTCGATGACCGTCGGGTCATTGCCTTGGCACGTCACCGTGAAGCTCGAGTCGGCCTGGAAGACCGAATACAGCTTCACCGTCGTGTCCGGCGTCACGGGATCGTTGGTGTGAATGACCAAATCAACGACGTCGTTGGTGGGATCCGCATCCGGCGTCATGACCACGCACACCGACAGCGTCTTCTTGTTGGTCACCGGGTTATCCGTCGCGCCCAGCGGCGAAATCGAGTCGCCCACGTTCGGCTGGTCGGTGATTTTGTACTCCGGACTCGCCGGCTTGATTTCCGCCAGCGCAGTCACAACGAGCGCAGCCGTGCCGTCATTGCCGAACAACGCGCAATGCTTCTGTGGCGCCGAGGCCTTCGGATTCGTGTACGGCAATTCCTTGGTCTGCAGCGCGACGATCGGCCCAGCGGCGGCGATGTCAAAGCACATGTTGTTGAATTTCGTCGTGTCCTTGTAGTCGTTGTGCTCAATGTCCAGCGTCGCCTTGTCGTCCAGGCCCGGCGACGGCGCGTAGCTGATCGTCGCAACCAGCGACTTGCCCGGATCCAGCGACGCGACGCCGCCCGGACAGCTCGACGTGTCCAATGTGTGCGGACCGTACGCGATGCTCATGAGCTTGCTGCTGGTCGTCGTGAAGCCGATTTTCTTGATGCACAGCGAGCCCTGATTACCCGTATTCTGGATGGTCAGCTTCTTGCTCTGCTTGATGACGCCGTTGGTGTCGTCCAGATTGAAATGCGTACACGTGGCGTCAGACACCTTGATGCCATCGACGAGCACCGAGATTTCCTGATTGTTGTCGACGCCATATCGGCTGGTGTTGCCGCCGCCACTGCAGCCCACGAGGCTGCCGCCAAGAAAGAGGGACGCCACGCCGAGGCTGCGGAAAACATTCCGGCCACGCTGAGCCTTGCTTGCCATGAGATTGCTCCTGAGAATCCAGATGCGCGGGGGGCTATTGCACGCAGAGCATCTTGTAGTGAATGTAGATTTTGTCGTTCTTCTGCGGCACGCAGGTGCCGTTGTTCACGAACGTCACGGAATTGGACGGCTCGTCGTACTTCCAGCTGTTGGCGCTCTGCGCGCACGGCGTGGCGTTGATCTTCACGTCGATGGTCGACGGATCCGGCGTCCGCGTCAGGAAGTACTGCATCGCCAAGCCAAACGCCTGCGTGCCGATGTTCTTCATCGCCGGGCCAAAGTCGATGTCGCACACGCTGGCGAACACGCCGCCGGTGGTCTGGGCCATTTGCACAAAGCGCGGGCATTCGACCGCAGAACCGGCGCCCTGGTCGTTGCAGCCGCCCGGGCTCGGACCCGCGATGGCGTGGAAGTGGAACAAATTCTTGTTGTTGACGCCCTTGAACGAGTAGAACAGGTTCGTGTAGTACGTCATGTCGCCGGGCGATTGATCGTCTTCATCGCCCATTTCCACGACTTCCAGGCTGGCATTCTTGCGCAGGAACATGCGGTTGCGTCCGCCGCAGCCCTTGGTGCCGTCGTCCGGATTGGTCGTGCATTCTTCACCCGACGCGCAATCCGAGGCCTTGGTGCAGGGCTTCTTCGAATCCAAAATCAGCGGCAGCGTGAGCGCGCGCTCTACCGACCAGAAGCACTGTTCCGTTGACGAGCCGTTCGAACCCTGCTTCGCCAACTTCTCCAACGCCGTGGTCGGCTGTTGCACGCCCTTGCTGATGAAGCGCACTTCGCCAAGCGACGGATCCGCATACGGTCGCAGCTTGCCGCAGTGATCCGTGGCATCCTCATTGTCCGTGGTCACGACGCCAACATGGAAATCGTCGTTGAACAACTGCGCAACCTGCACGAACGTCGCGAAACTGTTCGCCAAATTCGTTTGCTTGTCGTCCATCGACGGTGAATCGTCGACGACGAACAGCACGTCCACCTTGGAGCCATCGGCTTGGTCGAACTCGTCCGTCCATTCGGTATCCAGCGTGCCTTCACCGGTCAGCGGCACCGAGAACGAGTCGCCCAGGCAGGTTTCCGTCGCGTTGCAGTCCGACGTCTTGTCGCATGCGCCCGACGTCGCGCCCGTGTTGTCCGTGCACATGCCGTTCTGGCCGGTGGTGATCGTCAACTGGCAGGTCAGCTTGGCGACCTTTTGCGGGCCGTATTGAATCTTGAACGTCTGCGGCACCTTTTGCGAAATCGCCAGACCAGTCTTGGGAATCGCGGGCTTCTGGACGAAGCTCACTTCCGGGCCACAGCCGTCGAGCGTCACCTTCGTCACGTTGACGTCCACGGTTCCCTGGTTGTAAATCGACGCCGACGTCACCGGCGATTTGCAGCCCAACGTCACGACGCCGAAATCGATGCTGTCCGGCAGCACTTGAACCTTCGACAGGCCGACCTTGGCCACCAAATTCGGCTTGGCATTGCCAATCGTCGCGAAGGCCGCCGGGTCGACGTTCGGATAGTTGGAAATGACGCCCGTCGAGGCATCTTCATACTTGAGCACGAGCAGCGCATCGATGTCCGTGACCACGTCTGCCGCACCACCAGCCAGCTGACCAAGCGTGTCGGGCGCGACGAAATCAACCAGCATCTTGCCGGAGTCTCCTGGCGCAAGTTGGAACAGGTTCGTCGCCAGCGGGCCCTTCGAGTAGTAAGCACTCGAACCCGACGAGCACTTGGTGCCACCGGCCCCAAACGGCGTGGGCGCCTGGTAGCAATTGACCAGGATCGCATCGTGGAAGATGCACGGCCCCGTGCCACTGTTCTGGATGAGCAGCGGCAGCAGCTTGGACTTGCCGTACGGCAGCAGACCAAAATTGAGTGGCTGCGGAATCAGGTCGATCTTGCAAGTCGTGCCATCGGCGCGGTGCGCCACCAGCAGCACTTTGAAATCCGGCGTGCCGGCGTCGCTCGAATGGATCGTCAACGTCGCCGTCGCCACCTGACCGGACGTGCCCTTGTTCTGGAAACGCACGTTGAAATCAACCAGATTCGCTGGATCGATGTTCATCGACACCGGCGGCACGCTGCACGGCGGAATCGTCATCGCCGGGTCGATCGAGAACTCGCCCAGCGCATCGGCCGTGATGTCGATGGCATTGACCGCCAACGTCGCTGAGCCTTCGTTGTAGAGCGTAATCTTGCGCTTGGCGTACAGGACCGCCGGCGGCGTCGCTTTGCCGACGAACGCATAGTCCGCCACGCAATCCTGGGTCGGATCCGTGCACGGCGCATCCTGAACAGACACGCGAATCTTCGGCGTGTCGGTGTGCGCGAACATCGGCACCGGCACTTCTGGATCACTCTGGTCGTTGGAATCCACGAGGATCGAGCCAACCGCGACGTTCGCCGGCAGTGGCTTGCTCGCCGTCAGCGTAACCGTCACTTTCTGTCCCGGGCTGTTCGGCTCCAGCGTGTACGGCGGCGGCGGGCTGATCTTGACGTCCGCCGCCAGCACCGTGCTCAGCGACGAAAGCTTGACGTCGGTGACCTGCAACGTCGCCAAGCCCTTGTTGGTAATCTGGAAAATCGCGTCCTTGACGTCGCCCAACTTCATCGAATCGTAGTCGAGCTTGGTCGGGAAAATGCTGATGAGTGGCGCGATTTCATTGCCGAGCACGGGCGCGCTGATCTTGCGCTGGTCATCCGTTTCCACTTGCAGCGTGCCGGTATCGGAATCGCCCTTGGTCGGCGTGTACTTCAGCGTGACGATACCGAACGCGCCCGCTTCAATTGGCGTGGCCGCATCCGGAATGCTGACGATCGAGAAATCGCCCGATCCCGACGAAGCCAGCGCCACGTGCGTCACCTTCAGCGCCTTGGTCGAGTAGTTGATGAGCTGCACGTCGATCGTCGGCGAATCGCCGGTCTTGACGTTGCCAAAGTCAACCGGATTCGGCTGAATGGTCAAGGTGTTGCCAGAACTGACCACTTCAATCGGAATCGACAACAGCTTCTTCGTCGTGTCCGTCGCGTTCGTGTCCAGCTGCAGCGTGATCGTGCGCACGCCGGGCGTCACCGGCAGGTAGGTAATCTTGAAGTCGTAATGGCCACCCGGATCTGTGATGTCCACGTAGCTGGTCGCCAGCGGCATCGCCGTCGTCAGCTCCGTCGTCATGCCCAGCAGCAGGTCCGGCTTGGCGGAAACCAGGCGCGGATTGTGCATCCGCAGAATGCCTTTGGTGCCAATGTGCGTGATCCGCACGCTGATCACCTGCGCGGGATCGGTCGAAAGCTTATCGAGAAAGGTCACTTTGGCGGGATCGACCTTGTAGCGCACGTCAAAGTCGGTGCCGAGCTTGCCGTCGGAGCTCTTGTTGGGATCAAACGGGTCAGCCGAACTGTTCAGCGTCGGCGGATTCGAGCAGCCCACCATCGTCGCGGTCGCCGCCAGGGACGCCAAGACAAGCGCGCTGAGAACAGAGCGCATGGTGCAATTGCTGAGCTTCATGTCGGACCTCGTCGAACGTTGCATGTCGTCTACTGCCGTTCCCGGGTTCGGCGCGCTTCACCCCCGCGGGAGCGCTCGAGCCGGGTTCTGTTCCTTGCGGCCCGCCGGAAGCCAAGGCCTGTCCACGCGCAGCTTGCTGGTCTAGAACGCGGGCGCCGGGTAGTTCGGCGTCACCACTTTCTTCTTGGCGGCATTGAGTTTGCCCTCGATCGTCGCCGACGGCCAATCGATGGTCGCCACATACCACAGGTCTTTCTTCACGATGTTCAGGGCGTCTTCAAAATTCAGCTGGCCATACACGTAGACCCGAACAGTCGCTTTGGATGCGCCAAAGCCGTGGTCGTCATAGTAATGCACGCCCACGGAGTAGAGCTTGCCGTCTTCCGGCAACGTCAAGTTCAGGTTCTCCGGACCAGCGCCATCGGTATCATCGCGATCCAGGTGCGGATTGTCGTCGATATTCGGATCGTAGCTGCCCCATTCCAGCACTTTGCCGCTGCCGCAGGTGAACCAGTAGCAGTCGTACTGATCGGCGAACCAAGGATCGGGCGTGCCATCGCCGTCGAGATCATAAGAAGTCGCCGCGTACGGATGGGCAAAGTGCAGGTCGAGGTCCGAGCCCACGCCGGGGCCTTCATCCGACTGATCCTTGTCGAGCGGCGTATCCCAAATCAGCTCGACGTGAATCGCCTGGTCCGGCAGCACCTTGACCAGATGGCACGCGGGCGCACAGCTGGCCTTGCCCTGATCGTCGGTCACGGACAGGCAGAACGTGTATTCGCCCGCGACGTTCGGCGTAAACGTGACCAGCTTGGCGGTATCGGTCGGCGTGTACTTCGACACCGAGCCAGCCGGCTGCGTCACGGTCCACTTGTAGCTGGCAATTGTGTTGCCCGTCGCGTAGCTCTGGCTACCGTCCAAATGCAGCACGGTCTGCGGCACCACGGCGTCGCCTTCCAGCACCTGCACGACCGCAGTCGGGCAATCGCCCGTCGAACCAAAACCGGAGAGCAGCACGTTCACCGGCGTGTTCGGCGACTCCGGCGCGGACACGACCAGCGTCGCAGTATCCAGCACGGGGCTGCCATCCGCTGCCTTCTCGGCCGGAGCCGCTGGCGTGTAGGTCACGTTGAACGTCGCTTGCGCGTTCTTGTCGATGATGAGCGGCGCGGTATCCGAAGGCGCCTTGCCACCGGTCGCGGCGATGGACGTGAAGTCGATGGCAAAGTTGCCCGCGCCTTTGTCGTCAAACGCCAGACCGGTCACCTTCACGGCTTCATCGCCGCAAGCCTTCAGCGTCACTTTCTGCGTCGCGACCGCGCCGACCTTGGAGCCGCCGAAGACGACTTCCGTCGGAATCACCTTCAAGCACGGCCCCGTCGAGTTCACTTTCACGCCCACGCGTTTCCAGCCCGGGCCACCTTCCGCCGTCAGCGACGGATCGTTGGTGTGCAGGATGATGTCGCCATTGCGGGCGTTGTCGTCCTTGCCCTTGTAGACAATCTGCACATCCTTGGTCGAACCAGGCGTCAGGTCGATCTGCGGATTGACGTGAATCATGGCCGTCGTCTGGTATTCCGCGCCGTCGATGACCAGCGTGAACGAGTCGTCCAGCGCCGTGGCGTCGATGTCCGCGATGATCAGGTCCGCGGTGCCCAGGTTCTTGATCGTAAAGGTCTGCGCGCTGGTCGCAGGCGCTTTGACAAAGCCCATGTCGACTTCCGCATCCACGACGATCTTCGGCACGCCCGACGCGGTGTTGATGTTGATGACGAAATCCGGAATCGGATTCGGCGTCGACGCGTCGTTGGTCAGGATGTGCAGGTGCGCCGTCCGCTTGGCGTCGTCCGCGGGCTTGGTATAGCGAATACTGATCTTGACGCTCGTGGCGCCCGTGCCGCCGGTCTGCGCCACATCCGGCCATTTGGTCGTCGCGCACGGCGTCGAGCCGTCGGGGCCAAAGCACGCCAGCGCGGGCGAGGTCGCGTCGCCGGGCAGCGGTGTGTAGTCCAGGGTCACGCCGTTGAAGACCAACGGGCTGTTGCCGTTGTTCAACACCTGAAATTCCAAGGTCTGTGTCGCGCCATTGCCGGTGCTGATGACCTTGGTGGCCTTGTTGGACACCGTGCCCATGTTGTCCGCGACCTTGATCACCGGCGTGCAATCAATGCCGATGCTGCCGCTGGTGCCGCAGTTGCCCTTGTTGGTGTTCGTATTCGTGTTCGTGTTCGTGTTGTTGCCGCCGTTGTTCGACGAGCAGCCAAATGCGACAACGCTGGCAAGGGCGCTCACGAACACAAATCGCAGGGCGGAACGGAATGGGTGGGTCATCGCTTTGGCCTTCTCGCTCGGGCGCGCTGTTGTCTGCAAAGCCCGGGCGCATTGCCTGAGGCGTCGCAGATGGCGGATCTTCCTGTCCAGGCACGACGCGCTCAGGCGCGCCATGCAGTCACACGTGTCAATCGTCCGACTGGCTGTCAGCGGATGCCGACAGTCGAACGCTACACTCTAACGAAGATCTGCCTCAGCGGGCAAGCGTTTGTTGCACACCGCGACCCGGCCACTTCCCGACCTGCGCACGCGGACCGGTCGCCGCACCGGCGCCTAGCGCAGCGTCGGGTCCTCGACGGACGCGGTCAGTGCGGCGCGCATGGACTTCCTCAGCGACAACAATCGGTCAAAACGGGCCCGCTGATGGCTTTCCATCCAAAGTGCGGCGGGTCGAGCGACGTGCCCATCGACAACCGTTCCGGTGAACTCGATGAACCGCGCGGACTCGCGATCGGCGCCAAAAGCACAGGTCGCGGCCAACAGCACGAAAGCAACGCAACATTTCTTCATGATTTCCTCCTCGATTGGGCTGCGAAAAAGCCCAGGCTGAGGAGATCTGACGATCGTGCGGGGCAAAAGGTCTGCTGCCGCGCCGCGCAATCGTCGCCCGGTGCGCTATTTGAGCGTGCGCTCTTTGGCGGACTCAATCAGCGTCGGCCGAAACGACTTCTTGAGCTTGAGCAGCTTGTCGAACCGCGCGCGCTGCCGCGATTCCATGTACAGCGTCGTCGGCTTCTTGATTTCGCCGTCGATCAGCTGGTCGCTGAAGTCGTAAAACTTCGCCTTGTCGTCGGCAAACGCCGCCGCGGCCGGCATCAGGCCAGCGAGGACCAAGGTAAAGGCGGCGATTTTCTGGTTCTTGCTGGCCATGTCGGTCTCCAAGTTGGCGGGCTCAGTCTAGCGTGCCACGCGGGCGACGCAAACGAATTCTACGGCGCCTTGGGCGCAGGTGCCGGCTCTTGCGGCTTGTTGTTCGGGTCCTTGGCCTGCTGCTCGAGCATCATGCCCTGCTCGATCGCCTGCACGCGGCTTTCGATCGCGATCGAGTTCTTCCATTTCAACGCCAACGCAGCCTCATTGGCGATTGCCGCCGCCTTGAGCTTGGCATAGTCCGGCGTCATCTTCTTTGGCGCCTTCTCGTACTTCTTCAAATCGGCGCGCGCCGCGTCCAGCTGCGGCTTGACCTCGTCCGCCTTGGGCAGGTTCGCGTCCCGGATGTAGCGCTTCCAGTACTCGATTGCCTTCTTGCCGTCGTTGAACGGCTGGTTGTTGTAGATGAGCGCAAGCCGCACCAGGATCGCCGAACGCGTTGGATCCTTGACGAGCACTTTCTCATAAATCTCAGCGGCCTTCTTCGGCTCGCGCTTGCCTTCCAGCGACAGCGCGTAACCGGTCAGCGCTTCCAAATTGTCCGGTTCAAGCGCCAGCGCGGCCTTATACTGCTTCTCAGCATCGCGGTAGTTGAGGTAGTCGAGGTAAATCGCGCCCAGGTTGAGGCGCGCGCTCGCGGCGTTCGGATTGAGCTTGACCGCGCGGTCAAAGGCCACGACTGCCTTGGGCAGATCGCCCAGTCGCACGTAGGCAAGACCCAGATTCGCCAGCGCTTCCGGATTGGCCGGATCGAGCGCCAGCACTTTGTCCTCCAGAATCCACCGCGCGATGTCGTTGTTGCCCTGACGCAGCTTGATCAAGCCGCGAATGTTCAGCGCGATCGTGTCCTCGCGATTGGCGCGCAAAGCTGTACGCACAAATTGTTCGGCCAGATCCAGATTGTCCTGGTCCAGGTAGTAAATCGCCAGCGTCACGTTGGCCACCGTGTTGTCCGGATCCTGGCCGCGAATCGATTCACACACACTTTTCGCCTGTTCCGCCAATTGGCTCGCCCGCTGCTTGTCGCCCGCTTCCAACGCGCGCCGCGATTCGGCCAAGCTCGCCCGCGCGATGTAGGCTTGCGCCGAAAACTGCAGGCTCTTTTCGTGGTCGTCCTGCGGCGCAATGGCCTTCGCCTTTTCATAAACCGCGACGGCGTCTTTCCATTTGCCCTGCCGCTCCAGGGCCATGCCGAGATTGAAATAGCCCTCATAGAACCGCGGCTCGCCCGTCACGGCCTTCTGGAATTCAACGGCGGCACCGGCGTAGTCCGGACCACACTTCGCGCAGCGGCCGTCGGCGGTCTGGCAAATCGCCGGGCATTTGTACGTCGAGCACTGACCGCTGGCCGTGTCGATGTATTCGCCCACCTTGCAGGGCCCGGCACCTTCCGACTTGTTCTCCAGCAGTTCCTTGCCGGTGCACTCGCGCTCCTGCAAGAAGCAGCCGCTCGAACCCGCCGTGCAGCGCACGTAACTCTTTTCGACTGGCGCAGGCGTGGCGTCAGCGGACGGCAGTGCAGCCTGCTCTTTCATCCAGTCACCGCACCAGCGCGGCGGGCCGGCCTTCAGCTCTTCCGGCTTGCATTCGTAGGTGTCCTGCTCGCAGGTCAGATCGCGCTTGCCGCCGACCCACGGCTCACACGGCACGTCCTCGCTCTTCTTTTCCATCTTGCCGGCAATCGGCTGGCCCGCATCGTCCAGCGCCGGCACTTCCTTTTCCACCGAGCGCGAGAACCGCGCGCAACGCGTGATGGCGCACGACTCAGGCGCATCGATCGCCACGCTCGCGCACGCCGGAGGCGCGATCCGCGCGCATTCCTTGCCCAGCGAAACAAAGCCTGGATTGCAGCATTCGCCGTTTTCCAGCATCTGGTAGGGATTGCACTTGGGCAGCTTACGCAACGCCGCGGCAAGACCCGCGCGCATGGCGGATTCCACTTCCACCGAGAGACTCGGCAAGTGGTCCTGGCCATCGGCAGCGAGCACGGGCGTCACGCCGGTCAGGCTGATCGCCGCGGTCAGGGTCATCTGCGCAATCAAAGTCTGGGTCGTCAAAGTCAGCTTCATCAGGTTCCTCGCGGTGCCGGCAGCGCCAGCCATGCGGCGGCTGTCGGGCTCTCAGGTGCAGAAGTTCAGGACTACTTGGGCGCGGGCGCTTCCGCCTTGGGCTTATAGGACGCCGTCAACTTGCCGCGCCGCACAGACGTCACAAACGCTGCCGAAGTCGCCGCATCCGTCGCTTTGTCCGATTTCACCGCCGTCGTCGCCTTGGGCAGGTTCGGATCCTTCTCGATGGTCGGGAACGCGTTGTGGTTCACTTCCGCGGCCTTCTCGCCCGCTTCCTTGGACCACTTGTTGTACACGCCCGCGTTGTGCGCCAACGTCAGTGCGAAATTCAGGCCGGCGAGCGCCTGCTCTTCAATCGGCACGGCCAGTTTTTCGATTTCCTGCCGGTACTTATCTTCCAGATCCGGGTTGGCCTTCACCTCCGGCGGAATTGGCGCATTGAACAGGTCTTCCTTGAACTTGAAGTACAGCAGACCCACGCGATACGCCGAAGCCGCCGCCCAGGCACGACCATTGGTCGGCAGCGTGGCGTCCATGACCTCGTGGTAGTTCTTCTCAGCTTTCTTCAGCAGTTCCGCCTTTTTCTGCAGCACGCCACCGAGTTGCGACATCTTCTTGACGGTCTTCAGCGTCACCGCGTCAAAGTCGTCAAAGTCGTATTCGGCTTTGTGGAAGACCGCTTGGCCGTAGAAGTACGGCGCGCGGCCTTTGGTGCCATCCTTCGCCCCATAGGCCTTGACCGCCGCATCCGCCGCTTTCACAACGTCCTTGCGGTTCTTGGCGGCATTGTCCAACCGCAGCGCTTCCACGCGACGACCGAGCGATTCCACCGCCAGATCCGGCCGCGCCGCACCGTATTTGGTCGCCACAGCTTGATACTGCGCCGCCGCCGCCTTGGCGCCGTCCGCGCCCATTTTCTCCAGCACGTGCGCCTTCTCCATCTCGGCGTCCGGGATCGCCGCTTTCAGCTCCACCGCCCGCGCCGTGTCTTTCGCGCCGTCCGGCTTCAAGGATCCGGCCACGCTGATGAACTTGTCATACGCCGCGGCCGATTCCTTGTAGTTCTGCAGCGCGTTCAGGATCGCACCCGCATTGATCAGCGCCTGCGCCGCGTCCGCGTTGTCGCGCAGCTTGGCCATGTTCAGGAACGCGTCAGCGGCATCGCGGAACTGCGTCATCTGTTCGTAGACCAGACCAATCGCGAACATCGCTTCCGGCGTCACCTTGGCTTTCGGGAATTCCTTGATCAGCGTCTCGTACTGTTTGATCGCCGTCAGGTCTTCCTTCTGCTCTTCGTACAGAATCGCCTTGTAGTACATCGAATGCGCCGCGAGTTCCGGCTCATCCTTGCGGAATTCCTTGAGAATCGTGTCGTACTTGGCGTGCGCACCGTCAAAGTTCTTCTTCTCCGCCAGCTCGCGCGCCTGTTCCGCCATCGCCACAACGATGTACTTCCGCAGGTCCGCCGTCTCCAGCACGATGCGGGCTTTGCGCGCCAGCATCTTGCGCGACCACTCTTCAATCGCGACCCAGTTCTTCTGCCGGGCGTAGATGTCGATGAGCGTCTTGACCGCAATTTCCGCCGTCTTGGACTCCGGCTTGAAGTTGTGGACCTGCTCAAAGCGCTTGATGGCCTCATCGTACTGGCCGCGGTCGTAATAGGTCGACGCCGCCAGATACATGATCTCAGGCACTTTCTGACCGCGTTGACCCAGCTTGCCCTTGGCCTTGAGCTGTTCCATCAGGTTGACGTAGGTGTCCGCGCCCTTGACGTAGTCCACTTCCAGTTCGTGCAGCGGCTCGGCGCGCTTGGGCGTGCCCGCCTCGCGAATCTCCGCCTCGGTCTTCGGTTCCTTCTTGACCTTCGTGACCTTCACGCCCTTGTCGTCCGCGCGGATATTGTCCGGCACCAGCGACGGGCACGTGGCCTTTTCCACCCACTTGTCGTTCTCCAGGCAGACGTGCGTGTGGCGCATCAGCTCTTCCACCGCGTACAGCAAGCCCAACGCCGCGTCTTCCACGTATTCGCCGGCCGTGTCCAGCTCGATCACGCGCTTGTACTGCTGCCGCGCGCCCTCGTAGTCCTTCAACTGATCGAACAGGATTTCCGCGTAGTAGAAGTTGACGATGTATGCCTTCTTCGAGGTCGGATAGCGCCGCACGAACTCTTTGTAGTCGCTCGCGGCCGCCGCGTACTCGGGCTTGGCGCGCTCCGGCTCCTTCGACTCTTCCTCGATCTTCTGCGCCGCCTGATGGTGGTGATTGGCCACGTAGAGCAGCAGCGTTTCGCCCATCTTCTGCGCCTTGTCCAGCGGCTCGGCGTTGCCCTTGTTCGCGGCAATCCACGGGCTCGTGCGATCGTCGGTGAACGCCAAGAACTCGCGCACAGCCTTCTCGATGTCCGGGAAGTTGCCGATCTTCTTGCGCACATCGATGATCTGCTCGTGCCAATCGACGCAGCGCTTGTCCGTCGGCTTGTTCTCGATGAAGTGGTGCAGCAACTCGATCGCGTTCTCATCCTTGTCGGTCGCGATGTAGATTTCGGTCAGCTTCTCCAACCGCAGCCACATGCCCTTCTCGCCTTCCACCGAGCTGAAGTACTCCTTGGCTTCCGGCCAGCCATGGTCCAACTCGCCAAACGCCTGAACCAGATCCTTCAGCGCTTGATCGCGGAATTCGATCTTGCCCGCCGCCTTGTCGGCGCCAATCTCCTTGACCACCTGCTGGAACGTCTCGATTGTACGACGGAATTCCCGCAAGTTGTAGTACACCCAGCCGAGCTTGTAGAGCGCGTAGTTGTACATCGGCGCGGTCTTGTAGTTTTGCGTAATCTTCTCGTAGTTCATCTTGGCGAGCGTCAGGTTGTTCGCCTCAAAAAAGTGTTCCGCCAGCGCCAGGTGCGTGTTGGCGATGTACTGCGACTGCTGGTAGTTCTGCACCAGCTTGTTCAGGTATTGCACGCCCTTGTTCGACAGCACCTTGTCGCCCAGCGCTTTGCCCTGCTGGAGCGCGGCTTTGCCGAGGCGATACAGCACTTCCGACATGCGCTTGTAATTCGGCTGCTGTTGCAGGATCTTCTCGTACCACGTCAGCGACTGCTGGTAGTTCTCCACCGGCGGCGTCGGCCGCGGCGGGCGGTGCGCTTCCGGCGACTTTTCCCACGCGTCCACGGCTTTGTTGAACTCCGCCATCTGCGCCAAGTACGTGTAGTGCGAAATTTCCCAGTAGGACTCCGCCAAACGGAAATACAGGTCCGCGACCTCATCCTGGCGCGGATTGCGCTCGATCATGCCCGTGATGGTCTTGATCATGCTCTGCAGCGCTTCGATCTTCTTGCGCTGCAGGTCGCGCTCCTTCTGGGTCAGACCCAGCGACTCCATGCGCTCGTAGTCAAACTCGCCTTTCTTCAGCGAATCGTCCTCCGCCTTCTTCTTGGTCTGCTCGGGCGTCGGCTTGGCTTCTTCCACCAGCGAGGTCTTCTTCTCGACCTTCTTGCTCGCGGCTCCGGCCTCGGCCTCGAGCTGCGTCTCTTCTTCCTGGGCCAGCGCCGCCGGCGCGGCAACAGCCATTGCGGACAAAATGGCCACGGCCCGCAGGACTTTCTTCTCAAGCTTCAACATCTGGTAACCTCTAGAGATTGCCGCATGGGCAGACAGCCCTGGGGCGTGCACGTCACCGGGCGCTCGCGACCGACTAGCGGTTCATCGCGGAGCACTGCTCTTTGACAAACGCGCGGTAGGCGCCGATTTCATCCTTCCAAAACTCACCTTCAAATGGCCAAACCATGGCATCGGAGCCAGCAATGGCCAACGTGCCTTGCGTCGCAACGTTCGCGTCCGCCGTGGTCTTTTCGCCCTTGATTTCGCCTTCGATCTTGACCAACTTCAGCTCTTCCAGGTCGACCTTCAACTGGTCCAGCTTGTCCTGGTACGTGCCGATGTCCTTCTCCGTCTGCCGCAGCGTCTTCTGGATGACCACGCCGGCTTCGGAAATGCGCTCGTTCTTCAACTGGCCCAAGCGCGCCAACAGGTCCTGGCCAAACGCGCCGAGCGGCGTCAAGTTCGCCTTGATGAGCCCTTCTTCCTTGTCGATCTGCTTGATCGTCTGGTACAGATTGAAGAATTCCACATTGCTCAGCACCGGCGACTGTAAACGCCGCGGCAGCGACGACGCGCTCTTCTTGTTCACGGACTCGATGAACGAAGCGTAGAAATCCTCGGGACGCTTGTTCTTCTTCAGGAAATCGCGCAGCGGCGGCGCCAGCACGAGCACTTCCTGCGCGAACATGTTCATCGCGGCTTCGGCGTGATCCGCCTGGCAAAGATTCACAAAGCTCGTCGCTTCCAGCACCCACAGCTCCGGATAGAACTGATGGGCAAAGAACGGCGAATGCAGCGCATGGAACGTGCCCAGCGCGCGCGAGGTGTCGTTCTTCAGGAAATAGGTCCAGCCGGCTTCGTAGAAAGCGCTGGCCAGCTTCGGCGAGTTCTTGGAGATCTTCTTGTAGTAGTAGATCGCCGCGTCAAACTGCTCAAATTCATAGGCCAATCGCGCAAGAGCCAGATACGCCAGGTCAACCACCGGCTGACCGGCAGCACCCTGTGTTTCACCGGCAATCACGGCCTGCTGGAACGCCTGACTCGCAGCCTTGACCATCTCTGCTTTGCCCATGGATTCATCTTCGAACGCAATCAGGCCCAAAAGGTACTGCGCACGGCCATAATCTTCCGACTTGGACGCGACCTTCTCCAAATAGGGCTTGGAATCCGCCGACAGGCCGAAATCGTGCAGAAACTCGCCGACGAAGTAGTTGAAGTTGCTTTGGAAAGCTTCATCCGCGCCTGAAACGCTGAACTTGGTCAGATCCTCCAATTCCGGCGGACGGTAGTTGATCTTGCGGCGCAGATCGCGCAGCTGGCCAAAGGCCTGGACGAAGAACATCTTGTCGGAGCCGGCGCGCACCACTTCGAGCAGCAAGTTCGCGGCCGACTGCATCAGCCCTGCGCGCGCGAGCGCATTGGCGATGCCATATTTCGCCACATACACTTCCTGGCTGTCCGGTGGGAACGGCACGCCGCCCGGACCGTCTTCGATGAATTTGTTGAACACCTGAATCGCTTTGACGAATTCACCGCTGTTGGCGTAAGCCTGACCCTGATTCAACACCTTGGACGCGAACGCGCGGCGCACGGCGTCTTGACGCTTGCGCTCTTCCTCGGCCAGACGCACGGACTCTTCCTTGATTTGCGCCTCTTCGGCCGCCTGCTCGGCCGCCGACAACTCGCGCTTTTCCTTTTCCTTGGCCTTGCCCGCCGCCGTCGTCGCCGGCACTTCCGCCTTGCCATTTTGCAGCATCGCGCGGATGACCTTCTCCGACACGCCCTTCTTCTTCAGGTCCACGATATCCGAAGGCTTCAGATTGAACGGCGCGCCATCCTTCTGGATCTTCTTGATGATTTGCTCATCCGGAATGTCCAACCCAACGAGGGTCACGACGTCCTGCGTCGAGATGGCAAACGCGTGAGCGGCTGGCAGGAGCAGCGCGATCGTGGCCGTTCCGGTCGCCAACAGGCGGCGAAACGCGCGGACTTGGAACATCTTCTGGGCGAGTGGCTTCACGGCTCGGCTCCCTTTGTCTTGGACGGACTGAGTGTTGTCCAGGGCTGTCTGTCACGGGCTGCCGCGATGCGGACAGCTCAAAATCGTTGCGACTTCACGTCGAAAATCGGTCTACTGCAATCCCGCGGTGAACCACGTCAGCGTGACGGTCGCCGCCAACGGGTGCGACACGCCGCCGGCACCGGGGTGACCGGCTGGCTGCAAATTGGCCACGTTGAACAGGTCCTTGAGCTTCGGATAGAAAAGCTGCGTGTAGTCGATGCCCAGCGCCAGACGGTCGGAGAGGTAAAGCTGCAGCGTCGCGCCGACATTGCCGGCAGGATCCGGCGCGTACACAGGCGCATTTTCCTTGCCCTGGTCGACGATTTTGGTCATCACCGCGCCCACGCCGAAGTTCAACGACAGGTCGAATTCGATGAGCCGCGTGGTAAAGAAGCCGAACTTGCCGTGCATCAGATTCCAGTCGAGACCGGCCAGCGCGTAGCCGAGCAGCGTTTGCGGCAGGCGCACTTCCAGGCCGGGGCCTTCGGGACGTGACGCCGTCAGGCTGGACTGCAAGGAGGTCTGCTGCGGCTGTGTGTAATTGGCGCGAATGCGCAACGCAAAGTCCTCGGAGAAGTAGTACTGGTAGCCCAGGCCCATCGCCACGTACGCAAAGAAGTCGTCGTTCGGCACGACGCCGAGAGAGAGCGACAAGCCATGGCGACCTTCTTTCAAAATCGCGCGCTTCTGGATGACGCGGATTTCGCGGCGCGCGGCCCAATCCAGACGGCTACCGGGCGGCACGCTGTCGTCGGAAATGCCATACGCGCTTTCCACGCTGGCACCCACGTCAGGGACCGCGTCGGCCTTGGCGGGCTTGGCTTCAGCCGGAGCCGCTTCAGGAACCGGCGCCGGCGCAGAGGCCTCTGGCGCTGCGGGCGCGGGTTCTGCCGCGGGCGGGTCTGCGGCAAAGGCGGGCGCGGCAGTCGCAACCAGCGCGCACGACGCGGCCAGAAGCGGGGACTGCCAGGACTTGAGAATCAGCGGGAGGCGCATCAGGACCTCTATCAGACAGGGTGTCGCGAACGGCGGAAGCTACGGCGTGACCGCAGCGCGCACTACTTGGTCAGGAACGCCAGGCCGAGGGTGAACTCAACCGGCGCCAGGAACGGCTTGCCTTGATCAGGAAAGTACAGGAACTGCCGATAATCCGTACGGATATTCAGCCAGCGGGTCAGGTAGAAGCGCAGCGTGGCACCCCAGTGCCCGCCCACTTTCGTCGCCGAAACAGGCGCAGTGTCGCCGTCGTTCGACGTGTCGACATTCACGCCGATGACGCCAACGCCTGCGACAAAGCCGAGGTCGAAATTGCTGAGCTTGGAAGCAAAGATGCCGAACTTGCCGTGGAGCGGCGCCCAAGCGATGTCCGCCGAGCTCATCCAGTTCATCTGCGGCGCTTTTTTCGCCCCCTTGGTCAGATCGGTGGGGCCCGTCTTGCCGCCGGGCACAGCCGTCAAGAACGCCTGCAAGTCGCTGTTGCTGTTCATCAAATAGGAGAAGCCGAACTCGACGGCCAGCGTGTCGGTAAAGAAGTACCCGAGATTGCCGCCCACCGCTTTGGGAAAGTAGAACGAGTCGTTGGGCACGACGCCAAAGTGCAGCGCGGCTTCAAGACCGCCCTTGCGCTCGTACATCGGGTTCTGCAACGACGGCACTTTCTGCTCGGCGTTCCAGTACTTGTCCAGCTCCTGATCGATCGGCTGGTTGCCGTTGTAGGTCTGGTCGGCCTTCGCATCTTCCGCCCACGCGGACACGGGCACCGCGGTCGCCAACGCCAGAACGGCCAAGCAAAGCCCGGCGCGACCCAGCACAAACTGAGGCGCCCATGCCAACTGGCTGCGTTTGAGGTCCATCTTCTCCTCCATCCTGTCTCTCGCTTGCCGGCCGTAGCGGGCTTACGCACTGTCGTTCAGAACACCGTTTGGCCGTGGCGCGTCTCGCGCTTGGACCTGGAGCTGTGTCTCAGGGCTTGATTGCGTCGACGCATTTCTGACCGGGCGTGCAAGTGCCGTTGCGGCAAGTGCCATTCGCGCCGCAGGGTTCGCCGTTGGGCGCCTGAACGTTGCGGCAGATGCCGCCTTCATCGCAGTGGTTCGCGCCGCAGCTGTCCGTGCCGCCGCAGTCCGCGTCCGCCACGCACGGGATGCGCATCACCGCGCGGCGATCTTCGGAGCCGTTGAGCGTGAAGCGCCAGGAGAGTGGATCGAGATCGTGAATCGCCGGGTCGAGGCTGGCGAACTTGCTGTCCGTGAACAGGAAATCGCCGTCGACCGCGCGAAGTGCGCCCTTCGGGAATTCCGATTCCGTGGCGATCGACATCCACTTGTAGCCAATGCGCCACGTGCCCGACAGGCCGTTGCGAACCCGCGTGATCGCCCGATTGAGCGCGTTGGAGAAGTCGCCCGGCGAGGACTTGTTGAAGTTCTCCGAGTTGATGAACTGGTACGTGCCATCGGTGCGGCACGCCATCTCGATCATCCGCGGATCCGGCTCCAGATAACCCGGCGCCTGGAACTGCACAAAGTGCACGTGGATCGGATACTTGAGCTTGGCCATTTTGACCAGCAATTCCCGCCACTTCACGTCCGACGTCGCGCATTTGGTGCGGCACTTGCCCGACGTGTCGGCGTTCTTCAACGACATGTAGCTGAACTCGTCGCTGTCCACGCAGGTGTCCGGACCGTCGGTCAGGATGACGATGTGCATGGCGCCCAGCGGACCAAAAGAGCCGTTCGGGCAGTTTGCGCCGCCGCCGGAGAGAAACTGGAACGCGTTGTC
>CAIYBN010000068.1 GCA_903924465.1 uncultured Myxococcales bacterium | reverse complement strand
GCCAGCTCGGACGTGTGATCGAGGTAGCTTTGCAGGGCGTTATCAACGAACTCGCCAAGGGCGAACCACGGCTTGTAGTTGAGGCGAGCGAACGCGGCGTACATGCCAACTTCGGGCTGAATGCTGATTCGCTCTTCGTTCAATGTTGACAAGCTGCCCCCGCGTCGTCGAGTCCGGCGCCATCTAATCGTCTGCCAGCCTCGGTGTCAACGCACCGAGCCAATGCGGCAGCGAGACGTAAACGGAGCGGGACCGAGTTTGATTCGATGAGGCGACACGGCGGCGTCGACAGACGGTTGACGCTACTTTTCACCGGCGCGTGCTGGCCACGAATTAGCGTCCCGCACGAGCGTTCTCCACCTGACGGCGAACGACGTCGACGGCGACGTGATAATCGGCCGCGACGCATGCGTACCTATCATCAATGGGCATCGTGTGGCGCAAGGCGTCAACTCGCCTCACGAGCGCCTGTCGAGGAGCCAGTAACTCTGCAGCGAAAGCTCGAGCAGCCTGCTGATCTCGGTCTTTGGCATCGGTCGCCAGACGGGGGCCGTTGAAACCACCCCACAGCGTAAGATAGACGCCGCGGGCAATGCTGAATCGAGAACGATGACGCCCCTTCGGCTCTCGTGGAGTAAGCACCCGCAATGAGTTTTCGTGCCAGCCGCCAATCGCACTCAGCGGCGCGTTGAAATTGACAGTCTGGCTGCGGAAAACGACGGCTGCTGCGTTGTGAAGCGGCAACGCGAGGTCTGTCAGGGGACTCTCGGCATCCATTCTGGCGTTCCGCCGAAGCCGCTCGGCGCGCTGGTACCCTAACGCAAAAGCCGGGGTGTTCGCTGCCCCGTCCAGGCCGTCCCGGACCGCCGCGGGAACTTCGTGCGCTTCAAGGTGATGACGAGCCATCAGCGCGCGGAGAGCGCGGTCAACGCTGGGAAGATCGTCAATATCTCGTCCGAATCCGAGAAGGTCAACTGAGAACGCTGAGTCAAGCGTGCCGGACGGTGCCGACGCCATCCAGTCGGCGACGCCGATTGGCCATTGTCCTGTATCGTACGGGTCCAATCCAAGGCGTCCGGCGGCTCGGCAGAACTCGGCCTCAGCTGCTTCTTGATTCGAATTCTGGAGTGCGGTCCAGCGCGAACGCAGCCACCGCGCAATCTCCGTGTCAGTGTCACGGAGAGCGTCCAGCGTCCACCGGATGACTTGGCCGAGCGACGTAATTGCATCGGCGCGAGGTGTCGTCACGTTCGCCTGGTCGAGGTAGCGCGTACCAACTTGTGCATTCGCGTCCGGCACGAGACACCATGTTACAGTTGGCCCATTGCTGAAGACACGCAAGTCGGGAAGACGCAACGACGAGTCCGCGGTTCGAACACTATGCCGGTGGCGCCATGCTCCGCCGACCGCGTCAAGGCTTCGCCAGTCCGGCGCTGATCCTTCTACGTCGCTCGGCGCCAGTTCGTAGAGCAGACTCCACCAGTTCTCTAGAAGCCACGTTGCAATCACCGAGGTCGGTGCCGCTATCGTCTGCTGCTCCGAGCCATCTCGTTCAAGCCGAGTCGCGGACTTAGCTCCGAGACGCCATTCCATTCTGGTCCACGTCTCGCGTTCAGTGACGTCGATCTCCTGCGGTACGCTGACACGCTCAATGTTTCGCAGATTCACGTTCATGGCCGCCACCTCGGCGCATTCGCGAGGCGGTCGCCTTGATCCGTCGGCCGGCACTCTTCGCGCGTGATCGGGAACGCATGATAGACGCGGTTTTGCGTATAACGCGCCTCGTGCAAAGTGTCGCCGATCCATGCCCAAACACGCTGCGGGTAACCGTCACCGGCGAGATGTGGCACCCCGTGCTTGTTGGCCGCAACAAATCCGCCAGAAATTGCGGCTTTCAGAAGCATTTCGAACTGGGGCCAAGCCGCCACGTCGAATGTGTCGCACCGCTCCGTCTCGCCGTCGTCACGCCAGACCGGCCTCCAGTG
>CAIYBN010000067.1 GCA_903924465.1 uncultured Myxococcales bacterium | reverse complement strand
CGGCCGAACGCAAGGCGTGCGCGCGCGCTTCCGCGGGCTGGTGAAGAACAACTTCGACCTGCGGAGGCACATCGTGATCAATAACTGCTATGTACTCGCTGGGTTATGGCGGGATGTAGGATAACTGGTCGCGTCTCTAGGTGCCTGTGACAGAATGTCTTACCTATCTTGGCTTGTTGGTTGGGTCGCCAGGTGCGCCCGCCTGCGGCGATACGCACGGCGACACAAATTTGCGATCGATCGACTCATTTTGTCACAACCCCAACAGCGCCTGACGGCCTGAAATCCGGCTATTCCGGCATCTCGCGCGTCATTCGTCGCAACTCAGCCACCGCGCCCATGGCCTCGAAACGCTTGCGCGCTTCCGCCTTCGACGTCGTACGGGTCGACGGCAGGCACATCGCCGCGTCGTACCAGACTTGCGCCGTCTCCCAACGGTTGGGTGTCGATTCCGCCACCGCGATCGCGTCACGGAACAACGGTGCCGCGTGCTGCTCGCCCTGGTTGAGTGCGACAAACCGCGCGTGGATCCGCATGCTGGGCCCTTTCAGGAACGGGTACATGTGGCCGATGACGCCACCGACGCGATAGCCATGCCGGACGATGCGGCGGAGCGTTCGCGCGGGCACGCTCACGGCGCCCTGTTCCAGGGCGAACAAGGCGGCCTCCGCAGCATCCAGCCGCGCCCGCTGCAGGAAGGGCACGAGCACCAGGTAGTGGGACACCGCCGCATGCGTGCGCACCGCCAGCTCAGCGGCGCGTTCCACCTGACCTTCCCGCACTGCGAGATTCGCCATGTGCTGTAGTGCCGCGACCGTGTTGGCCACGTCCTTCGCACCGGCGGACAGCTCAATCGCCAGGTCCAGCGCGCGCTGTGTCGACTCGGCGTCGAGGTCGCCCAGCAGATAGCGGCAGAACGGCGCCCAGGCCTGGTGCCAGCCTTGGTGCATCACCATGTGCAGTTCCGCGCCGTGACGGCCCATCTCGTCGTAGATGACTTCCGCCTGACGAAACTCACCCATCATGAAATAGCCGGTCGCGTGGAGCATCAGGCAGGTTTGCGACTCCCACATCTCGCCGATCGCCCTGAACTGCTCGACCGCCTCGCCCAGCAGCTTCTGCCCGCGTACCAGATCGTTGCCAAACTGCACTGCAGTGCCCAAGCGCATCCGCGCAATCGCTTCTGCCACCGGATCGCCCGCGCGTTGCGCCAGCACGACGGCCTTCGCGCTGTACGTTTCCGACAAGCGCAAGCGGCCCATGCCGAACAGCAACACGCCGTAGAAGCTGTACGCCATCGACACATCGCCGCCCTTGCGGAATTGCGGCGCCATGTTGATGGCCGTGACGCCTGCCCAAATGACCTTCTGCCGCGCGACAATTACACGTCGCACAGCGCGACAATTAGAATCCCCCATCCCGCGTAGTTGTCTCTCCCAGCAAAACCAGTCACTTGCACCCTCGCAGCCGTCCACGGCCTGCGTGGTCGGTGACGGCGTTGGTAAGCG
>CAIYBN010000066.1 GCA_903924465.1 uncultured Myxococcales bacterium | reverse complement strand
CCGTTTGACGGGAGACGGCTGAGCGGGTGAACGGGTTGGAAATCAGGCGTGGTGCGCGCCGCCTTCGACCTTGGGAACCAGCGTGATGACGTCGCCATCGGCCACGCCCGTCGTGGTGGACGCGCCAAGGCCGTTGACGGAAATCGCGTGGCCCTGGCTCGGAAGGTCTGCTTGGTCAAGCACTTCGCCGACGGTAATTCCGGCGGCGGCTTCAACCTGGCGGGCGCTGTGCCCAAGACGCAAGATTTTGATCTGCATGGTAACTTTCTCCAATGCCAGCGGTTTTTGCGAGGGCTGGTGCCTCGTGGAGTAGATTCCGAAGACGGAACTACCCCGGCGGGTGAGGCTCGAACATCGAGCCGCCCCCTCTGGGCGTGCGCGGACCCCTGCCCAGGCGCACGCGCACGAGGCGCGAAAGACGGGCAGGTCTGTGCGCCAAGAGCCGGGCCTTGTGCGTAGGCCGGCAATCCCAGAGGGCGCGGCTCGGTGGAGTTACACCGAGGAGTCGGGAGCGGTGAACGTGCCGTCAACGAAGCTGTCGACGACGGAAATAGGTGTGGTGAAGCGACGTTGTGACTGTTCGATGATGGCGTCCACGCGCGCTGCGCCGTCGGTCGGCATCGCAACCGGCGGTAGCATCCGCGCCGAAAACGGCGGCAACGCGCTGCCGCGGACCGTGAGCTTGGCAACGGCGCGCCCAAACGGCAGCGCAACCAGGTCGCGTGACTCGAACGGCGGATTGACCTCGCGCTCCAGCAGCGCAGCGTCGTCCGCGCCCAGGCGCATCACTACAAGCGACCCGACGTTGCCGCGCACCGCGTCGAGCAGGCGCGGCGGCAATTGCGCGAGATACTGGTGCGACAGCGTCAACCCGACTCCGAACTTGCGGGCCTCAGACAGCATCGTCGCCAGCGACTCCGTCACGAAATGCTGGAACTCGTCGATGTAGAGAAAGAACGGTGGCTCGCCAGCTTCCCGGCGCATCGCGGCGACCTGAACGGCGGACACCAGTAGGCTGCCGAGCAGGTGGCTGGCATCTTCACCGACGTCGCCGACCGACAGATTGGCGATGAGTACGCCGCGCGCCTCAATCAAAGCGCCAAGGTCGAGCCGCGACTTTTCCTGCGCGACGATGCGGCGCACGAAGGGGTTGGTCACGAACGCGCCGAGCTTATTCAGCACCGGCGAGAGCGCCTCGGCCTGGAGTGCGGCCCGATAGCCGGGGAACTCCACGGTCCAGAAATGGCGCACGACGGGGTCTTCGATGCGAGGCGCCAGCTTGGCGCGCAAGCGCTCGTCAGTCAGGAAGCGGTACATGAACAGCAGCGACGCACGCGAGTCGGGCACGACAGCGAGGATCGCGTTGCGAAGGATGTGTTCAAGGCGCGGTCCCCAGACATCGGCCCAGTGCTTCTTGAAGACCGCGATGAGCCCGGACGCTGTCAGCGATACCTCAACGTCGGCGCCGCCTTGGCGCAAGACGTTGAACGAGAGCGCGTGGGTCTTGTCGGCCGGGTCGATGTAAGCAACGTCGTTGGTGCGGGACTTTGGAACCAGATGCAGCACCGCGCGCGCCAGGTCGCCATGCGGGTCAAGCACGCCGACGCCACGGCCCGCAGCCAGGTCTTGGGCGATGAGGTTGAGCAGCAGCGTCGATTTGCCGGAGCCGGTCTTGCCGATGACCCACACGTGGCGCAGGCGGTCGGCCGTGAACATGCCGAAGCGCTGGTGCGCGCCGCGGAAGTCCGTCTCGCCGACGACGATGTCCGGCGGTTTGTTGGTTTTGTCATACATGGGAAGGAGTTGAAGGATTCGAAGGCGGCGGTAGGAATGGCACCAGTTTGCCGGTCGGCGTGAGCAGGACGGATTCGCCAAGTCGTTCGGCCGTGAGCAAAGTTGTCGGTGCAAGGCGATTGCTCGACCGCGTTTCGTACGCGCCGAAGCGCAATAGCCGCTCACCGCCGGGGATGTCGCGCGCGAGGACGGCGAAATTTTTCGCGCGTGCCATCGACGGCGTCAGAAACAGAACGGTGCGGACCCACTCGAAGCCATGAACCTCGCGGAAGAATCCTGCCCGTAGCGCGTCGCGGTAGCGGAACAGCTTGCGCTGGACCGTCCGATTGCCCGCACGGGCACCGGCGCGCACAACTTCGACCAGGATGGTCTGCGGTTTGGCCAGCGTTGGATGCGACAGCGTGATGGCCCCGTCGGGCACGATGGCCGACGGTCGTCCCTTCCAGACTGGCAGCGCCCGGCGCAGGACGTCTTCGCGCGTAACGGTCGCGCGCCATGTGGGTTCACGAGCGGCCAGCGTCTCGAATGCCACGGCCAGGTCGGTGAAGACCAGGTTGTGGCGCAGGCGCGCAAAGCCGCGTCGATTCTCGGACTTGGTGTGTGGAATTTGCGACAGCGACACGCCTTGCGCGGCGGCGACTCGCTGAGCTCCACCCAGTGCCAGAGTGTAGAGGGGCTGGCTCGCGAAGCGGTCGCGCACGTCAGGCGTCTCCGGCGCGATGTAAAGCCGGTCGAGGAAGCGCGCCGACCACAGCCGCTGCAGCCGAATCTGGGCCACGCGCAGCGATGCCGTTTGGAAGTGCAGCGCGTGGACGTGGGCGGCGGTCAGGAAGCGGTGTCGGTACACGGAGGCGAGCACGTCCATGTCTCTCGTAGTCATTTGGAACGGTTGCGGTTTTGGCGGCCGCTTGTGGCGTGACGTCATGTGTTCATTGTTGTTTTGTT
>CAIYBN010000065.1 GCA_903924465.1 uncultured Myxococcales bacterium | reverse complement strand
TGACCTGAGCGGCGCGGACACAGAAATCGATGCGGGCAGTGATGCTGGCAACGATTCCACGGACGTGGTTGGCCAGGACACGGCGTCGCAGGAAATCGACAGCGCTGACACGCAACAATGCGCGGCGGAGCTGGAGATGACTTGCTACGACAGCTGGAAAACTACTGTGCCTGCCGAACAGTGCTGCGCCGATTCCGCCCTCGTGAAGGGCTGGGTCGACGAGTTGACGCCCATCCAGTGGACGAACATCAACTCGGCTGGGTGCGACGTGTTCTGCAGCACGCAGCTTGACCACGCGATTCCAGCGTCGTACATTCCCCCTTCTCCGGATTGGGACGCGGTCGTCCACAACGGCAAGAAGGACGCGATGTATGATGGCAAGATGATCTTGTACTGGAAGATCTACGGTTTTTCCGTCATCACGAAGGAAACGGATGCCGAATTGGAAATGTGGACGGCGCAGCGCAACGATAGTGGACTGGGTTTTACCATCATCAAAATACTTGCCACGCGTGAGCAAGGTATGGCAAAGTCGCTCACGATCAGCGTGTTCGTCTGTGATGCAAACGGTGTAACGTCTGGAAATCCCAGCGTTGACAATTTCAAGCGCTTCAACTGAGCAACGTGTTGCTCATGCCGGCGACCAGGTTTCCCAAACTCGCGAGAGTTCGGAAATCAGGTCGCCGATTCCAGTGAGTGACATAACAGATCTTATCGGACATCAACTGCGCTCGCCCACATTTTTCCTGGCTTGAGCCGACCTCCGCCCGCCCTTCCCAATCAACCCGAAGGCAAGCCAACTCCATCGCCCGCGATCGCGCCGCTGCGCTACCGTGGCTGGGCGCGCCTGTTCGCGACAACCCGCAGTCGTCACAAGACGTGCCTCTTTCCGGTCGCGCTTCGGCGCAGAGTGCCGACGTCGGCACTCTGCGTGCGGGCAGAATTTAGATGCATCTCCCGCTCAATGTGACAATCACGTGAATGACCGACGTCGTTGTAAATTTTCGCTTGCGGTTGTGGTTTGGGTTTTTATCATCAGGATGTTGCACGGATATACCGCGCAATGTTGTGCTTGGTCATTTAGGACCGCTAATTTCGTAGAGGAGGTCTGAAATGTGCAATTGCTACGTTTCGTACAGCTGCGATGAGTGTGGCAATCACGAATCGCCCATGAACCACGCCAACCCGGTCGCCCGGTGCGCGGGGCGCTTCTTTCGGTGCGATGCAGGTTGGCGGTGCGACGTCTGTGGCTCGGTGTATGACTACAGTGACGAACATTGGTGCACGGAGTGCGAGAGCTGGAGCCTGAGCTTCACTGTTGCCGATGTTTGACTTTTGGCGTGGAGAAGCCGCAGCCGGCCGGTCCGTGCGCACGGATGGTGCGGACCGGCGCGGCTGGGCAAGGCCCTGAAGCAGATGCGAGGAGGCAATTATGGGACGTACACGCTGTTGGATGACCGGCGTTGAGATCGAACGCGACGACGCATGGGTGCTCGATCGGACCCGCGCCGCGGCGATCCGTCAGGACATGGCCGGCCGCTTGGCGGTCATTGACCAACTTCTTGAACAATTTGGACCAGTTGCGGGATTCAACACCCGCGCGGAGGAACTTGGCGCCAAGGCGTACTTCCGCCGCGCGGTCTCCGGGTTTGTCGCCAAAGGGTACGGCCAGATGTTCAGCGAGCCTGCCCTGTTCGTGTTGCAGTCAGTGGACTCGACCCGGACGATGAATCAGCAGCGCGAGTCGGCCACGCGGCACCCTTGGCTTGGTGAGCGGTTTCGGCAGATGACGGCAGAGCAATTCCAGCGCGTCCGTGGGCGCTCGCACGTGGTGCGCAACGGCCTCACCCACGCGGATCAGCTCCGCGCGCGCCGGCTGGGCCTCGATTGGGCGCTTGCGGAGTTGGGCCCCGGTGAAGACGCGCACGCCCTGGACGCGTGGCTGTCGGCGACGACGCCGGAACTGGTCCTACAGGCGATCAACCCACCCGAACAGCACCGGGCGACGTGCTTCGAGTTGATCCTGGCGTGGGGCAAGCACGGCAAGCGCTATGGGCCGGCGCCGCTGGCGGAGAGACTGCCGGTGGCACCAGCGGCCTCGGCCCTGAGACCGGCGCCCGACGTCACGGCGGAGCCAGACCTGCGGGAGGCGCCGGAACGCGAAGCAGCGCCTTCAGGCGTGATGGACGATCCGTTTGCGCTACCCGTGCCCGAAACGGCTGAGACGGTCTGCACCGAAGCGCAGCCGAGCGCCGCTGCGGAACCTGACTTCGCTTTCGACATCTGACGGCGGCTGATGCCGCGCTCGGAGGCCCCATGCCACGCTACCTCGTCGTTGCCCCAGGACTGAGCGCGATCGCTGCCCTCGCTGTGCGCGCGTGGCGGAGCGAACGTCCGATGTTGGTGGTCGATTGTGCGGGCATCGCCGATCGGATTGAGCCTATGCTCGTGGCTAGCGGCGAGCGGGTCGGCAGCGCGGCGTGGCTCGACGTGGGCGATCGGCGGCGCCCGGTCCGCCTCGCGCGGTTCAACAACACTGCGGATAACGCCCGCGCCGCGGCGAACCTGCTTGTGCGCTTGGGACGCCTTGGGCTTGCGCGCGTGGACGAAGCGGACGCCATCGCAGGCGTGAAGTTCGCTCAAGCGTTGGCGCCTGACGCCGGCGATCTCTGGGGCATGGACACGCTGGCAGCCGCCTTGAGCCAGCACGAACTCCTGGCACAGGCATGGCCGGAATCGCTCAAAGCCGGGCGACGTTCCCTGGATCGCCTGAGTCGCCTGTTTGCAACGATGCAGGCGATGCCTGCCGTGTGGCAGCTGCTCTCGGGCAAGCCGGCCTTGCCGCCCGGACCACTGCCACGGTTGGTATGGGCTGAACTCGCAGGACGCAACACACCGCCGATTACGCACCGGTGTCAGTTGGAGATTCTGCGCACGTGGGTGGAGACACTCGGGGCCGTGGAGCCGGAGCGGACCGTCGTGTACCTCTCACCACCGAGTTCATCGCGGATTGGGGATCGAGTATTGCCGACGTTGCCGGCGATCACGCCGCTCTGCGTCGCGCTGACGGATGCGGGGGGCGTGGCGCCGGCTTGGGCTGCGGCCGAGTTTGGGCACGCGGGAGATGCGATCGAACTGGTGGGCGGTCACTTCGCCAAAGCAGCTGAGACTTGGGGACAACACCTCGGCGGCGATGCCGCAGTGCGCGCCGTCCGGGGCCGCGATCAGGCGGTTGCCTTCGTGCGCCGCGAGGAGCGGTGGGAGGCAGCGGTCCCGCGCTTTCTGCCAGTCGCAGAGCTGTCGGCATCGCCGGTGAGCCGCTTACGTCAGGAGGCGCGCATCACCCGCCATGGCACGGTGGAGACCATCCCACACGCGCCGCGTGGCCCGTTCGGCGTGCTCGGCAGCCTTTTTGAGCGGTTGTGCGACGCGGCATACTTGCGTCAGGCTTGGAATCGGCTGGTCTTGGACGGCACCTCCGCGCGCGAAGGGGTCGACGGCGTGAGGCTCAAGGCTTTCGGCGACGACATCGACCGCCAGACGCAGAAGCTGGCCGACGAACTGCTCACCAACCGCTACCGGCCGCTGCCGCCGATTGTGTTCAGCATTCCCAAGCCTGACGGGGGTGAGCGCAAGATTGGCCTCGCGGCAGTTCGCGATCGCGTGGCACAGCGGGCCTTTTTGGACCTCGTGACACCGCTGTTCGAGCCATTCTTCTCGGAAGATAGCTACGGCTTTCGCCCGGGACGCGGCGCGCACCACGCGCTGGTGCGCCTGTTCGGACACGTGCGGCGGGGCGCGCTCGTGCTCGCCCAGGCGGACGTGCGCAAGTGCTTTGACACCCTGCCTCACGATGCCATTCTGCGCCAGTTTAGCCAACGTGTTCCGGAAGCGCGGATGATCGCAGTGCTCGAGTGCTGGCTGCGGCACGGGCGCGGGACGACAGGCATTCCGGACCAGCTTGGAATCGGCGTTGTCCAAGGCTGGGTGCTCGCGCCGCTGCTGTCCAACGTCGTGCTGGACGATTTGGACCAGGAGATGACCCGCCGCGGCATCCCGTGGTTGCGCTATGCCGATGATCTGGCGATGCCGGCGCTGAGTCTCGACGAGGCCAAGGCCGCGCTGACGACCGCCGCAGAGCTGGCCGAAGGTCGCCTCGCCCTGAATTTTCACCCCGACAAGACGTCCGTGCGTCGGCTTGATGAAGGCTGGGACTACCTCGGCTTTCGCGTCGGAACGGATGACGTTCTGGCGATGGCGCCCGATCGATTGGAGCGGGCGGAGTTGGCATTGGCCACGGATGTCGACGCGATGGCGAGTCTCGGGCACCCGGCTGCGGTCGGCCACGCCATTCGGCGACTTGGCCTGCGCTGGGATGGGCTGACCAACTACTACGGCCGCCTCGGCCTGACGCGCGCCATGGGCAAGCAATTCGACCACCTGCTCGCGATCGTACATGCGCGACGGGAGCGGCTACCTGCGGACGCGCGAAACCACGGCGCTTGGCTGCAACTGGCTGATCGGACGTTGATTGGCGAACGCTGGGGTGCTTTTGGCTCGTTGCAGACGAGCGAGCCCGACGCGAAGCTGTTGCTCAGCAGCTATCCAGAACCGCCGTCAGTGTTGCAGGCGCTGGACAAGCCCCAGCAGCCCGCCCGCGCAAAGTCGGTGCCTGCGAAGGCCCTGCCAGACAGCGCGACCGTTGCAGTGGCCGTCGAGGGCCGCACGGCGCGGATCCTGCGCGGTGGGGTGATCCTGAGCGTCGCGGATGACGTGCTTGTGGCCCGGCGCAAGATGGAGATCCTGACGCGCGTACCACTGCGGGAATTGGACGCGATCGAGATCCACGCGTTCGGCGTCCACTGGGCCTCGCAAACGGCGTGGCAGTTGGCGGACGCTGAAGTGGCGCTGATCGTTTTGAGTCCGTGCGCGTCGAGCATCGCGGTGATGCACACGCCGCACGGTGGCAAACCACAGACGCGGGCTGCGCAGGCGCGGCTCATTGGGTCTCCACGGCTGGTTGCGGCCGCCGGGGCGATGATGCTCGCCAAGATCGGCAATCAGGCCGCAGTCCTGCGCTACTTGGCTCGGGCGCCGGCGCGGCGCGTTTCGGAGACGGGTGCAGAGCTCCGGGAGTCTGCCGACGAAATCCGAGCCCTCGCCGAGGCGTTGGACAGCACCATGGGCGACGCGTCGCTGGATCAGGAGACACGGCGCGGTCGCTGGATGGGCTACGAAGGGCGGGCCGCAGCTACCTACTGGCGCGCTCTGCGTCGTCTTGCGCCGAGCGACATCGATTTTGCCGCGCGTGTTGGCCGCGGTGCGACAGATCCGGTGAATCAGGCGCTCAATTTTGGCTATGGCTTGCTGTACGCCGAGGTCTGGCGCGCGGTGACCAAGGCCGGACTGGACCCGGGAATCGGCCTGCTGCACCTTGCGCCGCGGAGTGACGGCGCGCTGGTCTACGATCTGGTGGAAGAATTGCGCGCCCCGCTCGTGGACCGGCTGATCTGGAGCCTGATGGGCCGCGGCTGGCAGCCACACGTGGCGGAGCACGGTGGGCGCGTCCTCCTGGTGCCGCGGGACCGATGGATTGTGCTGGAGGCGTGGAGGCGGCAGCGCAAGCGCCAAGTCCGTCTCGGGCGCGGATCAATCGTAGTCGGAAAGCTGGCCACCACGCAGGCGCGCGCGCTCGCCGAGGTCGTGACCGGTGGCCAGAGTGACTACCCCGCCTACAAGTTTCGCTGGTAGCTTTTTTCCCAGCCCCAGCGCAGCCTTGGCAAGCACGAGCGCGGAGTGTGCGCCCTGGGCCGGTCCGAGCCTCGACGCCGTAGGCTTCTCCGGCGCCGCTCGCACAGAATGCGTTCCGCGTATGTTGCCCGGGCGTGAGCGATTTGGCGGCTCGATTCGGAATTCAAGACCAGCACACGCGTGCAAGACGGGAAAGCGCTTGCCGAGTCAGGCTCCGGCCGCACCCAGCAGCCCATCCAACCACGCAACCGCCCGCTCCGCCACCGGCAGCAACTCCAGCGCGTCTGCTCGCGACACCGCGGATAGGGTGAGCCGCGGGTAGCGGTCATCGACTGCGTATGGCAGCAGCGCTTGGACTTCGGTGTCGTGAAGCGGCGATGCCGTCCCCAGCTCCAGCAGCGCCGCTCGCAGCCGCACAACGTCATGCGTCTTGGGCACTTCGACATCGTGTAGCGTTATCGCGCCCTTGAATGCCTTTTCGACGGCCTGCTGGCAGTGAAACGCGATGCCCCAGCCAGGCGCACGCTCGCGCTCACGACCAGCGTACGCAAACTCCAAGTCGCCCTTTGCTTTGTCGAGCCAGGATCGCGCCAGTTCAAGCAGCAGGTCACGCGGCGGCATCCAGCACCACCCGTCCGTCGCGATCGATCGCGTGCTCTAGCGCGGGGCGGACTTGACGCCACTTCTGCCAGTGCGCCGACGATTCCACGAGGATGTCGAACGAGGTCGGAAGGTCGCGGAGCGCCCAGCGGATCTGCCCGGCAAGTTGGTGACAGTCGGGCTCGCCGTCGACCACGACCAGCAGGTCGAAGTCCGAGTCCGCGCTGGCGTTCCCGCGTGCGCGCGAGCCAAACAGGACGATCCGCCGCGGCGCGAACTGCCCGGCGATCCGGCGGATGCTCTCGGTCAGGATGTCGTCTGCGTTCATCGCACCCTCGCCGCCACACCCGCGGCGTCGCAGGTCCAGAGTAGCAACTTTGGGCAGTTTGTCACGGTCGGACAATGCCTTCTGCGCAGGACGATCGGCGCACTTCATGTTGCTTTGGGACAAATCGCTCTCGACACCAACGCCGTCATCGGGTGTCCGCAGTGCGAAGTGCGGCGACGCCGCAGCGGCAGGATAACCACCATGGAGCGATATTGTTCGATCTTCGTATGAAATCCAGAGGGCTTGGACGTTCGACCGTGCATTTGCTGCGTCGGGCTGCGTCACCGTCGACGTTGAATGCCCGCGTTCCGCCCGCGGCGCCTACCGCACGCACACATACGGGTTGACGTCGACCTTCTGGAAGCCGGAGACCCTGCCGTTGTAGAAATGCACGCCCCAAGCGAAGACTTCATTGCCCGTCACGGAATCCGAACTC
>CAIYBN010000064.1 GCA_903924465.1 uncultured Myxococcales bacterium | reverse complement strand
TCTGCTTCAACGGGCTGTGCAAAGTGCAGCCGACCTGCACGGACAGCATGAAGAACGGCACCGAGACCGACAAGGACTGCGGCGGTGCCAACTGCCCCGCCTGCGTGGCCGGCAAGACGTGCTTGGCGGCGAAGGACTGCGCGTCGAGCATCTGCAAGAACAGCGTTTGCCAAGCGGACAACTGCATTGACAAGACACTGAATGGCGCTGAATCGGATGTCGATTGCGGCGGGCCGACGTGCCCCAAATGTCTGCAAGGACAAGGATGCCAGACACCGGGCGATTGCGTGGTGCCAACCGGGTTGTGCGCGGTCCCCGCGTGTGCTTCCAACAAATGCACCAGCGCAGTGACGGATTGCGTCGTGTGCCTCAGCGACGCCGACTGCAAACTCGCGCAATTCTGCGGCGACGACAAGCTCTGCCATGCGGACAAGTGCAGTACCGGCCTCTGTAGCGCGCAGAGCTATTTTCCATGTGCCGTCAACGGCTCCGGTTATGGCGCACCGGTGGTTTGCGACGACGGCAATTTGTGCAGTGCTGACAAGTGCGATGTCGCCGCCGGCTGCCAATTTACTGCGCAGCCCAACGGCACGACGTGCGCTGGCGACGGCACGTTGTGCGGCGCACTATCCAAGTGCCAGACCGGCAAGTGCCAGATCGTTCAGACCGCCGGCTGCGATGATGGCAATGTGTGCACGGGCGACGTCTGCAATCCCAAGAGCGGTTGCCTGCACTCGCCGCAGACAGGCGCAACGTGCACGGCGCTTAAAGACGGCAGCCCATGCACGTCCGGGGGCGTTGCATGCCTCGGGTCTGGCGTGTGTGGCCAAGCCGCGGCACCAGGCTGGGTTTGTTGCGGCTCCGCATACGGCGGCACGTGCGATGCGGACACTGCTGGCTGGACGATGTGGGGAGATGCTGCAACCGCTGAACAGATTGGCAGCACCCAGAGCGCTGATTTTGCAGCGGACTTCCTGGTTGTAGGGACGGCGCCGACGGAGTCGGGTAAGGATGGCTGGGCGACACACGCGCTCGCGACAAATGGTCAGTCGACAGGCGTATTGACGCTGACGGTGCAGGTCGTCAGTGAGGAATTTGCCAATGGCTGCGGGCAATCCAACGGCCAGTCGTATCAGGACTCGCTGACGGTGCAGATCGAGGGCAAGTCGGTATTGACGCTGACCGTGGGCGATTTCTGCGCGCAGGCGGCGATGCAGGTTGGGCCGACGATCGCTCCGCCCGCCGGGGCCAAAGGTACATTTCCGATGGGCCTTCACGATGCCGGGGCAAATCCAACGGGGCTGTCAGCACAAGGCACGCCTTGGGTTGTCGTCAACGTGCCCGTCGCTGGGCTCAATCCCACGTCAGCAATGACGCTGACGGTCACCGCCAAGTCCGTGGGCGACCAGAAGAACCGCACACTGTACCTCGTCGATGCGCTCAAACTCCTGACGGAGGCTCAAGCGGGCTGTGTAGGGGGCAATTGCTGTCAGAGCGCTGCGGCCTGCGACGTCTGTACCGCGACGCAAGGGTGCGCGAGTTGTTTGGGCAACGACTGTGATGGCGACGGGATCCTCAATAGCGTTGACAACTGCCCGATCCTCGCGAACCCCGACCAGAAGAACGCCGACGGCGACGCCCTCGGCGATGTCTGCGACCCGTCCAGTTGCATCAAGATGACGTGTAGCGATCCTCTGCGTCAGCAATGTGCGAACGGGAGCGCCGTCGCCAGCTGTTGCAAGACCTGGGCTGACTGCGGCGATGCGAATCCCTGCACAGCGCCAACTTGCACCGGCGGCACCTGCTCGCAGCAGACCACGACGAACTGCTTCCAGTTCAATAGCCAATGCAACGACAACAACCCGTGCACGACGGACTCCTGCTCGCAAAACAAGTGCGTGCATGTAGCCGTCCCCGGTTGTTAGGCGACGCCTGACGGGATGCTCCAATTTTGTAGCACGGCAGCTGGACTGCCGAAATAGCCCGCAAGTGCTCACTTTTTCGCCTTCACCTACACCCGCGGATGGATCGTCAAGTTCTGAATCAGCCCGTCACCGCCCCGCGCCAGCTGGTCAGCGAACCAGTCGTGACGCTTGGGCCGCGGCTCGTCCACCGCGCCGTTGACCACGCGCATGAAGATCTTTCTCGGATCTCCCGGATGGCGAACAGCGCACGCAGCACGCCTTCTTTGCGACTGCGCGATCCTGACGGTGGCCATCCACGTCGCTGCGACGCGCCTTCGATGCCGATCGACAATTGCTCGTCGCACACGCGGTGCTTGACGCGCGAGAGGTTCGCTGACAACGCACCATATCCATTGGAACAATTGGTGTTTTTGTCTGATTTGCGGGCACGAACGCCAGAACATAGTCCTGATTGCTATACGCCGCGGCCTGCGCCGTGGCCCTGGGTGGCACGAGCAGGTCCTGACGGGCACGCGGGCGCGGGGTTGGTGCCTGGAAGAGCCGGGGAAACGGCTAGCCACGCCGGCAAAGGTGCAGCAGCAGCCGTCGTTGTGCCGGTCAATCCGCTTTCGAAAATGGCCCACGTGGCCGTCGCCGAATAGGTCGACCCGCTGTGCGACTCTTCATTATCCGGTAATACGACAATCAACGCGCGCACGGTCTACGGCACCGGGCACGCTGCTGCTACTCTGGTACCGCACACCGCCGTCGCGGCGGACCACGGAGTCCAAGATGTCCAAGTCCAACGCCATTACGTCCAACAACGCCATCCTCACGGTGGACGAGCTGGCCGCCTTCCTTCGTGTGAACAGGAAGAGCATCTACAGCGCCATCCACACCGGCAAAATGCCAGGCGCACGCCGACTGGGGCGCACGTGGCGGATCAGCCTGGCGACCGTGCTGAAATGGCTGGCCCGGGGCGAGCGCTTTGAGGTTGAAGCGGAACGCGCTGAATGCCCGCAAATCTGACGCCTTGCCAGGCATTGGCCCGAGACCGGGCCGTTTGCGCAAGACCAGCCACCCGTTCGCACCAAAACCAACCACGGCTCCGCGACCTGACCGCCAAATTGCAGCAGACGCCCGAACCGAGCGCCAGCGCGTTGGTGCCGTTCAAGCAGCGAGCAGCGGTGACACCGGCGGCCAAATCATTGATCACTCGCCTCCCGAAAGATCCTGACTCCCAAAGCCATTTCCTGTAATGACCGCCAGCCTGCGTGGAGCGTCTGCCACCCGGGCGGTCCGTTGCGTTTCAAGTGGCCACCGAGCTTGGCTATCGCAGCCAGGCATTGCGCCACGGTCGCGTTCGGGCCCAGCGGCGCTCCAAGTTTGTCTCGTTTGACGCGGCCGGCCAAGAGCTTGAATTCCAGCGGCGTCAGCAGGTTCTTCCAGCTGGTCGCAGGCGCTTCATGCGCGAGCGTCCGCAGCACCAGCAGGCGCCAAGCCGCCGGAATCAGCAGTGCCACGACGTTAAGCATCGTGGTCATGCTCTCCATCTGGCGGTCCTCGACGCGACAGCCGGTCTTGAGCGACTTGAAGTACTCCTCGATCAGCCAGCGCCGCCGGTACAGGTCGATGACGCGCAGCACTTCCGCTTGGGTTTTAACCGGTTCGGTTGTCAGCAGCAGCCAGCGCACGCCCGTTTGGCCCACTGGCGGAGTCTTCTCGACCGCCTCGACCAGGTGCAGCGTCAGCGTTTTGGGTTGCGCCTCGACACCGCCGGGCGACCAGCTCGCGTCCGCCTTCTTCTGCGCCCGCGCCAGCGTCACCACGCCCGCACGGATGGTCAGCTCGGCCTCGCGCGCGCGCCTCGGCGGATTACGCTTGGATTCCTTGCCGTCGCGTAGGGGAAATCGCTCGCCCAGCGGGACCTTCACCGTGCCGACGTCGGTCAGTCCCCCATCGCACTTGAGCTTGCGCGACGGATCCGCCCGGATCACAAAGCGAAAGTCCTGTTCCTTGAAAAACGACATCAGGCCGTAGCTGTCCGCTTCGCCATCCATCACGTGGATCGCGCGGACGCCGCGCTCGCGCAGCCGGTCGTCTGTCCCGGCGACCGCGCTGGCCCAGCGCTCGTGCTCGTTGTCGTACAGGCCGCCCTCATTCTCCCAAAATGCCCACGAATCCGAGTCATTGGCATCCAGGCCCGACTGATGCACGAAGGGCTGCACACCGAGTACGCCCAGCGGCAGAGCTCGGCCGTCCGCAGTCATCGCCAAGCTCACATGCGCGAAAAAGCCTTGCGTGCGCGAAGAGAAACTGGACATGTGCCGGCGCCGCTCGTCCGGCCAATACATGCGCAGAGCGATGGCGGTGGTGTCGTGCGCGACCACAACTTCGCCCGCCGCCTCCGCGCGCTCGAGCGTGCGCTCCGCGTGCGGCGCCGCCAGCGCGCGCCAGTCGACCTCGGGATTGCGCAGCAGGCGGTACGCCGCCTCAAGCCCCGCCTCGTCAGGAAACACTTTCGGAAACGAGAGTTCTGGCTTCAACGCCAGCGCGACGCCGACCTTGCGGGCGCGCTGGCTGCGGCGCGGGTTGCCCAGATCGGCGGCGTATTCGCGGCTGAAGGTCAGGTCAGAAAGTGAGTTCTTCGGGATGTGCGTCGGCATTGCGCGAGGCCTCCGAGCCTCGCGTCAATTCTATGATATCGCGGAGTATTTGGTAGGATTCGCCGGATCATTTGCCGGCGGCCACGCCCCCGGCAACGCAGCTGCGGACCATCGCGACTTCCGTCCATTGGCTGAAGCGGAATCTTCCTCGTACGCGTCCGGAGGGCGTGGTGTGAGGTTCTCGCGATTGGCAAGCCGATGAAATGCCGCTGGCCGGAATGCCGATCGTGGAGCGCTGCAACACGTATAATCGCGTACGTTCAATGGGTTTTGGTGCGAGAAATCAGTGATCCTGAAAGAACGCCATCACCTGCTCAGGTCGTGCGCGTCCCGCCGGCCATCGTGGCGCTCGTGTCGATGGCGCACAGATCCGCCACTCCCGGCTATTCCCCGCGCACCTCGCCACCGGCGGACAAGCTTGTCGTCAAGAACCAAGGACCACCCGTGCGCTGCAGGTGGGAGTGGGGTGCTAACGTGGCGACCGATCGCGACCGTGCTGGTCGTTACTGGTGCGGAATCAACGCGCCCACGGTCACTACTGGACACAGGACGCCGTGACAATGACCGAGGTTGCCGTGTGGCGCGAAACAGCGAGTTGCTGCGTCAGTTGGCCATCGGTCCTGACTGCCTCTACCGTGCGCGATCAGGCCGTAAGAGGGTGTTTACGTCTAAACGGTTTCGCTCGCCGGAACGTCTGAAAACGTCAATTTCGCCAGCAGCATACGCGCTTCGATGAGCCAAATCCACGTCGCGGACACGGAAAGCAGCCGGTCGTGATCGCGATTCATCCGG
>CAIYBN010000063.1 GCA_903924465.1 uncultured Myxococcales bacterium | reverse complement strand
TTGCGGAAGCGATGGAGAAAGTCGGTAAGGAAGGCGTCATCACGGTGGAAGAAGCGCGCTCGGTTGAGACGACGCTGGACACGGTCGACGGCATGCAGTTCGACCGCGGCTACATTTCGCCGTACTTCGTGACCGACGCCGAGTCGATGGAGTGCGTGTTCGAGGACCCGTACATCCTGATTTACGAGAAGAAGATCAGCTCGGCGAAGGATTTGCTGCCGGTGCTGGAGCAGGCGGCGCGCGAACAGCGGCCGATCGTGCTGATCGCCGAAGACATCGACGGCGAGGCGCTGCCGGTGCTGGTGCTGAACAAGCTGCGCGGTGCGCTGCAGGTCGCGGCGGTCAAGGCGCCGGGCTTTGGCGATCGCCGCAAGGCGATGCTGGAAGACATAGCGGTGCTCACGGGTGGCACGTTCATCAGCGAAGAGCTGGGCTTCAAGCTGGATCAGGTCACGCCGGATCAGCTTGGCCACTGCAAGCGTATCGTGATTGAGAAGGAAGCGACGACGATCGTGGACGGCGGCGGCACGCAGGACGCGCTGAACGCCCGCAAGAAGCAGCTGCGCGCGCAGATCGCCGAGACGACGAGCGACTACGACCGCGAGAAGCTGGAGGAGCGTCTGGCGAAGCTGTCGGGCGGCGTCGCGATCATCCGCGTCGGCGCGGCGACGGAAGTCGAGATGAAGGAAAAGAAGGCCCGCGTGGAAGACGCGTTGCATGCGACGCGCGCGGCGGTGGAGTCGGGCATCGTGCCAGGCGGCGGCGTGGCGTTGCTGCGGGCGCAGTCGGCGATTGCGGACCTGAAGATCGAAGGCGACAAGCAGTTCGGTGTCAACGCGGTGCGCCGCGCCATCGAGGAGCCGATGCGCCAGATTGCGGCGAACGCGGGTTGGGAAGGTTCGATCGTGGTCAACAAAGTGCGCGAAGGCAAGGGCGCGTTTGGTTTCAATGCCGCCAAGGAGGTCTTTGAGGATCTGCTGGCGAGCGGCGTCATCGACCCGACCAAGGTCGTGCGTTCGGCGTTGATCAACGCCGCTTCGGTGACGAGCCTCATGCTCACGACCGACGCGATGATCACCGAAAAGCCGAAGAAGGAAGCCGCGGGCGGTCATGACCACGACCATGGCGGCATGGGCGGCATGGGTGGTATGGGCGGCATGGGCGGGATGATGTAGCCTTCCCGGCAGCGGTTTGAGACCTGCACGACGGCGGCCGGAACCTGCGAAGGACGGCCGCCGTCGGCGTTTTTGACTCGCTTTGTCAGCCCGGTTGGACGTCGCCGGTGCTCAGATGCCCACCAGGTGCAGCAGGCCTTCCAACAGAGGCACTGTCGCGAGCCCGGCCAAGGTCGACGCGAACACCACCTGGGTGGCCAGGTTCACATCGCCGCCGTAGCGCTCGCAAAACGACCCGCAGCTGACCGCGGCCGGCATGCCCGCGATGAGGCAGGCGACGTGAACGGGAATCGCCGCCATGTCGGCCCCCGCCTGCTTGGCCAACACGAGCGCCAGCGTCATCAGCAGCGGCGTCAACACCAGCCGACCGCCAACCGCCGCGAGCGCCGGGCGTTGGAGGTGCAACCCTCGCGCGGCAGCGTCGGCCAGCTGGCTGCCCGTCACGAGCATGGACAGCGGCACCGTCAGCGTCGCGACCATGTGCAGCGCATCAAACAGAGTCTTCGCGACGATCTGCGCGCCAACCGGCTGGCCGATGCCTTTGGCCCAGACATCCGTCGGCACGCCCGCCAGAATCAGGGCCACGCTGGCTGCCGTCGCCAGCAGGCCTGGGTTCAGCAGCAAGCGCAGCGGGTGCGGCTTTTCCGCCGCGTGCGCGCCCAATCGCCACACGCAGAGCGTCCACAGTAGCGCCTGGGCGCCGACATTCATCAGCAGCACAGCCTGCATCCCCGCTTCGCCAAACAGCGCTTGGCAGATGGGCAGGGGCAGGAAGACCCAGTTGGTGAGCGCGACGAGAAACAACAGCGTGGGCCGCTGGGCCTTGGGCGCAAACACCGGCGCGAGCATGCTCCCCACCGCCTGACCGGCAAGGATGAACCCCGCGCCCAGAAGCGGCACGTACCACTGCGCGCGCAGCACCGCGATGTCCATCGTCCGCAGCACCTGAACGAAGATCAGCGCCGGAAAGGTCACGTCGATGATTAGACGCCCCAGCGCAGAGGTCGATTCACCGGTCAGATAGCCGCGTTTGCGCGCCAGCCAGCCGACGAGAATCACCAGGAACATTTGCACACTGACTTGCAGGATCATCGGCTACGGTTTCAGCAACTCCCGACCGATGGCGCCGGCCACAACCGCCGAGGGCGCATAGCGCATCGGAATCGCCGTGTTGGCCAACCACATCTTGGCCTGATCCGAGAACTGCGGATTCGGCGCGCCGGAAGGCAGCGAAGTCAAACCGGATTGCCCGCCCGGCAGCACATTCACGCCGTCGATCCACGGCTTGCCGTCCTTCTTGCCCAGCGCCCACACCATGCGGAAGACCGGCCCTGAGCCGTACTCATCCGCGTTGATGCCGCCCGCCGCATCGACCACGAACGCATCGCCGCCGCGCGGGAACTGCTTGAGCGCCAAACGCGGATCGCCGGCCTTCATGTTGTCAGCCAGCGGCAGGAGGTCCGGAGAAATCGAGAAAGCATTGGTAATCGCGGCATATTCCGGCTTGCTGCCAAGGAATGAGCTGAGGATCGAGTCAAAATGCACGCCATGGCGCAGGCCCCAGATCCACTTGCTGTGGTCGAGCGTACCAAACCGGGCGTACTCGGCGTCCAGACCTTGCTTGAGCGCCATCAGCGCGATTTCCGTACTGGTTTCAATCGGCGCGGTGTTGACGATGTCAAAGAACGCGCTCTCCTGCGTATCCGGATTCCACGACGCCTGGCCCTTGGGATTGCCCGGTCCCCGACCGTCGCGCAGGAACGACAGCGCGCGCGTGTGTGCGTCGCCGCCCCATGGCTCCCAGACGTTCATCGGCTCGTCATTGAAGACGAGGTCCATGAAGTGGCCGTACCAACTGGCAAAAATCGTTGTCGCGACTGCGTTTTCCAGCTCGCCGGCCGCCACCGTATGGTAGAACGTCTCCACGCCCGATTGCGCCAGATGGCCTGCCGTCGCCCAGTTGCCCAGCCGCGTCTTGGCGTCGTCCAGGTCCGTCGGCGTCAGCGCGTTGTACAAATCCGCCAGCCGCTGCTCCGTCGCTGTTTTGGTCGGTTTGGCCGCCGCCGTCTTGCCTGCGTCGATCGCGTCCAGCAGGAACTGCGACCACTCCGTCCCGGTTGGCGACTGATTGCTCGCCTGGACCGCCTGCATCGCCGCGATGTCGCCCGACTGCGCGGCGACGATGGGCTTCAGGTGGTCGGAAATCGTGCCGGCGCGATAGCCGTTGGACCACGGCCCGCCGATGTACCACTTGTCGTTGAACAAGTTGTTGTCCGAAGCCAAGTTGCCTGGATCGTTGTTGCCAGTGACGATGTAGCCCTGATCCGGGTCGATGGAATTCGGATATTCGTCAAACGGCACAACGCATTGAATCGGATCGCTCGCGTGTGTTTCGTCGATGCTGCCGTCGGCGAGCTGCGGAATCGTGAAGCTCGGGTACTTTGTGCCGTCGATCAGCATCTTCGGACTGGCGCCGGGCAGCCACACGCCGTTCTTGTCGCGCGGCAGGTAGCTGCGGCACGGCACAGCTTGGTAGCCGGTGTAGAACACGTGGCCATCGGCGTCGGCAGCCGCGATGTTCTGCGAATAGCCCATCAAATGCCGCGTGGCGTCGCGCAGTTCGAATACGTCGTTGGCGTGGCCGAAGCCGTCCACGGCGCCGATGAGGTCCGGATTGAACAGGCCGGTGAAGGCAAAAGTGATGGCGGTGACCTTGCCGTCGCCGTCCGTGTCCTTGGGCACAATCCATTTGCCGTCGACGTTCACGAGGGTTTCGCCCTTGGCTGGCACGTACTTGTCATCGACGCTGGTCCCTTCGATGCCGTAGACCCAACGACCGCCGCCGGTGATCCAGCGCGTGATGGTCAACGTGCGGCCGACCGAGCCGAGCGCGGGGATGTTGGCGACCGTGTACGATTCGTCGACGTGGGTGAGCGCGACGTTGTTGCCTTGGAAGACCGTGGCGGTCGGCGCGCCGCTGGCGTCCAGCACGAGTTCGTCGCGGTACCAGTCCGTGATGTCGCCGACCAACTGCGTCTGGTTCCACGCGACATGGCCGTTTGTCCCGACGGCTTGAATTGGCAAACCGGGAATCATCAGACCGAGCGTGTGTTCCTTGCCGCCGCCGAAGAGCTCGTCGTCGAGGCCAATCTGATAGAACAAGCTGGGCACGGACAAGGGCAGGTGGCCATCGCCAGAAGCCAGCGCGCGACCGTCCTTGGTGCCTTTCGCCGCCACCGACCACGCGTTGGAACCGTAGCCATTGGTGCGGTCGTGGCCATTGCGCAGCTCACGTGCCGCCGAACGCGCCTTCATCCGCGCCGCCAACTCCGGCGGCAGGGCCTTGGGCAGCGACGAAATACCGGCTGGCAGGTCCTTGGGCTGCCACTGCTTGGTCCCCGGCACTTTGCCCGGCTGCGTCGACGTCACTGGCTTGCCATACAGGTCGAGCCCAAGCCCCGCCGCCGAACTCACCGCGCGATTCGGAGTCACCAGATACTCGATGTCCGCCAGCGCGCCGTTCGTACGCAAATCCGCCAGCGGCTTGCCCAACCACGCCGTCTTCAGCGCCGCCAGATTCGACGTTCGGCCGATATCGTCGGTTTCAAAGCCCAAGTTGTAGAAGATCGCCGCCGCCGCACCCGCGACCGCGCGCGTGTCCCACTTCTTCATCAGCGTCGCCGGCGTGCCGCCCAGCAGGCCGCCCGCAAGGTCAATCTCCGACGGCACCTGTAGCTTGCCCGCGACAGTCATGTCGATGTAATCGTTGATGCCCGCAGCAAAACCGTCGAAAATGTCCTTCTGCTCCGGCGTCAGGCGTTTGACGATGTTGTCCGCCACGAAAGCGCTGCCCGTCGCGCGCGAGTCGAGGTCCTGCGCCAGCGCCGCGTCGCCCAACAACTCCGTCAGCGTGCCGAGACCCAGCCGTCGCGCCAGCTCCATCTGGAAATAGCGGTCGCGCGCCAGGATAAATCCCGCCGCGTGCATCAAATCCTTGCGATTCGACGCATAGATGTGCGCGACGTTGTTCTCGGTCCGGATGACTTGCACCTGCGCGGACAGACCCGGCAGCTGGTATTCATCGGTCTGCTTCACGCCGAGAATTGCGGACTTCTCCGCTGCGGCCGGATCCGTGGTGTCCGACGCGGCGTCGCTGGCATCAACGGCATCCGCGTCGCCGCTTGACACGTCATCCGTACCCGCGGCGGCGTCCGAGTCCGTGGACGTCGCTTTGGTCCCGCACGCGGCAAAAGTCACAAGTACGCCCGCCGTCAACAGACGACGCAGAAAAAGGTCACGCATTCGTTACTCCGGATTGCAGCCGTCGCCGCCACAGAAATCTTTGATTTCGCCGTTGTGGAAGAACCACAGCAGCTGGTCGTTGTGCGCCGTCAAGCCGTGCGCGCGGTCGTGGGGATCGTCCAGATAGCACACCGTCGCGCCGTCAGCCGCGCCCGGGCGGTCGTCGCCCTTGCACTCATAGACCGGCCATTTCGGGCAATCGCTCGTCGCCTTGCACGCGGGACCATATTCGGGGCCCGGCGGCCAGTTGCCCGGCTTGGCCCAAGAGTTGCCGAACCAGATGGACACCAAGCCTGAGCCCGTGATCGGGTATTCGGTTTCGGTCACGCCCCACACCGGCTTGAAGTAGTTCTTCATCAATTTGAAGCCATTGTCGCCGCGAATGTTGATCTGGTCCGTCATCGGCGACACCTGAAAATCGCCCGGATGCGTGACGATGAGCGCCTGGTGTGCCTGCGTGCCCGGCAGCGGATCCTCGGAGATGTGGTGGACGTAGGAATCCGGGTCGACCGTGTCCCACAGCAATTGCAGCATCGACAGCAGGATCGCCTGATCCGTCACCGACGGCCACACGCCCTTCAGGATCGGGAAGAACGGGTCGCTGAAGTCCAGCGAGCGGTGCAGCAGCGTCGAGTAGTTGATGCCCGCCTGGCCCAGCTGACCACGGTGCACGAACGGCGAGACCGCGAGCACCACCTGACCGTAGATGCCACCTTGCGAATTGCCGGCGTAATACACCGGAATCTTGCCCGTCACCGGATCCTTGACGAATTTCACGCCGTTCTTCTTCACCACGTCCAGCGTCTCAATCTGCTCGCGCATCGCCAACTGCAGAATCGTGTATTCCACGACGCCCGCGGTCACGCGCTCGGGCAGCGAATGCCAGAAGTTGAAATCGTTGAGCATCATCATGATGCCCGCGCCATCGTCCTCGGACATGCCGATCATGTTGCAGGCGAAGTAGATGAGATTGCGCTTGTTGGAGTGCGGGCCTTCCCAGCCTTGGTAGATCTCGTGCCCAGAGCCGTTCAGGCCATGGCCGTATTCGACCAGCTCCTGCGGCGTGCCCGCGACCGCGCTGCGTGGAATCCGCAGCCAGAACGGCGCATCGCGCCAGCCATTTTGCAGCAGGCTGCCGTCGGCCGCGGTGTGGAACTGATAGAACGGAAAGTCGTTGGGACCGTTGAAGAGCTCCATAAAATCAGGAGCATGGAACGTGCCGGTGACCTCGAACGCAATGTCCGCGTTCTCCGCAACCGTATTTTCCTTGACCTGCGTCACGGTGATGATCGGCCCTTTGTCGCCGACCGCCGCCAGCGACTTGTCGCGCATCTCCAGCATCCGGCTGTGCAGCGCCTCGTGGCTCGCCGTGTTGAAATCCCACGCCAGCTGCAGCGTCTCTTTCTTGATCCCTTGGGCATCCAAAATCGCGAAGGTGTCGTCAAAGCGCGCCTGGCGGGCCTCCAGCGTCGTGCCTTTGGTCTTGCCCGCCACCAACGCCGCAAATGCCGCCGACGGCGTGTAGACCTTGCCGGTCGTGTCTTTCAGGTTGCGCATCGCGATGATGTAGCGCGTCCCCTCGTGGAGCGTGACGCCAGCGCGCGTGAACAGCACGCGATGGACCAAATCCGGGTCCTTCACGCCCTTGTCGTTGACCGGCTGCAGGTCCAGTTCGCTGAAGTACGGAAGTTGCTTGACCGTTTTGCCGTCCGCGGAGACTTCCAGCCACAAGATCGGCGCGTCGGGCTTCATCGACGGGCCGAGATCGTTCTCATCAGCCAAGCCGGTGATGTCCAGATTCGGCCAAATCGTCAGCACATGCGTACCCACGTTGTAGCCATCCAGGCGCGCATACGGCTCGGGCTTGACCTGGACATTGCCGATGCTCTTGGGCAACGAAGTCGCACCAAAAGTCAGCGTATAGCCAGTCTTGCGGGTCGCATCTGGCTTCAAGTACAGGTTGGACGGCCAGGGCAGCGTGCAGGATTCCGGCATGAGCGGGTCGCAATCCGGATTGCCGTAGTCGACAACCTGATCGGTCCCGTCCGCCGTGACCGCAGCGTCATCGCCGGTGGTCGAGGTGGAACTGCTGTTGCCGCACGCGCAAATAGCCAAAAGTGCGGCAAAAATCCCGGAACGAAATAGCCATGATGTACGCATAGATGCCCTCCCGGCGGGTAGCATCCTGCGATTGCCTCACGCTTGCAAGCGCCGGTCGCGCGAATCATGTACGGGGCTGTGAGTAGATGTTTATCTAGAAGACAAACATCGATCAATCCTGCGACAAGGAGCAGAAGTGCTCGTAGTCGATGAGGCCCGTCACAGTCGGCTCTGTGCCGCACAGCGGGCAATGCGGATCGCGGCGCGTCTTCAACTCGCGGAATTTCATCTGCAAGGCGTCGAAGGTCAGCAGGCGGCCGACCAGCGGATTGCCCAGCGTCAGCACCATCTTGATGGCTTCAATCGCCTGCGCCACACCGATGATACCCGGCAGAACGCCAAGCACGCCCGCCTCCGCGCACGACGGCGCCATGCCAGGCGGCGGCGGCTCCGGATAGAGGCACCGGTAGCAAGGCCCGTGATTGGGGCGAAACACCGTGACTTGCCCTTCGAACCGAAAGATCGAACCGTGCACGTTGATCTTGTTCAGAAAATAGCACGCGTCGTTGACCAGATACCGCGTCGGAAAATTGTCGCAGCCATCGATGATGATGTCATAATCTTTGAACAGATTCATGACGTTGGAGCTGTCCAGTCGATACTGATAGGTGTTGACCGTGATGTCCGAGTTGATGCCCTGAATCGCCTTCTTGGCCGACTCGACCTTGGGCATGCCGACGCGATCCTCGGTGTGCAGCAACTGCCGCTGTAGGTTGGACATGTCGACCGTGTCGCCGTCAATGACGCCCAGCGTGCCGATACCCGCCGCGGCCAGGTACATCGCCGTCGGGCTGCCCAGACCACCGGCGCCGATGAGCAGCACTTTCGCGCCCAGCAGCTTGATCTGCCCTTCCTCGCCCACTTCCGGCATCAGCAGGTGCCGGCTGTAGCGCGCCAGTTGGCTTTGCGTCAGCGACTTGCGGGTCTGCACCGGCAATCCATGCTGCGCCCAGCGGCCGAAACCGCCGGCCATCGACTGGACATTGGTGTAGCCCATCGACTCCAGCGCGTGCGTCGCCAGCGCCGACCGCACGCCACCGGCGCAGTACAGCACCAGCGGGGTCTCCGCGTCCGGCGCGACTTTGCCAATGCGCGATTCCAGAAAGCCGCGGCCAATCAATTGCGCCGTCGGCACAAAGCCGTTCTCGATCTCGTCCCGCTCGCGCACATCGACAATCACCGTCGGCGACTGCGTCTGGATCAGCTCATGCACGGCTTCCGGCGAAATTTCGCGGACTTTGGCTTTGATCCTGGCGAGATGTTCCTGATACGAGGGCATAAGAACTCCACGGCGATCCGCGGTCAGCGGCGGACGGGAAGGATAGCTTTTGACGGCGTCGGTGCAAGAGGCGGGCCGCTAAGGCGCGGATTGTGCCAGCAGTTGCTCCAGCAGCTGAAAACACTGCTGCCAGCCTTGCTGGGTAGCGTCTTCCAGCACTTCCGGCCGCATCGGCGTGTCGACCGTTGGCGTTGGGCTCAGCACGGTGAGCATCGCGCCCCGCGGATGCGGAGCGATCGCGAACTTCAGTTCATCGTGCTCAGGTTCCGCCGCGTCGGGCTCCTCGCCCGTCACGGCCAGATCCGCGGCGGTTTGCACCGGCAGCCAACGCAGCGTCAGGCGATGGGGCGCGTCGAATTCGACCCAGATGCCCACGCGGTCCCAGGGCTCGCCATCTTCATCGACCCACGCGGCGTGGATCTCGCCGCCAAGCCGCGCGTCGCTGTCGCAGGCGTCACAGAACCATTTGGTCAGTTCGGCGCCTTCGGTCAGCAACGCGAAGACCTGTTCAGGCGTGCCCGGCAACGGGCTGCGGAGAATGACGGGCCGTGCCATGTGCTGATCCTACTTGCCTTTCTTCTTCTTGCCCGCTTTGGCGGCGCCGGGCTTGTCCTCAACCTTGATGGTCGTATCCGCTGGAGCCGCGGTTGGCACTTTCACCGGCGCAATGGTCTCGCCGGGCACGCGCCCGAGCTGGTCCAGCAGATCGCCCGCGCAGTGGTCGACAATCGACATGGCACCGAGCGCCTTGTCCGCCGCGTCGATGATCGCCTTGCGCGCCGGTCCTGCCGGAAGGCCCTGATCAAACTGCTCGTAGATATGCGCCGCATAGCCGCCACGCCGACACAGTTCCACTGCGACTTGCGCGAGGCACTTCTGGACTGGCGCTTGACCGACCAGAAAGCCAGCCACTTCATTGGATTCCAGAAGTCCGGAGCGGCTCGTAATCGCGGTGCAATCGTAGCGGCCGCGCGGATCATCCAGATTTCCCGCCTTTTCCAGCGCCGACGCGGTCCAGCGCGCCAGGAACAGATCGCCAACTGACTGATTGTCAAAATGATGCTCGCCGTTTTCAGCCTCTGGCTTGAACAGCGAGGACTGCAGCAGCCGCTCGCAGCTTGCCTGGCGCGTCTCGATTTTGCCGGTGGCAGCCGAAACGCAATCCGGCAGGGTAATCGGCAGGTTGCGCTCGCCATTCTCCGGCGACTTGGCGGCGACGATCCGGTCGATCGTCTCCAGCGCCTCGTTTGGCAGCATTTCCACGCCCTGCATGTCTTTCAGCAGCTGCGCCGTGAGAAAATACGTGTAGACTTGGGCACGACTTGCTTGAAACTGCTTGAAATCAGGCGTCTCCTGCTCAGGTTGCGAGTTGCGGGCGAGACGCTGGACGACCTGCAGATCGCGGTGGGTCGACAGATGCGGGTAGTAGCAGCGATCGCCGGTCGTCACCTTGCGGTCGATCCGGTAGCGCTGCAAGAAGGCATCGAACTGCTTGCGTTCGTTGGGTGCGGGCAGGGCACGCGCGATCGCGGCATCCGTTTCTGCACAGGTCAGCTGCGGCAATTCCAGGCGGCCATCCACGGTTTTCAGCCCGTAATTGCTCGTGAATACCGGTGGCCGGGTCATGACCACCGCACGGGCACGCGGGTTCACGCGGGTCACAAAGTCGTCGATCGCCGCGGCGATCGTCGTTCGCTGCAGCAACGGCACTTCGTCGAGAGAATCCAGCACCAGAACGAACAGTTGATCGCCAACTGCCTGATTCAGAGCGGCTTCTGCACCGGCTTTGGTGTCCAGCTTGTTCTGCCTGGTCAGGAAGACCGCGATCGGGTTCTGGCCGGACGCGAACTCATCCAGATGCGTCGCAATATCGGTGTTCAGGTCCACGCGAAAAACCGGTGCGGATTTGCAACTTTGCGCCGCGATCGACTCTGCCAGCTTGGACTTTCCCGTGCCGCCGCGCGCCATGATCAGCGTCGTCCGCAACGGTGGGCGATCTGCGCGCTGGGGCGCCAAAATCCCCATGATGAAATCGTTTTCCGTCAACGTCGCCGACTTGGTCACGGTCTTTTCAGATCCGGGCCAGTCGTGCAGCAGCAGCGCCGGCGGAATGTATTTGCGCTCAGCCACTTCGATTTCGTGCTCGGCTGCCAATTTGCTGCACGCCAGATCGTAGGTGCCGCCTGTGTTGCCGAATGCCGGGCCACCGTCGGACCGCGCCTTGGGCGTGCACGCGGTCACGGACAGGACCGCTGACACACCTGCAACTACCTGAAACCACTTGCTAACGGACTGTGAGCCTGTCATCTGCATCCCCCAAAGCTGTCCGGCAGTATGGTGTCCGCGGAAGAACGCCGCAAGATCGCGCCCGCGAACCGCAAGACGTGATAGCCTAGCTGTTCCTTTGGATGAGGCTGTCGATGACAAATTCCGTGCCGCTCAGCGACGCAGATCTCGATGCCCTGCGCGAATCCCTGACCGGGCGTCCGCCGCAGGAAATTCTGCGCAAGGCTTTTGATCTCTTTGGTGATTCCGCCGCCATCAGCTTCTCTGGCGCGGAAGACGTCGCGCTGATCGCGATGTGTCACGAAGACGGCATTCCGCTGCCAGCCTTCACCCTGGACACGGGGCGGTTGCATCCCGAGACTTACGAACTGCTGGAAAAAGTACGGGAAAAGTACGGTGTGCGCTTGGAAGTCTTCAGCCCGGACAGCGCAGCAGTGGAGCGATTGACGGCGCAGAAGGGCCTATTCTCGTTCTATCAGGACGGTCACGAAGAATGCTGTGGAATTCGCAAAGTGGCACCGCTTCGTCGGGCGCTGGCGAGCAAGCGCGCCTGGATCACGGGACAGCGGCGCGATCAGAGCCCCGATACGCGGGCGCAGGTGGCGGTCGTGGAAATCGACCGGCGCTTTGGCAGTCCGGACCGACAACTCGTGAAGTTCAATCCGCTCGCGCTCTGGCCATCGCAACGCGTCTGGTCATTCATTCGCGCGGCTGAAGTGCCGTTCAACGCCTTGCACAGCCGCGGTTTCGTCAGCATCGGTTGCGCCCCGTGCACGCGCGCGATCCTGCCCGGCGAACACGAACGCGCCGGCCGCTGGTCCTGGGAAGAACAAACCAAACGCGAGTGTGGACTCCACAAGTAGGCGAACCGGCGGCGAATACCTGGAGCCGCAAACGCGTAGCGGTTTAGGTGCGCGCGCCGGCGCGGAGCCCGTGGAATTCCGCAACGCCGTTCGGGCTCCTGTGCTTGACCGAATCGCGCGCGCCCGCTACGAAGTCGGGACGATTCCGCGCGGATCCGCGCATTGGAGCCAGATGAGCACGCCGAAAAATCCCGATGTGGGTCGCGAAGAAGAATTGCCGGCCGCCGCCGCTGCCGAGTACGGCAGTATCGACGACGTTCCGCAACTTGGACTTTTCGCGGCGATCGCCAGTCTTTCCTATGTCTTCTGGGTCGTCGGCGGCATGGAGATGATCGAGCGGCTCGCTTACTACGGCGTCAAAGCCGTCGCGACGCTCTACGCCAAGGATCCCGTGTCCAAGGGCGGTCTCGGCGTCACGATGTCTGAATTTGGCACGATTCTGGCCACTTGGGCGCTCGTTCAGTCGATCCTGCCGGTGTTCACGGGCGGGCTATCGGATCGATTCGGCTACAAGCAGACGATCGCGGTATCGACATTGGTCAAGATCGGCGGCTATTTGATCATGGCCACTTTTCCGACGTACTACGGCTTCTTTGCCGGCGCACTCGTGCTCGCCGCCGGAACCGCGGTGTTCAAGCCCGGCATCCAGGGCACCTTGGTCAAGGCGACGCGCCGCGACAATTCCTCGATGGCGTGGGGCATCTTTTACCAAACGGTGAATATCGGCGGCTTTCTCGGCCCGCTTGTCGCTGGCTACATGCGCAAAATGCAGTGGCGGTACGTGTTTCTGGCCTGCGCGGGCATCATTTCGATCAACTTCCTGATGCTGCTCATCTACAAGGAGCCGGGCAAGGAGGAGCGGATCGCGCGCGCGGAGGCGGAGAAGGCGGCAGGCGTGCGCAGGAAGAGCCTGGTGTCAGAGTCGATCCACGAGCTCACCAAGCGCCATGTTTGGCCATATCTCCTGATTTTCTCTGGCTTCTGGTTTATGTTCAACTCGCTGTTCGACGTGCTGCCGGCGCACATCGAAGACTGGGTCGACACCCGCGACATCGTCACAACCTTGTTTGGCGGACAAGGGGTTGAGAGTCCGATCGTCAAGTTCTTCATCGTGATGAACAAAGATGGCACGGAAATTCTTCCGGAAGGTATGCTCAACATCAACGCGATGCTGATCATGCTGACCTGCTTCCTGTTCGCAGCGGTCAGCGGCAAGATGAAGGCCATCACCTCGATGGTCGTGGGCACGATTCTGGCGGGGATTTCACTTTGCCTTTCGGGCGGTTCAGCATTGGGCTGGCTATCCATCGGCGCCATTGCGGTGTTTTCGGTTGGCGAGATGCTGTCGAGCCCGAAATTCTCAGAATACATCGGAAATTTCGCACCTTCCGACAAAAAGGCGATGTATCTCGGTTTCAGTCAGATTCCGTTGGCGATCGGCTGGACACTGGAGGGCAAGGTCGGCACCAAGTTGTATGACCACTTTGCGTCCAAGGACACCTTCTCGCGGGAGTTGCTCGTGCAAAGAGGCTTTGATGCCGCAGCAGCCGATGCGATTCCCAAGGGCGAAGCGTTCCAGAAACTGTGCGATTTCCTGCACCAGTCGCCGCATGACGTGACCGCGCAGCTGTACGCAACGCACAACCCGGGCATGGTCTGGTACATCATGGGCGGTATCGGCGCGCTTTCGGCCATCGGCATTTGGTGGTACGGACAATGGGTCAAGAAGATTCTCGTCAAGTGAATCGACGGCTTGTCGCGCTTTGTGTGATGTTTTGCATCACGCCGTCTGTGGCACGGGCTGACGACTGGCTTGGGCCCGACAAGGCCCTGCATTTTGGCTACAGCGCGGCTTTTGGCGCAGCGGCCACGACCACCATCCCGTTTGCGGGCGGACCAGGTCCCGACTGGCGTTCATTTGCGCTCGGCGCGAGTCTTGGCTTTGTGCCTGGAATCGCCAAGGAAACGTGGGATTTGACCGGTCACGGCGATGCCTCGTGGCGCGATCTGGCTTGGGACGCAGCTGGCGCGCTGGCCGGGGCTGGCTTGGTCTGGGCGGTTCAAGCGCTGACGACGCCTGCGCACGGCCATTGATCGGCACGCAGGTATCGACTCGCGCGAGCCTGTTTGCTACAACCGCGCGCCCATGGAAGTTCTCGACACCCAAATTGACGTCTCCTCCAGTACCTTCGCCGCGAATCGCGCCCATCATCAGGCACTTGCCGACGACCTGAACGCGCGACTTGAGGTCACGCGCCAGGGCGGCACGGCGATCGCGCGGGCACGTCACACCGAGCGCGGCGCGCTGCTCGCCCGCGATCGTGTGGAAGCGCTGCTGGATCCCAATACCCCTTTTCTGGAGCTGTCGACGCTGGCTGCGAACGGCATGTACGACGGTCAGGCGCCCAGCGCGGGCGTCGTCACGGGTATCGGCCGCGTCTGCGGGCGCGAAGTCATGGTCGTCGCCAACGACGCGACCGTGAAAGGCGGCTCGTACCTGCCGATGACGGTCAAGAAGCACCTGCGCGCCCAGGAAATCGCGTTCGAGAACCGCTTGCCGTGCCTGTACCTGGTCGATTCCGGCGGCGCGTTCCTGCCGCTGCAGAGCGACGTCTTCCCCGATCGCGAGCACTTCGGCCGCATCTTCTACAACCAGGCGAACCTGTCCGCGGCGGGGATTCCGCAGATCGCCGTCGTGTTGGGCATGTGCACCGCGGGCGGCGCGTACATGCCGGCGATGTCCGACGAAGCGATCATCGTCAAGAACCGCGGCACGATCTATCTGGCGGGCCCGCCGCTGGTCAAAGCCGCGACGGGCGAGGAGATTACCGCTGAGGCACTCGGCGGCGGCGATGTGCACACGCGGATTTCCGGCGTGGCCGATCACCTGGCCGACGACGACCAACACGCGCTCCATCTGGCGCGCGAGATTGTCGGGACGCTGAATACGGTGAAGCAGCCGACGGGCGTGTTCAAGGAAACGGAAGCGCCGGCCTACGATTCTTCCGAATTGCTTGGTGTTCTGCCGCCGGACCTGCGGACGCCCTATGACGTTCGCGAGATCATCGCGCGCATCGTCGACGGCAGCCGCTTCCAGGAATTCAAACCGCGCTACGGCACAACCGTCGTCACAGGCTTTGCGCACATCCACGGCATGCCGGTCGGCATCATCGGCAACAACGGCGTGCTGTTCAGCGAATCCGCCTTGAAAGCCGCGCATTTCGTCGAGCTGTGCTGCACGCGCAAGATTCCATTGTTGTTTTTGCAGAACATCACCGGCTTCATGGTCGGCTCCAAAGCGGAACACGGCGGCATTGCCAAGGACGGCGCCAAGATGGTTCACGCCGTCGCGGTCGCCAACGTGCCGAAAATCACCGTCATCGTCGGCGGCAGCTACGGCGCCGGCAACTACGGCATGTGCGGTCGCGCCTACCAGCCGCGTTTCCTGTTCAGCTGGCCCAACGCGCGCATCAGCGTCATGGGCGGCGAACAGGCCGCGAGTGTCATGTCCACCGTCAAGCGCGAGCAGATGGCCGCAGTGGGCACGACGTTGACGGACGCCGAGGAGCAGAAAATTCGCGCGCCGATCCTCGCGAAGTACGAATCCGAGGGCAATCCGTACTACGCGACGGCGCGGTTATGGGACGACGGTGTGATTCTGCCGACGCAGACGCGGGATGTGGTGGGGCTGGCGCTGTCGGCTTGCCACAATGCGCCGATGAAAGAGTGGCGGCCGGGTGTGATTCGGATGTGATCGGGTGCGGCAGAATTGGGGAACGGACGAATACCTCCAGCGTGGCGCACAAGTCGTGCCGGAGGTCGAGATGCCGGTCGTCAGTCGCTTCTTTGGAATCATCATTACGATTCATCACAACGAGCATGCGCCACCGCACTTTCACGCGACGTATGGTGATCAGGGCGCCTCGATCGCGATTCGCGACTTCAGGCTGATCGCCGGTCATCTGCATCCCCGCGCGCTCGCGTTCGTGGTGGAGTGGGCCGCCTTGCATCAAGGCGAACTGCTCGTAAACTGGGAGCTCGCGGTGTCAGGGCGGCTGCCATTGCCGATTGCGCCGCTGGATTGAGGTTTTTTGAGATGATTTTGCCCGTTGAAGCGCTTCCTATTCCCGCCCGGCCGTTCCGCGTGACGGCGGTTCGGGCCATCGGCTCGACGAGTTTGCATCTGACGTTTGATGACGGGCTTTCAGGGGAGATCAATCTCGACCACCACATCGATTGGCAAGGCGTTTTTGCTGAACTGAAGGCAGATTCACAGTTGTTCTCACAGGTTCACATCCATCCGGAGGTGCACGTGGTGTGCTGGCCAAATCAGGCAGACCTTGACTCGGAAGTTCTGCACGCCCGCTTGATCTGGGAATTGGCGCAGCGGAAGTGACTCGCTCTCGGCCGATTTCGCGCCTCGCCAGCCGCGTCAGTCTGCTGGCCGTCGCGGCAGTCCACTCGCCGTCCCGCGCCGTTCTGGCAGACGTTCCGCTGGCACGCCGCGATTGACTCACTTTCCCCGTCTGCGATACTCCCGCGCGCGCCGGCCAAGGCCGCACGGACGTTCACTTCGCCATGATCAACATCACCCTCGCAAACGGCATCGGCCGCATTGAATTCGCCCGGCCGGAGAAGAAAAATTGCTTCAACGGCGAGATGTTGGCGGCGATCGACGCGGCCATCGCCGCCTGGGCCGATGATCCGGCGTGTCGGGCGATTGTGCTCAGTGCCCAGGGCGATACGTTCTCAGCTGGCGCAGATTTGGCGTGGATGGCGTCGCAGGCGGGCAATGGCCGGGAGGCAAATATCGCCAGCGCGCAGTCGTTGGGCGGCGTGTTTCATCGCATTGCCAAGTCGAAGAAGCCAGTGGTTGGACGGATTCAAGGCGGGGCGCGTGGCGGCGGTGTCGGGCTGGCTGCGGCGGTGGATATTGCCGTGGCGTCGGATCGCGCCAGCTTCGCGTTGACGGAAGTGCGGCTGGGCCTGCTGCCGGGGGTGATTTCGCCGTTTGTCGTCGAGCGCATTGGCCCCAGCCGTGCGCGCGCGCTGTTCATGACCGGTGAAACGGTGAGCGCGCAGGAAGCGTGGCGGATTGGCCTCGTGCACCACGTGGTGGCGCATGACCAGTTGGACGCCAAGGTTCAGGAAGTGCTGGATAGGCTCGTGCTCGGCGGGCCGGACGCGCTGCTGGCGTGCAAGCGGCTGGTCGATACGGTCGCGTACAAGCAGCCGGATGAAGTTTTTGCCAAGACGGCCGAGTTGATCGCCGACGCGCGGGCCTCGACTGAGGCGCAGGAAGGCATGATGGCGTTCCTGACCAAGCAGCCGGCGCCTTGGATTCCCAAGAAAGAGGGCTAATGATGCTGACCTATGTCGAACATCAGCTCTTGTTGGTCGGACCTGTTGCATTTCGGACTGGGACCGCGAGCGTGCACCTCCGGTGGCACGCCGCGGATCGCGAACGTTTGAGCTCGAACTTCGGTCGGAGTGTATAAATGCACAAGGTCCTCATCGCCAATCGCGGAGAAATCGCCGTGCGGATCGCGCGCGGGTGTCGCGTGCTGGGGCTGCGCGCGGTCGCGGTGTACTCGGAGGCGGACGCGCTGGCGCGGCACGTGCGCGTGGCGGATGAGGCCGTGTGCGTGGGGCCGCCGGAGTCGGCGCTGTCGTATTTGAACGCGGACGCGATTTTGGCGGCGGCCAAGCGCACAGGCGCGGACGCGATTCATCCGGGCTACGGCTTCTTGAGCGAAAATGTGGCGTTCATGCGCGCGGTGCAGGCGGCTGGATTGATTTGGATTGGTCCGCCGGCGGATGCGATTGAGCCGATTCAGTCGAAGACCTCGGCGAAAGCGGTGGCGCAAGCGGCGGGCGTGCCCACGGCGCCGTCGGCGATTCTGGATGACCTGAGCGATGCGGGCATTCAGGCGGCGGCGCGGCTCGTCGGCTTTCCGCTGCTGGTGAAGCCGCAGGATGGCGGCGGCGGCAAGGGCATGCAGCGCGTGAACCAGATGGCGGAGTTGCGGTCGGCGGTGGATACCGCGCGGCGGATCGCCAAGTCGGCTTTTGGCTCCGACAAGCTGTTCATCGAGCGCTACGTTGAAAATGCCCGTCACGTGGAAGTGCAAGTGCTGGGCGATACCCACGGGACGACGGTGCACTGCTTTGAGCGCGAATGCAGCGTGCAGCGGCGGCATCAGAAGGTGATTGAGGAGTCGCCGTGCACGATTTTGACCGCGGCGGAGCGTGAAGCCATCTGCGAGTCGGGTCGTGCGTTTGCCGCGCAGGTTGGCTACGTTGGCGCGGGGACGGTGGAGTTCCTCTTCGACCCGCAGCGGCGCGAGCACTACTTTCTGGAGATGAACACGCGCTTGCAGGTCGAGCATCCAGTGAGCGAGGCGGTGATCGGCGTGGATTTGGTCGTCGCGCAGCTGCGAATCGCCCGTGGCGAAAAGCTAGCAGACATCCTCGCGGGCGGTGTGACGCAGCGCGGGCACGCGATTGAAGTGCGCGTCTACGCCGAAGATCCGGCGAACGGCTATGCGCCGCAAGCGGGCACGCTCCTGCGCGTGCGTTGGTCCGATGCGCCGTTTGTCCGGGTCGATGCCGGCTTTGAAGGCGGCGATGCGGTGCCGATGTATTACGATCCGATGCTGGCGAAGATCATTGCCTGGGGTCGCGACCGCGAAGAAGCGCGGCTGCGGTTGATGGCGGCGCTGCGCGAGACGGTTGTGCACGGCGTGCTGACGAATGTGCCGATGCTGCTGGCGTTGCTGGCGGAGCCGACGTTCGTGGCGTCGGAAGTGCATACCGGTTGGCTGGACGTGCGCTATGGCAACGAGGCGCCGGGGATGGGCAGCGCAGCCGGGACGACGGCGATGGTCGCTTTGGCTGTTGCCGGTCAAGGTGGACCACTGGCGACGAATGGCGCAGCGAGTTCTGCTGCAGCTGCTGGTCCGGCAACAACCGATCCGTGGAGTGCGCTCGCGGGCTGGCGCGTGGGCGGTGCGGCATGAAGCGGATCTTCGAATCGCCCGACAGCGCGCGGATGGAATTGGTCGCGACACCGTCGCCCGGCGGCCTGTTGCTCTCCTGGAGCGCGCCCGACGGCAAGACCAGCTTGGAGATCCAAGCCCGCCGCGCGCCCAACGGCGACTGGCTGTTGGAACACGACGGCATCACGCGTCCCGCGCAGGTGTCGATTGACCGCCAGAGCGTCTGGGTCTCGAGTTTCGACGCCGGCGATGATGCCAGCGGCACCGTGCGCTTCCGCCGCGTGGAAGCCAAGCGCGGTGCAACGGGCGTGGACTTGGGCGTGCGCTCGCCGATGACCGGCCGCGTCGTCGCCGTGCACGTGCAAGAGGGCGATAGGGTGGAGAAAAACCAGCCGCTCGTTGTCGTCGAAGCGATGAAGATGGAGCATGTGCTGCGGGCGCCGCGTGCGGGGCAAGTGCGCAAAGTCGCGTGCCAAGCCGGGCAGTTGGTGGAAGGCGGCGCGGAGTTGGTGGAATTGCTTGACGCGATAGCAGTCACTTGAGGCAAGAATGAGTCCACAGCGCACGATTCCGCAGATTACGGCCGGTGGTGCCAAGCAAGTGTCGGTGGTGGAAGTGGGCCCGCGCGATGGCTTGCAGAATGAGCGCGTGCGCGTGCCGACGGCGACGAAGGTCAAGTTCATCGAGGCGCTGGCGCACGCTGGTTTGAAGCGGATTGAGGCCAGTTCGTTCGTGTTGCCGCACGCCATCCCGCAGTTGGCCGATGCCGAGGCGGTGTTTGCGCAGCTGCATCGCCAGCCGGGCGTGCGCTATTCCGCGCTCGTGCCGAACAGGGTGGGTTTGCACCGCGCTGAAGCCGCGAATGTCCAGGACATCGCCGTTTTTACCGCGGCGACGGATACCTTCGTGCGCCACAATATTCACATGACGCTGGAAGCCTCGTTGGCGCACTTCGCGCCGGTCGTGCAGGAAGCCAACGAGCGCGGCATGAACGTGCGCGGCTATGTGTCGACGGTTTTTGGCTGTCCCTATGAAGGCGCGGTGACGCCAGAGCAGGGCATCGCGGTTGCAGAGCGGCTGTTCGAGCTGGGCGTGCAGGAAGTGTCGATTGGCGACACGATTGGCGTGGCGACGCCCGGCGACGTCATCCGTTGGCTGCGCGCCGCTGAGAAACGCCTGCCGTTGGACAAGCTTGCCCTGCATTTCCACGACACGCGCGGCACGGCGCTGGCGAATGTGCTCATCGGCCTGGAGTTTGGCATCCGCACGTTTGATGCCACGGCGGGCGGGCTGGGCGGCTGCCCCTTTGCCCCGGGCGCGAGCGGCAATCTGGCCACGGAAGACCTGTTGTACACGCTGCACGGGCTTGGCTATGAGACTGGCGTCGATTTGGCCAAGGTTGTGGAAGCGAGCCAGGTCATTGCGGCGAGTTTGGATCATATGTTGCCGAGTCGGTATTATCAGGCGGCGCGCGTGGCGAGTTGTTTGCCGCTTCCGCGGTGAGCGGGGCCGGCGCCGCAGGCGCGCCGGGTGCGAGAGAAACCGTAGGTTTCTCTCGCGCTCTCTTCCTTTTGGGCGTGGAAGATCCACAGGATGGGGTTGGCGTGGGGCCCCCGAGCTTCTATGAGTCGGCCTGTCAAGCGCGAGCGCCTCGAACGTCAATTGATAAAGATCTCCCCGCCGTCCAGGGCGCGCAGCCCTGGCGGGGTCTGGGGCAGCGCCCCAGGTCCGAGTTGGTTGCG
>CAIYBN010000062.1 GCA_903924465.1 uncultured Myxococcales bacterium | reverse complement strand
GTCCGGCGAAATCAGGGCGAGCATGGAGGGCTGGGATGGAACGTGACCGCGCATGGTGGAACCTCAGGCAACCTGCTGAGATTCTACGCGATCATCGGCTCGGAGTCGATCTTGTGGGCGGAGATTTTCAACAGCCTGCTAGCCCAACAGTGGAAGTCGCCCTTATCGGGCCGCACAACGACCAGACATGGAGTGTGTACATCGCGCGGCCGCCCTTCTGCTTCGCGATCCACGCTGCCGCCTGCCCACACGTGCCCCGCCCGCGCTTGACGCGTCTGCTCGTGCCACCTTACCTGCGACCACAGTGCGCGCCGCACTTCCGCGCCGGCTGTATGCGAGGGGTCGCCATGCGCGCTGTCATTCTTCTGGTCGCTTTCGCTGTGGGCAGCTGCAAGGCCGAAGAGGACTCGGGCCAATCCTGCGGAGCCAATTCCGATTGTGTCAGTTTGGCCTGGTGCTCCGTTGCCACGTGCCAGGCTTGCCCGGCGGCCTCAGCGGCGGCGTTTTCCGGCGTCGCGGGCGCTGGCTGCGGCACGCTTTCGGACTGCGGCCCGGGACTCGCTTGCGTCCACTGTGCATGCACCCCGCGACGGGTTGCAGTGCGCTCAACATCAGCGGCAGCTGGGTGCAATCCGTCGCCTGTTTTTCCGAGGCCGGGCAGTGCTGCGAACGCACGGACAACGATGCGTTCACCATTCAGGGCAACTGCGATGGGATCTCCGCCACGGTGCTCTCGACGTTCCTCGGCGTCTGGCTGACCGGCGAGCCCAACACACTCAACTGGTCGGGCTCGGAGACGCACACCGACAGCACGCAGGACTACGGCGAGTTCGGCGTCTGGACCTTCCAGGATGCCGCCCACTTCACCGCCACGTCTTCATACACGTACTACGGTCATCCCGGCGGCGGTTCCTGTGTCGCCAATGGCGCCAAAGGCGCTGTGCCCTTGCCGGTGACTGACCCCACGGCCTGCACCGGCAAGCCGGTGTGCGGGCCTTGATGGGCGCCGACTGCGCGCGAATCCGATTGGCGGTCAACATGCTGAGCCCGCCGCGGACTGCGAGTCCGCCGTGTCGGCATGGATGCTGGGGGACAGCCGCCATGGACACGAGAGCACTGAACCTGCCCGGCGGACCGGACATCACATCGCGGTGTGAGGATGACATGGATCGGCTGCCTTTTCAGCGAAGCGGGTCGAGCCCTGCATCGAGCCTCCAAAGCTTTTGAATAGCGCGCGACGCGGATTTTGCCGTGTCTTGCTGTCGGATTTTCTCATGGACACGGCGATCCGACAGCCTTACGTGGAAATACGGCCGGTGAATTGCTCGTCGGCCGCAAGGGTGTCTGTTTCAGGTGAGTCATGCGTGCCCCATTCTGTGCGACCCTGTGGCTCTTGTTGCTGGCTTCACCGGCCAGGGCCGGCGTACCACCGCCATCCGATCCATCACCGACAGCCGCCAGCGGTCGTCCGAGCCTCGCCAGCCTGTTTTCTGAGGACCGCGACAACTACTTCATCACGCGGATCCCCGGCGTGACGGGCGATGGCAACGCCGATGTGAAGTTTCAAATCAGTACGAATTTCGACGTCTTTCCCAACCAGACACCGGTCGCCGTGTACATCGGCTATACCCAGAAGTCGCTGTGGCGGCTGTGGGATTTCAGCAAGTCTTCGCCGCTGCAAGACACCAACTACAACCCCTCGCTGGCCATCGCCTTCCGCGCCGCCGATAGCCGAGGTAACAGGCCGCATAGCGTGCCGGGCGTGCACTTCTACTGGGCGCGTGCACTGGTGGAGCATGAATCCAACGGCGTCGCTGGGCCCACTTCGCGCAGCTGGAACCGCGTGTCTGCCGCAACCCGTTTCGGCGCCTATTTCACCGATCGCCTGTATCTCATCTTGCAACCCAAAGTGTGGTGGCCTTTTGTCGACAGCAGCGTGGACAGCGACGGTGGCGGCAATCCGACGCTCGTGCAGTACACCGGTTACGGCGAACTCCGGGTGGAGTGTGGCTTGGATAGCGCGGAAAACGGCTCGGGCTACGCGCAGTTCGTGCTCGGCGCCATCTTGCGCAAAGGCACGAAATTCCTTGGCAGTGGCGAGTTCTGGCTGCGTTGGCGCACACCCATTCGCGCGCTTTCCACCTCGGTTTACCTGCAATATTTCGGCGGCTATGACGAGACGCTGCTCAGCTTTGACCGTTTCTCCAGTTCCCTGCGCGTTGGCGTGGCGCTGGGGGATTTCTTCCCCAGTGAGGCCAAGGCGACGGCAACCGGCGCACCGTAGTCACCGTCGATCCGGCGAAATACGATCCCGCTTTCTGGCGACGCGAGTCAACGTCCCGCCGATGGCGGCCAAGTAGCCGAGATGCGCCGTCGCCGCCGGCTCGGTGCGGGCCCGCACATTGGCTCCAGCCGCGTTTTGCTAACGCAGCGGCAAGATGCGTCCGGACACCGACCGATCACAGCGACGCGAGGCCTGTGTGAATCCGTACACAGCCCGTTCATGGCGACGCAAGGCCTGTGTGAATCCGTACACACGCCGATCGACGATGCCACCTGCCTGTGCAAAATGTCGCAGGAGGTTTGGGACGCGTCGCAAGGCCATGTTCCGATCTTGCCGCGCTGAATCGTCGTTGCGATGGCGTCGTGAGCATGGGCAAATCTCCGTGAGCAGGACTCTGGGGATGTCTGACATGACTCTGGGGATGTCTTGACGCATCGTTCTGGTCAGCCCAGACTGGCTGAGTCGGTTGAGTTGGGCGAAAGGTGCGGCAACGTCTGAGGGTCTGAAATGGCATGGACATTCTATCCACGTTGGCTGTCGCCGTGGCTGTTGATGTGGGCGCTGTCGGCCTGCGGCGGCGGTCCCTCTGGCGGCGGTGCCGACGGCGCGTCCAATGATGCTGGGGACCTGATTCTTGCCTCAAACGACGTGGAAGCAGCCTCGGCTGATGCGGACGCCTTCGACGCGGTTGCGGATCTCGATACCGGCCCAGCGCTGACCGATGCGACCTTGGATGCCAAGACCGATGCCACGTCAGCACCAGATGCCGCGGATGCGGATAGTGCAGACATCGCCTTCATGGACGCCTGGGACGGAGACGGCGGCAGCTGCGGGGTTTGTGGGGACGGTTTCTGTGCGACTGGTGCGTGCAAAGAAACGGTTGCGACGTGTCCCAAGGATTGTGCGGTGTGCGGCGATTTCACCTGTTCTCCCGGCGAAACGCTCACAGGCTGTCCCAAGGACTGCGGCTCTTGCGGCGATGGCTACTGCACGGCCGGCGAGAGTCAACTAAATTGCGCCTTGGACTGCTGCGGCACTTGCGGCGACGGCGAGTGCATGGTCGGCATTTGCGGGGAATCCGCTTTCTCCTGTCCCTACGATTGCATCGATTCCTGTGGCAACGGCGCATGCGGCCTGCTGGAATCGCCAACCAGTTGTGCCAAGGACTGCGTTCCCAGCTGTGGCAATGGCGTGTGCGACAACGGTGAAGTCTTCGGAACCTGCTCCAAGGATTGCTGCAGCGGCGGCTGTGGGGATGGCATTTGCACCACGGATGAAGCCGCCTGGACCTGCCCAGCCGATTGCCCCGGAAGCTGCGGCGACGGCGTCTGCTCGGTCGGTGAAACGCCGGCGACCTGTGCGGCCGATTGCGCCGGCTGTTCCGTCAACAGTTGCGCCATGAATCCAGTCGGCAATCCCTGCTCGCTGGACTGTGGCGGCTGCGGCGATGGCGTCTGTGGCTTGAACGAATCGGTGAAGACCTGTCCTGTGGACTGCTGCGGACCGGGCGCGGGTTGTGGCGACGGCGTCTGCGCGTGCGGACTGTGTGCGGAGAATGCCATCGACTGCGCGGTCGACTGCGCGACTTTCGCATGTGGCAACCTGATCTGCGAACCTGGCGAAACGACGGGCAGCTGTCCCGAGGACTGTGGCGGGACCGCGTGCGGCAACCAGAAGTGCGAGACCGGCGAGACCGCGGCATCGTGTCCCAGCGATTGCGGCACCGCGTGCGGCAACTGCGTCTGCGAAGTCGGCGAGACGAACGCGAATTGTCCAGTCGACTGCGCGGTCTGCGGCGACGGTCTTTGCACCATGTGCATGAATGAGAACGCCAAGACCTGTCCAATCGACTGTCCATTTTGCGGTGACGGCATCTGCGGCCTGGACGAGAAGCCATCGGACTGCATCGACGACTGCAAGAAGAACCTGTGCGGCAACCACGTGTGCGAACCGACCGACGGCGGCGTCGCCAACTGCCCTGGCGACTGCAGCGCGACCTGTGGAGATTGCGTCTGCCAGAAGGGCGAGTCCGCCTATTCCTGTCCAAACGACTGCGGCTGGTGCGGGGACACCATTTGCAGTTCCTGTCTCGACGCCAAAGGCCTGCCTGAAGACACCACGACTTGCAAACATGACTGCAGTTCGGATGCCTGCAAAGCCGGCTGTGACGACGGCCTCCTGTGCACCATTGACGTGTGTACTTCCGCCGGCGGTTGCACCGCGATTCCCCAGCCCGCCGTCTGCGACGATGGCGACCCGTGCACGCTGGACGGCTGCTTGCCCGGCGCACTCGCGTGCACCCACCTGAGCAGTGACGTCACCGGCTGCGCGAATCCCTGCACGGCGGTCAGCCCAACCTGCGACGACGGCAACAGCTGCACCCTGGATGGCTGCGGCAGTGGCGGATGCTGGCATCTTCCGTCACCCTTTTTCGCCGTCTGCGATGACGGGCAGTCCTGCACCAACTCGAGTTGTGACAGCGGCGTGTGCGTCAATCAGGCCATCGTTTGCGGTGGCAATCAGAAGTGCACGGAACACTCCGGCTGCGTCGTCGATTGCCCGAGCCAATTCATGCCCATCAGCGTGGACGCGACCATCGTTTGCGCCGCGGACTATCCCGTGTGGGGCATCGCGCCGGAAAGCCCTGCGCCGACGAGTTTTGTCGACAACAACGATGGCACCGTGACGTCCACCTTGACCACGCTGCAATGGCAAAAGGCGGCATCGCCGACGTTGCTCGCCGTCGCGGACGCGTTCAACTACTGCAACGCGTTGGTTCTCGCCAATGCCAGCGACTGGCGACTGCCGTCCGGCGCGGAATTGCAGACCTTGATCGACTTCACCGCGGCCAATCCCGCGGCCAATGGCGCCTTTGCCGCGACGCCCAGTGCGCCGTTTTGGTCCGCAACGCAAGGGTGGGGATGGTTCGGCAGCTACACATACAGTTTCTGGCAGGTCGATTTCGCCACCGGCAAAGCCCAATGGTCAGACCTATCCGCCCGCGCCCGCTGCGTCCGCGGCAATTCCGGCGGCCCGATGTATGGCCGATTCACCATCGATCCGGCCGGCATCGCGTACGACAAGCTCAGCCAGCTGACTTGGCAACGCACCGACTCGGCCGGGACAGTCAACAACAGCTTGGCCTCGGCAGACAGCTGGTGCAAAGGCTTGGATTTGGTAGGCAAAGGCTGGCGCTTGCCGACCGTCGTCGAACTCGCATCCATTACGAACCTGACTGGGTACACCCCCGCCGTGGATACCGACGTCTTTCTCGGCCTTTTCCAAGCCGTGAACACCGGGTTCTGGACCAGCACGGTGGGCGCCAACGGCACCGTCTGGATCGTCGACAGCCAGGATGGCGCAGTGATCCCGTTCACACCGGTCGCGACCACGACGCATCGGGTGCGCTGCGTGCGCTGACAAGTGCTTGAACGGGGCCTGCCTTGCTGCCCAGGAGCGCGAACAGCCCTTCTGGCTCCTGAACTTTTCGACCACGTCGTACTGTTGGGCTGCGTCGAACCGTCCAGTGCCGCACTGCAAGCCGATCGGACGCGTCCAGCCGCCCGGTCATCCGCGCGTCATTTCTGCGCCGCGACCAGCGCCAGTTTCACCGCGGTATCCGCGCTCACCAGTTGCACGTGCCCAGGCAGCAGCTTCGCCATGGCCAGGAATGAGTTTGCGAGGTTGAGCCCGCCATCGCTCGTCATGTACACCCAAGTGACGGTACCTTTCGGGTAACCGGCCAGTTCGTCCGCCATCTTTTCCGGCCCCAGAAAGAACGCATCGTCATTGTTGTTGACGCCCCGCCATTCGCGCGGCCGGAACACCACGATCTTGCTGCCATCCGTGCCGGTCAAGACCTCGAAGAAACGGGTGTCTGGCCACCAGTCAAAGGCGGGAAACATGTACGGCACGTTGACGGGAAACACGCCGCGGATAACACCATCGGCCGTGGCGTATTTGGGCAGGAAATGGTCCTCGGCGTCGTGCCAGCTGTCGTTCCAGTCCCAATGCACGGTGCCGGTGATGCCGAGAATGCGCGCGTCCTGCTGCGTCGCCGCGACAAAACGGTCCTGATCCTGCTCCGCCAGCGACGACGGATAGGCGTAGAGATGCCCGCTGGGCGGCAGGGTGAAATAGTCCTTTCCGGTCTGGTGGCTCTGCTGGTAGTACCAGTCGAGCAGGTCGGGCGCCAGCCGCGCGAGGTGCGGCGAAATCGTCCAGGTGAGCGGCGGACACGCGCCGTCCGCGTTCTGGCAGTCGGCCATCCGCTGGCGAAACCAGTCGTGCCGCGTCGTCATCATGTACTGGATATTGTCGCCATCGCCCACGACAAATGCGACGTAAGTCTTGCCCGGATCGTACTGAATCGGTTCCAGCGCGTTCTGCGTGACCACGTTCGCGTCGGCAATCGGCGCCCGGCGGGTGGAGAAGAACGCCAAGTTGGCCGTCTCGCTGGCAATCGCGCCCATGTTGCGGGAATCCAGACACTTCGTTTGCGCCTCGTACAGGTCGCCACCGGCCACGTTCCAGGAACCGTTATAGCCGTACACGCCCAAAGGCGTCGGCCAGTGACCGGCGTTGACGACGCTGCTCAGCAACTCCTTTTCGGGGTTACCATCAATGCACCCGTTGACCAGGAACACGACAAACAGCTTCTGCGAGAACACAAAATCGACCAAGGCCGGCCGCATATCCATCGTCAGCTTGGGATGCGCCGGATCGCTCGGATTCGGGTCGTAGCCCGGGGTGAGCATCGCCAGACCCGTGGTCTGCTGGACATAGTTCTCGAACACGTATTTTGTCGCCAAATAGGGCGTAGTCTTGTCCTTGAACACCTCGATCGCATCGAACGCCACGTTGCCGCACGTGATCGTCAACGCGTCGTCCAGCGGAACCGCATCCAGCGCCGCGGCGACGGTCAGGATATTGGGCAGCAGCTCCTGCTGGTCTTTGTAGTCGTAGCGGACACAGGTCGGAAACGCCGCGACGCATGCCGTCAGAAAGTCCGGCGCACTGACGATGGCATCCGGCTTGAGCTCCAGTTCGTCCAGCCAGGCTGGGTCGTGCGCATCGGTCTGCACGTAGACGGATCCACCCGCCTTGCGGTTTTGCAGACCGGCACACGCCTGGACGGCCAGTTGGAACGACGCCGGAGCCTGCGGATCCAGTTGCACGACCGTCAGCTGGCTGGCACTGCGCGACGCCTCTTGCCGCGTGCAGGCCGGGAGCAGAACTGCTTGGAGCGAAAGCGCAATCAGGAGATGCGGCAGCGGGTGATTGAGAACTCGAGCCAACTTTCCCCCTTTGCGGTCGACACCCCATTCGCGCCATGCGACTTGCCGCCGAGCCTGTTCTGGATGTCCCGCCCGAGCGTGCGCGGCGAGCAGAACGCTGTCAACCGCGCGTCGCTCACGCCCCTTGGCCTGTAGCGCCCCGACCGCACCTGTGGCATCTTCACCGGCCAGTGGAGGTGCTGGCCATGCGTACTTGCCTGCAATGTGGAAAGGAAACCGATGCCTCGCATTGCCCCGCGGACGGCATGGCCACCGTTGTCCAGGGCGCGACGCCCGCGTCCGCCGTGCTGCAGGAAGGCACGATGTTCGCCGGACGCTACCGCATCAGCGGCGTCTTGGGCCGCGGTGGCATGGGCGCGGTCTACGAAGCGCAGCACACCGGTACAGGCCAGGCGGTCGCCATCAAGACGCTGCTGCTGGACAACGCGGGCGACATCAGCGCGGTGCGCCGGTTCTTTCAGGAAGCGCGGATGACTGCGGCGCTGCAGCATCCGAATACGGTGCGCGTCTTCGATTTTGGTCAGAGCGATGAAGGCGTTTTCTATCTGGCGATGGAACGCCTGCGCGGCGAAACGCTGGGCGACATGCAGGCGCGGCTGGACGCCAACGTGCGGCCGATGACCCAGGAGGAGGCCGGGCGCATCGCGATTGACGTGCTGCGCAGCCTGGCGGAAGCGCACAAGGCAGGCCTGGTGCACCGCGATTTGAAGCCGGCGAACATCTTCCTGCACGACATGGGCACCGGCGAGCATGTGGTCAAGGTGCTGGATTTCGGCATCGCCAAGAGCAACGACACGCATTTGACCAAGACCGGCACGTCGATCGGCACGCCGTCCTACATGAGCCCGGAGCAGGTGATGTCCGGCCAGGTGGACGGGCGCAGCGATTTGTACGCGCTGGGCGTGATCCTCTACGGTTGCGTCGTCGGCACGCTGCCGTTCCAGGCGGATTCCAGCTATTCGATGATGATGAAGCACGTCGCCGAGCCGGCGCCGGATTTGAACGCGCTGCATTTGCCGGGCATTTCGCCGGCCTTCGCCGCGGTGGTGCAGAAGGCGCTGGAGAAGAAGCCGGAGGATCGCTTTGCCGACGCGCAAGCGATGCGTGAGGCCTTGGAGCAGGCGCTGAGCACCAAGCCCGCGCCACGTCCGGCGCCGGTGCCGGTGGCGCAGAAAGCCCCGCCGCCGCCGCCCGTTCGTCAGGCCCAGCCAGCGGTGCGCGCGCCAGAGCCGAAGTCCAGCAATACCGCGATGGTGATTGTCGGCGTCGTAGCCGCGGTGACGGCGATGGCGGGCGTCGGGATCTGGTGGACGCTGACGCATCGCATCGATCAGGCCACTGCGATCGCGGCGAAGGCGAATGCTGCCATCGCAGCGGCCGCAGATGCCTCGGTTGCGCTGGACGTCGCGCCTGAGCCGGACATCGCGACCAGCGTGGACACAGGTCCGGACGTCGATACCGGCCCGGATGTCGTGACGGCTCCGGACGTCGATGACGTGGCCCCGGAGCCCGATGTGCAAGTGGCGCTGGATGTCCAGGTCGAGCCAGACACGGGTGAGGCGCCGGTTCCGGCTGCGGAGCCGCCACCGGCCAAGCCGGCCATTCCCCCGGCACCGCGCCCGCACCCGCGGCCACCGGTCGTGCATGCCCCCGTGAACCTGCGCGCGCCCGGATCCATGCGCGCGCCGACGAACCTGCGCGCCCCGCACTAGCACCATCTCGCCGCGAGGAGAACGACCGTGACCTGGATTTTGCCACCGCCGCCGCAACCTTTCCTGTACGTCGCCGGTCAATCGGACCTCTTCGCGGTGCGGCGCATCTGGTGCGTGGGCCGCAACTACGCCGCGCACGCGTTGGAAATGGGTTCCGACCCGACCCGCGAGCCGCCGTTTTTCTTTGCCAAGCCGGGCGACGCCATCGTGCCCGCGCTGCCCGATGGCGCCGTGACGGTGCATTACCCGCCCAAGACTGCGAATTTGCACCATGAAATCGAGCTGGTCGTGGCCATCGGCACCGGTGGCCGGAACATTCCGCACATGGACGCGCTGCGCCACGTTTTTGGCTACGCCGTGGGCCTGGACTTGACGCGGCGTGACCTGCAAGCGGCAGCCAAGAAACTGGCGCAACCGTGGGAAATGGCCAAGGGATTCGACGCGTCGGCGCCCTGCTCTGCGCTCCTGCCTGCGGATCGTTGGCCCGACCATTCCGCGCGCATCGAGCTGGACGTCAACGGCCAACGGCGCCAGGAAGCAGCGCTTTCGGAGATGATTTGGCCGGTCGCCGACGTCATTGCCCACCTTTCCCTGTATGTTTCACTGGAACCGGGCGACCTGATCTTCACCGGCACGCCCGAAGGCGTCGCAGCACTGGTCCCCGGCGATGTCGCTGTGGCATGCGTGACTGGCCTGCCTGAACTGACGGTGCGGATTGCCGCTTCGGAGGCCCCGTGAGCGAGGAAAAGCACGTCCCGTACATCCCTTCCACGGCGGTCATGCCGGAATTGACGATGCGCGCCGTCGTCGTCGGTACGCTCCTCGGCGTGGTCTTCGGCGCGTCGTCGCTCTACCTCGTCCTCAAAGTCGGCCTGACCGTCAGCGCCTCCATCCCCGTCGCCGTCATCTCCATCACGCTGTTCCGTTTGCTCTCGAAATTTGGCTTCAAGGATGCCACAATCCTTGAACACAACATCGTCCAAACCGCTGGTTCCGCTGGTGAATCGATTGCTTTCGGCGTCGGCGTCACGATGCCGGCCATCCTCATCCTCGGCTTCGATCTGGAAGTCGTGCGCGTCACGCTCGTCGCGGTGCTCGGCGGTCTGCTGGGCATCCTGATGATGATTCCACTGCGCCGCGCGCTGATCGTCGACCAGCATGAAACGCTGAAGTATCCAGAAGGTACGGCGTGCGCGGAAGTGCTCAAGGCGGGCGCGTCGGAAGAGTCCCGTGCTGCGGCAAGTCCGGAATTTGCCACCGCGAACAATCCGGAAGCGGAAAGTGAACGCGCCGCGGCGGGGCAAACGATCTTTGCCGGATTCGCCATCGGTTTGGCCTATAAAATTGCCAATGTCGCCGGCAAGCTGTGGAAAGACACGCCGGGCGTGACATTTGGCAAGCCGCTGCTGGGCGGCTCCATCGCCGCCGAAATCTCGCCCGAGTTGCTGGGCGTCGGCTACATCATCGGCCCGCAGGTCGCGTCCGTCATGTGCGCGGGCGGCGTGCTCGCGTACCTCGTGCTCATTCCGATGATCAAATTCTTCGGCGACGGCCTGCCCCTTCCGCTCGCGCCGGGCACGATTCCAATCAGCCAGATGGACCCGCACAAGATCCGCAGCGCGTACGTGCTCTACATCGGCGCAGGCGCGGTCGCCGCGGGCGGCATCATCAGCCTCGGCCGTTCCTTGCCGCTCATCTGGCACGGCCTGCGCCAAGGCCTGACCGATCTTCGCCGCAGCGCTGCATCCACCGCGACGATCTTGCGCATCGACCAGGACCTGCCCATCAAGTGGGTCGGCATCGGCATCCTCGGCCTTCTGGTCGCCATCGTCGCCGCGCCGTCCTTGCACATGAACCTGCTGGGCGCGATCCTGATCGTGGTCTTTGGCTTCCTGTTTGTCACCGTATCTTCCCGCTTGACAGGCGAAATCGGCTCCTCGTCCAATCCCATTTCCGGCATGACGGTCGCCACGCTTTTGCTTACCTGCCTGACGTTTTTGCTGGTCGGCTGGACCGGTGGCACGTACTACGTGACCGCGCTGTCGGTCGGCGCCATCGTCTGCATCGCCGCGTCGAACGGCGGCACGACGTCGCAGGACTTGAAGACCGGCTACCTCATCGGCGCGACGCCGCGTCTGCAGCAGCTGGCGATTCTGGCCGGCGCGCTGGCGTCGGCGGTGTGTCTGGGGCCGCTGCTGCTGACGCTCAACGACACGGCGACGGTCTACGTGCCGGTGACCTCCGAACTGGTGGCGCCGACGGCTGAGTTGGGCGTGGCCGAGCCGCTCACGCACGCACAAGCCAAGACGGATCCCGGCACCTATCGTTCCTGGAATATCACCAAAGAAACGAATGGCTTGGCGATCGGTCGCTATCTGGTGGATGGTGCCGGCCACCCCAAGTATCTGGTCGACCCGGGCATCAACGGCACGCACGATACGCGGCCCGATGGCTCGAAGGTGCGCAAGTTTGAGGCACCCAAGGCCACGCTGATGTCCTACATCATCAAGGGCATTCTCGACCGGCAGCTGCCGTGGGGCCTCGTGCTGTTCGGTGTGATGATTGCCCTGGTCCTCGAGCTCTCGGGCATTCCGTCGCTCGCGTTCGCGGTCGGCGTGTACCTGCCGCTGTCCTCGTCAACGCCGATCTTCGTCGGTGGCCTCGTGCGTTGGTTGGTGGATCGGCGCCAGCGCAAGCTGCAAACGCACGAGCTGACCGAAGCTGAAGCTGCCGCGGCGTCGGATCGCAGCCCGGGCGTCCTGTTGTCATCGGGCTACATCGCCGGCGGCGCCATCGCTGGCATCGTCATCGCGTTTCTGGCCGGCGTGCTGGACAACGTCGATGCGGATTTGGCGACGTGGGCTGAGCGCGTCAACCCGTTCTACGCCGGGCCAAACAGCGATGCGCTCTCGATGCTGCCGTTTGTGCTGATCACGGCCGTGCTCTACTGGACAGGCGCCGCGTTTGGTCGCCGCCCTGCACGATGAAGTGACGCGCGCCCAAGCACCCGATTGCCCTGCGTTTGCCCACGAAGCCCATGCAGCTTCACGGCCCGTTTGCTAAGGTTCCGCCCATGCGCAAGTCCCTCCCACCTCTGGTCTGTGTCGCGATGCTGTCCCTCCCCGCATTCCTGTTCGCCGCGCCGCTGCTGGCCCAACCGACGCGCCAGCCGAATTCCGGGGAAATTCAGGCAGCGCTGCAGCGTCTGGGCGTGGTTGGCAGTGTGCTGTACGTTGCGGCGCATCCGGATGACGAGAACAGTCGCCTGCTGGCGTATCTGGTGGGCGAACGCGCGCTGACGGCCACGTACCTGTCGCTGACCCGCGGCGATGGCGGGCAGAACCTGCTGGGGCTGGAACAGGATGAGCTGCTGGGACTTTTGCGGACGCACGAACTGCTCGCGGCGCGGCGCATCGATGGCGCAGAGCAGCTGTTCACCCGCGCGCGCGACCAGGGCTACACCAAGCGCGCCGATGAAGCGCTGGGCGCCTGGGGGCACGACGCGGTGCTGGGCGATGTGGTCCAGGCGATTCGCCGGACGCGGCCGGACGTCGTCATCACGCGGTTCAACACGCTGCCGCCCAACCACGGCCACCACACGGCGTCGGCCATCCTGACGGCGGAGGCGTTTGCGGCAGCGGCGAATCCCAAGCGCTATCCGGAGCAACTGCCGCTGTTCCCGGCGTGGCAAGCCAGCCGCCTGCTGCACAACGTGCCAACGTTCAACCTGGCGCCGAATGCCGACATGAGCGCGTACCTGAAGCTGGACGTGGGCGGCTACAATTCGCTGCGCGGCAAGTCGTGGCCGGAGATTGCCGCGGAAAGTCGCAGCCAGCACAAGAGCCAGGGCTTTGGCGTGACGGCGGAACGCGGGCCGTCGCTGGAGTATTTTCAGTGGCTGGCCGGCGCGAAGCCGGGCAAGGATCCGCTGGATGGCCTGGATTTCACCTGGAAACGCTATCCGGGCGGCGAGAAGATTCAAAAGGTCGTGGACGCGGCGGTGAAGGCCTTTGAGCCGCGGCATCCGGAGAAGACGATTCCGGCGTTGTGGCAGGTCCACGCGCTGCTGACCGCCCTGCCGGACGCGAATGCCTGGAAACTCCGCAAGCTGCACGAGACCGAGGCGCTGCTGCTCGCGTGCGCGGGCGTGGTGCTGGACGCGCGCGCGGCAGAGGCGACGGCGGTGCCGGGTGGCGCGGTGAAGCTGGAGCTCGTGGCGCTGAACCGGTCGGTGGTGTCGGCGCGGCTGCTGGCGGTGCACCTGCCCGACGGCGTGACCGAAGTGCAGGCGGAGCTGGCGTTGAACGTGCCGGTGACCCGCCAGAAGACGCTGCAGCTCGCGGCGAATGCGGCGATTTCGACGCCGTACTGGCTGCGGGCGCCCGCGGACGGTGCGCTGGACCCTGTGCCGGAGTTGGCGCTGCGCGGCCTGCCGATTGGCCCGCCAGCGCTGCAGGCGACGTTCGACCTGGAGTTGGGCGGCCACAAGCTGGCGGTCGTCCGCGCGGTGCGGCATGTGTGGAATGACCCCGTCAAAGGCGAACAGTCGCGGCTGTTTGAGGTGGCCCCGTCGGCGGATGCCGCGAAGTCGCTGCAGCAGCACCACATTGCCTATGACCACGTGCCGTTGCTGACCGTGTGGCAGCCGCCGCCGGCCAAGCTGGGGCCGATTGCGATGGAGCTGGGTGCCACGCACATCGGCTACATTCCCGGGCCGGGCGACCGCGTCGCCGAGAGCCTGACGGCCGTGGGCTACGACGTGACGCTGCTGCCGCTGGACAAGCTGGCGACGGAGCCGCTGGAGCGCTTTCAAGCGATTCTGGTCGGCATACGCGCGTTCAACCAGACGCCGGAGCTTGGCAACCAGCGCGCGAAACTCTTGAAATACGTGGAGAATGGCGGGCGGCTGATCGTGCAATACCAGACCAACAGCAAGCTGGCGCCGCTGAAAGTGGACATCGGGCCGTATCCGCTGGAAATCGGCCGCGAGCGCGTGACGGACGAGCGCGCGGCAATGACGCCGTTGGACCCGAACGAGCCGCTGCTGCAGAAGCCGAACCAGCTGACCACGGATGATTTTGCCGGTTGGGTGCAAGAGCGTGGGCTGTATTTTGCCCAGAAGTGGGATCCACGCTACCGCGCCGTGTTTGCGATGCACGACCAGGACGAAGCGCCGCTGCAGGGCGGCCTGCTGGTGGCGAAGTATGGCAAGGGCACGTTTGTTTACACCGGTCTGGCGTTCTTCCGGCAGCTGCCGGCGGGCGTGCCGGGTGCGTATCGGCTCTTGGCCAACTTGTTGGCGCCATGACGGAACCGCGGCCAGAGATGTCGGACAAGCCACCGCTGCTGGGCAGTTGGCGGCGGGTGTATGCGGCGGAGATTGGCATTGTTGCGGTGTTTGTGGTCGTGCTGTGGTGGCTGACGGAGCGGTACAGTTGAGGGCTGAGTGTGGTGGGTGAGTTAGGCCGTTTGGGGGATGTTGGTTTTTTGGTTTCGGAACGCTCACGTACAGGACGGCGCCGCCAGAGAATCGCGGCGGCGCGCTTCGAACAGCGTTTGTGTGGGCGTTGCGCACTTCCGTGCGCGGGCACCTTGCACGACCTATCCCGCAACCTTGTACTTCACGACGACCTGCGTGCCACCCAGCGGCGCGTGGTTGAAGCGCAGCGTGCGGCCGTCCAGCGTCCACGTCAGCGTCGCATCCGGCGGTGTGGCGATGAGCTCCAGCGAATCTACCTGCGGCGTCGCCGTCAGCACGGCCACCTTGATGCCGTCGCGCACGCGCTTGCCAATGCTGGCGAGCGTTGGGCCGTAGTCCGCCGCGCAGATGCTGCCGGTCGTGCCGCCCGTGAGCTTGGCGAAATCCGCGAGCACCTGGCCGTAGTGGCCGCCGAGGGTGTCGTGTTCCTTGAAGCACGCGGTGTCGCCGGGTTGCACGATAATGGCGAAGCCGGTGAGCGCTTTCTCCGCGCCAAATGCGTCGGTGAACGCCTTGACCACGTCCTCGCCGCGGTCGGCATCCGGACCGCCGACGCTCCCCTCATCCTCGTCCGACAGCACGATCACGACCAAATCGGCGTCGTCGCGGAAGAAGCCGGCGTTGTCGCCGTCGCGCTTGCCGATGGCCTCAATCGTCGCGCGCAAACCGCGTTCGTCGGTTGACGGGCAGTCGCTGCCGCAGTTCCACGTCTCGTCGCGCACGATGGTGCCATCGAACAGCTGCGCCGCGTTGGGCATCGCCGTGGTCAGGTAGCGCTGATGCACGGCGGCAAACTGCAGCAGCGAGCCTTGCAGGCCCCAGGTGCCGTCGGTGACATCGGTCGTGGTGATGCCAATTTGCCAGTCGATCTTGGCGAGGCTGGTCAGGAAGTCCTTGAGCTTGGCACCTAACCGCTGCTGTGCGTCACGCATCGAGTCCGAGTTGTCGTCGATGAACAGCACGTCCACCCGCGCGCGGGTCTCAAACTCGTCGTACTGAAACACATCCTCCTGCCGCCCATCCGACAGCGTCAGAGTCTGTTTGGCGGTGGCCACGGCGTCGAGCGGCGTCTTCGCGATCGGCACGTCCGGACAGCCGGAGAGGAGAGCGAGCGCCAGCAGCAGCCCGGCGTGAGGTCGAGGCGACGCGCGTGCGTGGGTGCGTTCACGGGTGTGCATGCCGTTCTCCGCGCGGTGGTGGCGTTGTCGTCATTGTGCGCGCGGCGGGTGTCGAGTCAAGGCCCGCAAACAGTCGCCCGCCGCGTCTTGACGTCCAACTCCAAGGCCTCATGCTTGCCCCCATGGCGCGTAACACGAGCGCCTGCGATGCGGAGATGCCCAACGTGACTGCACTGCTCCGTTCGACGACGTGGTGCCCCGCGCGCCGACTGGCCCTCCTCGGAGCGCTGACGTTCACAGCCAACGCCTGCCTCGCGCACATCCACGAGCCGTGGTTTGACGCGGACACGCTGCGGCAAGCCGTGAACCTCCCGCGCGCGGAAACGGCGGATATCGTCATCGTGGATCGCCACGACGTGGTGCTGGGCGCGGTGGAGCAAGATGTGCGGCGCACCGAGACGCTGAATCATCTGGCCTTCTGGGTGCGCACCGCGGCTGGAGCGGAGCTGGTCCGCAAGCAGCTGACCGCAAATCAGGATCCGCACATGCACTATCTGGCGCGCATCCTCTGGCCGGGCGGTGCGGTGCGAACGGTGGATGCAACGGAAACGCCGGCGTCGCGCGGCGTATTGACCGGCCGGTCCGGGACGTTGGTGGGGATTCCAGAGGCCGAGGTGGGCTGCATCGTCGAGGTCATCGGCGACCCGGGCGACGGTCCATGGAGCGACGCGCATCGCGCCACGCTGGTCGCGCCGATGCCCACGCGGCACTACCGCGCGGACATCTGGATGCCGGACGACACGGCTCTGGACGTCAAGGTGCAAGGGCTGCCGATCGAGGCGACGCGCGTACAAGAGGAAGGCAGGCAGCATTGGCTGCTTGAAGCGACGGATCTCGCGGCTGATCCGACTGAAGCTTGGACGCTGCCCGACGCTGAACTTCCGCCGTTTTGGTATCTGCGCGTCCAGAACTACTGGCAGGACGGCGCCCTGGTTCGGGTGGGCCACGACTGGCCGTCGCTGCTCCTCCCGCGGACGCGGTACCTGTATCAGGCGCGCGACACGTTGAGCGAGCGCATGGACGCGGTCGCGCGCGTGGGCGACGACCGCGCGGTGACGGACCGGCTGTTCGTGCTTGTGCGCGACGGGTTTCGTACGCAGGCATCGGAGGAGTGGGCGCCAGCAGCAGTGGCGCACAAGAACTGGGCCGACAAGCGCGGGACGCCCGCGGAAAAAGCCGTCCTGCTGGCGGCTCTCCTGCAGAAAGCGGGGATTGCGGCACGCTTCGCCGCGACGACGCAGCTGGGAACCGGGATGTTTCTGGCCGATTTTCCAGATCTCACGCGGCTCAACCACTTGCTGCTGTACCTGCCGGATGCGCAGACGGGCGGGCGATGGCTGGATCCAAGCTGCGAGCTGTGCCAGCCCGGCGAGATACCACCTTGGCTGGACGGCGCGATGGCCGTGACGTTCGCGCCGAATCCGACCGCGACCGATCTGGCCGCGACGGAGCTGCTGCCGATCACGGGACACGTCGTGACGGCGACGCTGGCGCATTGGCACACGGAACTCACGTTGCTGCCGCATCACGAAGGCGCGAAGGGGGTCCGCACAATCGAGGGGACGGGCGTGGCCGGGATGATGGCGCTGCGCGCCTTTCCAGGCATCAGCGACGCGGCTCCGATGCACGCCAGCAAGACCGTGAAGCGCGCGAAAGGGTCCGTACACATCGACGTCGAGACTGAATGCGATGCACATGCGGTTCGCTGCTCCATGCGCTCCGACCTCACGCTGCCGCCCCCCGAAGGGAAGACGAAGAACGCCGGCAAGTTCAAACTGACGGCGGTGGGCGATGGTTTTGAGACCCTGTTCGCGGCCAATACGCCACGGCGCCGGCCGGTCCTGATCGACAGGCCCTACCACGAGCTGCAGGAGCTCGTGCTGCACCTGCCCGCCAACGTGCGCATGGCGGAGCCGCCGCCCGACGTGGATGTGCGCGAAGGGCCGTTTCACGCCGCCTGCAAAGCGACCCAGACGGGCGATGCCTGGACCTGGACGCGGGAGCTGGTGCTGCCGCACGGCGAGGTGCCGGCGGCACAGTATCCGGGATTGCGGCGGGTGATTCGGGCGTACGCAGCGTGCCGGGATGCGATGGCGAAGCTGGGCGCTGTACCTTGCCGAACGCTGGGCCCACGGGCTTCCGTGTGTGGCAGGACTTCCAATCGGGGTGCCGCGCCACATGCCGCCTCCGCAGCCCGCTCTCGGCCGCGCCTTGCGGCTGCAACCCCACCGTCCGGAGCAGTGTGACCGTGGCGGTGGCGCAAGACCGCTCCTTTCGCTTGGGGTTTCGGAACGCTTCCGTACAGGCCGGCGCCGTCAAAGACCCGCGGCGGTGCGCTCCGAACGGCGTTCGTGCGGGACTTGCGCACTTCCGTGCGCGGGCCCCCGTTAGCCGTGAACGTCTCTACGCCACCGGCTCGACCGGCTTCACCCGCCGATCCACCGCGCGCGGCATCAGCGTCACAATCCCGCGAAACCGCGCATCCGCGTCATCGTCCAGCGCAAACGCCTTGCGCGCCGCCGAGCGCAAATCGTCCAGGCACAGCCGCACCGCCATCGCCGCCTCATCGCGGCTGTCCTTGCCCGCCGTGCGCTCGCCCGCGCTGCCCGTCTTCTGCGCCGGCATCTTCTCCAGCGCCGCCTGCGCGGTCTTCAGTGCATCCAGGTCCGCTTGCGTGATGTGTGCCCCGGCAACCATCGCCGGCCACTTCTGCGCACCTTGCAAGAAACGCCGAATCCCCAGCAGCACCGACGGCGCGCTCTCGCGCACCGTCTCGCCACGGCCAAAATCCGCCAACTGCTCGCGCTCGGGCCGCCGCATGTACTTGTCGGTCAAGCTCTCCCGCAGGCCCGCCAGCCGCAGCCGCGTGGTCTTTACGGTCTTCTTGGCGTCCGCATCCAACAATTCCCAGCCGCCCAGGCCATCCGGATGCGCTGACAATTCCGCGTTGAGCGCCGCGCCAAGCGTGGCAATCCCCGCCGTTTCCGTGGCACCAAAGCCGCGTGCTGCCAGCGCCGCGCCCAAAACTGCTGTGTGGGACGTCAGATGCGCAAATAGCGCAGTACACGCATCGGCCAGGACTTGTGGGTCATAGACTTGGGCATCACCGCGAGAGAGGGCAGCTGCGGCGTCCGCGCGTCAGATTGTGACGGGATCGGGAGTGGATGGTTTCGTCATGGTTTCAGAGGTCTACACGGTTGAGTGGGACGCTGAGGTGCGTCCGGGGGCGGGTTTTGGGAGTTTCTGCGAGAGGTGTCAAGAGGGTTGCGGTGCGGATTGGCGCGGATCTCATTGACACATTCATCCCGGATCTTCCGGACGATGACCGGCTGACGCGCGTGGTGTTCGAGGAACTCAGTTGCTATATCTCCCGACGCTGACGGGAAGCACTGGGAGAACGGGCGCCGGGACACACGGTATTCGCGGGGAGCCGGCGACGGAAGGCCACACATGGATTGGGATCGTGGAGCCTCTCACGCTTGCGATCCAGGCGCTGGTCCATTGACCGGCAACGTTGGGTCGACTAGCCTCCGCGAGCGGGGCCGGTGGCCCACTGAGAAATTTTCATGATTGATGTCCACTTTGGCGATAACCTTGAGGTGCTGTCGGGCTTCCCCGATGCATCCTTTGACATGATTTACATCGACCCGCCGTTCAATACCGGGAAGACGCAGGCCCGTACGCAGATCAGAACCGTGCGGGACGAGGCAGGCGACCGTACCGGGTTCAAAGGCCAGCGGTATCAGACCGTGCGGATTGGCAGCAAAGCGTTCGCTGACACTTTCACCGACTTCATGGCGTTTCTGGAACCGCGCATTGAACAGGCCCATCGGCTGCTGAAGCCTGGCGGGTCCTTCTTTTTCCACATTGATTTCCGTGAAGTTCACTACAGCAAGGTCTTGATCGATTCGATTTTCGGTCGTGATTCCTTCATGAACGAACTGATCTGGGCATACGATTATGGAGCTCGTGCAACGCGACGTTGGTCTCCCAAGCACGACAACATTCTGTGGTATGCGAAGGATCCGGAGAACTACACCTTTCGTTTCGAGGACATCGATCGGATTCCGTACATGGCGCCAGGTCTCGTTGGCCCGGAGAAGGCTGAACGCGGCAAGACGCCAACGGATACGTGGTGGCATACGATCGTCAGCCCCAATGGTAAGGAGAAGACCGGGTATCCGACCCAGAAGCCTCTCGGGATCGTCAATCGCATCGTGGCGGTGCATTCGCATCCAGGTGATCGGATACTCGACTTCTTCGCGGGCAGTGGAACGATCGGGGAAGCGGCGGCGCGACAAGGGCGCCAGGCAGTCCTTGTGGACAGCAACCCGGAAGCCGTCGCAGTGATGAAGCGACGTTTTGCAGGATTCCAGGATGTTCACTTCCACGGTGGTGAAACCATTGAACCCGCGGTCAGCTCAACTACCAAAGCGTCATCGGGTAGCCTCGATCTCTTCGGCTTCTGACCTGCAAGGAATACCATGCCACCGACTTGGGACGAATTTGTTGCCTGGGCATCTCTGCAAGCCGCTCAGGCATCTGGGCGACCTGCGCTGCGACGACGTTGGCTTGGGCTCAGAGCCTTGGCCGACCAGGTAAAGGACCAGATTGGACCTGACGAGGTCCGTCGCCTGCTCGGCAAGGATTTCAGCCAACTCGATCCCGAACAAAACGACCTGAAGGCTCTCGTTGCCTATGCGGCCGGCAAAGGGATTCTGCCAGACGCGGCTGTCCTGCAAACCGTTCTGCATGACGACGCAAATGCAGATCCACTGTACTTTCTGGCAGCCCACAGCGGAAAGACCTTTGGGGAAAAGTATGCTCCGATGTTCGCGGAATTCTGGCTGAGCGAAGGCTTCGACGGATGGTCAAAGAAGAAATCGAGCGACCTGTATGACGTCGGCTGGACACCGAGCGAGCTTGATGGCCGAGAAATCCGTATTGAACTGAAGGCGTCCTCGGAGCACCCCAAGTATCTCTTCCAGCAGATCCGGCATCCGCGGATGAGCGGTGGACAGTCTCCTGACTATGACCTGTTGTTGTGCATCGGCGTCAGCGCCGCAGCATTGGAGTGGTGGGCAATTCCCGCCAACAGGTTCGACGATTTCGCAGAGAATGGGGCAACGCCTGAGGCTGCGGCAGTCATCACGCGCCATCACGGAAAACGGAGGCCGATCTGGAACGCCGAACATGGGTTCGCCGACGAAGGCTGGTTTCGCGCCGATCCGAATGCGCGCAAGGTGTTGCAGGCGTTCAGCTGTGAGCACAGCCATCTGCTTCGTGCGACCGTGCTTGCCCTATTTCAGGACTAACTGAGTGTGTCAGTCGTGGAACCGCCATCGGGTTCCACCTGCTATCTCGGCCCCTTGTCCGTCAACCGACCCATCGCCGCCGACGCCCGCCCGATCCCTACGGGGTACACATCATGACCGACGGTCCACAGATCCCGACCGACGCCCGACAAGACATGACCGACGCTCCGCAGATCCGAACCTACGCCCGACAAATCGCGACCGACGCTCCGCAGATCACGACCTACGCCCCACAGATCCCGACCTACGCGCCACACACCTCGACCGACGCGCCACAACTCCCAACCTACCACCAACCCATCGCCCCCAGCGCGCGGAAGCGCGCCACGCGCGCCCCGAGCCGTCCGCACCACGGCGCCGTATCTCCCCGCAACCGCACTTCCATACGAAGCGTCCCGAAACCCGATCCAACGCCCCCACCACGCAACCGTCACGGCACTTGCGTCACAATCACCGGATCCGGCCCGACCGCCAGCGTGTATTGCCCGGCGACCGCAACGCCCTCTTTCGTCGTGCCATCCAGTCGCGTCTCCCGCACCGCGCCCGTCAGCGGCACGTTGCGCAGGAACGGGTTCATGCCGGCCACGCCGCCCCACACGATGAACGCCTGCTTGCTGCCCTGAGCGAGACGCACTTGCCACACACCATCCAACGGCGGCTCGAACGGCGCCGTGCGCTCCACGACGTGGTAGTCGCCCACCGTGGCCATCAGCGTCTGCACCGCCACAAACGCCGGCTTGGGCGCGGGCGGCGCACCGCCGGTCCCGGTCACATCGCCAGCGGTCATCAGGCCAAAGACGCCTTCAGCCGCCAACGCGTTGCCATCGTCCAGCAGGGTGTACAGATACAGCCGATCCGCGCCGCACAGCGCCGAAAGCACAATCGCCTGGACCGTGTAGCTGGCCTGCTGCGACGGCGACACCGCAGCGGTCGTCGGCCAGCCCAGCTCCGTCAGCCAGAACGGCATCGTCGCCGTGTCCGCGCCCGCGTCGGCCAGCAGGCCGTTCATCGTCGCCAGCTGCGTCGGCAGGGAAACTTCATCGCCGCCGGAAAAATCCGGCGGATGGGTGGGTGGATACAACGGATACGGATGCAGGGAAAACACCGCAATCGCCTGGGCCAGCGCCGGCGTCGACTGCAGCGCCGCCGCGAGGAACTCCGGTCCCGAGCCGACGATGAAGTGATAGAGAATCGCGCCAAAAGCGATCGCTGCATCGGGCTGGGCCGCGTGCACGTCGTGAAGGGTCTGCAGGAACAGCGCGGCGTACTTGTCCGGCTCGCCGGAGAACTCGGCAGCTTTCCAGAAAGTTACGCCGTTGTTCGGCTCGTTCCAGACCTCGTATTCGCGGATGCTGGCCTTGTAGCGGTCGGCGACGGCGGCGGCGAACGTCGAAAAGTCATGCGGATCCTTGGGCGGATAGCTGTCCAGGCCATTGGGCACCGTCGTCGCCCACGGCGCGGTCGCATCGAGCAGCGCCAGGAGGTCCACGCCGTGCGCAGCCGCTTCGCTGACCAACGGATCGTACTGCGAGAAGTCGAAGACGCCTTGCTGCGGCTCAATCGACGCAAAGCGAAAATCCGTGCGCATCCGATGGATGCCCAGCTGCGCCTGCGCTTGCCACTCAATCGCGCGCTCGGCCACGGCCGCCGGGCTCGGACCCAGCGCGGGATGCGAGGAAAGCCCGACGATATCGCGCAGCGCCAACGACGACGGTGACCGCTGGCGTGGCCCCGTGAGGACATCCGCCTGCCCGGTGTCTGCGGTCGCAACGTCCTGCGCCGTTCCAGCTGCGTCGCCAACGTCGGTCACGGTTTGCGCGCACCCCGCCACGCTCACCAGCGCCGCCGCCAGCAACCACCTCATCCTTGGCTTCATCTTTGCCTCCCGATCAACCACGCCACACTTGCCAGCCCAGGCGCAGAATCAACGCGCCGACGACCGCAATGAACACGATGCGCACCCAGCGACTGCCTTTCTCAAGCGCGACCTTGGCGCCGAAATAGCCGCCTACGCCGTTCGCCACGGCCATGCCGAGCGCCACAGATGGCAGCCAGCTGCCTTGCGAGACGAAGAGGACCATCGCGGTGGCGTTCGACGCCCAGTTCACGCTCTTGGCGAGCGCCGATGCGCGCAGGAAGTCGAAGCCGAGGACGGCGACGAACAGGAAAATGAGGAGCGAGCCGGTGCCAGGGCCGAAGAAGCCGTCGTAGAAGCCAAGCGTGCAAGCGATGAGTGCGGCGAGGCTGCGTTGGTGGCTGAGGCCAAAACGCGGCGCGTGGATGTTGCCGAGCGCCGGCTTGAGCAGCGTGAACGCGAGCATCACCACCAGCAGGCCCAGCATCAGCGGCCGCAGAAAGTCGGCGTGAACGCGGTAGGTCAGCCACACGCCCGCGGACGCACCTGCGGCGGACGCCAGCACCGGTCCGACCATTTCGCGCGGCGACAGCGCGCCGGAATGCAGGAACTTGCCAGCGGCGACCGTCGTGCCCGTCGCTGCGACAAACTTGTTCGTGCCGAGCAGCGTCGGCAGCGGCGTACCCACCGGCAGCCCAAGCATCAGCGCCGGCACCGTGATGAGCCCGCCACCGCCGACGATAGCGTCGACAAAGCCGGCCAGAAGCGCAGCCAGAATCAGGAGCAACAGGATGAGGGGACTGGGCATGGACGTCGATCACCGGCTCGGTCGCGGCGTGCAAGTCTGGACCGCCGGATGGGGGCAGTCAAACGCCCGCGAGTCGGCTGCCTACCGCACGCAACGCACGCTGTTCTTGCCAACGGCAGGCACGGTGGTTCCGCCTGCCCCGTTCGCCGCGGCAAAGGTCCAGACCAGCGTGGGCGTCGGCGCGTACACGGTTTGCGTCCAGAACACCTGCGATCCCAGCCCGGGAAACGCCTTGCCGTTGGCCGCAGGATTGGCCAGCGAAAAATCCGCCAGCGACTGCATTTCCCGCAAGGTCGGCACGCGCCAGCCGCCGTCGTTCTTGATCAAGTTCGCGCAGAACTTTTTGGCCTCCGCAAACTTGTACAGCTGCGGCTGCACGGTCCAAACCCAGGTGAGGCCCGTCGCGCTGTCGGCGATCGTGTCGCCCAACACGTCGATCTGAAACCGCGTACTGGAACCGGCGAGCAAACTTGCCGTCCGCACACACCGCGACGCCAGCGTCCCTTGCGGATCGAACTGCTGCAGACTGCCGTCGGCAAAATGCACGGTCCAGATGTACGGCGGGTTGTTCACGACCTGCATCGCGGTCCAGGTTTGCAGCATCGGTGCCTGGAAGAACGTGCCGTCGATGGCCTGCGCGCTGGCCTGGTAGTCGATGAGCGAGCTCAATTCCGCGACGGTGGGCAGACGCCAATCGCTGTAGCCTGCCAAAGTCAGGTTGTCGCACGCTTGTTGCGCGCCTGCCCACGTCTGGGTATCCGCTGCCTTTTGCCACATCAGGTAGGACTTGGAGTCGGAAATCGTGCCGTCGCTGTTGTCGACAAACGTCGCCGGCGTCGTGGCCACGGCGCCCCAGGCCGGGTAGTCATAGGCGCAGACCGTTTGATACGCGGCGATGACGTCGTGGTAGCCAATCGCTACGCAGCCCGACGGACACGCGACGTTGCCAGCGCAGGTGCTGCCGGCATTGCACGTGCAGCCAGCGGGTTCCTCGCAGGTGGCATAAGCTGGACAGGTCACGTTGGGACCGACGCAATCGCCCGACGTGCACGTTTCGCCGGTGGTGCAGACCAGGCCGTCGTCACAGGCACTGCCGTCGGGAATCGCGGTGTTGCTGCAGCCCAGCGTGGCGTCGCAGCTGTCGGTCGTGCAGGCGTTGTCGTCGTTGCAGTCCACCAGCGATCCCGGCTGGCAGCTGCCGGCCACGCAGTTGTCGCCGTCCGTGCACGCGTTGTTGTCGGAGCAGCTGGCGCCCTGCGCGAGGTGGTTGCACGCGCCGGTCGCTGGATCGCAAGAATCGATGGTGCACACGCTGCCGTCGTCGCAGTTGACCTGGCCGCCGATGGTACAGAATCCCGCGGTGCAGACATCGCCGGTGGTGCACAGGTTGTTGTCCGTGCAGGTGCCGTCGATAGGCAGCCAGGCACAGCCGCCGGGATTGGCGCAACTGTCGCTGGTGCAGGCATTGCCGTCGTCGCAGCCCATCGCGCTGTAGCTGCAAACGCCGCTTCCGGGGTCGCAGCTGTCGCTGGTGCACGCGTTGCCGTCGTCGCAGGAGGTCGGCGCGCCGGGCAAGCAGGCACCGCCCGCGCACACGTCGCCGATCGTGCACGCGCTGCCGTCCGTGCACGTGCTGGTGTTGGGCAAATGGACGCAGCCGATGACCAGACCGCACGCGTCGTCGGTGCACGCGTTGCCGTCGTCGCAGGTGTCGGGGCCGTGGCTGCACGCACCGCTGTTGGGGTCGCAGCCGTCCGGCGTGCAGGGATTGTCGTCGCTGCACGCGGTTGGCGTGCCGGGAATGCACACACTGCTGCTGCACACGTCGCCCAAGGTGCATGCGTTGCCGTCACTGCACGGCTGGGTGTTCGCGTTGTGCACGCAGCCCAAGCCGGGCGCACAACTGTCGTCGGTGCAGACATTCTGGTCATTGCAGTCGAGCGCGCTGCCGGCGCACACGCCGCTGCCGCACGCGTCCCCGACCGTGCAGATGTTGCCGTCGTCGCAGGCGAGCGCGTTGGCGACGTGCACGCACGCCCCGCCGCCGCAGAGGTCCTCGGTGCACAGGTTGCCGTCGCTCTCGCACGTCACGGCGCTCGCCAAGTGAATGCAGCCGCCGCCGCCGCAGAGGTCGTCGGTGCACGCGGTGCCGTCGTCGCAAAGCGCGGCGTTGGCGATGTGCACGCAAGTGCCGTCGGAGGTGCAGACGTCCTTGGTGCAAGGCACCTTGTCGTCGCAACCGCCTGCACACGCGTCGGATTTGCAGTCGGCCTTGCACAGCGCGGCACTCTCGCCCAGCGATGCACAGTTGCTGCACACGCCGTCGCCGCAGAATCCGCAGTCGATCGGACATTGCGACCAGTCCTCGCCCTTGTCGCAGACGCAGTTGCCGCACGTGGCGCCGCAGTCCTTCGGGCAGCCGTCAGGGCCGCCGTCGCTGGGCTCGCAGACGCCATTGCCGCAAACCTGCCAGACGCAGTCCTCGGCGCAAATGGCCGGCGATTCGCCCTTGTCGCAGATCTTGTTGCCGCACGCGGCGCCGCAGTCGGACGGACAGACCTTGGGATTCTCGCCGCAGGTGTAGCCCTTGCAAATGCCGTCACCGCAACCGCCGCAGCAGTCCGTGGCGCAGTTGAACGGTCCTTCGCCGGGGGAACACTTGCCGTCGCCGCAGACATAACAGTCAACCGGGCAATTCGCCAAGGTTTCTCCGCAGTCGGGTCGGCACGCGCCATCGCCGCAGGTGCACGCAGAGACATCGTTCGGCGCGTCGGCGCCCGCATCGACTGCCACTTCCGCGGCGGCGTCTGGCGGGCTTGTGACAGCATCGCCCCCGGCATCAGTGGCGTCAGTCCCCTCGCCCACATCCACGCTGGCGTCGTCCAATGAACCGGTTTGCGCTGCTGGAGAATCGCCCGAACCGCACGCCGACAGGCTCAACGCAGCGACGAGACAACCGCAAACAACGACCCAACGCCAAACGCTTGGCATGTGAACTCCTGAACTGCCGAGAATGGACCGGCCTTCACGCTGAAGTGCCGTCCCGAGTGCCCTGCTGCACCCAGCGAGTCTGGCGAATCGTCAGCGACGCGTCAAGGGAAAGTTCGCAGTAGATCCAGAGAGTTCACGCTAAATGATGCGATTTCATTGCGCCTTGCTGGGCCGGCTCATCACGGCTGGCGCGGCAGCTTGCGCCGGAACAACTGCCACGGACCACGGCGCACGACGGCTTCCACTTGTTGCGGCGCGTCGGCAAACGCCGGCACCGGAACTTCGGGACCAAAGTCGCGGACCAGGTACCAATCGTACCACCAGCCGTGGTCGCGCATCGTGAACCGCTCCGGGTGCTTTTCAAACCGCGGCGGCAAGTTGGGCGGACCGGGCGGCACAAATGTCACGGGCGACTGCGGGTAGTTGGCAAAGGAAAAATCCGCCATGCCACCGCGATCCAGCACGCCGTATTGGGCAAAATGCAGATACGGCGCGTTGTTGACGACGACGCTCGTCGGATTGAACAGGATGCCCACGCCGCGTCGGCCCATCGGCACTTGGTGGAGCAGCTCGCGCGCGGGCTTGGCCTCCAGGGAAAAGAGCGAAAACCGTTCGGCGTGGAGCGCGCCCAGCGCCAAGGCGAGCACCGCGCCCGGCACCAAAATCAGCGAACGGCGCGGCACGTGCGCGCGCGCCAGCACGGCCACGAGCAGCATGGCGAGGATCGGCACAACGCGCGAATTGATGGCGTAGATCCATTTGTAGCGCGTCGGCGCGGCAAAATAGACGAGGAGCGTCAGGAGGCTGGCCCACTCTGGAACGCCCATGCGCGGCACCGTGCGTTCGCCCGCGGCGCGCGATCGCTGCAACCAGGACAGCAGGCAGCCAATCACGGCCACACCGACCAGCCCGAGCAGGATCTCCTGGTCCGCGTGGTCGTGGTACAGGTCCGAGAGCGAATCCGGCAGACGCGAAAGACGCAGCGACCAGGGCCAGTAGAGCAGCGCAGAACTCGGCTCGTTGTGACCCGCGCGCGTGGCGCCCCAACCGGCGTGATCCGTCAGCACCGCCGAGCCGAGCGCCCAGGCGGCAAACAGCAGAAGCGCCGGCAGGACGTGCGCCAGCGTCCGTAAGCCACTCCGCGTGCGCAAACCGTGCTGGTGGACGGCAATGGTCAGGACGACCAACAGCACGCCATGCAGCAGCGCCTGGGCATGCAGGAAGTACACCGCGATGGGCAACACCACGAGCCAGAGCCACCGACGGGTCGACGGCGCATCCAGTTGGCGTTGGGTCTGCGCCAGCCAAAAGAACAGGAGGGGAATGGCCGTCACGTAGTTGAAAAAGCCCATCCACAGGCTATCGTTGAGCGCGAGCGGCACGGCGAGAACCGCCCACGCCGGATCGCGGCGATGGGCGCGCAGGAAGGACACGAAGGCAAACGGCAGCGCGAGCACGTAAAGCGACAGCAGCACGCGGGCGGCGGTCTCGATGGTCATGACCTGCGAGAGCAGAACCGCCACGGCATACCAGCCGAGGTATTGCGTGCGCGCCAAATCCAGTTGGTAGTACGTGTCCAGATGCCAGCCCGGCGTGTGCAAGTCGCGCAGAATCCGCACCGTCGCCAGGTGCTGCGGCAGGTCGACGATGGGCAGCATGTCGGCCGACCACAGCGGCCAGATGCAGCCGAGCGTTGCGACGGCCAAAGCCAGGCAAAGGGCACGGTCGAAGCCGATACGCGGCGTGTCGTCGGTCATTGCGAGCCTGCGCTGGCCATCGCGTTTTGGACCCGCTGGCGCAAAGCCAACAGCTTTTGCGGATTGTGCAGCGCCCCGGCGTGTCGATCGATGACCGCCAGCGCTTCGGGGAAACGCTCGCCTTGCGCCAGCAGCGTCGCGTAGTTCAGCACGGCGTCGGTGTAAGGCGGCAACTGCTGGCAGGCTGCGAACACCGCGATGGCGGCCGGGGTATCGCCCAGACGGTGATTGGCCATCGCCTCGATATCGCAGGACCGCATGCTGTCGTATTTCGGTCGCCCCAGATGCGCCAACGCGCGCGCGTCCGCGTACTGGCCCGTTGTCATGCGCAGCGCCGCCAACTCCAGCGCAAGGAAGGCATTGTCGGGCATGCGCATCAAATCGCCTTCAACGAGCGTTGGATACGAACGCCACGCGTGGCTGCGCTGCAAGGTTGCACCAGCCTGAACAGTCAACAGCGACAGCGCGACCGCCAGTCCGATTGCACGAGACGACGTCAGCAACGATTCCAGGCCGACGGCAAGCAGTGGCGACAGCGCCAAGGCGATCGGATGCCAGGCACGCTCGGCGTACGCGGTGGGCGCGGCGAGCAGCAGGTTCGAGATGGGCAGGTACAGAACGCACGCGGACGGAATCGCCACGAGCACGACCGCGGTGCGACGCCAGCGCCAGGTGCACACGCCGACGGCGACGAGCAGCAGCAGTCCAGCAAGGCTCCAGAGCGGCTGCGTCGGGGTACACGTCGCCGCGGAACAGTCGATGCTGCGCGCAAATGGATTCAAGAAGCCCGGAATTTGCACGCGGACCAGAAGCTCCAACGCGCCCCAGGCTCGGTCGAGCGGCGAACCGGCGAGCAGCGGATTGCGCAGGACCGGAGCGGTGGCCAGCGGACTGCCGAGCACCGCCGCGCGCACTGCAAAAAGACCTGCAACGACAAGACCTTGGATGCCGAGCAGCACAGCACGGGTACGCAGGCCCGGCAGGCCATGGACCGCAAGAACCGCAAACGCCCACGCGACGGGGAGGACAAAGGCCGTTTCCTTCGACAGTCCGGCCAGCAGCAACACCCCAGCGGACAGCCACTGCATGGCCGGTCGCGGCGAGAGCAGGAGCAGAAGGCCGGCCCCCCACGCAGCGGACGTCAGCAAATCGGGGCGTGCAGCGATGGAAAAGACCGCTTCAGACCAGGCAGCACCGGCGGTAAAGACGGCCGCGGCCAGGCCAGCGCTCAACCGCGAAGCAAAGCGCCGGCAAATCGTGTAGCTGAGCACCACGACTGCGAATTCCCAAGCGAGCTGCCCCACGCGATGCGCGGAAAAGCCACCGAGCGCGTGCTCCAGAGCCAGCAAGATAACGGCAACCGGCCGGTAGCTATGGACGTGCAGGGGCATGAAGCCCCAGTAGTCCGTGTGCCAAGCCGCCGCCAGCGGCTGCAGACCAGTCACCACCGCGTGTTTCTGGATGATGGCGTCGTCGTCATACACCGGCGGATGGGCGAGCGACCCGGCGTACAGCGCGAGGACCAGCCCGAGGAGCAGCGTCAACGCCACGCGATCGGCGCCGATCCACGGCGGCGGGCGGTTCACGAGCGGAGCTGAGTTCGCCATCCAGTCCTTGCGCGGGCTTGCTGCGCGTTTCATGCCCGTGCTGGGAGTCTGGAGCCGCAGCCGAGGGGCGTCAACTGCGCCATCCTGCCTGGATCCGCCGCTTCTGGCGCATTTCTGCGTCGCTGCGCGGAAATCGACCCTTGACGACCGCAGAGGTCACCAGCGGGCCGATTTCGGCTTACTCCTTGAACTGCATCCAGAATCGGCGGACCAGGCAAATTCACTGGTGGATTCTGGCCAGGGCTGACCATCGTTGCCGTGTTCCTCGGCGGAAATCCGTGCTATCTGCCAAGCCTCCACCGTCAGGAGCCGCCAGCCATGAAGCCGACCTTCGAAATTCCAACCACTTTGCTCGACAACGGCGCCCAGTTCGCCGATCCGTTCTTTGCCCGCTTTCGCCAGATGCCCTCCGCCATCGCGTTGACCGACGACATCACGAAAACGTATGCGTTTCCAACATTCTACGCCGATGTCACCAGCGCGATGGGCATCTTCCTGTGCGACTACGAGGCCGCGCGCGCCATCTTGCCGCATCCGGCGATGAAGCCCGTGCGCATGACGCGCGGCCGAGCGCTGGTGATTTTTTCCTGCTACCACTACCAGCACGTCCTCGGCATTCCAGCGTACAACGAGATCGCGATGACGATTCCGATTCTCGCCGGTCCGGGGCCCGACTGGCCGGTGCTGCCGATGCTGGCGGGTGGACTGTTTCCGCAGTTTGGCTACTACGTCTTTGGCATGCCGGTCACGTCCAAGGAAAATCAGCTGCGTGGCAACCACATTTGGGGCCTGCCAAAAGTGACTCACGAAATCGACTTGCAGCCCGAAGGCGGCGATTGCGTGACGGTGGCGAAGGAAGACGACGGGACGCCCTATTTTTCCCTGCGGGTTCCGATGTCTGGTACGCCGACCGCGTTCGACACGACTGGCTGGCTCTATTCCAAGCTGGGCGATCGCTATCTGCGCAGCCAGACAAGCTTCAAAGGCACGTTCAACGTGACCAAGCACATGGGGGCGCTGCTGACCAGAGGTGGCCAAGCCGATCGGCCGTATCTGCACATCGGCGCCGGTCCGTCGGCAGCGATTTTGCGACAGTTGCAGCTTGAGGAGCGGCCGTTCCAGTTCCGCTACGCCCAAACGATGAACAGTGCTTTTGACCTGCCGCAGGCGGATTGGCACGCGCCCTGGTAATCCGTGACGTTTCGATGGCGCCCTGACTTCCCACCGCGGCAAGTTCGCGCTACGTTCTGGCACGTTCCGGTCTTTCGCCGGGGTTCGGTGCGTCATGTCCTCGACCTATGCCTCTGACACGCTGGTACTGGGCGGCGGCCTCGCCGGGTTGGCAACTGTGCTCGAGTTGCTCGACGCCGGCCAGCGGGTTCTGCTCCTCGACCGTGCCACGCCTGATCGTTTGGGCGGACTGGCGCGCATCTCGTTTGGCGGCGTCTTCAGCGTCGACTCGCCCGAGCAACGCCGTTCCGGCATTGAGGATAGCCCCGAACTCGCCCTCGCCGATTGGCTGGCCTTCGGCGAGATCTCGGAAGAGGACGTGTGGCCGCGCCGCTGGGCTGAAGCGTTCGTCGGTCGCTGTCGCGCCGATGTCCGCGACTGGCTGGTCGCGCGCGGCGTCAAGTTCTTGCCCGTGGTCAACTGGGTCGAACGCGGCCTGTACCAACCCGGCAACAGCGTGCCGCGTTTTCACATCGTCTGGGGCACAGGCTACGGGCTCATCATGGCGCTCATCGCCGCGATCGAAGCGCATCCGCACCGGAGCAAACTGGAAATCCGCTATCGCCACAAAGTCGAGGAATTGACCAACCAGGGCGGCCGCATCGTCGGCTGCACGGGCATCGACGAAGAAACCGGCACGCATTTCACGGCCACCGGCAGCGCGGTCGTCGTCGCGTCGGGCGGCATCGCTGGCGATTTGGAACGCGTGCGCCGCCACTGGTACAAGGCTTGGGGCAAGCCACCGGAAGTGCTGCTGAATGGCTCGCATCCGGAAGCCGACGGCAAGCTGCAGGATGCCGCGATGGTCCACGGCGCGCAGGTCACGCATCTGGAAAAGATGTGGAATTACGCCGCGGGCGTTCACCACTGGAAGCCGACCCACGAGCACCATGGCTTGTCGCTCGTGCCGCCAAAATCGGCGCTGTGGGTGGACGCGCACGGCAAGCGCCTGGGCCCGCCGCCACTGGTGACGGCTTTCGACACGCGCTACCTCGTGGAGACAATCGCCCAGCAGCCAAAGCAATACTCCTGGCAGGTCATGAACATGAAGATCGCCAAGAAGGAATTGGCGGTGTCGGGCTCGGAGTTCAACCACGCCATTCGCGACAAGAACTATGTGCGGTTCTTCGCCAGTGTGCTGTTTGGCAATACGGCGTTGGTCAAGGATTTTGTCGACAATTGTCCAGATTTTGTGACCGCCAACTCGGTGGCTGAGCTGGCCAATCGGATGAATGAGCGGCAGGGCGACGACGCGGTGGACGGCGAGGTGCTGGCAGGCGAAATTGCCCGTTATGACGCGCAGATCGCCCGTGGCGAGTCGCTGTTCAATGACGACCAACTGCGGCGGATCGCGCACGCACGGCGCTACAAGGGCGACCGCTTCCGCACCTGCAAGTTCGCGCCCATCGACGACCCTGGCGCGCGGCCGCTCATTGCCGTGCGCGAGTTCATCCTGACGCGCAAGAGTCTGGGCGGCATCCAGACCGATCTGGGGTCTCGCGTGCTGGACGCCTCGGGACAACCCATTCCCGGCCTGTGGGCGGTCGGCGAAGCGGCGGGCTTCGGCGGCGGCGGCATGCACGGCCTGCGCGCGCTGGAAGGCACCTTCATCGGCGGATGCATTTTCAGCGGTCGCTTGGCCGGCCAGTCGATCATCCAAGGTTGAGAATTTCCGTGTCCGAATGACGTGAATGCGCGGCAGACGTGGACAGTTGGCCGCGACCTCCTACACTGCCGACGCGCCGTTTTGCGCCATCCACGAGGTTTGCCATGCTGTGTTTCCGTGCCACTTCAGCCCGAATCGCCCTGACCGTCGCTGCGTCCCTCACGCTAGGCGCAACCGCTGCTTGGGCGGATCTGGAATTGCCGGCCCCAAGCCCCGCGGCCAAGGTCGCGCAACGCGTGGGCATTACCGATATCAGCTTGGAGTACTCGAGCCCGGCGGTCGACGGCCGCAAGATTTTCGGCAGCCTCGTACCGTGGGACAAGGCTTGGCGCACCGGTGCGAATTCCCCCACCAAGATCACGTTTGGCCGCGAAGTCCGCTTCGGCGGCGCAGATGTCCTTCCCGGCACGTATGCGATCGTCACCATCCCTTCGGAAAAGGGCTGGATCGTGGCGTTGAACAAGGACTTGTCGATCAACGTGACGGACCACACCTATGACGCCAAGGACGAACTCGTGCGCGTCAAGGCGACCATCAGCGCGATTCCCCACCGCGAGCGGATGCTGTTCGTCTTCAGCAACACGAAGGATGACGAGACCTCGCTGGATCTGGAATGGGACAAGCTGAAGGTGAGCGTGCCGATTCAGGTCGACACGGGCGCGCACGTCGCTGGCAGCATCAAGACGACGTTGGACAACGCTTGGCGGCCGTATGCTCAAGCCGCGCGCTATCTTGCTGAAAAGAAAGCCGATTATCCGGGCGCCACCGTGGCGATCGACAATTCGCTGGCGCTGAAGTCGACCTGGCTGAACAACTGGATCAAGGCGGACATCCTGCATCGCCAAGGTAACCATGCCGAGGCGCTGAAGTTTGCGCAGATTGCCAAGGATTTGGGCGACAAGGATCCGAATTTCTACTACAAGGATCAAGTCACCAAGGCGCTGTCCGATTGGCATAAGAAGTAGTGATTACGGGCCCTTGAGCACGTCACGATACACAGCTTCGTAGGCATCCATCGCGGCATCGGCTTGGAAAAACCGCGCGACGCGATCCAGCGCCGCCCACGACATCTGCTGCCAGAGCCCGCGATCGGCCAGCAGCGCGAGTACGTGCTGCGCCATCGCCGCCACATCGCCCACGGGCGCGAGAAATCCGGTCATGCCGTGCGCCACGACTTCCGGCAGCCCACCGACGTCCGATGCCACGACGGGCACGCCGCACGCCATCGCTTCCAGCGCAGCCAGGCCAAAGCTCTCCGACTCGCTCGGCAGCAGGAATACGTCCGCCGCGCCAAGCCAGTCGGCAAAATGCTCCTGACGTCCCAGGAACGCCACGCGGTCCTGGAGGTGCGCTGCGGCGAGAAGCTGTTCGGCGTGCGCACAGTCCGGGCCATCGCCAATCAAGAGGAGACGCGCCGGTCGCTGCGCGTGCACCGCCTGGAAGATCGCGACAACATCGGCAATCCGCTTGACCGGGCGAAAATTGGACACGTGGACGAGCACGGCATCGGTATCGCGCAGATCGGCGAAGCGTTCCTGCAGCGGCCGACGGTTCCGCTTTGCCGGCGGATGCCAAGTGGCGGTATCGACAAAATTCGGCACCACCGTGATGGCGAGCGACCGCGGCAGGTCCAGGCGTGTCCACGTCGCTTCGCGCAGGAACACCGACGGCGTGGTGATGGCGTCGCTTTGCAGCACGGAGAACCGGGTAATCGGCAGATACGACGCGTCCGTCCCCACCAGCGTGATGTCCGTGCCGTGCAGCGTGGTGACCAGCTTGGGCGCTTCTGCGCCGAGCACCGCGCGCGCCAGCCAGGCAGCGGTCGCGTGGGGCACAGCGTAGTGGACGTGCAGCAGGTCGAGGTGAAATCGCCGCGTGACCTCGATGATTTTGCTCGCCAGCGCAATCGGATACGCGCCATCGGGCTGGAGCACGTCGTGGTCGGGCTCGACGACTTCATGAAAGAAGACGCCGGGCATCGCCGGATCCAGACGGATCGGCAACGTCCGCGCGATGAAATGCACTTCGTGGCCACGTGCCGCCATCGCCAGGCCAACTTCCGTCGCGACGATGCCACTGCCGCCAAACGTGGCGAAGCAGGTGATGCCGATCTTCAGCGGTCGCACGTCGGTCAAAGCGTCAGTTCCTGTGTCTCGCCGGCAAAAGGTCGACAGGCGCCCAGCACCGTCGCCACCAGCGGCTTCAAGCCAAACCGCGCAGCGAGCCCGGGTATTCCGTAGACACGTTCCTGCGGCGTTCCGCCCGGCATCAGCCACTGCCGCGCGCGGTCCAGACGCTCGACGGCCACCCGGTCGCGCTGCGCCAACGCGGTCGCGTGCTTGTCCAGCAGCTTGGCCAGCGCGTCGTGGACGATTTCCTGCGTTCGCATCGCGGCTTTCGCCAGGTTCGGGTCCAGTTCTGCCATCTGCTGCGACAGGGTCGGAAAGTCCAGCGCCGCCATCAGATCGGCGAGCCGCGTCTGCGCTGACGGCCCCTGCCCCGGTTCCGCGAGCTGGCGCAGCAGTTCGTCGCGCGGCCGCGCCAGCGACGCCACGGTCAGCTGGTGCGCATCCAGAAACAGCCGCGTCCGTTCGTCCAGGAGCGCGAAGCGGTCGCGGTGCAGCACAAGCGGCATCGTCAAGGCGAAGTGATCGTAGAGCGGCTGGAGCTGCGCGAAGTAGGCCATTTCACCCGGACCGCCGACATAGCCGACGGTCGGGAGCAGGTGGTCCTGAAGCAGCGGCCGGGACAGCGCCGAGGTCGTGAAACGCAGCGGCTCCGCGTGGGTCCATGCGAGCAGCTGCGAGGTGGTCACCGTCGCCTGCTCCGGATGGCCGACGAGCGCCCACGTGTCCGCGCGCGGCTGTGGATCGAGGCGATAGCGCGGGCCATCGATTGCGTCCGGCGCGACGAACGACAGCGGTGAACCCGGGCGAATGTGGACTTGCGGTTCGAATCCGGCCGCTTGCAGGCGATGCACCTGGGCCACGAGCAGTTGCGAAATCGTCGTCGCTTCGGTCAGACACTGGCGGTGAAACGGCGCGGCAAGCGGCGCAATGGCCGGGTCATGCGGATCGAGGAAGACCAGTCCTTCTTGGGCGAAAATCGTCGCCAGGGTCTGCGCGAAGGCCGCCGCCACCGACGTTTCCGGCTGGTAGAACGCCGACAGGAGCGCGACCACTTCCGCGGCGTGTGGAAGCCCGGCCAACTCCGCCTCCAGCTGCGCCAGGGCCTGCGCCACGCTCGGACCCAAGACGCGATGCGCCACCGGCACGCGCGACAAAGGCGAGGGCGCGAGCCCTACCCGCACCGGCTCCATCCCGGTTCGCGGCAGTTGGCAGTGGTCAATTTCGGCAAAATCGTGGTCCTCCGTCTGCAGCCAGAACAGCGGCACGCACACTGCGCCTGTTTCTGCGGTCAGCTGCCGCGCCGCGACAATCGCCGAAGCGGCTTTGTAGAGCGTGTACAACGGTCCCAGAAACAGCCCGACTTGCTGACCGGTCGCAAGAACGACAGTCCCAGGCTGCGCGAGCGCGTCCAACTGCCTCTCACGCGCGAGGCTTGGCGGCAGCGCCGCGTTCTGGCGTCGCAGGATCGCCAGTAGCTCGGGATGCAAAGATTTTTTCGCGGCAGACGCCACCGCTCGGGCACGTGCAGCCGGACTACGCGCCGGTTCTGTCAACAGGTCCGTCGCTTCCCGTTCACCGCTGAGCCAAGATGTTGCGAACGGCTTTGACATGCCGCAACGAGATAGCAGATCGAGGCTGGGAAGGCCAAGCAGATTTGGCGGACGTGCGCGATTTTGCCGTGGTTGGAATGCCCACGGTGCGCAGCTGCTCGCCCAACCTCTTGAGATCGGCGTCGCAAGAGCGAATTTTGAAAGCGTCCAAGACCAAGCTCGCGCCCCGTCGCCCAGCAAACAAACGCCCAGCGCAGCGCCTAGTAAAACCGCTCGCCGCGCCCTGCTTTGTCCAACAGCAGTTGACACGGCTTGAACCGCTTGCCGTGCTTGGCCTCGAGCGCCTTCAGCTTCTCGACGACCGTCTTGACGCCGATGCGGTCCATGTACCGGAACGGCCCGCCCTCGAACGGCGGGAAGCCGATGCCCATCACCGCGCCGAGATCGCCGGCGTAGGCATCGCGCAGCGTACCGTCCTGCAAGCAGAGCGCCGCCTCGTTGCACAGCCCGAGGATCATCCGCTCCGCCATCTCCGGCAAGTTCGCGGTCTTGGTCGTCTCGCCCTGCGGCAAGTGCTTGTAGACCGTCGGATCGATGACCTTCTGGCCCTTGACCAGCACCGACTTGCCGTTTTCATACTGGAAGAAGCCCTTGTTGTTCTTGCGACCCAGCCGCCCTTCGTCGATCAGCGCCTGGCTGATGTCCGGCGGGAACTGCATCCGCGCGCTGTAGTGCTCTTTCATCACTTTCATGACTTTCAAGCCCACGTCGATCCCCACCTCATCCATCAGCGTAATCGGCCCGACCGGAAAACCGTGCGTCATCGCCGCTTCGTCGATGTCTTCCAGCGCGTAGCCATCGACCGCCAGGAACATCGCTTCCGTCATGTACGGCACCAAGGCGCGGGTCGTGTAGAAGCCCGCGCAATCGTTCACGACGATGACGTGCTTGCCCATCTTGCGCGCGACTGCGACCGTCGCCGCCGTCACTTCCGGCGCGGTCTGCGGCGTCACGATGATTTCCACCAGCGGCATCTTCTCCACCGGCGAGAAGAAGTGCATGCCGATGACCCGCTCGGGATGCTTGGCCTTCTTGGCGATGTCGGCAATCGGCAGCGACGAGGTGTTGCTGGCGAAAATGCCATCCACCTGCGTGCACTTCTCGATGTCGTCCACCATCCGCTGCTTCAGGCCCAAGTCCTCAAACACGGCTTCGATGACCATTTCGCAACGGCCAAAGCCGCTGTAGTCCGTGCCGCCGGAGATGCGCGCCATGCGCTCGTCGTAGCCCGCCTGGCCGTACACTTTGCGCTTGCGCGCCTTGCCAAACACCTTGCGCGGATAGTCCAGGCCGCGCGCCACCGCGTCGTAATCGCGATCCTTCAACCGCACCGTATAGCCCTGATCCGCCAGCACCGTCCCCACGCCCGCGCCCATCAGGCCTGCGCCCAGGATGCCGATGCGCGAAATTTTCGGCGCCTTGATGCCTTCCGTGCCCGGACCGTTGTCCTTCTTCAGCGCGGTAATCGCGTGGAACAAGTGCTGCAACCCGTGCGACTCCGCCGTCAGCAACAGTTCGCCAAAGCCCTGCGACTCCGCGTCGAACGTGCCCTTGGCGATGACGTCCAAAATCTTCAGCGGCGCTGGGTACAACCCCTTGGTCTGCTTCAGCACTTTCTTGCGCGCTTCATGCAGCACGATGCGCCGGCCAAACTGGTTGCCTTCCAGCAGGAAGTCCTGCACTTCCGTCTGCAGGTTGGCCTTCTTCTTCTGGTGCGCGGGCTTGCCGTGCGCCAGATCCACCGCCAGCTTGCGCGCCGATTCCAGCAGCTTGCCCTGCGGCACCGCAGCGTCGATCAGACCCAGCTTCAGCGCCTTGCTCGCGCGGATGTTCTTGCCCGTCAGCATCATGTCCAGCGCGTTCGCCAGACCGATGAGCTTGGGCAACCGCACCGTACCGCCGCCGCCGGGCAGCAGGCCGAGCATCACTTCCGGCAGCGCCATCTTGGTCTTCGGCGTATCCGAGGCCACACGCGCCGTGCACGCCAGCGCCATTTCCAGCCCGCCGCCCAAGCAATCGCCGTGAATCGCCGCGACCGTCGGAATGCCCAGCTTCTCCAGCTTCAGGAACGCGTCCTGCGCGCCCTTCGACAGCTTGGCGCCTTCGGCCACCGTCTTCACCAAGCCCAGGTCGTCAATGTCCGCGCCGGCGATGAAGCCCGTGTCCTTGCCCGAGGCGATCACTACGGCCTTGATGCGCGAATCGGCCGAGATTTTGCCGAAAAGCGTCTCGAATTCCGGCATCAAGTCGACGGAAAGTGTGTTCACTTTCTTGTCCGGACAATCGATCCACACCGTGGCGATGCCGTCGCCATCCGGGCCTTCGAGGCGGACTGCTGGTTTGTTGGCTGCGTGTGCCATGGAATCACCTGATTTTTGAAGTGAAAGTCAGCGGATCGAGCCGTCTGGCCCGGTCACGAGAGCCGCTCAGTTGCGTTCAAACACCATCGCCGTGCCCATGCCGCCGGCCGCGCAAATCGTGCCGAGGCCGAATTGCTTGTTCTCGTCGCGCAGCGTGTTCAACAACGTCGTGGCAATGCGCAGGCCGGTGGCGGCGAACGGGTGACCAAACGCCATCGAGCCGCCGCGCACGTTCAGCTTGCTGAAGTCGACTTCGCCAAGCACCGTGTCGCGGTTGAGCTTGTCGCGGAAAAACGCTTTGTCGTTGAACATTTTGATGTTCGACAGAACCTGTGCGGCAAATGCCTCGTGGATTTCCAGGAAATCCATGTCGGCCAAGCCAAGGCCCGCGCGATCCAGCGCCAGCGGCGACGAATACACGTTGCCGAGCAGCATGTTCTCCCGCGGATCCTGGCCGGCAAAGGCGAAGCTGCGGATGAAGCCCATCGGCGTGTAACCCAGCTCCTTGGCGCGACTTTCGCGCATCACCAGCACACAACCCGCGCCGTCAGTCAAGGCCGACGAAGTGGCTGCGGTGATGGTGCCATTGCGGCGATCGAACACCGGCTTCAGCTTGGCCAGCTTGCCCGCGTCCATGTCGGTCCGAATCAAGTTGTCCGTGCTGACCGGCCCTTTCGGTGTCTGAACCGTCATGATTTCGCTCGCCAGCTTGCCCGACTGCACCGCCGCGGCCGCCTTCTTGTGGCTGGAAATCGCCAACTCTTCCTGCGAACGCCGTGAAATCGAGAAGTTCTGCGCCATTTCCTCCGCGTGCTCGCCCATCGTCTTGCCGGTGTAGCGCTCGGTCAAGGCCGGTGGCGTCGGGAAGAAATCCATCGGGTTCATGTGCGCCAGCTCTTTGATCAGGCCCATACCTTTGAGTTTCTGGAGCTTCTGCAGCTGGTCAACGACCTTCTTCTTGTAGACGACCGGCGCGTGGCTGGTCACATCCACGCCGCCGGCCAGCACCACGTCGCATTCGCCGGACCAGATCTGCTGCGCCGCCGACGCCATGGCCTGGAAGCCAGACGCGCACGCGCGCGACACAGAAAAGCCGGAGCAGTGGTACATGCCAAGGTTCATCGCGACTTCGCGCGCCACGTTCGGACTGCGAACGACGGAGATGACGGTGCCCCAGATGACCTGATCCACGTCCTGCGGCCGCAATTCGGTGCGGAACAGCAGTTCGCGGGCGACTTGCGTCGAGAGTTCGACCGGGTCCACGTCGTTGAGATCCGACCACGAACGCGAGAACGGCGTGCGCAGACCCGCGACGATCGCGATGCGATCCTGACCATTGCCGAGCTTGCGGACCGTGCGGGCCGTGGACGCGACCGGCTTGGCCGTCGGCGCAGCAGCTTTGGCGGGCGCCTTGGGCGCGGCCGGAGTCTTGGACGCAGCGGCCTTGGACGCGGCGGGCTTGGACGCAGCAGCTGGCTTCGGCTGAGCTGGCGTTGCCGACTTCGCCTCGGGCAAGGTCTGCTGAACGGCGGCGGTAACGGACTTTTTACGTGGCGGCATAGTGTCCTCGCGAAGGAGTAGGAGAACTGGCTGCGAGCGAATACGCCCGCGGCGCGAGAGTGTGACGCGCTGCGTTAGGAACCGTCAAGCGCCCGACCTGGCCTGGCCCCGCCGCTTCTGGCGCATTCCGGCGTCGCCGCGCCGAAATCGAACCTCGACGAATCGATCGCGCAAGCGGCTATTGCCGCTGCTGTGCTGCCGCGCCAGCAAGTCGCTGGCTTGCCGGTCGCCTTCGGTCCAATTTCGTCTAGCTCCTTGGATTGCATCCAGAATCGGCGGATCAGACAAATTCACGGGTCGATTTGGGGCACGGCGTCAGACAACCGCGATGGCGCCGGGGTCGTCCACAGCCAAGAGTTCGCCGATGACCGCGCGAACCGAGACGTCGCGATGAGAAAGTTCAACCAGCAACGCGTCCAGCTTGTGCGGCGCAACCGCCATCAGCAGGCCTCCGGACGTCTGGGCATCGGCCATCAGCAACTGCATGTGTTTGGCGATCGACGCGGAAAAACTCACGTTCGGCGCGGCAAATTCCAAATTTCGCCGCGAGCCGCCCGGGCAGATGTTGTCCGCCGCCATGTCGACCGCGCGGTCCAGCCACGGCAATTCGTCCATGTGCAGGCGCGCACCCACCGCCTGTCCAGACGCGCGACTGGAGGCCCGCAGCACGTTGCCGAGGTGACCGAGCAGGCCAAAACCCGTCACGTCCGTGCACGCGTGGACACCGACGGCGAGCATCGCTTCACACGCAGCGCGGTTGAGCGTCACCATCGACTCAATCGCTTGCCGCAGCTCTTCCGGCGGCATGGCGCCGCGTTTCACGGCGGTCGTCAGCACACCGGTCCCGAGCGGCTTGGTCAGGACCAGCACATCGCCCGGTCGCCCGCCCGCGTTGGTCACAATCGCTTTTGGGTGCGACAAACCCGTGACAAAGAGCCCGAATTTTGGCTCTTTGTCGACGATCGAATGTCCGCCTGCGATGACGATTTCTGCCTGCCGACAGACGTCCGACGCGCCGCGCAGGATCTCGCCCAGCTCCTCAGGCCCGCGTTCGGCCATCGGCCAAGCGATGAACGACAGCGCAGAAATCGGCCGGGCGCCCATGGCGTAGATGTCGCTCAGCGCATTGGCGGCCGCGATGCGCCCGTAGTCGTACGGGTCGTCGACAATCGGCGTGAAGATATCGACCGTCTCGACCAGCGCGACGTCTTCGGACAACTGGTAGACCGCCGCATCATCGTCCGTCGCGTGCCCGACAATCAGGCGCGGATCGTCGGCGACCGGCAAATGCCCCAGCGCGCGCCGCAAGTCCGCCTGACCGATCTTCGCCGCGCAACCAGCGGTCGCGGACAATTCGGTGAGGCGGGGCAACGGCGTGTGCAGCGGCGACTTCGGCATGGTCATGAGCTCGCGTTGACGGGCCAACGCGAGTCCTAACGTAACGGCAAGCGGCAGTCTTGTCACGCAAAGCACAGCCGACGGCGATTCCGCAGTGGGATGGCTGCCGTGTTCGTGTTACCATGGCAGCGGAGGCAGAGTTTGCATCGATCCACCGCAATGCACGATCTGCCGCGGCTGCGCACTTGGGCGCAGCGCTGTGGCCTGCTCGCATTGTGGCTGACGACGGCATGCGGCGATCTGCGCATGGACGGAGCAGCGGCCGTGTCGGATGACGCGCTTGCTGATACCGCGCCGGTGGACGTCGTGGTCGAGGATGGTGGCGTCGAGTTGGCCGCCCCTGCTACGCCGTTTGACAGCGCCACGGAACAGCCGCTGGCCGTCCTGCTGACGCCGAACGAAGGTCCGACGAGCGGGATGCAAGTTGTGACCATTCAAGGGCAATTCCTGGGCCACGTCCAGACCGTGTTGTTCGGCGAAACGCCCGCGCTGCAGGTGGACGTTCAGGACGACGGGCAGTTGCAAGTGGTGGCGCCGCCGCATCCGTCCGGTGTGGTGGATGTGACGCTGCGCGTGGCCGCGGATCCTGCGACAAAGTCGGTGCCGGACGGTAAGATCGTCAAAGGCTATCGCTATGTTGCGCAGGTCGAGGTGACAGCCATCTCGCCGAAATTTGGCCCCGCCCAAGGCGGCACGGCGCTGACGATTACCGGCAACGGCTTCACCAGCCAGACGCAGTTCGTGGTCGGGCACCGCCTGGCGTTGCTGCCCAGCGTGATTGACGAGCACACGGCGACGGTGCTCACGCCGCCCGGGCAAGCGGGAACGGCCGCGGTCGCGGCGGCGAATGGCGATGGCAGCGGGCAATTGGCCCACGCGTTCACCTACCGCGAGGCGCCGCTGCTGCAATCGGTCACGCCGGGCGTGCTGCCGTTCAAACCCAGCGGTGGCGGGCAGATTGTGTTGCATGGTCACGGCCTGGCGGGGACGCTGCTGAAGGTTTTTTTGACCGGCGCAAATGGCGCGGTCGCAGCGGATGTGATCTCGACGGACGGCGAAACGTTGACGGCGACGCTCGGGCCGGAGGCGTCGTCTGGCCTGTACGATGTGACGGTTCAGCATGCGGACGGCTGGTCCCTGCTGCCACAAGCGCTCGCGCTGGTGGACATGCCGCCGGCGGGGAGCCCGCCCCAGACGAACCTGCCGCAGTGGGCGCTGTGGACGGTCGTGCCGGCAGCGCAGGCGGTGAATCAGCTGCAGCCGGTGTGGATCGGCGTGTCAGGCAACGCAGCCGCGGCGGATTGGCAGAAAGCGCAGGTGGCCTTTGGCGCGATGCCGGCGAAGGTCCTGAACGTGGCGGTAGATGCCCATGGCGCCGGTGCAACGCTGCAGGTGCAACCGCCCGCGACGCCGGAGACGAATCTGCCGCAGACCGTGAACGTGGATGTGCAAGTGGCCGGGCACGCGGTGGAAAAGTCGAAAGGTTTTCAGTATCTGCCGGCCAGTCTGCACATCGACGAGGTGACCCCGCAGCAGTTGGCACCGGGAGGCGGCACGGCGTTCAAGCTGAGCTGGTCGCCGCACGGTCCGGGATTGCCGCTGCCGGTCGGGGTACGCATCGGTGCGTTGCAAGCCAGCCAGTTGGCGCTGATTCCCGGTCAGGATGGCGCGCTGACGGCCGTGGCGCCGATGGGGGTGCCGGGCCCGGCCGACGTGACCTTGCAACTCGCGGATGGTACGCAGACGACGCTGGCGCATGGTGTCGTTTATGTGAGCGATGACCACCAGATCCTGGCGGTGCTGCCGGCGGTGGGTGCACAAGCCGGCGGAACGTGGGCAAACGTGATCGGGACGGGTCTGGACGGCATGCACGCCGTGCTGTTCAACGGCGTGATGGCGACCGACGTGCAGGTGCAGGACGGCGGTTGGGCAACCTTGCGCACCCCGCGCGGCGATCCGGGACCCGCGGACGTGGAAGGCATGTGGGCCCCGACGACGCGCCGCACCTTGTCGAATGGCTTCACCTATTTCGACCCCAAGTCCGGCAACGGCGGCACCTGGGGCGCCGTCATCGATGGCTCGCTCAACGTCACCGTCGTCCGCCGCAACAGCGCCGCCACGCCGATTCCTGGCGCACTCGTCATCGCGACGTCCGGCGGCAACACGTGGCATGGCTTCACGGACGACCGCGGCCAAATCACCTTTTCCGGCCCAGGCATGGCTGCGCCTGTCGATGTCCACGCGTCCAAGGCCGATTTCACCGCCGGATCGCTGATCGCGCTTTCCGCAGAAAATGCCACGATTCGGCTCAGCTCGACCATTCCCTCCAGCGGCAGTGGCAGTGGCGACCAGACCGACGTTCCGCCAAATGGCACCGTCACCGGCACCGTGCTGGACGCCGAGAAGTACACTGTCCTGCCCAGTGGAACGTGCAGCGGCGAACCCGTTAGCGACGGCAACTGCCTGCCCTGCACCAGCGACGCGATGTGCGGATCGGCGGCAAGCTGCGAACTTCTTGGACTTTCCGACGCGATGACGGCCACCGACGGCGGCTTCTGTGTCAAAGCCTGCGTGAGCCTGAACGATTGTCCAGACGGTTTCGTGTGCAACCAATTCGGCGCGGGCAGCGAGGCGCGCTGGCGCTGTCGGCCGCGCGTGGGCGACCCGCAAGTACGCTGCGAACCGGCGTCGGCCGGCATCTACGGCAGCGGCGGCGTGCAGGCGACGGGCATCGTGGACGCGTCCGGCAATTTCTCCCTCAGCGTCACGCCTGGCCCCACGGCCGTGATTTGTCGCAGCGGCTACGTCGACAAGCATACCCAGACTTTTGTGCCTCTGGCGTTGGGCCTGACGCGCAACTTGTTCACCAATCCGGGCCAGACTGTCACCGGCGTGCAGGTTCACGTGCGCGTGCCGCTGAACCGGGAAATTCGCGTGCACATGGTGGCGCTGCCGATGGGCGCGGATACCGACGGCGGGCAGCGGAGCCTGATTGCGGCGATTGACTTGGGCGCCGACGGCTATCTGCCGATGGGCCAGACGACGACGAAGCAGAAGACCGACACGCTGGTGCTGACCGGCCAACCGAGCGATGCGTTGTTCCAGGACGATGGCGCGAGCCTGCGCTACGAATTTTATGGTGGCGTCGCAACGAGTTACGGCGGGCCACCGATGTCCACCTCCGATGCGCCGGGGCGCGCGGTCGTGGGCCTGGAGCACGCCGCGGTCTGGCATCCAGGTGCCTTTGCGCCTGTGGCCGCGAAGACAGCGCCCGGCGCACTGCACGCATTTGCCGCGGCCGGAGACACCCGCGTCGGCGTCGGCGACGGTGGGCACATTGCCAGTTGGACGGGGGGCGATTTCACCGTCCAAGCCAGCCCGACGGCGAAACAACTGACCGCGGTCTGGTTGGCCAGCGACGATGCAGCGACGGCGGGCTTGAATGGCTGGGCCGGTGGCCAGGACGGCGTGCTGGTACGACGTTCGCCGCTGGGCTGGGCGCTGTGGCTGCAAACGCTTGGCAAGTCGATCGTGGCGCTGCAGGGGCGTAACGCCAAGGATGTCTGGGCGTTGCACGACGACGGCACCCTGCACCACTGGACGGGCGATGCGCTGGGCAAGTGGCAGGCTGTCCTCGGGCCGGCAGCGTTGCCAACGGCCACCTTTCACGCGCTGGCACTGCTGCCGAACAACGCGATGCTCGTGGCCGGCGACGGTGGCGCGTTGTGGCTGGGCAAGCCGATTCTGAATACGAACAACTTCGTGTGGCTCGTGCAAAATGCCGGGACGACGGCGGCGATTCGGGCAATCCTGCCAGGTGCCGACGGAACGACTTGGCTGGCGGGGGATCGCGGGTATCTTGCGACGTTTGCGGGCCAGTCAGTGACCGCGGTGGATGCTGGAACGTCGAAGAATCTTTATGGTTTGTACGTCCGACCAGACGGCACCGTGGACGCCGTGGGCCAAACGGGCACTTGGCTCCACATCACCGGTGCGGGTCCGATCGCCGATCACAGCGTTGCGGACATGCCAGTGGATTTGCGCGGCGTGCTGCCGACCTTTGACGGCGGTTTGGTGGCCGCTGGCGAACCGATCGTCGAGATGGGGCCGTATCTGGAGATGCCGTATCTGACCAGCCCGATGGCGAATACGGTTCTCGGGCAGACCCTCGACTGGACCGTTGCGCCGGGCCATGCGCCCACCTTGAACCTGGTGCGCATCGCCGATTTGACCTACACGACGCGCTGGGAAATCTTCCTGCACGGCAACGTGACCCACGCGCAACTTCCCGATTTTCCGACCTTGGCGCAGTTCAGCCCGCTGCCGAAGGGACAGTTGTACATCCGCATGTGGCGCATTCTGGCGCCGCAGCTGGACATCGACGTGCTGAATCCGACGCTGCTTAGCCAAAGCTACTGGATTTCCTGGGCTTACAACACGACGGCTGTAACTTCGCCGATGGGGCAGACGGCGATTTTCGCGCCGCAGCTGCCGCCGCCGAATGTGCCGACGCCGGTGCCGTGGCCCAAATAGCCGCACTTTCGCTGGCAGTTCGGGGCCGCGACGGCTAAACTCCCGCGGCCCGCTTGGGCGTTGAGTGTGCTGATGGTTCGTCAGGTTTTCAGAAAATACCCCGTTCTTGCCATTGGTTGCCTGCTGACGACCGGCGTGCTGGCACAGCCCATCGTGCCCCGGCCGGCGCAACCGCAACTCAAGGTGCCGCCGCCGGTTGTGCCGGGTCAGGCCGTGCGGCCGATGCCACCGCACGATCCAAACGAGATCGATTGGCGCGGTCTGGGCGAAGGCCCGAAGAAGAAGCTGGGCGGTCACGATTCCGCTGTTGCGGATTTGATTCGCAACGCGCCGTACCGCGTGGAAGTCGCGACGACGGACGGCACAAAACTGAGTCTGACCAATGCCCTGACGCTCGAACGGCGCCGCGTCTTTGATGGTCCAACGGTGGCGGGCTTTGGCTTCGCGCCAGATGGCGCCTGGCTCTACGTCGCGACGAACGATGGCGAGCTGTTCGCGGTCGAACCGGATTCCGCCGCGGTGGAAAAAATCGGCAAAGTACCTATGGCTGCTGAACAAGTCATCGTCGAATTGGTCGGCGGTGGGTCGGCGACGCAGCATGAGTTTACGCTGTGGCTGGCGAAAGGTCCGGCACCGGCGACCGGCACGTGCCCGGGGTGGCGCGACCTGCAGCGCGTACACGTGCGGCACACGCCCGGCGCGCGCGGCGCGGCCATCGCACCCGCGCAACCCGGCTGGGCTGAGCCGCCTGAAGCTGGCCGAACGAATCCGACATCGCCGAATACCAAGTACCGCGCGCAGATCGACAACGGTGCGCTGTTGGCAGTCGCCCGCTTCGGCGGCGGCCAATTCAAGCTGAACCGTACGGCGCTCCCGAACAACGTGACGGATTTGCAGTGGATGCGCGACAGCGATGGCGTTGTCGGCACCTTTGCCCGCAAGCCGGCCAGTGGCTGTCGCCAACGTCCTGGCGTCCGCGTGTGGCGCGACGACAACCGATCGAACGCGGTGGGCTGGCAGGAATGGACCACGCCGGAGAACCTCGATATCGCCCGTCCGGACGTGCACGCTGGCCTGCAGTGGGCGCCGGACGGCATGCGCCTGCTGGGCACGGATCCCCGCGGCGTGGTGCTAATCGAGCCATCGCCGCGCTTTCGCGGTCCGGTCGCGCTCATCGCGCCGCCATCGAAGCTGTGGCCGAAGTTCCGTCCGGGGGTTCGTTCGCTGCCCGCGAGCGCAGCGCCGGCCTACCGGCACGCGGAACTGCTTCTGGAACAAGGCGATCTGGATGCAGCGGCGAAGCTCCTGCGCGGTGTCAAGGAAGCCGACGCCAAAGCACTGGTGCAGCGGCTGAAGAAGCTCGACGACGTGCGGCTGCGACGGTCCGAGGAATTGCAATTGGATCTCGCAGATTTGCGCTCCGATAAATCGCAACATTCGCCGACCAAACCGCCGCCCGTGGTTCCGCAAGTCGTGGGGCTGCCGCCTGCCGCGACTCCTGCCGTCGCACCGCCCGCGCCGGTGACTCCCGGAGGCGCGGCAGGAACGCAATGAAAGTCGGACCTTCCCGGTCGGATATTGACACAACGCCATCGCGACCTAGGATTCAGTTCAAGAACCGGCCTGCGCCGACCGACCGCCAAGGCAAACAAACCATGCACATCACCGCTACCGCCATCCAGAAAGTCCGCGAAATGGGCGACAAAAGCCAGCCGGAAGGCTACGGCTTGCGTGTCATCGTCGACGTGGGAGGCCCCGAAGGGTTCTTCTACGACCTTGACTTCGAGACCGCTGCCAAGGAGGACGACCAGACGATTGTCGCCGACGGCTTGACCATCTACTTGGACACGAAGAGTTGGGAACGTTTCAAGGAAGGCACGATCGACTACGTCGAAACCAAGGAATTTGCGGGCTTCCACTTTGAGAATCCAGACGCGCCGCGCGGCCCGACGGACGACGCATCCCTGGCGGAGCGCGTGCAGTGGATTCTCGACACGGAAATCAACCCGGGCGTCGCGTCGCATGGCGGCACCGTGGCGCTGGTGGAAGTGCGGGACAACAACGTGATGCTGCGGTTCGGCGGTGGATGCCACGGCTGCTCTTCGTCGTCGGCGACGTTGAAGTATGGCATTGAGACGCGTCTCAAAGAGAAATTTCCGGACATCGGCGAGATTATCGATGTGACGGATCACTCGACGGGCGAGAACCCGTACTTCGGGCACTGACTCGCCAAACGCCCGCTTGCCGTGCTAGACGCCGCATCGGAGGCCACGATGCAGCGCGCTAACCGTCGCTTTGCGCTTGTACTTGCGACGTGCCTGTCGGTTGCGTGCCAGCGCACCTCCGTCCGCCCCGTGCGACCTGCTCAATCACCACTTCCGGTTGTGGCCGCGACGCCGCAAGACACCGTGACGCCACCAGCACCGGTCGTGACGCCCAGTCATGCATTTGGCGGGCATCGGCAAGGCTACGCGGCGAGCGCGCATTTTCCGAGCGTCGGGGCGCCTGGATTGGCTGCAGCGACGGCGGCGTTCTACGACCTGTGGGTCGCGCGTTACCTCGTCCCGGCGTGCGCGCCCGGTCAGTTGGTCGTTTCCGCGAACGCCGGCAAGGTGATCCCGATCAATCCCAGCGGACAGGCGCACGGCACGCTGACGACGTCGGAGGCGCATGGCTACGGCATGCTCATCGTCGCGCTCATGGCCGGACACGACCCGCTTGCCCAGGAGCGGTTCGACGGCCTGTTCCGCTACTACCGCGCCCATCCGGCGGACGACGCGCCGCATTTGATGGCGTGGAATCAAGTCGCCGGCTGCAAGGACGCGCCGGGCGACGCGGGCTCGGCGACCGACGGTGACCTCGACATCGCGTTTGCCCTGTTGTTGGCGGATGCGCAGTGGCACAGCGCCGGGGCGATCGACTACCGCGGCGCGGCGTTGGCGCTGCTGAAAGAGGCGCTACTGCTGGACGTGCTGGAGAAGAGCGATCTGCCGTCCCTGGGTTCGGACGCGCGCGAGATGGAGCCGCGTTACCAGCACGGCACGCGGACCTCCGATTTCATGCCCGACCATTTCCGCGCCTTTGCCCGCGCCACGGGTGATCCGCGCTGGCAGCACGTGGCGGATGCCTGCCTGGACCTGGCGGCGCACGTTCAGCGCACCTGCAGTCCAGCTGGACTCGTGCCTGATTTCATTGTGAATACGCAGACCGAACAGCCACGGCCGGCGCCCCCGCATTACCTCGAAGGGGCGCACGACGGGCAGTATGCGTGGAATGCCTGTCGCGTGCCGTGGCGCCTGGCGACGGATTGGCTGCTGACCGGTGACGCGCGGTCGCTGGCCGTGACGCAGAAGCTGACGTCGTTCTTTGCCCAACACACGCATGGGCAGCCCAAGGCGATTGGCGAAGGTATTGCGCTCACCGGCAAGCCCCTACCCGATGCGGATGGCCAAAGTCTGGCGTTCCTGGCGCCGCTGACGGTCGCTGCGCTGTTGCCGCGTGCGGATCAAGCGTGGCTGGACGCGTTGTGGAACGAATTGGTCGCGCGCCAGCTCGACGATGACGACTACTACGGCAACACCCTGAAGATGCTGGCGATGCTGGTGGTGAGCGGCAACTGGTGGATGCCGTAACAGTCGTGGCTAATTCCGCGTCGTCGCGGTCGCCTTGCGCTCCAGCTTGCCCCAGCCATGCATCGCGCCACGCAGCGCCGCGATGACCGACCGAATCATCACGTAGTACATCACCTGCCGATAACAAAAACGTTGCAGAAACAGCCAGATCAGCAGCCGCCACTGCTCGCGACGCTCCAACGCAAACGCGAAGGCCGCCGCCAGCCAATCCAGAGCCAGAAACAGGGCGTAGTAGAGCAAGACCGTGTCCAGATTGGCGAATCCTTGCTCGCCCGGATGTTCCAGCCGCTCGAGCGCGACCGACACCAGCGACCAGACCAGCATCAGGTCCATGATCGGCGAGATCAGCGGAAAGAAGACCTGAAACACGAGGACATTGGGCATCGCCACCAGGCCCAGCGTGCCGTAACGCGGCCTGAAGATGACGTCACGGTGCTTCCACAGGCATTGCAACGTGCCGAAAGACCAGCGAAACCGTTGCTTGGCCAGCGTCGCCACCGTGTCCGGCGCCTCGGTCCAGGCAATCGCGTCCTCCTCGTAGCCCACTTTCCAACCCGCGCGCAGCACGCGAATCGTCAGGTCCTGATCCTCCGCCAGCGTCTCGTCGCTGAACCCGCCGAGCTTTTCCACGACTTCCTTGCGCCACGCGCCCACCGCGCCCGGCACAACCGTGATGCAATCCAGCAGCGCAAACGCGCGGCGATCGAGGTTCTGCGCCGTGATGTACTCCAGCGCCTGCCACGACGTAATCAGGTTGATGCGATTGCCCACCTTGGCATTGCCCGCCACCGCGCCCACTTTCGGATCCGCCAGATGCCGCACCAGCAGGCCAATCGTGTTCGGCATGAACAGCGTATCGGCGTCCAGCGCCACCACGACTTCGCCGCTCGCATGGGTCAGGCCAAAATTGAGCGCATTCGCTTTGCCGCCGTTTTCCTTGCGGAAGATGCGCACGCGTGGGTGGTTGCCAAACCGCTCGCGCGCCACTTCACTCGTGCGATCCGCGGAACCGTCGTCGATGACCAGAATCTCCAGCCGCGGATAGTCGGACTTGAGCAGGCTCTCAATCGTCTGGTTGATGACCTTCTCCTCGTTGTATGCCGGCACCAGGATCGACGCGAGGAACGGCGCTTCCTGCCCCGGCGCGATGGCCGGCCGCTTGCGCGTGCGCCCCCATTGCACCAGCGCCAGCGCGCCCACGACGGCAATCCGCAACACGCCCAGCACGATGCCGATGAGAAACAGCCAGTGCAGCAGCCAGGAACCGGTCGACAGCACCGTCACCGTCACCGCGTCCGCTTGCTCGACGAAACTGAACGGCGGCATCGGCGGCATCGCCTCGTCGCGCGTCAGCCCAGCGAGCTGGGACACCGTCACGAACGTCTGGCCTTGCGCCTTGAGCTGCGCGACCAGCAGCGGCAGGGCCGTCACCGTTTGCGAGCGATCGCCGCCGCTGTCGTGCAGCAGCACAATCTGGCCGCGCACGTCCGGATCCGGATTCATCACGCCGCTCACGACGTTCTTGACGATCGCGTCGACACCCGGCGTCGCCCAGTCTTCGCCGTCCACGCGCAAGCCAATCGTCAGATAGCCGAGGTTCTTCGCGGCGACGATCGGCTCCACTTCCGCGGGAATCGTCGGCTCGGCATCGCCAAAATACGGCGGGCGAAACAGCCGCGTGGACCGCCCCGTCAGCGATTCCACCAGCCGCTGCGTCGCGTTCAGCTCCACGTTGGCCAACGGCACCGGCACTTCCGCCAAATTCGGGTGCGTGAACGTGTGGTTGCCGATGTCATGTCCTTCGGCCACGATGCGCCGCACCAGCTCCGGATTCGCCAGCGCGTTCTCGCCGATGATGAAAAACGTCGCGTGCACACCCAGTTGCTTGAGCTGATCGAGAATCTGCGGCGTCCACAGCGGATCCGGGCCATCGTCAAAGGTCAGCGCCACCTTGCCCGGCGCGAGCCCGGAGCGCTGGATGACGAATGACGAGGGCAGCACCACGTACCGCTCATCAGCGACCAGCGTGCCACTCGCGCTCAGGTCCAGCGCGCGCGTGCCCGGCTGCGGCTGGGCGACGACGTCGAGAATCTCGCCCGCGCCGGAAAAATCGACATCGTAGCCAAAAGTGATGGTCCGCAGCGCATCCGCCGTCCACGACGCCGCCGGATCGCCGAGGAACGACCACAGCGACGGATCCTCCGAGCCAAGACGCCACACGGCAAACGCCGGCACGCCCGCCGCCGTCGCCGCACGCATTTGGTTGTACGCCGTCACCGCGTCCAAGAACCACACATCGTGGCGCGTGCCGTCAGCCGCGGCAAACGAAAAATGGGGATTGAACGTCTCGGGATCAAAGGCAATCGCCACTTGGGCATCGCGGGCCGCCAAAATCGCCGCTTGGAAGGTCAGGTCCGTCGCTTCCTGCCCCGCAACAAAGTCATAGCCGTACGCGCCGATGCACACGACCGCTTTTTCCGCGGGAATTTCCGCCAAGCGCTTGGCCAGCGTGGCTTCAAACCACGGCTGACCGGCGACGCTACCCGCCTCGCTTGTCGACCAATGCTCGTCGTAGGCCATCAGGAACAGTTGGTCGTTGGCCTGCGCGTACGCCGGATAATTCCACTCCGGGTCATCAAACGGCACCGCCTGGGCCACATGCCAGCCGTGTGGCGCAAAAGCCGCGTGGAGTTCCTGCACGAACATCAGCAGATTCGCCTGCGCTTCCTGCGGCACCGTCTCCAGGTCCAGCACCACGCCGGCAAAGCCATGTTTCGCCACAAACGCGACCAGCGCATCCACCAGCCGCTTGCGACTCGGCGCGTCCTGCACCGCGTGCGTCAGCGCGGGCGCATCCCACACGCCGGCCTTCGAGTTGTGCAGCATCGGCAGAATCGGCAGCTGCGGTCGCGCGCGCCGAATCAAATCCAGCGCGCGGGTGTCGATTTCCACCACGAGCGGATCCGCGCCCTCTTGCAGGCGCAGCCACTCAGGCACGATTTCGTCCAGCTTGCTCAGGTGCCGGCGCAGCGATTCGTAGCTGGAATCGTCCCAGTTCACGTAGAAACCAATCGTCAGCGGATGCGTCGTCGGCTTGGCTGCTTTGGGCCGCACGGCGGGCGGTGCAACCTGCAGCTTTCCCGGCCGATGCGCAGCGACCTGGCCCACGACCGCGTGCGCCTGCTCCAACGCGAGCTTGGCCCGCGCCGCCCGTTGCGCGGCCACGTTCGGAGCCAGCGGCGCCACAGGAAGCGGCTTCACCCGTGCGACGTGCGCGAGCCCCGGCAGCAGCGGCTGGAAGAGCACGCTGACGATAAAGACCACCGCGAGCACCGTCGCCGCGCCGCCGAGGAGAATGGCGAGGCGGCCGACGTGTTGCTTGCGCGTGCCACGGGGGTCAAAGAAAACCGGGCGGTTGGATGCTGACATGGTCCCCTGAAGGCGCGCGGAACGGCGACCGCGACGGTGCAAACGTACAGGATGGCGCTGGCGAGGTCGAGGTGGCGCGTGGGGGCGGGTCGGACAGAACTTCCGGGCTTGGTTTTAGCGGAATTCGGGCGGCTTGAACGCGCCCGGCCGTCGACAGCGGGATTGCTGGGTGTTCGGGCTATGCGGCCAGGAACCGGCAAGCGTCTCGTTGCTGAATACTTGGGGGGCAGATTGAGGCGGGCGCGACAGTGCATGGCTGCCAGGTCGACGTCATCGCCCGTGTCTGGGGCAAAGTCGTCCCGACAAGCCCGCCGCTCCCAAAGACTTCGAGGCCATTCCAGTCCCGATCGAAGGCATTTCCCTGCCGATCGGCGCCATTTCCTTGCCGATCCCCGCCGTTCCCGTCCGCATGGCCGCGATTCCCCTGCCCTCCAGCCGCCAAAAAGGCCGCCGCATGGTTGCGTCGGCAATCCCCGCACTGTTCGCACAAAGGAGTTGCCGAGAAGACTGAATCCCTGCCACACCTGATTGTTCTGCCGGACACGCTGCACGTCCCGCTGCTCCGCGAGGCCATCCAAGTCTACAACGGCCTCGTGAAGTTGGCCGAGCAAAAGATCGATCCAGAGTATCTCTTCCCCGATGACCTGTCGCAGGAGTTCTGCCGCGCGCACTTGCTGAAGCACCTCGGCGCGCTGACGACGCTGGGCGTGGAAGTGCGCGCGGCGCTGGTGCAGCCTCGACAACGCGCGATCAGCCGATCATGCTCGGTTCAGGCGCGGCTCCGGACGGTCCGGCGCTGCCGGGGCGGCGAATGTGGCAGGCAAGTTCAGCAGGTGGACATGCTCGGAACGCCTTTTGTCCGCGGTTGGTTACAAAACGGCCGGGCGTGGTCATGGGCGTGGAAGGTACGCGGTGGCGGTGGCTGCGGCAAGTTGGCGGCGCTTGACGCTCGCTGGCACCGGCGCAAACTTGCGGGAGGAGGCGCGCCGTGAAGCAAGAATTCCACAAGCCTTTGAGGGTGCTCGTCCTTGGACTCTCGCTCACGTTGGGCGCCTGCGCGATGGACAGCTACACCCAGCTCAAACACGACATGCGGGAGGGTTCGCGCAAGGTCTTTGGCGTCGACCTGGACGACGGACCGACGCAGAACCTCGCGGCGTACGACGAAGACGCGAAGCCAGTCTTGGACAACGCCAAGGGCGAATTCCGTTTCGATTGGAATCCAGACTTGCAATACCTTTTTGCCCCGGACAGCGCCGAGGGAGCGCGTCGCGTCGTTGCTGTGCGGACGAAGTGGGTTGTGAACTACCCGCTAGTAGCGCCTGACAGGCCGTTGGGCTGGCTGGAGTGGTGCGGGATGCTGTATACCGCGAAGCCTCGCGCCGGCTCCGAAACCGATTTCTTTGGAACGCACGTCTGCGTCCACGATCCGCGGCACTATTTCACGTGGCCCAATCCGTACGTGGATTCGGCGCTGCTGATTCGGGACTTGCCGGGCTTGGTCGCGACGCACGGGCCGTTTGTGCCACTGGCGACTTTGGAAGCGCAATGGGCGGAGGCGGAGAAGGCTGGCGACACGGCGCGGCTGCAGGCGGATAGCGCGAAATTCTTGGCGCTGCCGATGAACTACTCGCCGTTGGTCAAGCGCGCTTGGGAGCAGAACACCGACTACGTCGCGAATCTGGAACACGTTCGTCGTCGTGACGCGGCGGATGCGGCGGAAGCAGTTAAGAGGCGTGAGGCGGCGAAGATCGCAGAAGCTGAGGAAGCCGCTGAGGTGTATCCCAACGCGTATTTCCACCATCGGTTCGGCGCCGAAATCGACGCTTTTGTGACGACGTTCGACGACCGTCCTGCGGCTGAGCTAGCCGAGCTGCGGGCCATGTCCTTGCGCGAATGGTTCGAGTGGTACCACCGCTTTGCGGCAGGCTTGTCCGACTTGCGGCGACTTCGCGACGATCCGGCGTACGCTGGGCTCCTTCCGCGGGCTGAAGCGCGCGATGCCTTGATGCGACCACTGTTGGCCCGTGCCTTTGCGGACCTGCGCGCTGACGCCGAGGCGCGCAATCTTCCGGCGACGGCGGCAGCGTATCAGGCACTGCAGGTTGACACCGCGCACGAGGGCGAAGCGAGCATCTGGTTTGGCGGCATCTTTGACGCCGCGAAGGCACGCATTGCGGCCTTGGCACAAGAGTTGCTGCCGCTTTGGTTGCCAGCAGGCACGAAAGTGGCCGTCGATGACTACTCGCTGGAATACAACGATGTACAGGCGCAACTACGCCGGGGCTGGCGCGAGACTTTCTTCGCACATGCGGCGCGGAAGGAGCCGCCTCCGCAGGCCGTCGTGTTGCGGTTGGCGGATCCGGTATACACGTTGACCGAGCTGCCGCCGGAAACCCGGACGGACACGTGGGATAACTCGCGCACGGTCGAGGAAGAAGGCGCGCCGTTGGAGGTGGGCCCGCTGCGGGCGCGCCTGCTGGCGCAACTGGAGGACATCGACATTCGCGCAGGCGTTCACCTGAACCGTCTGGCCGAGACGCCGGGCGATCGCGGTTCGCCGATCTGGGTGGAGAATCCTGACCACAAAGGTTGGCTGATCCAGAAGGCAGGCGAGCGCACCGCAGCGGCGAACTGGCGGCAGATGGATGCCGAGTACGAACTGCGGCAACTGCGGGATGAGCGGCTGGCCGTGATGGCGCAACTGCAACAAATCGCCAGTGCGCGAGGGCCCAAGCGAACGCGGCTGATTCACAACATCGTGGAGACCCGCGTCGATGTGCACGCGTGGAAAGTCCAAGCGTGGCGCGACGTCACGTTTGACGATCCGGTTGGCGGGCCGCGCAAAGGGGTGCTGACAGTTTCCCGGGGCGATGAGGAGAGGCATAATCCGGCGATTCCACAGCCGTGGAAAACGCGCGCCGAGGTCGAGGCGTCGGCGCTGCGGCACCTCAATGACGAGCTCTCCGACTGGCTCGTCGCGCAACTTCCAGTCGTGCTGGCCCCGCGTTTGGCGCAACGTCTCGCGGCGACGAAGGACCCGCGCGAAGCACGACTCTTGAAGTTCTACTTTGGTGCCGCTCCGCAGCCGAGCCTGTGGGATGCTCTGGAGCCTCGCCCCGTGCCGCAGAAAAGTCCATGACTTCAAGCGATGTTGACACAAGCGATGTTGCCGCTGGACGGCGCTGCCCGGCGTGGCCAGACTGGCCGTGCGCCGCTCCACAGGAATCGCATGTTGCCGCACCTGTTCACGCTGCTCCTCGCGCTCCTGCCGGCCGACCCACCGGCGACGTGCACGTATGAGACGTGGACGTGGAGCGTCGTCGCGCGCCGCGCGGTGCATCATCGGCACATCGCCAAGCCTTACGCGCAGCTGACCGAGGAGATAAGGCGTTCCGAGCATGTCCACTTGCTGAACTTGCTGCGTGTGGTCGCGCAACCGCCATTCCGTTCCACATGCCACCTCCGCACCTCGCTCGCGGCCGCACCCTGCGACCGCAGCCACACCGTCCAGACCAGTGTGACCGCGCCGATCGCCGCGTCAAGCACGTCATTTCGCCTGAATTCAGCTGCTTTGGCTGCACCGGTCGGTTCACAGCGCGCTTGCCCCATGTTCTTCCTCGCTATGCCGCCAGTTCCCGATCCGCGAACGGCAGGTCAATGTCCTCGCCTGGATCCGGGTCGAAGTCGTCCCAGCAAGCCCGCCGCTGCCGAATACCTGGAGGCAGATCGAGGCGGGCGCGGCAGGGGAGCCGCTGTGGGTCAGGCGCTTCAGGCGGCCCGCGCACTTGCACGATATCGTGCGGTTCCGCCGGCAGCTTCAGGTGCCGCAGAAACCGCGCGGCTTCCGCGCCCTCGGGAATCACCGCCAGCAGCTTGAGCGTGTGGCCGCATTCGCACCTCAAGATGTCGATGCCAAACGCGCGCTTGAGCGCCTCCGACCGGCAAGCCCGCCGCCGCCGAATACCTGGAGGCGGATCGAGGCGGGCGCGGCAGAACCAGCACTGTATCCAGCTTCGCCAGACTCAGCGGATCGGTCGGGTCCAGCGGTTCCTGCTTCGCCCGTCTGCGCTTGGGCGCGTGCTCGCCTGCGCGCACGACCTTGGAACGCCAGGAATGGTTCGGGGCGAACGCTCCGTGGTAGATGACCGCTGGCCGGCGTGGCAGCGGAATGATCGCCGCCAGCCGGAGCAGGAATTGCTGTGCGGTGTAGCGGATCGGGATCGCGGATGCGCGAGGCAAGAGCATGTCCAGATGCTCGGCGGCTGGCCGAATACGCTACACTGCGCCAAAGCGAAGCCGTAGCCGCACTTTGCGGGGCTTTCCAACGCGAATCCGCGCTACTGGACGTTGCAAGTCAACGCCGCGGCAGTGCCGCATTGGACAGTCGACACAACCGCACCGGTCACGCGCGCGCCCAGGTACGTGGTCGCGCTCGACTCCGGGATGATGAACTCCGGAATGGTGAGGGTCGCGGTCGCGTAAGTCGTCGAGCTCAGCGTCACCGATGGCAGCTTCTCGTCCCAAATCGAACTCGTCGGCGTTGTCGTCAGCGTGCCCGCCGCGCCACAGCCGGCAAATCCGCCGCCCACACATTCGACGCCGCCAAATGCCGTCATGTTGGTGATGCAGCCCTTGTCCGTCGGCGCGGCAATCGACATGTCGGTTGTGAAGTTGAGCTGTGTGGCGTTGGGCGTGCCTGTGTTGCCCGCAGGCGCGTTGATGCTGCAAGTGTCCCAAGTGAGCGTGGTGCCGACCACCGTGCCCGTGGCGATGGGCTGGCACGTGCGGTTGAGAACTGGCGCGCCGGCCGTCAAGTCCAGACATCGTGTCGCGGGTGCGGTGCAGCCGGTCGTCGTTGTCTTGAAGATGCCAGCGGTTCCGTCGATGCCGATGGTGACGTTGGGCCCGAGGATGGTCATGGCGAGGTTGGACGAGTCAACCGGCAGGTACAGTTCGATCAAGCTGATGGCTCCGGCGATAGGCAAAGTGCCCGCGGCGTTGGCGGGATAGCGCAAGCGCACCCAACCTTGCGGATAGCCAACGACGGTCAGCGGATCGGGCATCTGCGTGTAGGTCGGCGTGTTGCCGTATGCCGGTGTGATCGTGTGCGTGCCGACGGCGACAGTCTTGTTGACGGTGACGGTGCCCCCCGCGTAGACGTGGAAGTTGCCGTACTGCGTGCCACCGTTGCCGAGGTGGTAGACGACATCGCAATAGACCGGAACCACGGTGCAGGTGGGCGCGCTGCCCGACCAGCCGGCAGCTTGGCACGTGCGCGTCGCGGCACCGTTCATCGTCGCGCCAGCGTTGCAGGTGTACGTCGCGACGCCGTTCAGCAAGGTGTTCGGATTGACGGTCACGCCGCCGTTGGCGGGCGCGGTCAACGTGCCGCAGTCGGTGGTGCAGGTCGGGGCAGTCGTCCAGGTTGCGTTGGCCTGGCACGTGCCGGTCGCGGAACCGACCAGGCCGAAGCCCGCGTTGCACGCCCAAGTCACGGTCGAACCGTAGGTCGTGACCGCCGCTGTTGCCTTGCCGTTGCCGGGCGCTGTCGGTGCGCCGCAGTCGACAGGTGCGCAGGTGGGCGCCGTTCCGGCGAACGTGCCGTTGGCCTGGCAACTGCGGCTGGTGCTGCCGGTCACGGTGTAGCCACTGTTGCAGCCGTACGTGACGGCATTGCCAAACGTTGCGCTCGACGCCGAGACGGAGCCGTTTTGCGGGGCGACGGCGCCTGAGCACGTGACAGGTCCACAGGTTGGCTGCGTGCCGCTGAAAGTGCCATCGGCCTGGCACGTGCGCGTCGCGCTGCCGCTGGCCAACGAATAGCCCGTGTCACAGCTGTAGGTGACGTTGTTGCCGTAGGTGGCGCTGGCGGCGGACACTCCGCCGTTGGTCGGAGCGGTTGCGCCGCTGCACTGGACCGGCGTGCCACAGTTGGTGCCGCTGTAGCCGGCGGCGCAGGCGCAGGAGTAGCTCGCGGCAACCACGGTGCACACGCCGGCGTTCAGGCATGGATTGGGCGTGCACGGCGTGACGGTGGCGACACACGTGGGCGCGGGGTTGGACCAAGCGCCGCTGGCGCCGCAGGTCGTGCTGGTGCTGCCGTTCAGCGCGTAGCCGCCATTGCAGCTGTAGGTGGCCACCGAGCCGTACGTCGTCGCGGGGGCGGTAACGCCGCCGTTGGTCGGCGCGCTGAGCGCGGGACAATTCACCGGCGTGCACGTCGGCGTCGCGGTGTCCAAAGTGCCCGCGGCGGTGCACGTGCCGCTGGCGCTGCCGGTCAACGTGTAGCCGGAGTTGCAGCCGTACGTCACGGCATTGCCAAAGGTCGTCGACGGCGCGCTGACGTTGCCGTTGGTCGGTGCGCTGGCGAGGCATGTCACGGGCGCGCACGTGGGCGCGGTGCCGCTGAACGTCGTGTCCGTCTGGCAATTCCGCGTGGCCGATCCGCCATTGCCGGTCAACGTGTAACCGCTGTCGCAGCTGTAGGTGATGCTGGCGGGATAGCTGACGCTGGCGAAGCTGACGCTGCCGTGGCTGGGCGCGGTGGCGCCGCCGCAGGTCACGGCCGTGCATGTGGGCGCCGTGCCGCTGAACGTCGTGTCGCTCTGGCAGGTCCGGCTCGCGGTGCCGGTCAGCGTGTAGCCGCTGTTGCAGTTGTACGTGACGCTGTTGCCGTAGTTCGCGGTCGCGGCGCTGACCCCGCCGTTCGCTGGCGCGGTGGCGCCGTTGCAGACGACCGGGGCGGAACAGTCCGTGCCGGTCCAACCCGTCGCGCAGGCGCAGCTGAAGCCGCTGCCGCCGATGGGCGTGCAAACACCGCCGTTCTTGCAAGGTGCGCCGCTGCAGCCGGTCGTGACGAGCGTGCAGACCGGCGCGCTGCCGGACCACGTGGTGTCCGCCTGACAGGTGCGCGTGGCGGGGCCGGTCATCGTATAGCCGCCGTTGCAGGAATACGTTGCCGCGCTGCCGAAGGTGGTGGCGGGTACGCTGACGCCGCCGTTGGTCGGTGCGGTCAAGGTGCCGCAGGAGACCGGCACACACGTGGGCGCGGTGCCGCTGAAGGTCCCGTTGGCCTGACACGTCTGCGTGGTGCTGCCGGTCAGGGTGTAACCGGCGTTGCAGCTGTAGGTGATCGCGTTCGGAAAGGCGACGCTGCTCGCGCTGACGGAGCCGCCCGAAGGCGCGACGGCGCTGGAGCACACGACGGCCACGCAGGTCGGTGCGACGCCAGCGAATGTGCCGTCGGCCTGGCACACGCGGCTGGTGGTGCCGGTGAGGTTGTAGCCCGGATCGCAGCCGTAGGTAATCGCGTTGCCAAGGCTGGCGCTCGCGGCGCTGACGCTGCCGTTGCTCGGGCCGATGGCGCCGGCGCATACGACCGGCGTCTCGCAGTTGGCGCCGGAGTAGCCGGCGAGACAGCTGCAGGTGTACGCGTTGCCGCTGCCGGGCGTGCAACCGCCGCCGTTGGTGCATGGATTGGGCGTGCACGGCGTGGGTGCGGGCGTGCAGGTGGGCGCGGTCGCGCTCCAGGAACCGTTCGCCGTGCAGGTGGTCGACGCGGAGCCGGTCATCAGGAAGCCGCTGTTGCAACCGTAGGTGGCGGTCGAGCCATACGTCGTCGGCCCGGTGACGGAGCCGTTGACGGGAGCGAGCAAAGCGCCGCAGTCAATGGGATTGCAGGAAGGCGCGAGGCCGCTGAAGGAACCGTCTGCCTGGCAGGCGCGGCTGGTCGCACCGCTGGCCGTGTAGCCCGCGTTGCAGGCGTAGTTCACGCTGCCGGGATAGGCGACCGATGTCGCGTCGAGCGAACCATTCGTGGGCGCCGTCACGCCGCTGCAGGTGATGGCTTGGCACGTTGGCGCCGCGCCGGACCAGGTGCCGTCGGTCTGGCACGTCCGCGAGCCCAAGTCGCTGGCGGCATAGCCCGCGTTGCAGCTGTACGTCGCGATGTTGTTCAAGGTCGTGGCGCTGTCGCTGACGAGACCGTTCGTTGGGTTGGCGAGCGCGCCGCAGTCCACGGGCACATTGCAGTCGGCGCCGCTCCAGCCGGGCTGGCACGCGCAGGTGAACGTCGTCGCGCCGGTGGCCGTGCAGCCGGTCGCGTGCGCGCCGCACGGGTTGCCATCGCAGCCGCCGGTGGCCGGAATGCAGGTGGGCTGGGTGCCGCTCAACGTCGCGTCGGCTTGGCAGGATCGCTGCGCATCGCCGGTGCCGATCTGGAAGCCCAGGTTGCACGCATAGTTGACCTGCCCCTGGAATGTCACGCTCGTGTCGCTGACTGTACCGTTGTCAGGCGCCGACGTCGTGCAGGTGACCGGATTGCAGAGAGGCACGGAGCCCGACAGCGTGCCGTCGACCTGGCACAGGCGCACCGCGTCGCCGACGAGGACGTATCCGCCATTGCAGGCATAATCCGCTTCCGCGCCGTAGACGGGATTGGCGGGTGCAACCGAGCCGTTGGCTGGCGCGTTGCCCGCCGGGCATGTGATGGCCGCGCAGGTCGGTGCGACGCCGCTCCACGTGCCATCCGCCTGGCAGGTGCGCACGCCGTTGCCACCGTTGCCGGCGATCGCGTAACCAGAGATGCAGGTGTACGTCGCCGTTCCGCCATTGGTGGTCTTGCTGACCAGGACGCTGCCATTGCTCGGGTCGGTCAGCGCACCGCAGTCGACGGCGAGGTCGCAGTTGGCGCCACTCCAGCCGGCAGTGCACGCGCAGCTGTAGCCGGGTGACAAATCGGTGCATGTGGCGCCGTTCTGGCAAGGATTTCCCGCGCAGTTGCTGACTGCGGTGCAGGTCGGCGCCGTGCCGCTCCATTGGCCGTTGGCTTGACAGGTGCGGTTCGCGCCCCCGGTCAGCGCATAGCCGCCGTTGCAGGAATAGCTGGCCGTGCTGCCGAGGACCGTTGACGCGGCGTTGACCTGGCCGTTGGCCGGCGCGGTGAGGGTCGCGCAAACGACAGGGTCGCAGGTAGGCGGCGTGGCGGACCAGTTGCCGTCCGAGCCGCACGTGAGCGTGTCGCCGCCGTTCAGCGCATAGCCGGAGTCGCACGTGAAGACCACGTCCATGCCGGGCTTGGTCCCGGCGCCGGAAGTCGCGCCGTGCGCAGGAACGGCAAGCGCTGGACAGTCGATTCCCGCAAGGTCGTCGACGGCGTCGGGAACCGCGTCCGGCAACGTGTCTGGCAAAACGTCCGGCAAGGGTGTGTCGGCGAGCGGGACATCCACGAGGACGCCATCGTTGGCAGTGGCGTCTCCCGGTGCAACGGCGTCGGAAGCGTCACCCGGCGTTCCGAGATCGTCCAGCAGCACTGGCGTATCGGCCGTTGTGTCCAGACCGGCAAGTCCCGGTCCAACCGCGGTATCGTCGCCGCAACCAGACGTCACCGCGAGCACCGACAACAGACCCACCACCAGCAGCGCGCGACGGTCACAAACCACGCCCGCACGCATCCCACACCATCCGAAAGACCGCATGTTTCCTCCCCTCGTTTTCTACCCAACCTGCGGCATCGTAGGCGCTCGCTGGCACGAGCACAACCGCGCAGGATTCGCGACAAAATGGCCGATCGCGGCGAAATGGATGCGACAAACGCGTGCCAGAAAGGCTGTGGCGCTGTCGCCAGAGGTCAGCGCGTTCCGTCGGGCCATTGGAAAAATCGGGTGCTTACAAATTTCCACGTCATCGACGCACTTGCGGCCGAGCGCGATGTTCAAAACTCGCGGTCGCATTCCGGATTCTTGCATGCACCGAACGGCGTGTGTTGTGATTTGCCCACCATGTGGTAAATTCCTACAGTCGCCGCGACGTTCTTGTGGCCGAATGCGCAGCATTACCACGCAACAACAGGATGTTATGAATATGCGCCGACTGGCATGGCTGTTGCACCAAGCCAGCGACGGTTGGCAAGTGCTCGGACTGCCGACAAAGGGAGACCATGACCGCCTCGCCCACGGCCGTGTTTGGCATCAGCCGGAGCCGCGCAATCTCGCGCAGTGGCCGACGTCGTTCTCGTGCGCTTGCAGCACAGCGTCGACGACAGCAGCCAGCTCACTTCGAGCGCCGGGTGGATCGCCATGCTCGACGGTGCCGTTGTCCCATGAACCGTAGCCGCCATTGCCCGGAGGAACGATGAACGCGCCAAGCCCCAACCACTTCAACCTGCAGCCGATTCCCCAGCTTTTTCGGCTGCTGGCACTGAGCGGCCTCCTGGTCGCCCCGCTGCTCGCCGCGCCAGCCTATGCTTGTGGTGGCTGCTTCTCGCCGCCCACGCCGGAAGTGACCCAAACCGTGGTGCAGAACGCCGAACGGGTGCTGTTCCTGCACGACCCGGCGACGCAAATATCGAACGTGTGGGTCGAGGTGCGCTATTCGGGTCAAGCCAAGGATTTTGGCTGGGTCCTGCCGGTGCCCAAGCTGCCCAAGGTGAGCGTCGGATCGGTGGCGGTCTTTGACGCGCTCGATCAGGCCATGGCGATGCGCTACGACGTGCAGCAGCAGCCGGCTGAGAACTGCCGCAGCGCGTTTGACGGCTGCGTGGAGCCCTATTACGGCTATCAGTACGGTCCGGGAGCGGAGGACGCTGCGGCCTCCGATGCCAGTGCGGATGGTGCCAGCAATGGTGGCGGTGGGCCCAAGGTGCAGATCCTGAGCCAGGGATCCACCGGTCCGTACGACTACGTCGTGGTGCAGAGCACCGACGCCAAGGCGCTGTACGATTGGCTGACGGGCCACGGGTATGCGCTCCCGGACAAGGCCAAGCCGATCATTCAGAGCCACATCGATCAGGGAAATGTCTTTGTCGCCGTGCACTTGCAAAACGGACAAGGGGTCGAGGCGATCCGGCCGATTGCGTTGCAGATGCTCGACTCGGATCCGTGTGTCCCGCTGCGCTTGACGTCGATTGCCGCGGCGGATGAACTGAGTGTCGTTGTGACCATTGCGGGTGCAGGGCGCGCGGTACCGAAGAACCATTTGGCCGTGGAGCCCAATCCGCTGCGCATGACACTGGGGCAAATGACCTCAGGTGCCGGCTCGGTGCCGCGGCCGATCAACTTCGATCAGGTGGTGGCCGGCGCGATCGATGAGGCCGGTGGCCGGGCGTTCGTCACGGAATCAGCGATGGACGGCGCAACGGTCTCGCAGTTCCTGAGCAACAACCCATTCAAGGGATTGGAGTCCGCGTTCGCGGCGGTCACCAACCTCGACGATTTTGCGCAGATTTTGGCCAATCTGCCGCTGAATGCGGAACTGGCCGATACGCTAGGGCCGCTGCTGAAGTTTGACGCCGTGCTTCCGGGCGTCCCGACGTTGCAGGCGCTGGCCGACCTGAAGTCGTGCGCGCTCTACTGGTACATGCCAGCGAGTCCAGCGTGCGCGCTGCCGGGCGTGGTCACGCCGCTGACCCACGAGGCCCTGGCTGCCATCGCCGTCGATGGCGCGGCGTTGGCGAAGGCCGTTGACGACGACCTCGTGAAGCCGATCGGTGACGTGATGGTTCAACTGGCGGCCAGCCAGACCATCACGCGTCTCGCGATGCGGATTTCGCCCAATGAGATGGACCGCGATCCCATTTTCGCCTTCAATCCCGACTTGCCGGGGGTGAGTCCGTCGCGTCCAGTGCAGACCCATGCAGTGTGCAGCACCGGCTGGTGGGATGACAGCCCGGGTGGCTACTACTACGGCGCCGGCAACGCCGATTCGGTGCGGTACACCATCGATGGCCTCGGCTCGTGGGTCTTTCCGGCCGGGACGCAGCCGCCGCAGGATGCGCGCTTCAAATCGGCGCCGTTGGCCTTGACGGTCCAGGTGTTGGAGGAGAGCGGCAAGCCCATCGACATCGCGGCGACCGATGTGCCGGTTGTCAGCGCGGCGATCGCCGGAGCCAAGCCCGGCAAGTCGAGCCTGCCAGCTGATTTGGTCCTGCAAAAAGGCAAGTCGTGGCTACCGCCGCCGTCTGACGTGCTGGTCGAAAAAGTGACGCCGTGGACGAAACCAACACCTCAAAACTACTACAACAATTACACCTGCACGCCCAAAGCCTGCTGGGTGGACGGGCAACTGCCGCCCGACGTGAGTGGACAGGCGTGCAGTGCCGACGCGGATGCCAGTGACGGCGGCGGATTGAGTGATGCCGGGCCTGATGTCAAAACCGGACCAGTCCCCGGCGTCGATTCCGCCAACGGTTGGGTCGAACCAGACGCTGGCAACGGCGGTGTGGCAGGCGCGGACGGATCGGGCAGCGCCAAGTCTGGATGCGCCGCAACGCAGCACGGCTCCGCGTCTCTCGCATCGGCGCTCCTCACTTTGTTGGCATGCCTTGCCGTGCGACGTCGCAGGGTCTGACACCAACTGGCTCCGGAAGCAGAGAGGGTGGTGCCATGCGACGAGTCTGGACGATGTGGCCGGCGCTGATGCTGACGCTGGTGAACTGCGGCAGTTCCAGTTCCGGCAATGCGGGCGTGGAAGATGGCGGCTCCGAAGACACCGTCGTCGCGCAGGACGGCAGCATCACCGACAGCGCCAGTCCCGGCGCGGACGCAAGCGACGATGCCCTCACCGGCGCGGATGCGGACGTGGTTGCGTCGGTCGATTGTGCGCAGATCGTCAAGGATTGGGCGGTATTCGTTGCATCCCATGCAGCTTGCTCCGCCAACGCAGATTGCCTGGTTGTCGGTGGCGCCTATTCCTGCGACTTGGGTGGGCCGATTGGCCAAGGTTCGGGCGATGCCATCTCGAAGTCAGCCAAGTCCGACGCCGATGCGCTGCTGAACGTCTTCTACGGACCCGCGTGCAAGGCGTATCGCGATGGCCACGGCGTGTCCGATGCTGCCCCGGCGACGAACTTGCGATGCGCCTCGGGGCAGTGCCAAGCGGACTCCGCCTCTTGCATGGTCACGGCCGATGCGGAGGTCGACTCGGCCACAGCGGAGGACGGAGGCGCAGACGCGGAGCCCGATGACGCTGCAGCGGACATCGTCGCACCACAACTGTGCACGGTTCCCGGCACCGGCACATGCAGCGATTCCAACCTCGCGTGCCAATGCTGCCCGGCCGGCGGCCCGATGAACCACTGCCTGTGCGCGGAAGCGTGCACCAGCAGCGCGGATTGCCACGATCCAGCGCGGCCTGACTGCAAAATTGGCCCCGGTACAAAATCCGGCTTCTGCGCACCGACCACTTTCGCCTGCTGCTGGACGTGCTTGTGAGCTGAATGGGCTCCCGTCTCCTGCAACGCCACCGAAGCGCGAACATCGGGTTATCCGACTGTAAGTTGCTGCGGTCCTGCGCGGGGCTGGCCGCGCCAGCACGCCATTTTCCTTGAATGGTTTGGGGCAAAGACGCCCTCGCAATCTCCCTGCGCCCGTCCACCTCCACAATGAAGAAATGTGAAGTTCTGCATGGCCGATGCGCTTTTTCGCCTGACCAAATGCGCCAAATCCGACTACCTTCCGGATGCGGCATTCCCCGCGCCCTGTCATCACTTTTTGTCGTAGTCGGTGCCCGTGCCTCCTTCCCGCGCCACAAGTGCACGTTATCTGGCCGGCTGGGTCGCCGCACTCGTGTTTTTTGTCCTCGCCAGTTGTCGCTCGGCGCCGCCGGCGGAGACTGCCGTCGAAGCTCCGCTCGACGTCTTTGAGGACATGGGCAACGTCGTAGACGCCGGTCTCGACGCGCTGGGCTTGGATGTGGGCGACTCATTTGCCGTGAATGATGGCGATGTGGCACTGGCGTCCGACGCGACCACGAGCACGTGGAAAGCGTCGTGTTTCTCCTGTCACGGCACCAAGGGTGCGGACAATCCGGCGCCACCCAAGGGCACGAATGACGAGACGCTGACGACGGATGCGGCGGTCGGCGCGCACCAGAACCACCTGGGCGGGAGTGATTGGCACCGGCGCGTGCAGTGTCAGGATTGCCACCCCGTGCCCACCAACGTGCCGCACGCGAACGGCGTCACGGACTTCAAGTGGTCGGGGCCGGCGATCGCCCAGGATGCCACGCCGACTTTCGCTCAAGCGACGCTGACGTGCAGCGGAGCCTGGTGCCACGGTGCGCTGCTTTTTGGCGCACCCGCAGGGCAGTCGGTGCTGCGCGAGCCGGTGTGGAATCAGGTCGACGGCACGTTCAACCAGTGTGGACAGGCTTGCCACAACACGCCGCCGGGACCGCCCCATCCGGCGAACGCGGATTGCGCGTTGTGCCACGGTGCGGTGATTGCGAGCTTTGATCCGTCCAGTCAGCAGGCGATCTGGGCCGATCCCACGCGGCATATTGACGGCGTCGTGGATGCGCCAGCGCTCAGCTGCACAACGTGCCACGGCAATCCGGCGAACGCGGATCCGGCGCCGCCCACGGATACGCACGGCGCCTCGGCCACGACGAACTTGACGGTGGGCGCACACCAGCAGCATCTGAAACCGGCGAATTGGCACGGCCCGGTGCTGTGCGGCGATTGCCACGTGGTGCCCAAGACGCCGCTGCATGCCAACGGCACGCCGGACGTGACCTTCAGCGGGCTGGCAACGAAAGCGGGCGCGACGCCGGGCTTGGATACCGGAACGGCGACGTGCAGCGGTGCCTATTGCCACGGCGCGACGCTGCTGCCGGCGAAGGCGGGCGCGACTGTGGCCAAAGCGCCGAAATGGACGCAAGTGGATGGCACGTTCAACCAGTGTGGCGCGGCTTGCCACACGACCCCGCCGGGCGGAACGCATCCGCCGGACGACCAATGCCAGAAGTGTCACCCGGCGGTTGTGGCGAGTTTCCAGGCGGGCAATCCGCCGACGGTGCAGTGGGTCGATTCGGCGTTGCACATCAACGGCAAGGTCGACATGGGCGAATTGGACTGCACAAGCTGCCACGGCAATCCCGCGACCGGGCAAGCGGCACCGCCTTTGGGCACGCATGGCGAGACCAAGACGAGCGCGGCGGCGGTTGGCGCCCATCAGTCGCACTTGTCCGGTGGGCCGTGGCACCGGCCGGTGGAATGCGCGGATTGCCATGCAGTGCCCACCAACGTGCTGCACGCCAACGGACAGGTGGATTTTGATTTCGGCGCGATCGCGCTGTCGGGCGGCGCAAAGCCGCAGTTTGACGCCTCTGGCGCGTCGTGTGCGGGCACCTATTGCCATGGAACGACGCTGTTGCCGCCCAAGACCGGAGCGACGGTGGCGACGCAGCCGGTTTGGACGCAGGTCGACGGCACGTTCAAACAATGCGGTGCGGCGTGCCATACGACGCCGCCAGGCGGCATGCACCCGCAGGTGGCCGATTGTCAGCTCTGCCACAGCAGCGTCATCGCGTCCTACGACAGCGCCACAGGCACAGCCGTCTGGAACGCGCCGAATTTGCATGTGAACGGACAGGTAGACGTCATCAAGCTCGACTGCACGACGTGCCACGGCGACGCGGCAACCAACCAGCCGGCGCCGCCAAAAGGACTGAAGGGGGAGATGCAGACGTCTGAACCGGCCGTGGGCGCGCATCTCGCGCACTTGACCGCGAGCGCGTGGCACCGGCAAGTGCAGTGCGGCGACTGCCACGTGGTGCCGACAAGCGCGACGCACACCGACGGCAAGCTCGACCTGAAGTGGGGCGGACCGGCGGCGGCAGGCGGCGCGACACCAGCGTTTTCGTTTGACGCGCTGGGCTGTTCGGGCACGTGGTGTCACGGCACGGCGCTGCCGGGCTTCACGGCGAGCGGCGCCCTCGGCACGCCGGTCTGGAACCAGGTCGACGGCACGTTCAACCAGTGCGGGGCGGCTTGCCACATGACGCCACCGCCGCCGCCACATCCTGGCAACACGGCGTGCCAGACGTGCCACGGCGCCGTTATCCAGTCGTTTGACCCGGTTTCCAAGCAGGCCACGTGGAAGGACGCGAGCCGCCACATCGACGGGACCGTGGACGCGCCGCCGCTGCAGTGCACAACCTGCCACGGCAATCCGAGTCTGGGCAAGGCCGCACCGCCGCAGGGTACGCACGGAGAATTCGCTACGACCAGCAAGGCGGTGGGTGCGCACGAGGCGCACCTGCAGGCGTCGGACTGGCACCACGACGTCCAGTGCGCCAATTGCCACACGGTGCCGGCTGTGCAGGAACACGCCGATGGCATCGTGCAGCTCGTGTTCGGTGGCATCGCGTTGGCCCAAAGCGCGTCGCCTGTCTTTGATGACGCGGCGACGACCTGTAGCGGCGCGTATTGCCACGGCGTGACCTTGGCGCCGGCAAAGACGGGCGCGACGGTGCAGAAGCAGCCAAACTGGACACAGGTCGACGGCACGTTCAAGCAGTGCGGGGCTGCCTGTCACACGACGCCGCCAGGCGGGACGCACCCGCCGAGTGACCAATGTCAGAATTGCCACACAGCCGTTGTGGCCTCCTTTCAGACCGGCGATCCGCCGACGGTGGTGTGGGCGGACGCGAGCAAGCATATCAATGGCAAGCTTGAGGTGGTGACGCTGACCTGCACGACGTGCCACGGCGATGCGGTCTCGGGCAACGCAGCCCCGCCCGTGGGCACGCAAGGGCAAACGCAGACGTCAGACGCGGCCGTCGGTGCGCACCAGAAGCACCTGAGCAGCGCAATGTGGCACCGGCAAGGAACGTGTCAGGACTGCCACATCGTGCCGTCGTCGACCAGCCACAGCGACGGCGTCGTGGCGCTGACGTGGGGTGAAGTCGCATTGGCGCAAGGCGCGACACCGGTTTTTGACCCACAGAAGACGACGTGTTCGAATGGTTACTGCCACGGAGCCACGCTTCCGGAGGCAAAATCCGGCGCGTCTGTGGCCAAGACACCGCAGTGGACGCAGGTGGATGGCACTTTTGCGCAGTGCGGTGCAGCGTGCCACACGACGCCGCCGGGCGGGCAGCATCCGCAGAACGACAACTGCCAAAGCTGCCATAGCGCCGTGATTGCGACCTTCCAGCCTGGCAATCCGCCCGTCGTCGCATGGGCCAACGCGTCGAGGCACGTGGACGGCGTGGTCGACGTACAGACGCTGACGTGCACGACCTGCCACGGCAATGCGGCCACGGCTCAGCCGGCGCCGCCGCTGGATGCGCACGGCAACACGGACACGAAGGTTGCAGGTGTGGGTGCGCACACGGCCCATCTCAGCACGAGCGACTGGCACCGGCAGGTGCAGTGCACCGATTGCCATCTGGTGCCGACGTCGGTCAAACACGCGGACGGACAGGTGGAACTGGACTGGGGCGGTCCGGCAACAACCGGTGGCGCGCAGCCCGTGCTCGACCTGACAACGCTGGGCTGCACCGGGACGTGGTGTCACGGTGCGTTGCTGGAGGGGCAACCGGCGGGGCTGCCGACGATGCCGGTGTGGAATCAGGTGGACGGCTCGGCGACCGCGTGCGGCAAGAGCTGCCACGCGACGCCGCCCTTGGCCCCGCACCCGCCGAATTCGAACTGCGCGCAGTGTCACGGCGACGTCATTGCGTCTTTTGACGCCGTGGCAGGCAAGGCGACCTGGAAGGACGCGACGCGGCACATTGACGGCGTGATCGACGTGATCGGCAAAAACTGCGAGACGTGTCACGGCGACGCGGCGCGCAAGGATCCGGCACCGCCCAAGAGCGTGACGGGGTTGACAAAGACGACGGACCTCGGCGTCGGCGCGCACCAGGCGCATCTCGTGGGCGGCGATTGGCACCGACCGGTGCAGTGCGCGGATTGTCACGTGGTGCCGGCGAGCTTGACTCACGCCAACGGGGTGGACGAACTGGTCTGGAGCAGCGTTGCGCTCGCCAACGGCGCGACGCCGACCTTTGACGCCAACGCGGCGACCTGCAGCGGCGGCTGGTGCCACGGCGCGGGGCTGCCGGAAGGCGTCACTGGTACGACGGTGTTCAAGACGCCGGTCTGGACGAAGGTCGACGGTACGTTCAATGCATGTGGACAGGCCTGCCACAGCGTGCCGCCGGGCGGCGCGCACCCGAAGAGTGGGGAATGCGGCCTGTGCCATGGCGACGTTATCCAAACGTGGGATCCGGCGCAGCAGATGGTGGTGTGGAACAATGCCGGCTTGCATATTGACGGTCAGGTGCAGGTGCGCAAGCTGAGTTGCACGAGCTGTCACGGCGACGCAGCGAAGGCGGATCCGTCGCCACCGTTGGGCGCGCATGGCGAGACGAAGTCATCGACACCAGCGGTCGGTGCGCACCGCGCGCACTTGGACGCGTCCACGTGGCACCGGTCTGTGCAGTGCGTGGAATGTCATGTGGTGCCGCTCGATCCAACGCACACCAACGGCGTAGAGGACATTCAATTCGCTGGCGTGGCGCTGGCGGGGGGTGCGACGCCGCAGTTCGCGCCTGATGGCTTGAGTTGCAACGGTGCGTGGTGTCACGGGGCGTTGCTCTTGGCCCCGCCGCCGGGGCAGACCGTCGCGCGCACGCCGAACTGGATCGCGCCGACCGGAACGTTCAACGCGTGCGGCGCCGCCTGCCACTCGACGCCGCCTGGACCGCCGCATACGCCCAACACGCAATGCGGGCAGTGCCATGGTGCGGTCATCCAAAGTTTTGATGCGCAGTCGAGCGTGGCTGTGTGGAACGACAAGAACCGTCACATCGACGGCGTCATCGACGCGCCCGTACCGACTTGCACGACCTGTCACGGCGACGCAGCGACGCAGAATCCGGCTCCGCCCAACGGCGTGCATGGCGAGACGGCGACGACGACGCTGGGCGTTGGTGCGCATACGCAGCACCTTGCCAATGCGGGCTGGCACCGGCAGGTGGCGTGTGCCGATTGTCACGTGGTACCGGTCTCGACCGCGCACAGCGACGGCGACGTGGTGGTCTCTTTTGGCGCGCTGGCAGCCGTCGGCGGCGCGCAACCGACTTGGATCGCAGCATCCGCGACATGCGTGGGCTCGTACTGCCACGGCGCAACGCTGCCGGCTGTCACGACCGCCAAAGTCGCACCGGTGTGGACGCAGGTCGACGGCACGTTTGATTCCTGCGGCCAGGCCTGCCACACGACGCCGCCGGGCGGTACGCATCCGACCAGCACGCAGTGCCAGCTCTGCCACGGCGACGTGATCGCGAGTTTTGACCCGCTGACGCAGACCGCAACGTGGAATGCCGCGAATTTGCACG
>CAIYBN010000061.1 GCA_903924465.1 uncultured Myxococcales bacterium | reverse complement strand
TCGTTCCGATCAAGGTGGGTCGTGAGCGCAAACCGCCGGTCGTTGTTTCGGATGCTCCGCTGGTACAGGTCGAAACACAGACCTGATCACCCGCACACGGCAGTTGACGCGATCACCGTCGATCGCGCCCACTGCCCGGCGATCGGCATAGGGGGCAGTCATTGTAGACTGCGCCCCTGCCACACCACCCGGCATGCGGGTCCGCACCGGGCGGTTCAAGAGGTTGAGGTCATGAGAGCCGGGGCAGGCCCAGCCGGGCGTAGTACCCGACCGTCAGCACGGTCTTAAGTAGCCGGTCGCTGTTGCGCCACCAACATCGCGAGTTTGCAGCAACCCGTCGCGCCACCACGGGGGTGGCGCCGAGCGCCAGTAGTTCTCGATGCATGGTCTTGCCACGCTTCCAGTGCTTCAACTGTATCGCCCGCAGGCGGTGTCGCAGCCATTCGTCCAGCGTTCGCCAGACCTTAGGCGTCTGCGCAAGCCCGAAGTAGGCCTTCCACCCGAGCAGGTAAGGCCTCAGGTGCTGGACCACATCGGTCACACTGCGCCCGCCCGAACGACCGGTCAGTTTCCTGATCCGTTGTTTGAACGTCGCCATCGGTTTGTCCGCCACTCGACGTTTGACCTCTCGTCCTTTGGCGACCCAGAAACTGTAACCAAGGAACTTGCGACCAAACACACTGGCGACCGCGCTCTTGGTCTCATTGACCGTCAAGTGCAGTCGGGCATACAAGCGCCGCAGTAGTGCCATCACCCGCTCGCCAGCGCGACGACTGCGAACGTAAACGTTGCAATCATCGGCGTAGCGTGCAAAGCAGTGGCCCCTGCGTTCCAATTCCTTGTCCACCTCGTCGAGCATGACGTTGGCTAAGAGCGGTGACAGAGGCCCGCCTTGCGGCGTGCCCTGATACCGCTCCACCACCACGCCACCCTGCATGATGCCGCTGTTCAGATACGCCCGGATAATCCGGATCACTCCGGCGTCCCCGATGCGTTTCTGTAAGCGGTCAATCAGGATGTCGTGATTGACCCGGTCGAAGAACTTCTCCAGATCCACGTCAACCACGACCCGTCGGCCCGACTGCACGTACGACTGCGCGGCAAGTACCGCGTCGTGCGCACGCCGCCCCGGCCGAAAGCCGTAGCTGTGCTCGCTGAATGAGGGGTCAAGGATTGGTTGCAGCCCCCGCAACAGTGCCTGCTGAATCAGGCGATCCGTCACCGTCGGGATGCCAAGCTCGCGCTCGCCACCGTCGGGTTTCGGAATCGCCACCCGTCGTACCGGACTGGGCCGGTACGTCCCCCGCAGGATTTGTTGGCGGATGGCAGGCCATGTGTGCACCAGCTCGCGGGCGGTCTGATCAATGTCCAGCCCGTCCACGCCTGCTGCACCCTTATTGGCCCGTACCCGCTTCAGCGCCCTCTGCAGGTTCTCTCTCGTCAGCGCCGCTTGCAGCAGCGCCGACCCTGTGCTCTCGGTGATATGTCGCGGGCAGCCCGGTTCGTCGCTCGCGGGTATTTGCGCGGCTTCACCGCGCGCAGTCCCCGTGCGCCCCGGTTGCCCGGGCTTCTGACGCATTCCGTCCTGCATCGACATGGCCTTGAACACTCCCTCTCGTTCGATCCTTCGCCACCGGCTTCAATCTCACCGACCCCACCCGTGACTACTACGACCTCTGCTGACTCCTCGCTTGCGGATCGACTCCGCTGCCCTTTCAGGCATGGGGCGAGGCCTCCCCAGGTAAGAGCGCACTCCTTCACTGCACAACCGCCGGATCTACGCCGCCTCGTCTTGATCACGAGAGCTTCGCGGTTTCAGGCCCGCTCGCCCTGCTTGGCAGCGCCTTCTATCCGGTTCTTGTTCATCGGCTCGCAGCTTCGCTCCACGCTTCCTCCCCACACTCGGTCGCCCTCGTGCAGTTGCGCTTCGCTTCGTTCGCTGTGATCAACTTACGGCGGGACTTGCACCCGCAAGAGTGCGCCCATGCTGGGCGCACCAAAAAAAAGCGGGCTCCAGTTCAATCTGGAGCCCGTTTTCCTTGTGGGGTGCTGCCCAGCCCGAACCTTCCGAATGACACGGGAGTGCGTCCGGCGAT
>CAIYBN010000060.1 GCA_903924465.1 uncultured Myxococcales bacterium | reverse complement strand
CCGCGCTGCCAAGCACCAGATTCGGGCTGCGGTGTTCGGCCTCCGCGCCCAGGACATAACGCCACATGTACTTTTGGTTATGTGTTCAAGAACATAACCAAAATTGTGCGCAGTCAGCACTTATGCGCACGCCGACCCGGATCCGCCCGGATCTTCAGTATTGTCGATGCGCGTGCTGCGCATAATCCGCGTGCTACCTTGAGCCGACGCCCACGTCGCCGGGGCGATCGGAGGTCAGACCATGGACCCGATTGGCGCGCCCACCGTCCTCGACAAGGCGCTGGAGGGCTTGGTCGTCCAGGCCCTCCAGCATCTGACGGACCTGAAGTACACGGCTTCGACGCGGGTGAATTTTCTGCGTGCTTACAGACGCTTTCTCCGCTTCGTGCACGAGCGCGCTGGCGACGATACGTCTCTGCCGTTGCTCAGCCAGCGATACTTGGCTGCGTGCAAGCGCCGCGGGGACCGCGAATACCGTAAGCGAAGTGGTCAGGCTCTCACCGCCCACGCGATGCGGGTGCTGATTGAGTTCAGCTTGCAGGGCCGGTTCCGGTATCGCACCAAGAATATTGCGCCCCTCGACGTATCGCCCGTGTTGGAGGCGGCGCTGTCCGACTATCTACAGTTTTGCCAAGACTATCATCATCATACACGCCACACGCTCATGATGCGCTCGCGCGACCTTCGGGTCTTCTTCCGTTTCTTGGGGTCAAAGGACATCGCGGACGTCGACCGCATCGACATTGGGTTACTGTCGGATTTCGTTGCCACCAGAAATCCGGCGCACACGACGCTTTTGTACTGCCAAATTGGTTCGTTGCGCTCGTTTCTGCGCTACTTGTCCATGCGTGGTCGCGTTCCGCTGGAGTTGGTCGACGAAACCCGCGCGTTCAGCGTTCGGCTTCCCATCCCGCTGCCAGCAGTCTGGAGCCGGGACGACGTCCTGACGCTGCTCTCCGCGGTCGACCGCGGTTCGCCTGTCGGTAAACGGGATTACGCGATCTTGATGCTCGCGGCGAAACTCGGCTTGCGTGTCGGCGACATCCAGAAGCTCCGCCTGGAGGAGGTATGCTGGGAAGAGGGACGCATTGACATCGTTCAGGAAAAAACCGGTGTGCCTCTGAGCTTGCCGCTGCCCGAAGACGTGGGCGAAGCAATCATCGAGTACTTGCGCCATGGCCGACCGGTCAGCCACCATCGCGAGATATTCTTGCGTGGCCACGCGCCTTACGACCCTTTCTCAGTCGGCAGCGCACTTTCCACCATCATCACCCGCTACCGCCTGCAGGCAGGGCTGCTTCTGGCCACGCGCGTGACGCGGTGTGGGATGCATTCGCTGCGCCACTCTCTGGCCAGCCGTTTGATGGAATCCGCCACGCCGTTGCCGGTCATCTCGGCCATTCTGGGTCACAGGAGTCAGACATCGACGGCGACCTATATCCGTATCGATTTTGAGTCGTTGCGCGATGTGGCACTGGATCTGGAGGAGGTGTCCGATGCACCCCCGTGAAGTGAAGTACGATTTCCACTCGCCGCTGGCGCGCTGGATGGTCATGTTTCTGGAAGAGAAACGGTCGCTTGGATGCCGGTACGAGTCTGGGAGAGCGATCATGGCGCGCCTCGACCGCCACCTCTGTGCTGTGGGGCTCGACGCGCCACATTTGCCCCGCGAGGTCATCGAGCCTTGGACAGCAGCGGCGCCGCACGAGCGTCCGGCCAGCCAGGCCTCGCGGGCGACAATTGCAAGGCAGTTCGCATGGTTCCTCACCCGCCACGACATCCTCGCCTGGTATTGCCGGAATCCTCACGTACGACGCACCGACCAGTATGTGCCGTTCATCTTCAGCCACGAACAGGTCCGTGCGCTCATCTCGGCTGCCGATCACATTCGCCCGGACGGGCACGCGCCGTTGCGCCATAAGGTCATGCCCGAGGTCTTTCGCCTGCTCTACAGCACCGGCGTACGTCTCAGCGAAGCACTGATGCTGCACGTTGGGGACGTTGATTTCGACCGCGGCGCCATCACCGTTTTCGACAGCAAGTTTCACCGGACAAGGCTGGTCCCGCTGGGCGCCAAGATGCTGCGGCGACTGAAGATGTACGCCGCCGCGCTCGGCAAGAGGAAGCCAGACGCAGCGTTCTTTCCAGCACCGGACGGCGGGAGCTACGCCACACGCACCGTCTATTGGCTCTTTCGCGAGTTGCTGCGCAAAGCCCGAATTTCACACGGTGGTCGCGGCAGCGGCCCCCGGGTACACGACCTGCGACACACGTTCGCCGTCCACCGGCTCGCCGCGTGGTACCGGCAGGGCGTCGACGTAGGTGCCAAACTGCCCTATCTGGCCGCGTACATGGGGCATAAACACGTGACCGGCACTGCACGCTATCTGCGCCTGACACCAGAGATTTTTCCAGACGTCGTCGTCCTCTTGGAGCGGTATGTCGGAAACGCCGTGCCGCGGCTTGTGCCGCCATGAAACCTACGGATTTTGCAGCTGCCTTGACCAGGTTCCTGGCCGAGTACCTGCCGGCGCAGCGAAACGTCAGCCCAAACACCATCAAGGCCTATCGCGACGCCTTCACGCTGCTGCTGCGCTACTGTCGCTATGAGCTCGACCTTCCGCCCGAGCGGCTGACGCTGGACCACTTCGACGCTGACCTCGTGCTCGGCTTCCTGAAGCATCTGGAGACCGCACGGGCCTGCGGTTCTGCCACGCGAAACCACCGGCTGGCGGTGTTGCACGCGTTTTTCCGCTACCTGGAGATCGAAGACCCTGGGCGCATCCTGAAATATCAGCAGATCCTTGCGATTCCGTCCCAGCGTTACGCAAAACCCAGCGTGGGGTATTTGTCGGTCGAGCATCTGGCGGCGGTGCTTGCGCAGCCGGATCTCTCCTCGGTCGCGGGCCGACGTGACGCCGTGCTGCTCAGCCTGATGTACGACACAGGCGCTCGGGTGCAGGAGCTGATTGATCTGCGCGTTCGCGATGTTCGACTGGATTCGCCGGCTCAAGCACAAATCATGGGCAAGGGCCGCAAAGCCCGGGTCGTCCCGCTGATCCACGCGACGGTGGCGCTGCTGGACGCGTATGTGCGCGAGCATGACCTTCGCCGCATCGAACATCAGGACGACCCGATGTTTTGGAACAAGCAGCACCAGCCGCTCTCCCGCTCCGGCGTTCGCCAGATTCTGGCCAGGTACGTGGAGCGCGCGCGGCGGGGGACGCCCTCATTGCCCGAAGGCATCTCCCCGCACACGCTGCGTCACACCAAGGCCATGCACTTATTGCAGTCGGGCAATCCGCTGACGACGATTCAGGCCATCCTCGGCCACGCCGACCTGCGCACCAGCGAAATCTACGCGCAGGCCGACATGAACATGAAGCGGTTGGCGCTGGAGCGTGCTGGCTCGACTGGCATCACCATCGAGACGAGGTCGTGGCAGCACGACAAGAGCCTCATGGAGTGGCTACACAGCCTGTAAGGCCCGGCATTATGTGCATGACCGCCGAGGCGATTCCCTTTGGATCAGGAGCTTGCGCGGGTGGGTCCGCATAAGTGCTGACTGCGCACAATTTTGGCTGCAAGATCCGTAGGTTCGGATTTGCGAGACCGAGCAGTGGAGCGTGGTCCTGGGCGCCGCTTTCAAAAACTCCATCTTCACCTCCGGCTACGCTGCGTTGGTCAGCGTTTGAATGAACTCGCTGGCCTGTCGCACCGTCAGAAACGCCGCGGT
>CAIYBN010000059.1 GCA_903924465.1 uncultured Myxococcales bacterium | reverse complement strand
TGGCCATTACTTACCTCCGCGTCCGCTGAAAAGAGCTTCGAATGCCGTGGCCCCTTCTACAGAGGCTTCCATCAGCGTGGGCTTACCGCCACCGAGGAGAATTTCTTGTGCGCCGTTCGGGTAACTTTCGACGATGCCCCAGAGGTATTTGCCCTGCTGAAAGGCGACGCGCAACTCAATCGTCCCCGACCCGATACGCGGCTTATCGAACGTGACGGCCGGTTGGTTACGCAACGCGGTCTTGGCGTCGTCGAGGACCGACTTCAACGCCCCGGTGGGCGACATCGTCACGGACATGTCGACGATGCCCATTACTTTAGAGCCTTGAGTTTCGCCAACACCTCGGCCGGCGTCATCTTCGCGACGTCCGCCTCCGTCAGTTCGTTGACGGGCTTCGGCAAATCCTCACCAGACGCCACCGTGACGCCGATGGCCGTGTGCGACACGCCGCACTCGCAGGCGATAGGTACACCGAACTTCGTGCTGATAGCGGTCTGCTTACCGCAGCCGTGGCACGCAATCGGATTGAAATCGGTGTGGGTGGTTTTCATGGGGCCTTTTGCGTCACGCGCATACAACGGCAGCGGGGATGAACTTGACTTGGTTCTTCACCATTCGCGAAAGGCTCACCGACCGGAGTCGTGTCGCCGTCAAGACTGCTACAACGAGGGCAGGCGTCCAAGAGCGCCTCCCAGCGGTCGACGAGGCCTTCGAGGTCGGCCCCTGCAGCGACCGCGGCCTCGGCCGCCTCCACGTGCCCCTCGTCGTACGCCTGCGCGGACTCGGTGGCACCTGCTCGCGTCACGTTCGAGTCGATGTCCACGTCGCCGATGGCCTCTGCCACCGATGCATCGGTCCGCGACGCCTTCAAAGCGTCGTGTATGGCTCGTTGCCGCCACGCCAGCGCTACGGACTCGGCGGTCGTCGCGGCTCGGATGTCCGTGGCGATGTGTGAAATAAGAGATACGCGCTCGGCGGCTTCCATGGCACCGACAGCACGCAGCTCAACTTGCAACCGCCTCGCGGCGGCTTCTCGAGCGCGCTTCTTCGCTTTGCGAAGGGTGCGTTCGAGATCAAACTTCAAGCGCTCAGACTGATGCAAAAGCAGCATCAGGAGCGTTGCGTCACGGAGGTTGTGGGACTGCGTCACTTCCCCAGCGGCGCGTAGCGTCGCGTCCGAGACGTCCATTCGCAGTTCGCGAATCGTACGCTTTTCAGACAGCAACAGAGCGCCGGCCGCGAGGCGGACGAGATCAGCCATCCGTCTGCACAAGCACGAGTTCGCCTGCCGTAATGGCCTTCGCCTTCTTCAACGTACGTTCCGCGAAACTCTTCGAACGGAAGTGACGTGGCTCACACGAGAACTTGACTTGCGCCTCGTCCACCAGAGTGAGCCACAATGCGTTCGTTTCGGGTCCTAGTCGGATAGCCCAGCTCATACGATTTGTTTGCTTATTTGCAAAGAACCCTTTTGCCTGTCGTGCATTTTAGTCCAGTCGCCAGTATCCGAACCGACTTGTCCGACGAACGCGATGACCGGCAGGTTCTTTTCGAGGTAC
>CAIYBN010000058.1 GCA_903924465.1 uncultured Myxococcales bacterium | reverse complement strand
TCTGTCCCTCGCGGCGCTCGGGCGCCCCGCCGTCGAGTACGAGGGGCTGTATAAGCACACTTGGATTCATCCGAATCCGACACAAGGCCCTATGCAGGCAGGGTTTTTTCATGACGAATAGAGGCTATCCGGTAAGGCAGGAAGTGCGATACGCATGACAAACTCCTTTGCGGCAAGACTGCCCACAGGATAGGCCGATCTGCACAGGCCGCAATCTGCACGTGTCGACCGCGCGATCAGCGGTCGGCCAACGCTTCGCTCCTGGTCCAAAGCCTGCCAGCGAGCGCCGCGTCCTGTCCAGCATCGGAGGTCGGAGCCAGCTTGCGTCGGATGTAGTAGCCGCCGCTTTCGCCCGCGACTTCGGGGCTCGAGGCGAGCCAGATAATCGTGTCGGCTCCCTCGGCCGGTGTGATCATGAAGGGCTTGCCCAGGAGACCGACCAACTTGCCGCCGAGGCCGCCGCTCGCGCCCCAAATCTGCGTCGCGACGACGCCAGGGTGCAAGCACGTCGCTGTGACGCCCGTGCCTGCGAGGCGTTTGCTCAATTCACGGGTGAACAGGATATTGCACAGCTTCGAGTTGCCGTATGCCAGCAATTGTGCCCAGCGCTTGCTCATGCCCAGATCGTCCACGTCCAGCTGCGCGCGGTGATGACCACGCGACGCGACGCTGACAATGCGCGCTGGCGCCGAGGCTTTCAGCGTCTCCAGCAGCGCGGTCGTGAGCACGAAATAGCCCATGTGATTCAGGGCAATGGTCTTCTCGATGCCATCGGCATTCAGTTCCCGTTTGCTGAAACCCGCGCCGGCGTTGTTCACCAGGATGTGCAATTGCGAATAGCGCGTCAGAAATTCCGCCGCGGCCTTCTTGGCGCCTGCGATCGTGCCCAAGTCTGCGGCAAGTATCGCGATCTTGTCGCTGCCGGAGCGCGCACGAATGTCTGCAGCAGCACGTTCCGGATCGCGCGACAAGCAGACGACCGTCGCGCCTTGCTTGGCCAGTTCGATCGCCGTTTCCTTGCCAATCCCAGAGCTTGCACCTGTCACAAGGGCAATTTTGCCTGTCAAGTCCGCCATGCCGTACTCCAGTCCCGATCCAGCGGGCTGTGTTGGACGAGAAGTGCACACCGCTTCCGCCGCGCTGTCTATACACGCTGACCGAAGTTCAAGATCAAACGCCCGCGATCCGCGGCGTGCCGCCGCAGGTGCATGCTCGCGGTCCCAGTCCGAAATGCAACAGGTCTGACCGCAAGAGTTTGGTGTCAGACTGAGGTCAGCAGCTAGGGTGCGGCGAGCAATTCCTGCAGCCGCGGCCGCATTTGCATGACCGCGCCATCGCCCTTGATGGAGCCCTGCATGCCGCGGCCATTGCCTTTCCCGTCGGGTCCGGGCAGGGCCAGAAGCGGAATCAAGTCAGAATGGTATCCATCTGCTGCCAAGCGATCGCGATCGCGGTCGAGATCAAATTCCAGCAGGCGCAAATCGCCAAACGTATCGTCCAACTGCCCGGCCTTGGCCGCATCGTGAAAACGCCGGCATGGCTCGCACCACGTGGCGCCGACATAGACCAGCAAACGGCGGTGATCCGCCTTCGCGCGCGCCATTTCTGTCTGAACGTACGGCGCCACCGGCACCTCCGCCAACGCGGTCACCAGATCGATGTGCGTTGGCTTTGGCACCACCGCAGGCGCGGGTTGCGCGGTCGGCGGTGGCGTCGTGGCCGGCATGGGCGCTTCACGTTGGCAAGCAGCCAGCCACAGCACGATGAACAGTTTGCGCATCCCGGATCTCCAACGCGCCGTGACCGTGTACGCGATTTCCCGGACGCTACCACTTCGCAGAAACGGTGCAAGCGGGCTGTCCGCGGCCACGGTAAACCACCCACCGAGGGCCGAGTTCGGCCATCGGGATGGGGCCGGAATTCGGCCACGAACTAGGTACCACCCGCTGGCGTGAATCGGCCCGTAATGTCATGGACTTCTCCCGGAAACGCTGG
>CAIYBN010000057.1 GCA_903924465.1 uncultured Myxococcales bacterium | reverse complement strand
TCTGTCCCTCGCGGCGCTCGGGCGCCCCGCCGTCGAGTACGAGGGGCTGTATAAGCACACTTGGATTCATCCGAATCCGACACAAGGCCCTATGCAGGCAGGGTTTTTTCATGACGAATAGAGGCTATCCGGTAAGGCAGGTCTGCCAACTACCCGTTTGCACAGGCAACGCCTGCATCGGCGACGTCGCATTTGCTTGCGGGCTCAACGGCAGCGGCTACCAGATGGCGGGCGCCTGCGCCGACGACAATCCCTGCACCGACGACGCTTGCGTGAACGGCGCCGGATGTGTCCACATGCCCAACGCCGCGACCTGCACAGACAACGACGTGTGCACATTCGGCGACAGCTGCGCCAACGCCGCGTGTTTGCCGGGCACCGCCACGACGTGCGACGACGGTATCGACTGCACCGTGGATGCCTGCGCGACACCGGGCGGCTGCAGCCACGTCGCCACCGATACGATGTGCGACGACGGCAACAGCTGCACCACCGACGCGTGCGGCCCCGCCGGCTGCGTCCATCTCGCCACCACGACTGCGTGCAGCGACGGCAACACGTGCACGCTGGACGACGCGTGCGCGGGCGGCACCTGCGCCGCTGGCCTGGCCAAAGCGTGTACCGACAGCAACGTGTGCACAAGCGACGCGTGCGACGTCGGCACCGGCGCGTGTAGCCACGTCAAGATCGCCGGCTGCAAACCGCCATTTCTGCCCGCCTGCGGAAGTTCCGGCGATTGCAGCTCAGGCGTCTGCGACGTACCCAACCACGTCTGCGTCGAGTGCTTGGGCAGCGCGGACTGCGGCGGCGGGCTCTGTCAGAAGAACGCCTGCGTGGGTGGCATCCCCTGCGTGTCGGACGGCGGCTGCAAGGCCACCGGGCAGGTATGCGACCCGACCGCCAAGGTCTGCGTCGACTGCGCCACGACTGCCGATTGTGCACTCAATGAGACGTGCCTGGCATCGGTCTGTGTCAAGACCCCAGCGTGCACCATCAACAGTGAATGCGCTCACGTGTGTGACACGACCACCGGTCTTTGCCAACAGTGCGTCGTATCCAGCGATTGCCCGGGCGGCCAATATTGCGACGCTTGGCACGCCTGTGTCGACCACGTCTGCACGGCGAACCTGTGCTTGCAAGATACGCTCTTTGCGTGCAAAGCCGATGGCAGTGGCTACAGCGCCGGCCTTTCCTGTGCCGATGGCAACGCGTGCACGACGGATTCTTGCACGAGTCAGGGCTGCGTGTACTTGCCAGCCGACGGCACGTGCAGCGACGGCAACGCGTGCACGGCAGGCGACACCTGCGTCACTGGGACGTGCCAACCTGGTGCCCAGGTCAACTGCAACGACAATTCCGTTTGCACCACAGACGGTTGCAGCAGCCTATCCGGTTGCTTTCACACCAATCTCACCGGCGCTTGTGACGACAACAACAGCTGCACCTCCAACGACAAATGCACGGGCGGCGTCTGCGTCGGCGCGGGCACGCTCATCTGCCTCGATGGCAATCCATGCACCGTGGACACGTGCGATCCCATCATCGCGTGCAAACACACCCTCGTCACCAGCGGCCCCTGCGACGATGGCAACGCATGCACACCGAACGCCAACTGCAACGCGAGTTCGCAATGCATCGGCGGCGGTAGCGTGGACTGCAACGACGGCAACGCTTGCACCACCGATTCTTGCAACACGACCAGCGGCTGCGTCCACACCGCGCTCACCAACGTTGCATGCGACGACGGCAACGCCTGCACGAGCAGCTCGGCATGCACGTCGAATGGCTCGTGCGCGCCCACCGCTGCCACGGTGTGCAACGACAATAACGCTTGCACCATCGACACCTGCGAATCGACCAGTGGTTGCAAGTACGCCATCGTCACGTCCGGTGCCTGCGATGACGGCAATCCGTGCACGACGGGCACAACGTGCAACGTCGGTGTCTGCGCCAACGGCGTTGCGACGAGCTGCAACGACAACAACCCCTGTACCGACGACGGCTGCAGCACTTTGAGCGGCTGCGTGCACACCCCAAACAGCGCGGCGTGCAACGACGGCAACGCGTGCACCAATCCCGACTATTGCGCCAGCGGCTATTGCCAAGGGGCGAAAATCTACAACTCAACCTGTGGCATGTGCGGCGACGGTCTGTGCAACAACGGCGAGACACACAGCTCGTGTTCCAACGATTGCCCTCTGACCTGCGGCTCGGTGGCCTACTCCTGTTCAGGCATGTGCGGCGGCAAATCCGCGTCGGGCTGCTATTGTGACTCCGCATGCGCGGGCATCGGCGATTGCTGCCAGGACAAGGTCGCTTGCTGCTTTTGAACATCGGCAACGATGGAGTCACAGCTTGGCTTTGCGCGCCCAATCCAGCAGTCTGCTATCGCTGAGCCATTCGGGTCGTTCACCGACCGCGTGCCCAACTCGGCCTGCAGATGCGGCGACGCGGTATGCGACGCCGCGCAGACCGCGATCAGGTGCGTCGCCGACTTCGAGAATTGGCAGCCGATCCCCGATTCGCACCCCGCCCATCCCAGCCATTTGACGCCACCCCTCCGCGGTACTACGTTCAGCCCGCGGGCCGCGGCCGCTCAGCCGCCCGCTCGCGCGCCACACCCCGTCCAGGCCGCCCATGCTGCTGCTGCACGCTGCGATTCTTTCTCTGCTCATCGGGGCCATCGCATGCATTGCGCTGCCCGGCAATCGCCTGCGCGCGGCGGTGGGCATCCTGTCGCAGGTCGTCGCCACGCTGCTCGTGCTCGGCGCCGTCGTGCCCGTGCTGGGCCATCAGCCCGCCATCATCGCCCAGCTCAACTGGTCGTATCCCGTCGACCTCATCCTGCTCCGCCTGGACGGCTTGGGCGCGCTGTTCCTGACGTTTTCCATGCCGCTGACGCTGCTCGGCGCGGTCTACGCCTACGGCTACCTGCAGCCGTATTTCAAGAGCGACCGCAACATCGGCGTGCACTACGCCATCCTGAACATGGTCTCGCTGTCGTACCTGATCATCTATTCCGTTGAAAACGCGATGGTTTTCCTGCTTGGCTGGGAGATCGCCGCGCTCGCCGCGTGGCTGCTGGTGATTTGGGATTACCGCAACCAGCGCGTGCGTTTTGCCGGCTTCAACTACCTGGTCTCCACGCATCTCGGCCTGCTCTTCCTGATCACGGCGTTTCTGGTCCTGTTCAGCGAGACGCATTCCTTTGATTTCGGCCAGTTCGGCAAATTCCTGCAGCATTCCAGCATGACCCGCAACGTAACATTTATGCTACTTGTCGCGTCCTTCGGCCTGAAGTCGGCGTTCTTTCCGATGCACACGTGGCTGCCCCGCGCGCACGCCGCCGCGCCCGCGCACGTGTCCGCGCTGATGTCGGGCGTGATTCACAAAGCCGGGCTCTACGGCCTTTTGCGGTTCACGCTGCTGATGTCCACGCCGGACGAATGGATGGGCTGGTTCCTTATCGCGTTTGCGCTGCTTTCGGCGGTGACCGGCGTCATGTACACCACCGTGCAGCGCGACTTGAAGCGCCTCCTCGGCTACAGTTCGACCGAGAACGTCGGCATTGCGTGCCTCGGCTTTGGCATGGGCTATCTGGGTCTCAGCTGGCACAACCCGGTGCTCGTCGTGCTCGGTTTCGCCGGCGGCCTGCTGCACATTTTGCATCACGCGGTGTTCAAGTGCCTGCTGTTCTACGCCGCGGGCGCGGTCTACAGCGCGACGCATTCCGTGGACATCGAGCGTCTGGGCGGCTTGGCCCGGCGGATGCCGCACACCGCGATTGCGTTTCTGTTGGGCGGCATAGCCATCGCCGCGTTGCCGCCGCTGAATGGCTTTGTCAGCGAGTTCTTGCTCTACAGCGGCCTGTTTGAAGATTCCGTCGTCGGTGGTCAAAACCGCGGCCTGTTCGTGCTCGCGGCGACGGTGCTGGCGTTCGTCGGCGCCGTCTCGGCCTTTTCCATCACCCGCGCGTTCGGCCTGACATTCCTCGGCACGCCGCGCGATCCGCACATTCACGAAGCGCACGATCCGGGCCTGGCCATGCGCAGCGCGCTTTACGTGCTGTCCGCGTTGCTGTTCGTCTTTGGTTTGATTCCGCAAGTCGGCCTGACGATGGTCGCGGCGCCAGTCGGACAGTTCATCACGCTCCTCCACGGCGGCACCGACATGGCCCGCGTCCTGGCCGTGCCATTGTCGCTGCTGATGCCGATTGTCGCTGTCGGCGCGGCCGTGCTGCTGCTCGTCGGCCTGCTGGCTGCCTGGCGCAAGTGGGCGATGCCCGCGCCCGCGCCCGCGCACCGCACGTGGGGCTGTGGCTACACGGAACCGCTGCCGCGCGCCCAGTACACCGGCGCGTCGTTTTCCGGCCATCTGGCGAGCTATTACACCACGCTCCTGCCGACCAAGCTGGACAGTCACATGCCGCAAGGGCCGTTCCCGGACGAGGCGCACCTGCGCACGCACACGGTCGACGTGGTCGAGGATCGCATGTTTGAAGTGCTGGACAGCGGCGAGGAAACCCTCGGAATTCTGTCCGACAATACGCCGCAAACGCCGCGCATCGCCTTCGCTTTTGGTCTGGTCGTGCTCGTCGGCACGATCGCGCTGGTCCTCGCCAGCAGCGGAGGCCGGCTGTGATCGTCGCCTCGCTCCTCCTGCATGGCCTCGGACTCGCGCTGCTGCCGTTCCTGCTGCCGGGCGTCATCAACCGCGTCAAAGCGTGGTGGGGCGGTCGCCGCGGTGCGCCGTTCCTGCAGCCGCTATGGGATACGAGCCGCTTGCTCGGTAAGCAACCGGTCTACAGCGTGACGACGACGGCCGTGTTTCGCCTGGCCCCGCTCGTCGTGCTGGCGACCACGTTGGTCGCCTCGCTGCTCGCGCCCATGCTGCCCGGTGGCGGCCTGCTGCCGTTTGCCAACGACTTTGTGGCTTTCGCCTACGTGCTGGGCTTGGGCCGGATGTTCCTGACGCTCGCCGCGCTGGATACCGGCAGTCCGTTTGAAGGCATGGGCGCCGCGCGCGAGGCGACGTTCTCGGTCTTTGCCGAGCCCGCGCTGTTCCTCGTGCTCGGCACGCTGGCACTGGGCAGCGGTCACGGCACGTTCGCCGAGCTGATGCGGCCGCACGGCTGGCAGGCGCTGCTGGTCACGCCGCTGTGCGCGCTGGGCCTCTTCCTGCTGCTGCAAATCGAGTGCGCGCGCCTGCCCATCGACGACCCGACGACGCACCTGGAACTGACGATGATCCACGAGGTGCTGATCCTGGATCACAGCGGCGCGGACCTGGCGATGATGCAATACGCCGCGAGCCTCAAGCTCACGCTGTACGCCGGTGTGCTCGCCGCTCTGGTGAATCCGATTCGCGTGGACGACCAGCCGCTGCTGAGCGCGCTCGTGTCGCTGGTGCTCATGCTCACGATTGCCGTCATCGTCGGTCTGTTTGAGTCCTTGCTCGCGCGCCTGCGCATGCGCTGGATTCCGCAGTTCGCGATGGCGGTCGCGGTCGTGGGCTTCGTCGCGCTGCTGCTGGCCACAACGCAACCGGAATTGGGGTAAGCGGCGATGACCTACCTGCTTTTTGCCTATTTCCTTGCGCTTTGCCTGCCGCTGTTCATCCGGTCGTGGCATGCGGCGTTGACGGGGCTGCGCATCCAGGCGATCGCGATGGCGGCGATGCTGTGGCTGCACGGCCTTCACATGGAGCCGACGCCCATCATTGCGCTGGTGGATCTGCTGTTGTTCCGGGCGATCTTTGCGCCGTGGTATCTGAAGAAAATGGCCACGGAGCGCGGCGTGGCCAAAGCGTTCGACCTGATTCCCGCCAATCTGCTCGTCTGGACGCTCGCTGCGATTCTCATCATGGCCAGTTTCGGCTTTTCGACGACGCTTGTCGGGCAGTTCTCCCGCTCGCTGACGCACCTCGGCGTGGCGTGCTGCGGCGTGCTGCTGGCGCTGCTCATCCTCGCGACGCAACGTGCGCCGCTGGGCCAGGCGATGGCCGTGCTGACGCTGGAAAACGGCATTTCGCTCTTTGAGCTGCACGCGCACCACCACATGGAATGGGTCGCGCAGCTCGGGTTGACGTTTGTCTACCTCCTGACCGTGCTGACAATGGCGCTCCTGGTGCGGCGTCTGGGCACGGTGGACGACGACGGGCCCACGCATCCCGCAGATTCGGCGGTGCTATGAACCTGCTGCCGCTGACCACCGTCGTTTTGCCGCTGTTTGGCGCCTTGCTGCTGCTGATTCCGCAGTTGTATGTGCGATCCCGGCACCTGCTGCTGGCGATCGCGTGCCTCGACATGGCCGTTCTCCTGCCGCTCACGTTGCCCCGCGCCGCGCCGAGCTTTGAGCTGGAGCATTTCGTCGTCCTCGACGCCACCGCGCAGCTGTTCCTGCTGCTCATCAACGCGCTGTTTGTCGGCATTTCCCTGCACTTGCACAACCGCGTGCGCGCCGCGCCGGAGTTGGCGGGCGATATCCACCGGCTCGTGCGGCTGTCGCTGGTGTTCATGGCGGCGTCCAACGCGGCGATCCTGTGCAACCACGTCGTGGTCGCTTGGATTTGCCTGGAACTGACCGCGCTCACCGCGGTGCCGATGATCCACCACCAGCGGCGCGATTCGGCGACGACGGCGTCCTGGCACTATTTCCTGTTTTCCGCCGTGAGCCTGGGCCTCGTGCTGCTGGGCGTCGTCTGCCTGACCCATGGCATCGAACTGACCGTCGGCGCCGAGCGCGTCAGCCTGTTTCACGACAACCTGCGCCTGGAAGTCGCCATCGCCGATCCGGTCTGGCGGCGTCTGGGCCTCGCGCTGATGATTTTCGGCTACGCGTCCAAGCTCGGCATGGCGCCGCTGTATTCCTGGCTGCCAGAAACCTACGATTCGTCCTCGCCGTCGGTCACGACGCTGCTCGCCGCCGTGCAGTTCAACGTCGCGTTTGTCGGGCTGTTCCGGATGCTGCAAGTCTACGGCGGCAACGACGCGGACTTGGCGAGCTACCAACTGACCGCGCTCGGCCTGGCGTCGATGGTGCTGGCGACGGTGAAGATCGTCTCGACCAACAACTACAAATTGCTCATCGCCTACGCGGCCATCAACCACGCCGGCGTCATCGCATTGGGCTTGGCGCTCGGCCGTCCGGCGGCCTACGGCGTCATCCTGTACGTCGTGAGCAACGCCCTGGTCAAGGCCATCCTGTTCCTGACCGCCGGCACCATCAAGGCGCACTATCGCACCAAGAAAATTGATGAACTGCACGGCATGATTCGGGAAATGCGTTACAGTGCGCTGTTCTTCCTGGTCGGCACGTTTGCGCTCCTGGGTTTTGCGCCTTTTGGCAGCTTTTTCGGCGAGGTCATCATCATGACCGGCCTTATCACGACGGGGCACTACATCACGTTCGCGGCGCTCTGCGTGCTGCTGTCCGTCGTCTTCGTCGCGACGGGTCGTTCGCTGTTTCCGATGGTCTGGGGCGAACCGCCTGTCGGCGCCGTTCGCCAGCCGGAATCGCTGGTCGCGCTGGGCCCCAAACTGTTCTACCTCGCCATTCTGCTGTCGCTCGGCGTCTACACGCCAGCGCCGCTTTCCACGCTGCTGCAACAGGTGGCCAATAGCCTGGGGACCCGCTGATGCCTGCGTCGCCGTACCTCCTCGCCGCTGCGCTCGTGCCGCAAACGCACGCGGAGTTTGTCCATGCGCTGCGGGAACGCCTGCAGGACGGTGCGCGCGCGCTGACGTATTTTGGCGAGAAACTTGCCGACGGCACGGTGGAACTGACGGCACTGCTGCAGGACGCGACCGGATTGAGCGTGCTGCGCGGTCATGCCCCAGCCGATGCGCAAGTGCCTGCCTTGACGGTGCAATTTCCGCAGCTGCACATCTTCGAGCGCGAAATCCACGAGCAGACCGGCTTGGCGATGCCCGGCCATCCTTGGCTCAAGCCGGTGCGATCGCCAGTTGCGCCGATGGGCAGCTATCCGTTCTTTCAGATGGAAGGCAAGGAAGTTCACGAGGTTGCGGTTGGACCGATCCACGCGGGCGTCATTGAGCCGGGACATTTCCGTTTCATGTGTTTGGGCGAACAGGTGCACCACCTGGAAATCCAGCTCGGTTTTCAGCACCGCGGTATCGAGGAACTCGTGGTGCAGCGACCGCTGGCGCACGCGGTGACGCTGGTGGAGACGATTGCCGGTGACACGAGCGTGGGCCACACCTGGGCGTTCTGTCGCGCGTTGGAGGCGCTGGCGGGTGTGGAAGTGCCGGTGGAAGTTGAGATCGTGCGCGGGATTGCGCTGGAGCTGGAACGCGTGGCGATGCACTTGACGGGCTTGAGCGGCATTGCCACGGATATCGGCTTTCTGCAGGGCGGCACGACCTGGGGCCGCCTGCGCACGACCCTCATCAACCTGTCGATGCAGCTCTGCGGCAGTCGCTTCGGCCGCGGCTGGCTGCGACCGGGTGGCGTGCGTTTTGGCGTCCATTCGGAGGACGCCCAGCGCCTGCCAACGGTGCTCGGTCAATTCCAGCGGGACATGAACACCATCACGGCGCTGTTCCAAACGTCGCTGTCGGTGGCGGGCCGGCTGCATGAAGTGGGGACGGTGACCGCGGATCAGGCGAAGGAACTTGGCCTCGTCGGCATGGCGGCGCGCGCCAGCGGTCTGGACCTGGACATGCGGATTGCGCTGCCGGGCGCGGCGTTTGAGCGGCTGCCCGTCGCGCTGTCCAAGCAACTGACCGGCGACTGCTGGGCGCGGGCGGGGCTGCGGATCGACGAGATTGCCCGCTCGATCGCCTGGATCCAGCGCGCGTTGGCGGTTCCCGGCATCGACCAGGTGCCCCTGCAACCTCTCGGCGCGTTGCCCCCCGACGCTTTGGCGATTGGCATTTGCGAAGGCTGGCGCGGCGAAACGATTCACGCGCTCCAGACGGACGGTCAGGGCAAGCTGCGGCACTTCAAGGCGCAGGATCCGTCCCTGCGCAACTGGTTTGGCTTGGCACATGCCTTGCGCGGCAATGAAATCAGCGATTTTCCCATCTGCAACAAGAGCTTTGATCTCTCGTACTGCGGCAACGACCTCTAGGAGCCCCACCGATGCTGCGCTCGCTTCGCGTCAGGATTTCTCAAGGTCGTCAGTACATTGGCGACCTGCGCGCCGCGTCGCCCGCCAACTTTCGTGGCTTGCCGGTCATCGCGTCGACGCCCTGTGCAACCGACTGTCGTGCGTGTGCCGACGCGTGCCCAACCCACGCGTTCACGGCGCTGGATCCGCTGCAGATTGACCTGGGCCGATGCATTCAATGTGGCGATTGCGAGCCCGCGTGCCCGGAAAAGAAGCTGACGTTCTCGAACGCATGTCACACCGCGGCGGTGCGACGCGAAGATTTGCTGATTTCCGCGCAACGTCCGACGCCACCGCCGATCGCGGTGTCGCAGGCGCTGAAGCAGCAGTTCGGCCGTTCCCTGCGCCTCCGCTCCGTCTCCGCGGGCGGCTGCAACGGCTGCGAATCGGAGCTGAACGCCGTCGGCAACGTCAACTTTGACCTCGGCCGCTACGGCATCGAGTTCGTCGCCTCGCCGCGCCACGCCGATGGTCTGGTCATCAGCGGCCCGATCACCCGCAACATGGCAGAGCCGCTGCAATTGTGCTTTGACGCGATGCCGCGACCGCGATTTGTCCTGGCTTTCGGCGCTTGCGCGATTTCCGGTGGACTTTTCGCCGACGCGCCGCAGGTGGAACGGCAGTTTCTCGACCAGAACGTGCCGATCCTGTTCATTCCGGGCTGTCCGCCGCATCCGCTGACGCTGGTCAATGGCCTGATGGACCTGCTCGGGATTGCCTTGCCGTAGCTCGGTCCTCGATCAACGCGGCGCGACGCCGTCTGCGGTCAACGGCCGACGTTCGCCGCCGCCAAAACGCTGGTTGACCATGAAGAGCAGGGTGCTCAGCGTCTGCTGGTCGATGCGATCAGCGGGCGGCAAGTCCTCAAGCCCGTTGCGGAAATTGAGCGCGCAAGCCGTCAAGAGTCCGGACTCCAGCACAATCGGCAATCCCTGCGTGCGACAAACGAGCGGCCGCGCCGGGTAAATCGCGCAGGCGCCTGAAGCGTCCAGCAAGGCGCAGCGCGTTTCGCCCCAAGGCAACGTCCGTGCCAGCTCGCGCACCTGCACGCGTTGTTCCGGCTGTGCGGTCAGGTACGCGGCAATTGCAGCGGCTTCAACGGCGGCGACGGTCAAGTCAGGCGCACAACACGCGTGGCAGCCCTGGGCGCAGGCCAAGTGCGTGGACTGATGCGCGGTGACTTCGGCGACCTTGGCGTCCACCTTGGCGAGCAACAGCCGATACTCGGCGAGGTGATCCGTCACGCGCTACTGGTGGCAAGGCGTGCAGGCCGGGGCAGTCGCCTTGTCCTGATTGCTCTGCCAACCGGGCGGATGCGGATTGCCGCCTGGCCCGCCGACGCGGTGGCAGGTGACGCAGTTGGAAGCCGCGCCGCGGTCGTGGCACGCCGCACACGAGACGGCATCGCGTCGCGCCGCATCGCCATGGCTCTCGCCGCTGCCGCGCAACAGCCAGCCGGCCGGGTGCGGCCCCTTCTGGCTCCCCAAAGCGCCGGTCTGGCCCACGCCCATGCGGTCGTGGCACTGCTGGCAGGAACTCTGGTTGTGGCAAGTCTGGCACGAGCGGCTGTCGAGCCTGGCTTCCATCGGGTGACGCGACAGCCAGTCGCCGCGGTGATGGGCAAGCGAATCCGGGCGATCCAGGCGCAATTGCGACGGCCGCATCGGGACGTTGCTGCGGCTGTGGCACTCGGCGCAGGTGTCGACCTTGTGGCAGTGCGAGCAGACGACGTCGCTCGTGCGGGCAGCGCCACCGTGGCGACGCAGCCAGTCCGAGCCGTGATCCCAAATCTGCTCCGATGTCTTGGTGCCCAAGCTGCCTGGCTTGTGGCAAAGCGTGCAGTTCTCGCGACCGAAGTCCTTCTGGTGGCACTGCGCGCAGGCTTCCAACATGCCGGGGCGGGTATTGTCGGAGACGCGCGTGGCGTTCTTCAGGTCGCCGTGGCAGGTCTCACACGTCACCGGCGACGCATCGCCCGGCAGCGACCGCGCCAGGTGCGCCTCGTGCGAAAACACCATGCCTTCCATGCGGTGATCAACCAGCGTGACCGGCTGTTCCGGATTGGCATGGCACATCTTGCAATTGTCGGTCTTGTCGTGGCAATCCATGCACTTGCTTTCGTGCGGAATGGCGCGCTTGACGTCCAAACTGCTGTTCTTGTTCATCTCGCCATGGCAGTCGCCGCAGTTCAGGCCTTCCTTGACGATGTGGCGGTTGTGCGAAAACGTGATCACGTCGCGTTTGCTCTGCGTACCCGGCGCGCCGCTCCACGAGCCGACGAGATAGGCACACGCCGACGCGCTGACGAGCACGACGCACAGGAGGAAAATGCGGAGAACGCGGGTTGAAATTCGGTTGCCAATCACAGGGCACCTCGCATCATGAGCGGACGGTCGTTGATGGCCAAGCCCGGCGCAACCGGAGATCCGCCGCGACCTTCATCGTCGTCAGACTTCTTGGGCGGCGGTGGCGGTGCCACACGGGCGGGACGGAACAGGGCATCGGTAATGGTCACGGACACGAGCGCCATGGCTTGCGACGTGAAATACGGATTCGTCCAAATCTGCCCGTCCAGACCCGCGGTCAAGCCATTCAACGGGTTGTAGCGCAACGCCGCTGTGGCCATGAGCGACTGCGAAACGCCGCGCACCGGGGCCATGAAGAAGTAGCTGTCCAAATCGACCGCCGCGACCAGATGCGCCGGCAGCTCGCCGCGGCACCAGATGCGATATTGGTCGTATCCGTTGTCGCCGTTGAACATGCGATTGTAGGTCAAGCCCGTGCGATACAAGCCTTTTTCGTCCAGACGCAAGCCGAGGTTCAACTGCGCGCGGTAGCCGTCCATGTGCCCGTCGGCGATGATGTAGCGGTCGTAGGACCCGTTGCCGTAGAGTGCGCCGGGCGTCTTGATGTCAAAGCCGCCGCCGACCAAGCCGTCGGTGCGTTGCACGAACGCGGTGAAGATCGAGTTGCGGGGCAGGTACGCAAGCGGATCGCGCGCTTCGCCGCGGGCGAAGATGCCGAGCCAGGGAAAAGGCCGCCACGTACCGTCGATGCGCGCTTCCTGCATGCCGGCGCCCAGGAGGTCGTACGCGTAGAGGCCGGTGAACGTCACGGTCTTGATGCGCAGCGAAGCGTCGGTGCCGACGGTGCGGCGCGTCGCTTCCGTGCTGCCAGAAATGTCCTGGAATGCAGCGGCAATATGGCCGACGTTCCAGGGCATCCAGGCGATCCGCGTGCCGACGACGGGCGCGTCAAACGCGTGGTCAAAGTTGCTGAACGCCGCGGAGCCACCATAGACGTCCAGGCGGAAATTGGCCGGCAGACGGACGATGGCCGAAGCGCCGTCCATGAACACGTAACGCGGCGCGCCGCTGAACACGAACTGCCGGCCGACTTGGATGCGAACCTTGTGGTCCAGACCATCCCAACCCACATAGCCGTAAGCCAAATCCGCCGCGCGCGCGGGCGGCAACGAATTCGACGCGATCTGCTGCGCCGAGAAGCCCGAGCCATACGCGAAGATTCCTGATCCCGCGATGTTTTCACCGCGCAGGTTGAGAATCTGCATCGTCGGAATCTGCCGCTCGGTCGTGTTGAACGCACCCGGAACCACGTCGCGGGTAATCGTTGTCACGCTTTTCGCGGTCAGATGCAGGGCATTTGGATCCTCGGGCTCATCGGCCCAAACCGGCTGACTTGCCAGCCCAGCCGCAAGGCCAAGCACCGTCAGGATGTGCCGCAGTTTCACGTGGGGTTGCGTGCTCATGGGTTCACCATTCCGTTGACGTGCCAGCCGTCCTTCGTGTTCAAGGTGCCGTCGGGGTTGATGGTCTTGCTGTGGCACAGCGCGCAGGCCACGGTGCCGGATGCCGGATCGACGTAGGGGTGTCCCGAGACGACCGACGGCGGAATGCCGTGGCAGGCGCCGCACTCCAGGCCAGGTTTGTTCCAGACCGGTGAGTTGTTCGTGCCGCCTGGTAGCGCTGCGCCGTGGCAGTAGATGTTGCTGCAAGTCAGCGTCGCCGGGTTGTAGTTCGGTACCAAGCCGGGCGCCACGGCCTTGCCGTTGGGGAATTGGATCGAATCCAGCGTCCCGGTGAGGTGGCCCGTCTGACCGACTGTCGTCGGCAACTGGTGGCAGGTCGCGCACACGATGCCGCCGCCCGAGTACTTGTTGCCGTTCAAGTGCGCCGCGTGCGCGCCCACGGTCGGCAGCGTCGGGTCGGTATTGCCGTTGACGTCCGGCGGCGGCGCAGCGGAACCATTGCCGCCGTGGCAGGTGTCACACGCGGTCGGCAACACAATGTCGATGGTGCCGTTGACATGCGTCCCGTTTGGCACAATCCCCGTGTTGGTCGCGTCCACCGTCGTCGAATGGCACTTGTTGCAGCCGTTCATCTTCGGATGCTCCGGCTTGACCGGCGGTGCGCCATGGCAGGCGTCGCAGGTCGTCGGGACCAGCGCAAAGTCGATCGTACCGTTCGCGTGCGTCCCCGTGTCCGTCGGCTTGTCATCCGGGCCCACCGTCGTTCCATGGCACAGGTGGCACGACTGGACAATCGGCTGTAGCTGCGGGTGCTTGCCATTGTTCGGCGGCGCACCGTGGCACGCCGTGCAATCCGCGGCCGCGGTCACCTTGATGTCGATCTTGCCGTTCCGGTGATAATCCGTATTGATGATGGTCTTGTTCGGACCCGCGGTCAGCGCGTGGCACGTTTCGCAAGCCGTCTGCTGCGGGTGGTTGTTCACCGTCGGCGGCGCGCCGTGGCAGCCCGTGCAATCCGCGTCCGGCGACAGCACCACTTCCACCGTGCCATCCATATGCGTTCCGCCGGCGATGAGCTGCTTGCCCGGCGCCACCGTCGTCTCGTGGCAGCCAGCGCAATCCGAACTCGTCACCGGGTGCAGCGGCGTGGTCGGCGGCGCGCCGTGACAGGCGTTGCACACCGCATCAGGCGCCAGGACCACGTCGATCTTGCCGTTGTTGTGCGTGCCGCCCGGGATGATCTGCTTGTTCGCCGCCGCCGTCGTCGCGTGGCAGCCTTCGCAGTCCGCCAGCGTCTGCGGGTGCTTACCGTTGTTCGGCGGCGCCGCATGGCATCCCGTGCAATCCGCGCTGCCAGAAAGCACGACGTCGATCTTGCCGTCCATGTGCGTTCCGCCCGTGATCAACTGCTTGTTCGGCGCGACGGTTGAGTCGTGGCAGCCGGAGCAGTCCGCAGTCGTCGCCGGGTGCTTGCCGTTGACGGGCGGCGCGCCGTGGCAGCCGGTGCAATCGGCGTTGGCCGACAGCACGACCTCCACCTTATCGTCCATGTGCGTGCCGCCCGGCACAATGTGCTTGTTCACGTCGACGGTCGTCGTGTGGCAGCCTTCGCAGTTCGCCGTCGTGACCGGATGCTTCGCGCTCACAGGCGGCGCCGCATGGCAGCCCGCGCAATTCACGTCGGGGCCCAACGCCACTTCGCTCTTGCCGTCCATGTGCGTGCCGCCGGGAACAATGTGCTTGTTCGTGTCCACCGTCGTCGTGTGGCAGCCTTCGCAGTTCGTCGTCGCGTTCACCACTGGATGCTTCGCGCTTCCCGGCGGATTTGGCAGCATCTTGTGGCAGTCGGTGCAGCTGGCGTTGGTCGAGAGCGCCACGTCAATCTTGCCGTCCATGTGCGTGCCGCCTGGAACGATCTGCTTGTTCACGTCCACCGTCGTGGTGTGGCAGCCTTCGCACTTCGCGCTCGTCACCGGGTGCTTGGCGCTCACCGGCGGGTAGCCGTGGCAGCCCGCGCAGTCGACATCCGGGCCCAGCACCACGTCTTCCTTCGTGTTCATGTGCGTGCCGCCGGCAACGATGTGCTTGTTCGTGTCCACCGTCGTCGTGTGGCAGCCCTCGCAGTTCGTCGCCGAATTGACCACAGGATGTTTCGCCGATCCAGGCGAATTGGGCAACATCGTGTGGCAGTCCACGCAGTTCGCGTTGTTGGACAGCGCCACGTTGACCGTGCCGTTGTTGTGCGTGCCGCCCGCGACGATCTGATTGTTCGCGTCCACGGTCGTCGTGTGGCAGCCTTCGCAGGTCGCAGTCGTCACCGGATGCTTGGCGCTGACCGGTGGGAACGCGTGGCAGCCCTTGCAGTCGGCATCGGGACCCAAAGCGACGTCCACTTTGCCGTTGTTGTGCGTGCCGCCGGAAACAATCTTGCCGTTCGCATCGACCGTCGTCGTGTGGCAACCTTCGCACTTGCCTTGTGTTTTCGGATGCTTGTCAGAGACCGGCGGCGTGCCGTGGCAGCCGGAGCAGGGCGCGCTGGCACTGAGCACGACGTCAACCTTGCCGTTCATGTGCGTGCCGTTGGCGACAATCTGCGTATTCGCATCCACCGTCGTTGCATGGCAGCCCGCGCACTTTTCCGTCGTTTTCGGGTGCTTGTCGGAGACCGGTGGCGCGCCGTGGCAGCCGTCGCACTTCGTGTCGAGCCCCAGGACGATATCCACCTTGCCGTTCATGTGATTGGCTTTGTTGGCGATCGTCTTGTTCGGTCCGGCCGTGCCGGCATGGCAGCCGATGCAGTCGCCGACATTTTGCGGATGCGGTGCCGGCGGGGGCGCGCCATGGCAGGAGTCGCAGGCGCGCTGGCTGTTGTCGACGGTCGTCCAAATCGGCTTGCTGTTCTTGCCCGGGGCCTTGAGCTTGCCGCCGTGGCAGTAGGTATTGCTGCAGGTGAAGGTTTCCGCGTCGTAGACCGGAGTGGCTCCGGCCGCGAGCGCAAGCCCGCCAAACGTGACGGTTGCGCGGTAGTCGGGGGGCGTCATGTGATCGGCGTCAAAAATGCCGGTCGGAACTTTGTGGCAGGACGTGCACGCAATGGCGTGGTTGCTTTCGGTGCCGCGCAGGTGCGTCTGGTGTGCGCCAACGCCGCGCCACGTCGTGTCGGTCTTGCCACCAATCGCGTTGGGCGGCGCTGGGTTGGCGGCGCTGCCGTGACAAGCGACGCACACCGGTGCGAAGACCGGCGTGACGTCTGTGCTCGCGTCCACGCTGGCGTCGTCGCTGGACGTGATGTCCGCATCCGTGCCGCCGTAGTCACGCGCCGTGTCGCATCCGGCCAAGCTGGCCAGCGCCAACGCCATCAGCAGCGGGCTGCACATCAGCGCCCAGAAGCGCGCAGGCCGGCCACACTTTGTGCGTGCTCCGTGCCCGTCTTTTGTCATTTGCGTGTCCATGTTCCTCGTCTCCTGGCGCTGCATTGGGCGCCCCCGGACTGCTCGCACACTTTGCAAAGAGTGTGCCAGTCAGGGCCGATTCTGGCGCCTGTTTGCCACACCTCGAGGCGATAGGGAAGTCCCTCTGCTTCAAGCGTTTTTCACGTCACGGCAAATCATGCAGTTTCACGTGGTTTCACAGCGCCTGCTGCGTATGCCGAGAACTCGGCACGCCCTGCCGAATTTTCGGCACCGAATGTGATTTATGATTTCAATAGGTTGCGCGACTTTGCCCAAATCGATCGCCGAATCGATCAGGCGACAAAGAGCTTGGAATGAAAAATAGGTTCTGATATCAACTTGATATGCGTAATGCCGAAGTTTCGGCGCGAGCGGAAGCACTACTGCGTTGTTTGTTGCTGCGACTTGATCTGCGTCAAGTCGATCTTTTGCCAAAGACGCCTAAACGGGAGAGGAGAGTGGATTGTCTCGACATGGCAGGCTTCTTGCAAAGCCCCTTTGGCGGGTCGCTCAGTGCGGCCTACACGAGAGAGGAGCTCTAGATGTTTTCACGCGACACCCTACACCTGTGGATCCTGGCGGGCGCGTTGGCATTGGTTGGCGTCGGTTTCTTCACCGTTCGCAGCCTGACCATTCCGCCTTCATTCGGCCAGTTCGGCCATTTTCGCGGCGCAGCCCTTGAGACTGCCGCCAACAAGGAGCGCAAGCTCACGACGCGCGGCGATTGCACCGCGTGCCACGACACGCTCAAGCACGAGATGGGCAAAAGCCATGAGCGCGTCCACTGCATCGAATGTCACGGCGACGGCAAGGCGCACATGACGTCGTGCAAGGACGCGAAAGCCGCGGCCAAGCCCGGCGTCGCCTTGACGTGCGACAAGACCGACTTGATGCCGACGAACATCAAGGACATCTGCTTGCACTGCCACCAGGACACGATCGGACGGGCGAAGAAGCACCCGCAGATCAAGTTCGACGAGCACATGAAGGACAACGATCCCAAGGATCCGAAGAGCCCGATGGTCTGCATGCAGTGCCACATCCCGCACGATCCGGATCCGTCGAATGAACCGGACGGTGCCAAAGAAGACAAGGACGATGAGGCCAAGCCGGCTGAAGCAGCGACTCCGACCGCTGCCCCCGCTGCTGCGACGCCCGCTGTTGGAGGTGCAGAATGAGTTGCTCAGGAAACAAAGGTGCAAAGGACACCTGCTGCGAGACGCAGAACCAGCCCACGGGCTTGCTGGACGCGAGTGAATCGCGCCGTGAGTTCCTGTGGGATGCAGTCAAGAACTTCACGTTTGGCGCGCTGACGCTGACGGTGATCCCGATGTTCATCGAGAAAGCCGACGCGGAGGAAGTGCACACCGGCAAAGACGGCAAGGAAACGAAGGGCCACACGGTGATCTTCGGCTACCTGGTCGACACGACGAAATGCATCGGCTGCGGCGGCTGCATGTTGGCGTGCAAGAAGGAAAACGACGTTCCGGACGGACAGTTCCGAACGTGGGTCGAGCGCTACGTCTACTACGCGGACGGCTCGGTTCGCGTCGACGCCAACCTGAAAGGCAAGTTTGCGTTTTCAGAACTGCCGCCGATCAACCCGAAAGAGGTGCTGAAGTCCTTCTTCGTGCCCAAGCTGTGTAACCACTGCACGGATACGCCGTGCATTCAGGTATGCCCGGTTGGCGCGTCGTACAAGACCAAGGAAGGCGTGGTGCTGGTCGATTATGAACAGTGCATCGGCTGCGCGTACTGCGTGCAGGCGTGCCCGTTCGGCACCCGCTTTATCAACACCAAGACGCAGACCGCCGACAAGTGCACGTGGTGCTACCACCGCATTCAGCACGGCGAGAAACCGGCTTGCGTGGACGTGTGCCCGACCGGCACGCGGACCTTTGGCGACATCAACGACCCCGAGAGCGAAATCTCCAAGGCGTTGGCTGAAAACCGGATTGACGTGCTGAAGTCCTACCTCGGCACGCGTCCCAAGACCCGCTACATCGGCCTGACTGCGGAGGTGGTGTGATGATGCCCCATGCTGGCGAATTTATTTTTCCCAATGATCTGAATGGCGTTGCCTGGACGGTCATGATTGTTCTTTACCCTTACATCACAGGCCTCGTTGCCGGCGCGTTCGTCGTCGCGGCGCTGTACCACGTGTTTGGCCGCAAGGAGTTGGCTCCCGTCGCGCGTTTCGCACTCGCGGCTTCGTTCTCGTTCTGCGCGTTTGCGACCCTGCCGTTGCTCCTGCACCTGCATCAGCCGCAGCGCGCGTTTTTCATCATGTTCATGCCGAATTTCACTTCGGCGATGGCGGGTTTCGGTTTCATCTACAGCTTCTACCTGACGCTCCTGGCGGTAGAAATCCTGCTGGTGTTCCGGACTGACATTGTCGCGATGGCCAACGAGAAGGGCGTCCGGAGTCTGCTCTACAAGCTCCTGTCGCTCGGCGTGCTGCGTGAAACGGCGAAATCCAAGGAAATCGACGCCAAGTGGGTCCACGCCCTCTCGGTTCTCGGCATTCCTGCGGCGTGCGTCCTGCACGGCTACGTCGGCTTCATCTTTGGCGGCATCAAGGCCAATCCGTGGTGGTCGACGGCGCTCATGCCGGTGATCTTCCTCGCCTCGGCCATCGTGTCCGGCATCGCGATGCTGATCGTGCTCTACATCGTCTTCTCCAAGATCCGCCGGGTGAAAGTGGACGACGAATGCCTGCGTTCCATGATGAAGACCCTGTGGCTGTTCCTGATTCTGGCGGTCGTGCTGGAATCCTTGGAACTTCTCAACATGGCGTATGAAGCCGGCGAGGAGTGGCACATCCTGTCGCGGCTGGTGACTGAGAAGCTGCGCTTCAGCTTCGTCTATGTTCAGCTGATCATCGGCTCCGCGATTCCGTTCGTGCTGTTGCTGATCGGCTGGATGAAGAAGACCGGTCCGCGCACGCGCGTCACGCTCGGCATGATCTCCGGTCTGCTGGTATTGGTCCAGGTGCTCTCGATGCGGTTCAACGTGGTCATTGGCGGCCAGATGCTGTCCAAGAGCTTCCGCGGCTTCGTCGAATACATTCCGGAATGGCAGGGCCGTGAGGGCATTCTCGTGGCGATTGGCGTGTTTACGATGCCGTTCGTGCTGCTGGCGGCGGTGTCGCAGATCTTGCCCGTGTGGAAGATCGACGCGCACGATCACCAAGCCTAAACGTGCTGACCTATGTCCAACGTCACCTCCTTCCGGCCAGACCTGTTGCATTTCGGACTGGATCCACGAGCGTGCACCTCTGGTGGCACGCCGCGGATGAAAACGGTTTGATCTCGAACTTCGGTCGGAGCGTATAGAAACCCCCAAACGCACAACGCCGGGCTGAGATCCCTCTCTCGCCCGGCGTTCTGCGTTTTTGCCTAGGACTGGCGAAGCGTCAGATGCTACGGTTCAAACCGGTAGCCGATCCCGCGCGCGGTCACGATGTAGCGCGGATGCGACGGCTCGCGTTCGACACAGCCGCGCAGGTGCGTGATCAGGTCGTCCAATTCGGCCACCGACGGCGTGTTCTCGTCGCCCCAGACTTCTTCCAGGATGTTGTCCCGCGTCAGCACCCGCGCCGGATTGCGCACGAGAAATTGCACCAGCGCCACTTCCTTGTCCGTCAACGCGTGCGCTTGGCCATCCGGACCGCGCAAAATCTTGCGCTCCAGCGACAGCACGGCGCCGCCGATGTGCACTTCCGTATCCGGCAAGTGCTCCAGCGTGCCCGACGAACGCCGCAGGTGCGCTCGCACCCGGGCGATCAGCTCGTCCATGTCAAACGGCTTGGCGAGGTAATCGTCCGCGCCGCGATCCAACGCGTGCACCCGCGTGTCGAGGTCGTCGTTGGCCGTCAGCATGATGATCGGCGTTTCCAGTCCCAGCTTGCGAATTCGCCCCGCGACTTCGATGCCGCTGATACCGGACAAACCGATATCCAGCAATGCCAAGTCAAATCGCACGGTTTCCAAGACTGTCAGCGCGGACTCGCCCGTCGTGTGCCAGTGGACTTCAAATCCCTCCTGGCCCAGATTGACGCGCAGCATGGTGCCGACCAGAGGATTGTCTTCAACGAGCAGCAGACGCATGCGGTCTTCCGTCCAGCGAGGCACCAAGTGTGTGCGTGTGGGTTACTTGATGGCGCTAGCGGCCTTCAGGTACGCGTCCTGCCACTTGGCGACAGTCTTCGCCGGGCCGGTCATCTTCAGGTACCAAGCTTTGCCGGGCATCGTGACTTCGACGACGATCATCCGCCAGCCGGCTTTCACCGCGCCGGCTGGGCCCGTCATGCTGCTGGATTTCAGGCCGCCGGCGATCTCAACGACCTTGGACGGAAATGCGGTGCCGGTCAGGTCGCGGATTTTGGCCGCTTCCGCGCATGGCTTGCCGCCTTCCAGTTCAAATTGCCCGCACCAGCGCTCAACGTTGGCGTTCAGCGGAATGTTCGCGGCGAGCGACGAGATCGTCACTTCCGCGTCGTCCGCGTCGCCTTCGGCTTTGGGCGCACCAAAGACTTTCCACAGCATCGAGCGGGCCGGCTTGGCCTGCCACTCGGTCGGCGCTTCGAAGGCCAAATCGGCCGTGGCCGGCGCACCCGGAACCGGTGCGGGGGCTACGGCACCAATCGGCGGATGGCCGGCAGGCATCGCCGGCTGCCCAGCAGTTTCCGTAGCCGCGCCACCCATTGGCGGATGGCCGGGCGGCAGTTCGGCGGGCGCCGCGGCCGGTTGTTCAGTCGCCACGGTCGGAACGGCCACGGGCGCGGGTGTCTCGTCGCGTTTGCAGCCAGCGGCGGCCAAGGTCAGGGTTGCGGTGCAGGTCATCGCGGTCAGCATGCCAAACTTTTTCATCGGTTCACTCCAGTTGGGTGCGCTTGCATTCCGCAGCGCGCGGCGCCGAAATCCGGCAAACGTGCGGTCATTTACGCTGCGCAGGCCTGAACTGCAAGTGCTGTGACGCATGCCCAGGCGGAAAAGCCAGCGTAAGTTTGCGTCATCGCAGAAAAAGTGCGGTCTGACGATCGGTCAGCCGGTCGGGCTCGCTACGGCTTGAGCGAATGGTAGTTCAGCTGCGCCGATGCCCGGACCGCGTCGCCAGAACCGGTGTAGCTCGCGCGGATGTGGTAGCTCGTGTACTGGCCCGACTCATTCTTGGCGGCTTGGTTCACCAGCGACGTCCAAAAATGGTAGCCCTTGCCGTTGTCCTCGGGGTGCAGGACGCTGACTGGCGAGTCGACTTGCGTCGAATCGTAGTAGCCCACCGCCGTGCCAAATTCCGTCGTGACCGGTGGCGCGGCCGACGTTTTGGCTTTCTCGGGGTCGACCCAGCGCAATTCCAGCAGCATGATCGCGTGCGTGTTCTTGTCGGCGAAAATCCCGCCGTCGATGTCGTACGTGTCCAGCTTGAACTGCGTGTTCGTCGGGGTCAGAACGCCTTCCCGCGAGGCGATGGTGTGATCGCCGTCCGGGACCGAGCCGCTCGAGCCAGTGAGGCCGAGGATCGCGTCCTTGATGTCGCCCGGCATGCCCGGCCAAGTACCGGATGCCTTGACGACGCCGAGCCCGGAAACGCTCCACAGATCGCCGCTGGCCTTCGAGCCGAGCAGCGTCACTTCACCTGAATAGTGCGCAGCGGTTTGCGGCCCCAAGTCCGTTTGCACCGTCTCCGCCTTGCTCACGAGCACCACGGTGCCGGTTTGCGTTTCCGAGGTCGGCTGCGCCGTCGCAGGATCGCCGACCAGGATCGAGCCGGTGCCGGTAATCGATTGCGGCACGCCGACCGCCAGATTCGTCTCCAACGCCACGGGCGGCGTCATCGTCAGCGTCATGTCCGGCGTTCCCGCGGGCAGCCCCAGCGCGTTGTTGTGCACTTCGCCGCCCGCGACCACGACCACTGTCCCTTGCTGCTGCGCCCACAGCTCCAGGTAGCTGGCGTTCGGATCCTTGTCCATCGTCGGCAGCTTGCCGATCTGCAGCCGCACGTACGTCTGACCGCTGATCACCTTGTTGCCGGCAATCCGCAGCGTCACGGCTTCTTTCGTGCCATCGGTGCGGTTGATGGTATAGCTCCAATGGTCGAGGTTGGTCGGCGGATCGTAGACGATATCGGTGTTGATTTGGACATCGGCGCCACCGCCGCTGCTGCCGCCCGTTGAGCTCGCGCAGCCCAGCACGCACGCCATGCCAACCGAACTGATCCAGAACCACACTCCGATCGCGCTTTTCATGATTTTCCTCCTGCACTGCGTTGGGGTGCTCTGGCGCACCGGCGAGAAGGTAACGCGGTGCATAGGATTCTGCGTCACGCGCTGGTCATGACCTTTGACGTTCGGCGCGTCATTTGCCAAAGTCCGCGCCCCGAGCTGAACGCCGGAAAGGAAACCATGAATCCGTTGAACGCCCTCGCCGCTACTGATCCGGACCTCGTCACGATGATCGCTGCTGAAGAAGCGCGGCAGTTCTATACCGCCAAGCTGATTCCGTCGGAGAACTACGCCTCGTGCGCGGTCATGGAGGCGACGGGCACTGTCCTGACCAACAAGTATTCGGAAGGCTATGCGTTCAAACGCTATTATGAGGGTCAGCAGTTCATCGACCAGATCGAAACGCTGGCGATTGAGCGCGCCAAGTCGCTGTTTGGCGCCGAGCACGTCAATGTCCAGCCGTACTCCGGATCGCCGGCGAATCTCGCGGTCTACACGGGACTCATCCCACGCGACGCGGCGAATCAGCGGATCCTGGGACTGGGTTTGCCGGCGGGCGGGCATTTGACGCACGGTTGGAAAGTCTCCGCGACGAGTCGCTTTTTCCAGGCGGCCCAGTACGGTGTCGATCCGACCACGCATTTGCTGGATTTCGACGCGATTCGCGCCCAAGCGCTGGAATTCAACCCGGCGATCCTGATTTGCGGCGCGACCGCCTATCCGCGGGTGATCGACTTTGCGCGCTTTGCTGAGATCGCCCAGGAATGCGGCGCGTTGCTGGTTGCGGACATGGCGCACATCGCGGGCCTGGTAGCCGGTGGCGTGCATCCGAGTCCGGTGCCACACGCCGACGCGGTCACCACGACGACGCACAAGACGCTGCGTGGGCCGCGGGGCGGCATGATCCTGTGCAAGCAGCAGCACGCGGCGACGATCGACCGCGCGGTGTTTCCGGGGCTGCAAGGCGGACCGCATAACCACACGACGGCGGGTATCGCCGTGGCGCTCAAGGAAGCGGCGACGCATGAATTCCGCATGTACGCGCACCAGATCGTGGCGAATTCGCGGGCGCTGGCGGAGGTCCTCCAGGCAGAAGGTCTGCCGCTGGCGACCGGTGGCACGGACAACCACTTGATTCTCTTTGACGCGACGGCGCTCGGCGCGACTGGCAAGCAGGCGTCCAAGGCGATGGATCAAGCGGGCCTGGAGGCGAATTTCAACAGCATTCCATTCGACCGCCGTTCGCCGTTTGATCCATCGGGCGTGCGCATCGGGACACCGTCGCTGACGTCCCGCGGTTTGAAAGAAGCCGAGATGGCGCACATCGGCAAGTGGATCGCGGACGCGATTCGTGGGCGCGAAGACGCGAACGTGCTGGCGCGCGTGCGCGGGGAAGTGTTTGATTTGATGGCGCAGTTCGTGCCGCCCGGCTTTGTCCGGCCGTATCCGGAGCGGCCCTAGCGATTCGGCGTCCTGCGGGTCAGAACCGCGCGTTGAACGTAACGAACGGAAGTCCGAGCGGAAACTCGGTGAAGTCGCCGTTGCCGCCAAACGGCCGGATAAAGCTCAGATCCGCCGCGACGGTGCGGCCGTAGAATCGGACACCGTAGGAAACCAGCGCGCCATTGGCGGTCTGGAAGCCGGATTGGCTGCTGATGGCCGCAGGCAGCATGACTTCAGCGAGAATCTTGAAGAAGTGGTTGGCGCGGATCGTAAAGCCGCCGGTCAGCGTCACGACGGCGCCATTGCCCAGCGTCACGGCACTCGTGTCGAATTGGCCACCGACGCCGTAGATCTGCAGGCTGCTGTGCAGGGAAAAAGCTTGGACGAGGTGGTGGTCGACGCTGAGGCCGCCGCCGAACAGGAACGCGCGTTCGGTGACGGGGCGCGTCGCCAATCCGCCGCTTCCAGAGTCGTAGACGAGCGAGTTGGAGGTGGTGCTGCCGTAGTCAAAATTGCCGTTGACGGCGAGGACCGTCTGCGGCGAGCGGTAGACCACGAACTTGCCATTCAGCGCCACGGCGAGGGGAAATTCCGACGTGATGGGCAAGAGGACGGAGACCGACGCTTGCACGTTGTCGGTGAAGCCGTACGTGACGCCTGCAAAAAGCAATTCGTAGCTGTTGACCGACACCTGGCCTGCGCCGATGGTCTCTGCATGCTGGCTGATGATGCCGCGATCGATCGAGGCGTCCTCCGCGCGCGCCTGCTGGGCAAGCCCAGTGGCGGACACGTCGACCGGGGCATCGGCTTGCGACTCGGCTGCGACCGCGGATAGTGTGAAACAGGAGATGGCGGCGGCCAAGGCTGCGCACAGGTAGGGCCGGGTCTTCATCGTAGCGTCTCCACGGGTTGGTGTTTGGAGACTGCCCGGTTAGCGTGATGGCGTCAAACGCGCCTTGTCGTTCGCCTCATTGCTTGACGCAGTAGTACACGCCGACGTAGGGCGGCATCAGGTCGAGGTACGCCCCGCCGCCGTTGCCGTTGGTGACGTCCGGCGAGGCGCTGTTGGTCTTGTAGTCCATGGTGACACTGTTCAAGTACTGAAATGTCTTGCAGTTCGTGCCACACGACACGCTTGGGCTGGTTGCGGATCCTGCCGACAAACGCCACCGGTTGGTGCCGCCCGTCGCGCCGTAGGCGACGCTGACGCCGTCGAAGGGCAGGGTGCCTACGCCGAGGGGCAGGCGGCCGGCCAAGTTCGGTGTACCGTTGTTGCCGTTGGCAGGAACCCAGCCGACTGGGCACGTGGCGCTGGTGAAGGCCATGATCGCGCCCGTCGGAAAGATGTTGTTGTTGCCGTTGACCGTCAGGTTGCCGTCGATGGTGACGTCGCCTTTGGCTTCGACCTTGTTGCCGGACGGCAAGCCGAGCGTGATGGACCAACTGTTGAGTTTGCCGTCATACGTACCGCCGCCGGTCTGTACCGCCGAGTCGATGAGCTGAATCTGCCACGCGCCCTTGGCGCTCTTGCCGGTCCAGCCCGCGAGGTCGCCGCTGAATACCGGCGTGGCGTCGGGATAGCTCGTGACGATGTTGCCGCCTTTGAAGCCGTTTTTGTCGAACAACACGATGACGCTCTTGTCCGGCGGGATCAGGTTGACTGTCAGGTGCGAAATGTCGCTGTTGGAGATGTTGACCGCGACGGAGATCGTCGAGATGGCGAGCACGGTGCTGATCGTGATGGTGTCGGAGACGCCCGCGGGCAGGTTGTCCGGAATGGCGACGTTGCTGCTGCCGGCGGTCGTGGTGGGAAAGATGTTGGCGAGCGCGCCGTTCGAGACGTAACCCAACGGATCGCTGCCGATGGAGGAACCGGCGGTGCAGACGACTTTGCCGGTTGCGTCGATGCCGGACATCGCTTGGCCGGTCGCGCAGGACTGACCGACAGCGACAAGCGTCGGCGGGCTCAGCAGATCGCTGTACAGACCCGTCGTGGCGACCTTGGCCAGGTTGGTCGCCGCGGTGATCGCATCAAAAACCGACGGAGCCAGAGCAGTTGCCGTGACGCAACCGGTGCAATCCAGATTTTCGGCCACGCCCGCGCGCAGGGCGAACGGCACCGACGCCATGGGTTTGCGCGGCAGTTCCGGGTCGGTGCCGACCTTGAGCGCGAGCATCGGCGAGGTGCCGCCGGCGAGAATCGTGTTGGTCAGGGCCTTCGTGCCACCCAGCAACTGCGAGAAGCCGCCGCTCTTGACCGAGACAGCCAGCGGACCTTCCACCCACAGCGGCGTCGGGTTGACGGCATCGCCGTAGATCGCAAACGTGACCGAATACGGACCATCGGCCACCGGTGCCCCACCGCTGTTGGCCAGCGTACCTTCCACCAGCATTGTTCCCGGTACCGCCGCCAGCGCCGGAAGCGCGAAAGACAGGAGCAGAAAAATGCCAAGCCGAACCGGGAGTCTCGCCGTCATTGCTTGTCCTCACTTACCAACAAAATGGCTTGCCGCTGATGAACGGCAAGGCGCCGAAGCAGGCGCTGGTCGTGTTGCCGCTGCCATTGGCCGCGCCGCCGAGCCACGAACTGCCGAACTGGCCGTGGACGAAGGTTGCGCCGCCGCTCAGTCCGTCGAGCGTGACCGTGCCGAAACGCGCGGTGAACGTCGTCGCGCCGCAACCGGTGTCGGTTGCGCCGTTGCAGTCGTTGTCCAATCCGTCGCAAATATCGATGGCTTCAGGTGTCTGCTGCCCATTGCAACTGCCTAATTTGCCTGTCGAATCACAGGTCCCCATGCCGCCGTGACAGATGCCGACCCCCAACGTGCTGGCCGCGCCGTCGTAACACGGCATCTGCACGTTGGTCTTCACCACGTAGCCGCATCCGGTGGCGGGATCGCAGGCGTCGACCGTGCAAGCGTTTCCGTCGTTGCAGTTTGCGGGCAGTCCGGGCACGCAGCCCCAGGTATTCAAGCCGCTCTTGAGCGCGCACTGATCGCCGATCGTGCACAAGTTGTTGTCCGAGCAGGAGATGGTCGCGCCTTCGAATACGCACTGGCCGGTCGTTGGATCGCAGCTGTCATAGGTGCAAAACTCGCCGTCATCGCACACCTTTTTGGTGCCTTGCTGGCAGACTCCCGAAGCGCATTGGTCGTTGGCCGTGCACGCGTCGCCGTCGGCGTTGCACGGGCTTGTGTTGAAGGCGTGCGTGCAGCCGCTCGATGGATCACACGCGTCGGTTGTGCACGGGTTCTTGTCGTCGCAGTCCGGCGCGATGCCGGGCGTGCACGAACCATTCTGGCAATTGTCGCCCTGCGTGCACAGGTTGTTGTCCGCGTTGCAGACCAAGCCGTTGGGCTTGAGCGTCAAGGTGCACTGACCGGTCTTCGGGTCGCAGGCGCTGTCAGCACAAGAGGTATCGCCCGAAGTGCTGCAGACAATGATCGACGACGGGTTGAGCTTGCATCCGGTCGGTGCGTTGACGCTGTCGCAGTACAATACGCCATTGCACGGGTTGCCGTCGTCGTATTGGCCGCAGTCCGACGTGGTCGCGCACGCGCAGGCGTTGCTGGAGCCCACGCACGAGCCGCCCTGGCAGTGGTCGCCCAGCGTGCAGTCGTCGCCGTCGTAGCAGAACGTGCCGTTGGCGGGTGTGTGCGTGCAGCCGAGCTTGGGGTCGCATGCGTCGTTCGTGCACGGGTTGGTGTCGACGCACGCCGTTGCGTCCTGCGCGGTGCCCACGCAGTTCGTGCCATTGCAGACGTCATTGACCGTACACACGCTGCCATCGTCGCACGGGCCGCTCGCCGCCGTGTGCAGGCAGCCCACCTTGGAGTCGCAGACGTCCACGGTGCAGCTGTTCTTGTCGTCGCACAGCGCGCCGCTGCCGACGCACTTGCCGCCGGTGCAGGTGGCGCCGAGGGTGCATGGATTGCCGTCCGTGCACGGCGCGCCTTCCGTGTTGGTCGTGACGCACGCGCCGTTCACGGGGTCGCAGGTCGCGCTGACGCACGGTTCGCCGGTGGCGCACGATTTGGCCGGCCCCGCCACGCAACTGCCACCTTTGCACGCATCGTTGACGGTGCAGTCGTTGGCGTCCGCGTCGCACGGTGTGCCGTCGGCGGGTAAATTCTTGCAGCCGAGCTTGGCGTCGCAGCTGTCCGCTGTGCACAGGTTGTTGTCATTGCACTGGAGCGCTGCGCCTGGCTGGCACTTGCCGTCGGCGCAATGGTCGCCCACCGTGCACACCGATCCGTCGGCCTCACAGGGCAGCGTGTTGACCGTGTGCTCGCACGTCGCGGCCGCAGCGGTATTGTTGCAAGCGTCCGTCGTGCACGGCTCGCCGTCGTCGCAGGTTCCTTCATCGGTCTGGCCGTTGCAGTTGTTGTCGATTCCGTCGCACGTTTCCGAACCGCCGCCGACGACCAAACAGGCACTCAGGCCGCCGCCTTTGGGTGCGCCCTTGGCGCCATCCGCGAGACAAGCGCGTTCGCCTGCGCAGACCGCCAAGCCGGCTGAAATCGTGCACGGCGTCGACAGCGTTCCGGCGATGGCTGTTTGCGAACAGGCGCACGATCCAGGGCCGAGAAACACGCATTGTTTCAACTTGGTGCCGCCCACATCCTGCGCGTCCTGGCAGCCGTAGCCGGGTGGGCATTCGTCATTGCTCTTGCAGCCAACGCCGCAAAACGCGCCGCCGTCGGGGCTCTTGACGCATCGAGCGCCGCTGCCGGCGACGTCCTGACACGCCGCGTTGTCCTTGCACGGATTGCAAAGGCTGGCGAAGACCGACTCGCATACCTTGGCTTCGCTGCCGTCGGGCTTGGTCTGGGCGGTGCACGCAAAACCAACCGGGCAGTCGGTGCTGCACGGCGCGGCGCAACGCAGGCCGTTGGGCGTTTCCAGACAGAAGCCCGTGGCACACTCGGTGTTGCTCTGGCACGGGCAGCCGTCGGGCGCGGGCAGACTGCCGCAGGTGACGGGCCCGTCGGGGCCAATATCCACAGCCGCGTCGGTACCAACCGCGATGTCATCGGCGATCTCGCCAGGCACGTCATCCGGTCCAGCGATATCGGCTGATTCCGCATCGGTTGCGGTGACTGGCGTGCCACAACTGATGGCAAGGGCGAGCACACAAGCTGCGCCAGCACGTGCGAAGGAGATCAAGCCAAGTCGAAAGTGGTGCGCCATCCCGCCCATCGCTGTCGCGCAACGCACGCGACAGCTTGGGATTGTCGCCGTTACGGCCGATGCGCGCAATGCGCAAGGTGTGAAGGATTGATCTACGGACCGGGATCAAAGGTCTGGAGCGCCTTGGCCAATTTGGCCTCGACCGCGACGTAGCGGGCAAACGGACCAACCGCTTCCACCAAGGTCACGCGATCGCCCGTGACAAAGATCGTCACGGCAAAGACCCAGTCCTCATTGCCCCGCGGCGCCAGCCACTCCAGCGTGCAGCCTGGAGCGCCCTGACGCGTCGTAAAGCAGCGTTCCGACTTCTTGGTGTAACCGCGTGCCGTCAAGTGTCGTTGCGCCGCGTCGGTCCAGAACGGCAATTCGGCCTTGGGCTCGTTCTTCACATCGCGCGCCTTGACGCGCACGCCATCGGCAGTCGTCCAAGCAAACTTGCCGTGGTCCTTGGCATATTTGACAAAATCGTCAGGTGCATCCATCCGGTAGGTCGGGCCGCAAGCGGTCCCAAGCGCCATCGCGATGCCCAACATCGCGGCAGTTGTCAGAAAGCGCATGATACACTCCGAGCGAAGTTCGCGATCAAACGTGCACGATCCGCGGCGTGCCACCGGAGGTGCGCGCTCGCGGTCCAAGTCCGAGATGCTCCAGGTCTGACCGAAAAGTCTTGGTGTCCATCATGGGTCGGCATGTCTAAAATGCCCCCAAAAACTGTTCAAGATCCAAGGTATTGAGCCACGCAAACGGCGAGATGACCTGGTCGACGCGGCGTTCCTGATGAAATTGGAACGTGATGCGCACCGAGGCATTGCGGACGTTGGCCTCCTCGACCTCCAGTTCGCTGCGCAATCGTTCCAGATCGCTCACCAATGCGGTCATGGAGCGCTCGACCTTCAGTGTGGCGGCAACGTTCGAGTCGTCCAGAAAGGCGCGCAGACGTTGGAAAATATCGCGCTTGGTCCGCAGTCGGGCCTGCAAATCGGCGATCACCTCGGTGCGATCGCTGCGCTGCAACGTGCGCCCGAGTACCAGCCCTGTTTGGCTGAACTGCGTGAGCAAGGCCTCGACTTGTTGCGGCGGAACGCGCAGGTCCAGGCGACCATCGGAGACCAAAGTCGGATACCCGCCCGCCTGTTTGGTCAGTTCCAGCACCTGTCGGCGCACCTGATCCGGGTGCGCCACCTTGAGCGCCAGCGTCGCGTCAATCGCCGTCTGTCGCGCGCCACGTTCACCTTCGTCCGTGCGCGTTGGATGCCCAGCCAAGGGCACCGGCTCGGCGGCCAGCAGCGCGCTCGGAAGAAAACACAGCAAGAGCAGAAATGTCCGCATGGCTAGTCCGTTCCAAAGGTGGTCAGCGCCGAAAGTACGGCGGCGGCGTGGGCTTTGTACGCCGCTTCATCGGGGAAGAACGCTTCGACGACCCACGCGCGGTCGTCGACCGCCATCGTGCCGATCAGCCACCAGCGGGGCTTTGCGTCCTTGTTCTTGAACACGCGGACTTCCAGCTTGCCCTGGCGCGAGGACTCGACGAGTGCCTCGTCACGGCCATCCATCTCGAATTCCACAGCCTTGGCCCAGAACAGCGCGTCGCCTTTGGGATCATTCGGCACGTACGCCGCGCGCAACATGGACGTGTCCGACGCCTGCGCGCGCCACGCGCCCGTGTCGCCAAAGAGCACCCAACTGTCGTCGAAGCGCACGAATCCGGCGGGCAGCGCCATGTGGACCTTCTCGTGGCCGTCGTTCAGCGTCACGCGATGCGCCACCAGGTTGCGCACCCAGTCAAACGGCGAGGCATGCGAAGTCACGGCACCCGCGGCCACCAGCGATTCAAAATCAATGGTAATCGTGAAGTAATTCGTGAGGTTTCGCAGCGTGGCCAACGACGACTGCATCGTCTCAATCTGCTCGGTCAGACGTTTGATTTCCTCCAGAATCTGCAGGCGCTCCTCGACGTCCTTGACGGTCTTCAGCAGCTCCAGCAGCCGCGCCCGCGATTGCACCGCCACCGCCAGCCGCGCGTCCAGATCGGTCACCTGCTTGGTCACGTCGACGGCCTGAATCTGCCGCTGCAGGACTTCGCCCAGGTTGGCAAATTTCAGCATCGCCGCGTCAAAATCCGTCGCAGGCATGCGGACAATCAGCGTCGACGCGCTCTGCATCTGCACGTAGCCGCCGCCTTCAATCGCCGCCTTCGTTGCCGCGTCGATCGCCTCCAGTGTCCGCCGGACCCGCAGCTTCAGGTAGCCCTGGTAGATGACCGACGGTGCATGCTTGGCTTCCTGTTGCTGGGTCGGCGGTTGCGGCGGCGTTGGCTGGCTGTGCTGGCTCGTCTTGGCGTTGGCCGATCCGCCGAGACTGCTGTCGCTAAACTCATAGGCTTTCTTGCTCGACATCGAAACCGGAACGGCGGCGACGCGGGGCTGCGGCGCTGGGGCTCGCATCGGCTCGGCGGCAAGCACGGCATCCCCGCGGGCATAGCTGCCACGCGACGCCGTCGACTCGGACTGGGCATACGCCGCTGGTTGCTCCGCCTCATAGCGTTCTTCATATTGCGGCGCAGCCATTTCTGAACGCGCCGCACTGCACGACAGCACAGTCAGCCCAGTGAGGGCGAGAAGAAGCGGGATCAGGCGGGTTTGCAAGCGCATCCGCACACTCCGACCGCAGTTCGAGGCCGAACGTCTTCGATCCGCGGCGTGCGACCGAAGGTGCACGCTCGCGGTCCCAGTCCGAAATGCAACAGGTCTGACCGAAAAGATTTGGTGTCCGAAATAGGTCAACATGTTTGGACTCCTGTTCAGGGCACAAGGCGACGCTGGACGCAGCCATTGTCGCCGAGGCGTTGAACGCACACAACCGCCGAACGCTTCATCGCGTCGTGCTCGTTGCGCAAATGTCGCTTGGCCAAATGCGCCGCAATCGACCATCCTTCGCGCCCGCGGTCCTTCGCCGCACTTGCCCGAGGCGTCCATGCGTGCCCGCGTCATCGTTCTTCCCCGCCCAGAAATCCTCGATCCGCAGGGGCGCGCGGTGGCCCATGCCCTGTCTTCGCTGCACTTTGGCGGTGTGGAAGACGTGCGCGTCGGCCGCATCGTCGATCTGACCTTGCAGGATGGCCTGGAGCGCGGCGCGGCTGAGCTGCAGGTGCGTAAAATGGCGAAGGATTTGCTGGCCAATCCGATCGTCGAAGATTTCCAGATCGAGTGGCTGGACTAGGCACAGACCGACGGTCCAAGCGAATTCCTCAAGCGACAGGCGGAACTCATGCGCGTCTCAGTCCTGCAATTTCCAGGTTCCAACTGCGACCACGACTGCACGTACGCCTTCGGCTCCGTGCTCGGCTGCGACACCAGCCTGGTGTGGCACGGCGATACGCAACTTCCTGAAGATACGAGCTTGATTATCGTTCCCGGGGGATTTTCCTACGGCGATTACCTGCGTTGCGGCGCGATCGCGGCGCATTCGCCGATCATGGCCGCGACCAAGCGATTCGCCGCGCAGGGCGGCGCCATCGTCGGCATCTGCAATGGCTTTCAAATCCTCACGGAATCTCGCCTCTTGCCGGGCGCGCTGTTGCGCAACAAGGAATTGAGCTTTGTTTGCAAAAACGTGACGTTGCGGGTGGACAGCCACAAGAGTCCACTGACGGCGAATTTACCGCTGCGCAGCACGTACACGATGCCGGTCGCGCACATGGAAGGAAACTTCACCGCGGACGTGGCGACGCTCGATCAGATGGAGCGCGATGGGCAACTCGTCCTGCGCTACGTCGACGCGCACGGCGAAGCGACGCATCATGCCAATCCCAACGGCGCCGCGCGCAACATCGCGGGTGTCAGCAACGCTGGCGGCAACGTGATCGGACTGATGCCGCATCCGGAACGTGCCATCGAGGCGCTGCTGGGCGGTACGGATGGCCGGACGATGCTCACTTCGCTGGTCGAATTCGTCCGCGGCTGAACTTCACGTCCGCAGCACCAACATCCGCGGCTCGGTGTAGGCCTCGATCGTCGAACGCGGCCCTTCGCGACCCACGCCTGAATCCTTGACGCCGCCGTACGGTGCCTGATCGGCGCGAAACGTCGGCACATCGTCATGAACCAGCGCGCCGACCTGAATTTGCTCGAACGCCCGCCAAATCGTGCGGATATCGTGCGTGAACAGCCCGGTCTGTAGCCCGAAGCGCGACGCATTGACCTGGGCAATGGCATTGTCCACGGTATCAAACGTCTCCAGACAAATCACCGGTCCGAATGCTTCTTCCGCAGCGATTTTGCAGGTTTCCGGCACATTCATCAGCACCGTCGGCTGCAGCATGTGGCCTTCCCAGTCACCGCCGCAAAGCACTTGCGCGCCCGCGTCTGTCGCCTCGTTCAGCCAGAGGCGAAGCCGCTGGGCAGCCGTGCGGTTGATAACTGGACCGCAGAGCGTCGCTTCGTCGGCCGGATCGCCCAGCAGCGGCTGGGATTGAACGTGCGCGCCGAGTCGGGCGGCAAAATCCTCGGCAATGCTCTGGTGGATCAGCACGCGCTGCACGGAAATGCACGACTGTCCGGCATAGGCGAAGCCGCCGATCGTCACCCGGCTGACCGCGCGATCCAGATCCGCGTCGGCGCATACGATCGCCGCCGCGTTGCCGCCCAGCTCCAGCAGAACCTCCTGACGCAGCGCCTGCCGTTTCAATTGCCAACCCACTTCCGCGCTGCCGGTAAACGACAAGATTTTCACCCGCGGATCGCTCACCAGCGGCGCCAGATGCGCCAGAGGCGGCATCAGCACGGACATCATCGGCTCCGGCAGCCCCGCTTCCAGCGCCAGTTGCGCCAGACGAAAACTCGACAGCGGTGCGAGCGGCGACGGCTTCAGCACGATGGGACAGCCCGCGGCGATCGCCGGCGCCAGCTTGTGAACGACCAGATTCAAGGGAAAATTGAACGGCGTGATGGCGCTGACCAAGCCGCGTGGAAAGCGCCGCACCAGACCCCAGCGACCTTGCCCGGGCTCCGCAAGTCCGAGATCCAGCAGATCGCCGGTCCGGGCCACTTCTGCCGCCGTCAGCGCCAGCGTGTCCGTCGCCCGGCGCACTTCCGCCCGCGCCAAGGCAATCGGCTTACCAGCCTCGCGCTGAATCAATTGCGCCAGTTCGAGTTCGTTCAGCGCCATCAGCTGTTGCAGTCGCTGGAGAATTTCCCGGCGCTTCCAAGCCGACAGCGCCGCGGCGTCGCGTTCAGCGGTCTGGCCCAAGGCGAGCGCCTGTTCGACGTGATCCCGCGTCGCCTCGAGCACGCTGCCGACGACATCCGCGGTGTACGGATCGCGCACCAGATGCAGCGCTCCGCCCGCGACTTCCTGCCCGCCGATCAACGATGAAAACGTGTGCATGACACCTCCGACCGGCAGGATAGCGCGCTTGCGCTCCCGTGGGCAGTGGACGTGCGTGCGGCGCGGTGGCAGATTGTGGCCTCGGAGGTATCCCGGATGCGCAAGGTCCTGATCGCGTTGACGCTGTTGGCGTTGCTGAACGCAGCGTGCGCGAGCACTTACGAACCGCGGCGGAGCCCGCGCGTCACGCAGATCGTGGAGTTGGGCAATCAGGTGCTGGTGCGCGATGGTCGGCATTATCCCGTGGGGCTGCTGAACAACGGTGCGGTGGAAGCCGTGGCGCCGCACGCGCTGGCGATGGAATATGCGGAGACTTTTCACAATCGCCTGCTCGGCGGCCTGATCATCGGCCTGGCGAGCGCGGTGCCGATGGGCGTTGGCGTCGGGCTGACCAGCAGCGCGGCGAATCACAACGGCGATCCCAGCCTCGGTTTCACGCTGCTGGGCGCCGGGCTGGTGGCTTACGCGGTCGGGATTGGCCTGATGGTGAGCGCGCCTGTGCACTTGAACGACGCGATCAACGTGTATAACGACTGGGTAGATGTCGGGATGCCAGCCGACGCCACCGCGCCGTATTGATCCAGAAATCGGTCGCTGCCGCGCGCGCGAGCGGCAGTCGGCTCCATGTCTTCGCCGACTCGCGCGCTTGCCGGGTAGATGTCGGGATGCCAGCCGACGCCACCGCGCCGTATTGACCGTTGCGCAATTGTCGTTTGCCTTCCGCAACGGCGATCGCAGACACTCCGGGCCCTTCCCGCCGGAGGTCCCATGCCTGCGCACGAACACTTGCCCGATGATGTCATTGCCCGCCACAAGTTGACGCCCGAGGAGTACGCCGAGATTGTGCGGCGCCTGAATCGTCCGCCGAATCTCGTGGAACTGGGCGTGTTTTCCGTGATGTGGTCGGAGCACTGCGCCTACAAGTCGTCGCGGGCGCATTTTCACCTGTTCCCGACCGACGGACCGACCGTGATCCAGGGTCCGGGCGAGAATGCCGGCATCGTGGACATCGGCACGGACGCGGAAGGCAATGTCTGGGGCGCGGCGTTCAAGATGGAATCGCACAACCATCCGTCGTTTATCGAGCCGTTTCAAGGCGCTGCGACTGGCGTCGGCGGCATCCTTCGCGACGTCTTCACGATGGGCGCGCGCACGATCGCGTGCATGGACGCGCTGCGCTTCGGCGAACCCGGCCATCCCAAGACCAAAACGCTGGTCAGCGGCGTCGTCCACGGCATCGGCGGCTACGGCAACTGCATGGGCGTACCGACGATCGGCGGCAACTGCGGCTTTGACGCTTGCTACAACGGCAACATTCTGGTCAACGCGTTTGCTCTGGGCATCGTGCGCAAGGACCGCATCTTCCTGGGCTACGCCAGCGGCGTCGGCAATCCGGTGCTCTACATCGGCAGCGCGACCGGGCGCGATGGCATTCACGGTGCGACCATGGCGTCGGCGACGTTTGACGAGACGAGCGCAGAGAAGCGGCCGACCGTGCAAGTGGGCGACCCGTTCACCGAGAAGCTGCTGCTGGAATGCTGCATGGAGATTTTCCAGCACGACTGGCTGGTTGGCATCCAGGACATGGGTGCGGCGGGGCTGACGTCGTCGAGTTTTGAGATGGCGTCGCGCGCGGGCGCGGGCATGGAAATGAACCTCGACGCGGTGCCGCAGCGCGCGGCGAACCTGACGCCGTATGAAATGATGCTGTCCGAAAGTCAGGAGCGAATGCTGCTGGTGGCCAAGCAGGGCCACGAGGCGGACGTGCTGGCGGTGTGCAAGAAGTGGGGACTGGAAGCAGCGGTGGTCGGCCAAGTGACCGATTCTGGACGCATGGTCGCGACGTTCCAGGGCGAAGTGGCGCTGGATTTGCCGATTGCCGCGGTGGTGGACGATTGCCCGCGTTACGACCGGCCGCGCCGCGAGCCGGCGGACTTGGCGGAGCGCCGGCGGCTGCCGCAGTTCGAAGACGCGGCGACGACCGAGGACTGGCTGGCGCTGATGGCGCATCCGGAGATCGCGTCCAAGCGCTGGATTTGGCAGCAGTACGACCATTCCGTGCGGACGAACACGGCGGTGCTGCCGGGGCAGGCGGATGCGGCGGTGCTGCGGGTGAAAGAGAACGGCGCGCTGCTGGCGATGTCAGCGGACTGCACCGAGCGCTATGGCCATGCCGATCCGTACGCGTGCGGTGCCTATGCGGTCGCGGAAAGCGTGCGCAACCTCGCGTGCGTGGGCGCGGCGCCGCTGGGTCTGACGGACTGCCTGAACATGGGCAATCCGGAAATTCCCGAGGTGATGTGGGCGATTCGCGAGGCGATGCGCGGCGTGGGCGAAGCGGCCAAGGCGCTGGATTGCCCGGTCGTCAGCGGCAATGTCTCGCTGTACAACGCGACCAATGACGAATCCATCCTGCCGACGCCGATGATTGCCGCGGTCGGCAAGCTGCCCAAGGGCGTCAAGCCGATTCAGCAGGGATTCACGGAAGCGGGCGCGGCGATTCTGCTGCTCGGCCAGTTCAACCCGTCGCTGGGTGCGTCGCGGTTTGCCCACACGCGTCTGGGTCGCCATGCCGGTGCGCCGTCGCCGGTGGACTTGCACGCGGAGCGCGCGGTGGGCGCGCTGACCCGCGGGCTCATCGCGGAAGGCCTGCTGCTGAACGCGCACGACTTGTCGGACGGTGGCTTGGCCGTTGCGCTGGCGGAATGCGCGTTGCCGCACCTGATTGGCGCGGACTGCGTGCTCCCGACGGTGCCGGGCAAGCGGCTCGACGAATTGCTGTTCGGCGAGACCGGCGCGTCGATTCTGGTCAGCGTCCGGCCGGAATGCGTGTCGGAAATCCAGCAGAAGGCGCGCGCCTTGCACGTGCCGTGTGTGACGCTGGGCACGACCGGTGGCACAGAAGTGGCGTTGGCCGGACTTTCCGCGCCCGTGCAGCAGTTGAATGACGCCTGGCAGCACGGTTTTGAACGCGCTGTCCTCGGTTCGCAGAACTAGCCAGGAGGCCACCATGTGCGGCGTATTCGGCATCTTCGGTCATCCGGAAGCGGCGCGTCTCGCGTCCATCGGCCTGCATGCCTTGCAGCATCGCGGTCAGGAGTCGGCGGGCATCGCGTCGTCGCCGGGCGGGGAAGTGTTCCTGCAGCGCGCGATGGGCCACGTCGCGCAGATTTTCGACGAATCGACCCTCGCCAACCTGCCCGGCATCATGGCGATTGGCCAGGTGCGTTACTCGACGACGGGTGCGAGCCGGCTGCGCAATGCTCAGCCGATCTGTCTCGACACTTCCGTCGGCTCGCTCGCGGTCGCGCACAACGGCAACCTGGTCAACGCCCTGAAATTGCGCACCAAGCTCGCCGCGGAAGGCGCGTTGTTCTCGTCCGGCACCGATACGGAAGTCGTGCTGCACCTTTTGGCGCGGCAGCAGGGCAGTCTGGGCGAACGGATGCTGGCGATCATGCCGATGCTGAAGGGCGCGTATTCGCTGCTGCTGACGGATGGTCGCGAAGTCGTGGCGGTGCGTGACCCGTATGGCTATCGCCCGCTGGCGCTGGGCTTTCGTCGCGACGCGCATGGCGAAGCGTGGATGGCGGCCTCGGAAGTGCCGGCGATCAACCTGGTCGGCGGCGAATTCGTCCGCGAAGTGGAGCCCGGTGAAGTCGTGGTCATGCGCCAAGGCGGCATCCGCAGCCTGCGGTTGCAAAAACTGCCGGGGCGCAAGGCCTGCGTGTTCGAACACGTCTATTTCGCCCGTCCGGACAGCGTCATCTTTGGCCACACGGTCTACGAGACGCGCAAACGCTTCGGCGCGCAGCTGGCACGCGAAGCGCCGGCGCCAGGCGCGGAAGTGGTGATTCCGGTGCCCGACAGCGGCATTGCGGCAGCGCTTGGATTTGCGCGCGAGTCGGGTATTCCGTATGAATTGGGCCTCATCCGCAGCCACTACGTCGGTCGCACCTTCATCCAGCCGACGGTTGCGCTGCGCGAAATCGGCGTGCGGCGCAAATTGAGCCCGGTGAAGGAAATCATCGCCGGCAAGAGTATCGTCGTGGTCGATGACAGCCTGGTGCGCGGCACGACCTCGCGGCAAATCATCGGTTTGTTGCGCGAAGCCGGCGCCCGCGAGATTCACCTGCGCATTTCCAGCCCGCCGACCGCGTGGCCGTGCTGGTATGGCATCGACACGCCGGACCGCGACCAGCTTTTGGCGGCGAACAAGACGCTGGACGAGATCGCCGCGTTCATCACCTGCGATTCAGTCGGCTATCTGAGTCCCGAAGGCCTGTTGCAGGCCGCGGGCAAGAACGACGGCTGGTGCACCGCGTGCTTTACCGGCGAGTACCCCGAGCCGCTTTCGCCCGCGTAGCCCTTCTACCCGCGCGCACTCGGCCTCGCGCGTCACGCGGAGGCAGGGGAACGGGCGGAATTCGCCGTTTCTTTCCTCACCAAGGCAGGGGAAAGACCGGAATTCGCCATTTTGTGTCTCACCATGGCGAGGGAACGAGCGGAATTCGCCGTTTCTGATGTCACCACGGCAGGGGAAGGACGGGAATTCGCCTTGGTGAGATGCGCAACCATTCGTTCTTGCAGATTTCCAGCCCGCACCGTACGCTCCTTGAGCGGATTCTGCTGGAGGTTCCCGTGCGTTTGCTTCCTGTTCTCGTGCTGTTGCTGACGGCAGCCTGTAGTTCACCCTCGACCGGCGGCGGCGCGTTTGTCGACGTCCATGGTGGCTGCAGCGCCGCGGCCAAGGCAGCGGATATTTGCAGTCAGCTGACGCCCACCGATGCCAGCGCAACGGCAGATCAGTCGGGGCCGGATGGCGAGGACGGCGCGCTGGCGGATGCGACCCTTGGCGGCGGCGACGCGGGCACGGACGATGGCGGATTCGCCGATGACGCGACCGACAACGGCAGCACGGACCTGGATGGCTTCTTTGACAACCCCGACGGCGATGCGGCAACAGGTGCGGACACCATTTTGCCCAACGGCGACTGCCCGGAGCGGGCGAAAATCGTCTACGTCGTCACCACCGACAACAAGCTCTACAGTTTTCAGCCCGACAAGCTCCTGTTCAAGCTCGTCGGCACGCTGAAATGTCCGGCCGGCTTTGGCTCCTCGCCGTTTTCCATGTCCGTCGACCGCCAGGCCAACGCCTGGGTGCTCTACTGGAACGGCGCGAACGCCACCGGCATTTACAAAGTCAGCACGCTCGACGCTTCCTGCACGACGACGAGCTACAAGACCGCGTCGTCCAACCTGGAAATCTTCGGCATGGGCTTCTCCGCCAACGGCCCCGGCCAAACCGACGAGACGTTGTACGTCATCGCCGGCAGCGTCAGCTCGTACTGGAGCGGCATCGACACGCTCGCCAGCATCAGCTTCCCCGGTTTGCAGGCCAGCGCGGTCAAATCCTTGGATTTTGCCGGCGGCGCCGAGTTGACCGGCAACGGCAAAGGCGAATTGTTCGGCTTTTTCGCCGGCAGCTCGCCGCCCAGCGTTCGGCAAATCGACAAAATCACCGGCAAGACCAACGTGACGAACTGGAACTTGCCGACCAGCGACTTCGGTTCAGAAGGCGACGTGGCTTTTGCCCAATGGGGCGGCGTTTTCTACCTCTTCTACCAAGGTCCAGCGGACAGTTCGACCAATGTCTGGAAGTTGGACACCGCCACCGGCAAGGCCACCGTCGCCAAGGCCAACACCGGCTTGACCATCGTTGGCGCCGGCGTGTCGTCGTGCGCGCCCACCGCGTTCGTGCCGTAAAAGTCCGCTCGGCAAGCTGGAATCGTTGACGGGCGTCATCTCGGCACCTATTCTGCGGCCAACCAGCGCGTTGAATCGGGCTGGTCGTCTGGCGCGCCCAGCAGGATGACCCCACGATGAGCACCGCCCATGAACCTCAGCAGACACCGACGCCGCGTTTCCGGCGGATGCGTGTGCGCATCGGCTTGGCAGTTGTCGTGTTGAGTCTCGCGCTCGCCGCGCTGGCGTACGCGCAGGCGACCGATGGCAAGGCCAAGTCGGCTGCTCCAGCCGCTGCGGCTCCCGTCGCGACGCCGGCACCGCTGCACTTCATCAAGAGCGGCAACATCTCGGCGTGGAACATCACGGATGTCGCCAAAGTCTTCGTCGATGCCGAACGCCTGGGCCTGGACACCATCACCGTGCCGGTTCGCATCCACATGACGTCGGCGACGGCGCCGAACGTCACGATTGACGCGGCGAGCTTGGCGTTTGCCAAGAAAGTCATCGCGAGCAAGGACACGTATCACTACATCATCGAGCCGTATCCGTGGATCGACAACGGCAATGTGCCGGAGACGGACCTGAATCCGACCGACAAAGCCGCGTGGTTCGCCTCGTGGCAGACCGCGGTGGCGACTTTGGCCAAGGAATTTCCGCATTCCTGGGGCCTGTACGTGGCGTCCAACCTGGTGAAGATCGAGGACCAGTCGGCGAGCTGGATTGCGCTGGTCAAGCACCTGCGCACGGTCTACCACGGCCAGATTATCTACCGGACGCAATGGTGGGCGACGGCTGCATGGGCGCCGGAAACGCTGGCGGCGTATCGCGCCAAGCTCGACAACCCGCTTTTTGGCGCCGTCGACGTCATCGGCATCGCGGCCTATTTCGAATTGAGCGAAGCGATCGCGCCCACGGAAGCCGACATCAAGCATGCGCTGCGCTCGACCACCGTTTTTGATCGCAAACAGGACGTCTTCGCGGAAGTGATGGCGCTGCACAGCAAATGGCACAAGCCGATTTTCTTTGGCGAATTGAGTTGCCCGGCGTTGGACTTCGGTGCGCAGAATCCGTGGGACCCGGCGGTCAGCACCACGCGCAATCCCGATATCCAGAAGAACTATTTGGCGGCGTATCTGGAGACGTTTGCGCAGGATCCCAACAAGTTCCTGGGCTTTTCCCTGTTCACGATCGGTCATCCGACCGTCACGACCTACGAACTGGCACCCTCGGCGGTCGCCTACGTGCGTGGATTCAAGCCGCAACACCCTTGAGTCCATCGATTCTGCGATGAATGGACAAGTTCATGACCAAGAAGAAGAAACGCGTAGCGGTCATCCTCGGCACGCGGCCTGAATACCTGAAACTTGCCCCGGTCGTCGCGGAATTGGCCAAATTCCACGAGGTTCTGGACACGGAAGTCGTATTCACCGGCCAGCACCGCGAACTGCTTGTCGGCTTGTCCGACCTTTTTGAGATGGGCGACCACAAGCAACTGGCGGTCAACAACCAGCGGCCGAATCTGCCCGGACTGACGTCGGCGCTCATCCATGCGCTGGACGGCGAATTCACGCGGGAAAAGTATGACGCTGTCGTCGTGCAGGGCGACACAACGACCGCGTTTTGCGCGGCGCTGACGGCGTTCTACCACCGAATTCCGGTCGCGCACGTGGAAGCGGGCTTGCGCACGGGCAACCTGGATGAGCCATTTCCGGAGGAGCTGAATCGTCTGCTCATCACCCGACTTGCGCGCTGGAACTTTGTGCCAACCCAAGCGGCTTTCGCCAACCTGACGGCGGAAGGCGTGGCGTCAGCCTCGATTGTGGTGACGGGAAACACGATCATCGACACGCTCTCGCTGGTGCGCAACCACAAGATTCCTGGCGATTATGAAACCGGGCTGCTGGAGCAGGAAGCGCCGGAATTGGCCGATGCCCTGCGGCAATTTCGCGCCCGCAATGGCAAAACCCTGGCCGTGCTGACCATCCACCGCCGCGAGAATCACGGCCAGAAACTCGCTGATTTCTTCCGGATGATGCGGACGCTGGCGGCGCAGTACCCCGATCACCATTTTGTCTATCCGTATCACCTGAATCCTGAAGTCAAGCTGAAAGCTTTCCAGTTCATGGCGGAAGTTCCGAATATTCATCTCGTTTCGCCGCTGTCCTACCGGCCGTTTCTGCACCTGATGAGCCGCGTCGATTTTGCGATGAGCGATTCTGGCGGCCTGCAGGAGGAGTTCCCGTCCTTTGGCAAGCCGCTGCTGGTCCTGCGCAACGTGACGGAGCGGCCGGAACTGATTGCCGCGCAAATGGGCAAGCTCGTGGGCGTGGAGCCGGACGCGGTGTTCGCTGCGGCGTCGGCGCTGATTGAAGGGGCGCGTGCGAACACCCTGCCGGATTGGTTCCAATTGGGGCCCAATCCATTCGGCGACGGTCTGGCGTCCGAGCGCATCGTTGCGCGGATGTGGAACGACCTGAACGCCGACGTGAAGGGCTAGTCGAAGGCCATTTCGTCGAGGAACGTCCAGGAACCGGGCGTCACGAAGCGAATTTCCACGAACTGCACCGTCTGCATCGTCAGCGGCAACGTGATGTCGCCGCGCTTGCCCGTGGGAATCGTCGGTTCGCTGCCGTCGGCCATGGTAAAGGCTTGCAGCGGAAGCCATTTTACCCCGTCCATGCTCAAGCGAATCTGCACTTCCGGCGGCTGGGAGACGCTGCCGTCCTTCCTGTTGTTCAAACCGAGTCGCACCACGGTCAGGTTGCGCGGCTTGGCAAATTGCACGCTCAGGATTTGCAACGGCGCGGTCCAAGCCACCCATTCGTACGCCGGGCCTTTGCCGAGATTTGCTGACCAATCGTCCGCGCCCGTGATGCCGTCCAGCAATTGGCCATTGGCAAACGTGGCGAAACCGCTGTTGTTGGCCTCGCCGCCGAGCCCATTCACGGCGACGTTGTGCGGCTCGTCGTAGTAGCAGGTCGCGCCGCATTCGGGCGCGGCGCTGAACTTGTAGACGGTGGCTCCGCAAACTGCGACCTCGTTGATCAGACCGTCGCAGTTGTCATCGACCGGCGTGCTGCAATCTTCCGCTGGAAGTTTCTCGCCAGTGGCGATCGCGCACGAACAGTCGAGCGTTCCGACGCAGCCCTTCGTGCCGCACAGGTCCTCCTTGGTGCACGCGTCGCCGTCGTCGCATGGACCGCTGTTGGCGAGGTGCGAGCACGTTCCCGTCGCCGTGATGCAGAGGTCGTCGGTGCATGGGTCTTTGTCGTCGCAGGCAACGGTCGTAGACCCGGGCAGGCAGGAGCCACCGTTGCATGTGTCACCCAACGTACACGCGTTGCCATCGCTGCAGGGAAGCTTGTTGTTGACGTGCACGCAATCCGCGATCACCTCGCACGCATCGTCGGTGCACACGTTGTCGTCGTTGCAGACGGTCGGGTCCCCGGGGATGTGCACGCACGCCTTCTTGGGATCGCAGGAATCGAGCGTGCAGGTCACTTTGTCGTCGCAGGTCAGCGTGACGCCCGCGCACAGACCGGCGGCGCAGGCATCGTTGCCGGTACAGGAGTTGCCGTCGTCGCAACTTCCCGCGCGCGGCGTGTGCGTGCAGCTGCCATCCTTGGCACAGGCGTCCGTCGTGCAGATCAAGCCGTCGTCGCAGATGGCCAGGTCGCATGCGCCCACGATCATGCCGTCACCGCCGCACGCCCAAGCGGCCAAACAGAACGCCAGCACTCCCAGTCGTGCCACCATCGGCGACGCTTCGTTCGACTGTCGACTCGTATCCCGCACCACTGGCCGCCCTCCGCTTTGTCCGGCAGCAGTATGTGCGCCGTCCGACGACCGGTCAACGGCCGTGTGTTGCCGTGAGGCGTCCTGCAGTTCCTCCCCGCACGGTCCAGAATCCACCATCGCGTGTTCCGCAACGGTGACCTCGCCTTGACACAGCGACTGAAACGGCTATCCCTTCTGAGCGTGAGCCTGCATGGAACGCGTCACAGGTGAGTCGATTGAGCATCCTTCCCCATCCCCTACGCGTTGCGGCGGCCATTCTGGCGGTCTCGCTGTGTGTGGTACCGGTGGACGTCGCGCTGGCGGCTGGTAAGGGATCGGTGGCGACCAAGCTGGTAACTGAAGCGGCAAAGGCCATTCAAAACGGCGATTTTGCCCGGGCGATTGAATTGTACAAGGAGGCCTTGAGCGTCGACTCCCGGCCGGAGCATCTCTGGCTGCTCGCCCGCGCGGAACATCAGGCAGGCCATACCGAACGCGCCCTCGAGCATTACCATGCGTTCCTGGCCGCGCCGGGTGCAGCGAGCGACCACGTTGCCGACGCACGCAAATATGCCGCCGACATCGATCGTGAGCGCCTGGAGGCGCGGGTCCAGCAGGTCTACGTGGATGCTTTCCAGCGGGGGCAGATCCAGGAAGCGCAGCTCCGCGCGGTCGAACGCACGCGCGAGTGGACGCGCCTGCAGGAAGCCGATGCGGCGGCGCGGACCGGTGATTACAAAGCCGCAGCGAAGCTGTATCTCACCGCCTACCAGACGACCCGGGACCGCGACGACCAGCTCCTGTTCAAGGCGGCTGTCGCGGAACAGGACGCCCAGCAATGGCATGTGGCGGCCGGGCATTTTGAAGAGTACGTCAAGCGCGCGTCGCCGACCGCGACGACGTATTCGGAAGCTGTGACGCGATTGGAAGCGCTGCGTCGGCGCCTGGGCCTTGCCAGTGCGGTCGCGCAACCCGAGAAGCCGCAGCCCAAAGCGACCGTCCCCGCGGAGGCGCCCAAGGACGATGATCCGGCGACGATCGGCTGGTCGCTGGTGAAGATCGGCGGCGCCGTTGCGCTGGTTGGCCTCGGGTCGTATGTCTGGACTTACAGTCAGCAGGCGGATCTGGATGCGCTGCTGCGCGTTGGACCCAACGGCAAGATTCACGATATTTCCAGGGAAGCAGCGGCGCAGCGAGTCCAGGCCGTGAATACGCATGTCGTGACGGCGCTTGTCGTCAGCAGCGTGGGCGTCGCGGCGGCTGGAGTGGGCGCGTATCTGATTCTGCGGACGCCGACGCGGGTGGCCGTGACGCCCGGTCCGGTGCCCGCAGGCATCGGGCTGGCATGGCGGTTTTGATGGGCATTGTTGCGACGATGACCAAGCCCCGACTGCACGCGCTGCTGCTCCTTGGCGCATTGGCCGCGTGCACCAGGATGCCCGCGGATGGGCTTTTTGAGTTCGCCACCGAAGCTGAACGTTTGGCTGGTGACGTCGCGACGGCACCGGTCGATGCGGCAACCCTTGAAACCGGCGGCGCGGATGCTGCCGACGTTCTTGGGTCAGACGCGGATGCCGCGGACGACGCGCAAGACGCTCTGGACGGACAAGCTGACGCAGATGTGCCGATCCCGGACGATGCGACGGGCGCCGATGCCGATGTGGCGATCCCGGATGGCGAAACGGCGAGCGACGCAGAACCCGGCGCCGATGCGGACGCGACGGATGTGTCCGATGTGGCGATCGCCGACGCTGTGACCGCAATCGATGCCGCCGATGGTCTTGTGCTGGATGTCGCCGCGGACGCCACGCCGATCGCCGACGACACCGAAAGTGCGGATGCGCTGGCCGATGATGCGACGTCGGATGTCGCCGTGACGGCCGATGCAGACGCGACGGCGACGGATGCCGCGGTCGACGACGTACCCGTTGTCCCAGATGCGGGCGATGTGACGCCGGATGCGGGTGAGGATGCAATCGACGACCTGCAAACGGTGGACGTGGCGGTGTGCGTTCCGGCGGACTGCAACGACGGCAACACTTGCACCGCGGATGCGTGCGACAACCCAACAGGCTGCAGCCACTTGCCGTTGCCCGGCGGCTGCGACGACGGCAATCCATGCACCACCGGCGATAGCTGCGACGCTGGCGTCTGCCTGGCCGGCGCTGCCACCTCGTGCGACGACGGCAACGCATGCACTGCGGACGCTTGCATCACCGGAATTGGCTGCAGCAACACGCCAACGACCGCCGACTGCTCGGACGGGGACGCATGCACGCTCGGCGACGTGTGCAGCAGCGGCGCGTGTCTTGCGGGCGCTCCAATGGTGTGCGTCGATGGCAATCCGTGCACGTCGGACGTGTGCCAAACTGGCGTGTGTGTCTACCCGGCGGTCGCGCTCGGCGTGAACTGCGGTCCAGGACAATCGTGCAACGCCATTCAGCAGTGCGTTGCGAACGACTTGGCGGACATGATCGCGCTCGCCGGCGGAACGTTCGTGATGGGCGCGCCGGACGGGCAGGGCGGTGCAAACGAACAACCGCAACATGTGGTCAGCCTCGCGTCCTTCGCGCTCGACAAGACGGAAGTGACGGTGGCGCAGTACGCGACCTTCTTCGCCTCGCTTCAGGCGGACCAGCAGTGCAGCGCGGCGAACGGACCGACATTCACCTGCGCCAGGCCGGACGTTGCCGGTGCGTGCAATTGGGCGGTTGCCGGCCTCGAGAAACAGCCTGTCAATTGTGTGGATTGGTTTCAGGCCACTGCCTATTGCGCTTGGGCAGGCAAACGCCTTCCGACCGAGGCGGAATGGGAATACGCCGCGCGTAGTGGCGGACTCGCGCAGACCTACCCATGGGGCGACCAGCCTGCGGATTGCACCTGGGCGATCTTGGACGATGGCAGCGGCGCTGGCGGCGGGTGCGGCGGAGGTGGAACCGCGCAGCCGTGCTCCAAGGCGGCAGGAAATAGCGTGCAGGGCGCGTGCGATTTGGCCGGCAATGTCTCGGAGTGGTGCGCGGATTGGTACGATTTGTACGAATCCGTCACAACAACCGATCCAGCCGGCCCGGTTGCGAGCCCCGAGGGCACCCGCGTGCTGCGCGGTGGGGCGTGGAACTCTGACGCTTCCGGGGTACGTGCGTCGGCACGCGCGAGCCAAATTCCAAGTGTTCGCACAGGCTTGAGCGGATTCAGGTGCGTTAGCACGCTCTGATTCCGAAGACAACCGAATGCTAACAATAATTTACAAATTGCCGAAAGAATGCCGGTTGCTGTTACGGCGCACTGCGCCTATTCTAGACAAGCTCGGGCTCCGTGGCATTTGCCGCACCTCCCGAGAAACAGAAGGGGGGATGATGAAACCTTTGAGTTCTTTGCTGTGGATGACAAGCTTCATTGTCGCGGCTGCTGGCTGCGCGACGTACGAAGCGCCCAACGCGGACCAGAACCACGGTGTCACCGCCCCGCCCGAGGCGACCGCGCTTGGCGCCACCGCCGCTGCCACGCAGGGCGCCCCAGTCGCGGTGACGGTCCTGGGCAACCACGACCAAACCAGCGTGAACCCGTTCCCGGCCGATCTGGAGCGTGCGCCGCTTGCCAACAATGGTCAGCATCGCTTGGTTCCGCAGGAACGCGGCATGGACACGCGTCCGGCAGAAGCAGAAACGGCGCTTGAATTCGCCACCGCGCCGTCGGGAACGCTCGTGCTTTACGACAGTACGGGTCCGTATGGCTGGCTGGGCGAACTGTACGGCATCGCGGGCGTGACGCTGGCGAATCACTTCGGCACGACGGCGAGCAAGCCGGTCGCGAACTACGTGAAAGGCGACTTGGCCAAGTACAAAGCTGTTATGTACATCGGTTCGACCTACAACGAGCCGATTCCGGTGGCCTTCCTGGACGACGTCCTGGCGACGACCATTCCGGTTATCTGGATCTACGACAACATTTGGCAACTCGCCAATCGTTCCACGACGTTCGTGACCAAATATGGCTACAATCCGTGGGCTTTCGACGTTTCATCCATCAGCACCGTCACGTATCGCGGCACGGCGCTGACGCGCGATCCGACCAACGGCGCTGGCATCATGCAGTTCAGCCCGTTCGACGCGACCAAAGTGACGACGCTGGCCACAGCGACGCGCGCGGATGGCACGACATTGCCGTGGGCCGTGCGCTCGTCGAATCTGACCTATGTCGGTGAAGTGCCGTTCGCCTATATCGATTTCAACGACCGCTATCTGGCGTTCTGCGATCTGCTGTTCGATGCGCTGGCGCCGACGACGGTCACACAGCACCGCGCGCTCGTGCGTTTGGAAGACGTGAGCCCCGCCGAGGATCCGGTCGCGTTCAAGGCGATCGTCGACTACCTGTACAGCCAAGCTGTCCCGTTCAGTGTGGCGATCATCCCGCTGTACACCGATCCGCTGGGCGCCTACAACAATGGCGTGGCGCAGACGATCAAGTGGACGGACGTGCCGAAGATGGTTACCGCCATCAAGTACGCCACGAGCCACGGTGGCACGCTCGTCATGCATGGCTGCACGCACCAGTTTGGCTCGCAGAAAAATCCGTACTCGGGCGTGACGGCGGACGATTTTGAGTTCTACACCGCACACGTGGATGCGACGACCAACAACGTCATCTACGACGGTCCAGTGCCGAACGACACGTCGACGTGGGCGGTGGGTCGCATCAACAGCGGGCTTGCGGCGCTCAAAGCGGCCGGATTCACGACGCCGACCATCTTCGAATACCCGCATTATGCCGGATCCTCGGTCGATTCGAAGGCCATCCGCGGCCTGCTGGCGACGGCCTATCACCGCGGCCTGTTCTACGGCGGCGATTTGGGTATCAACGCGCCGAACACGCAGCACACCATCGGCCTGTTCTATCCATACACCGTGACGGACGTGTACGGCTGGAAGGTGAAGCCGGAAAATCTCGGCAATTACGAGCCGCTGCCGTACAACAACCATCCGGCGCGGTTGCCGGCGGATCTCATCGCGACCGCCCAGAAGAACCTGGTCATTCGCGACGGTGTCGCCAGCTTCTTCTTCCACCCGTACTATCCGCTGACGCAACTGCAGGCGATTGTGACCGGCGTCAAAGCTGCCGGCTACAAATTCGTCGCAGCGACTGCGTTGTAGTGGTCCAGCACGCCCCCGTGCGTGTCCGCGATGAAGACTTCGCCCCAGCCAACGCCCCGCATCCTCGACTCGCCGCAGGGCGCGTTTTGCCCGCGTTGGTCACGGAATTCGCCGCGAGTTGCTCCCGCGGTTGACCTGAGGGCAGGTGCGCATGTCTGACGCGTCCTGGTCCATCTACCTGGCCGTATTGAACACGCTCATCGTTGTGACAGCCTTCATCATCCTGTTCAGCGGGCTGGACGATCTGTTCATCGATCTCTGCTTCTGGGGCCGCGAATTCTGGCGTACCGTCGTCCACCGCGATCAGGTTCCACCGGTCACGGTTGAGACGTTGATGGCGCGCGAGGAGCGTTGGTTCGCGATCATGGTGCCCGCTTGGCAAGAGTCGGACGTCATTGCGCACATGATCGAAAATACCTTGGAAACACTGGACTATCAGCGCTATGTCGTCTTCCTGGGTACGTACCAGAACGATGCCGCGACAACGGCGGAGGCGGACCGGATGGTGGCGCGCGACCCGCTGCGGATTCGCCGCGCGACGGTCGAAGCCGATGGACCGACGAGCAAAGCGGATTGCCTGAACTGGATTCTGCGCGCGATCGTCGCCTACGAGGGCGAGCACGCGATGCGTTTTGCTGGCGTGCTCATGCACGACTGTGAGGACGTCATCCATCCGCTGGAGCTGAAGTACTTCAACGACCAGATTGACCACCACGATCTCATCCAACTTCCCGTGATGTCTCTGGAACTGAAGTGGCCGGCGTGGGTTGGCGGCACGTATCTGGATGACTTCAGCGAATCGCACCAGAAGGACATCGTGGTGCGCGAATGGCTGACCGGCATCGTTCCGGGAGCGGGCGTGGCGCTGTGCTACGCCCGGCATGCGATTGGCGCGCTGATGGCCGCGCATGATGGCCGCGCGTTCAACACTTGCACGTTGACGGAAGACTACGACTTCAGTTTTCGCTTGGCCGCTCTCGGGTTCAAACGGCAGACCTTCGCGCGGTTTCCCGTTCAGCCGGAGCCAGCGCAACGGGCGGGCATGGCGTGGCGCCGTTCGGCCACAGCGGCGGGCTTGCTGGCGACGTGCGAGTATTTCCCCTCGACCTTTCGCGCCGCCTATCGCCAGCGGGCGCGCTGGATTCTGGGCATTTCCTTCCTGGGCTGGGCGCAGTTGCAATGGCGCGGCTCGCTGATGACGAAGTACATGTTGTTCCGCGATCGCAAGGGCATCGTCACGGCGCCTTTCTCGATTCTCGCCTACTTTGTCCTGGCCAATACCCTGGCAGTCACGCTGCTCAACGACCAGCACCTCGCGAGCCGGGCCGCGACCCGGCTGGTCATCTTCAGTGCGTGGCTCCGTCCCGTCTTGCTGGTCAACATCCTGCTGCTGGCGAACCGGATTGGCGAGCGCGTGTATTTCGTGACGCGATCCCACGGGCTCGCGCAAGGACTGACCAGCCTGCCGCGCACCATTTTCAACAATTTTATCAATTTCGCCGCCGTTTGCCGGGCGTGGACCCAGTACATCCAGCACTTGATCAACCACAAGCCGATCGCGTGGGACAAGACGGCCCACACCTTTCCGTCCAATGCTGAACTGGTGCGTCATCGTCGACGGCTCGGCGACATGCTGGTCGATCGCGGCGTGATTTCCCCGGAGCAATTGGAGTCGGCCATGGCGCTGCAACGCGAGAGTGGTTTGCGGCTCGGGCAGGCTCTGCTGCGCGGCGGTCGGCTGTGCCCGGAGGTTCTGGCGGATACCATCGCGGAACAGGCGGAATTGCCGCGGGTGCGGCGCGATTCGATGCCGCTGCCGTCGGTGGCGGGGGCGATTCCAAGCGAATTGATGCGGCGTCATCAAGTGGTGCCGTATGCGCGGGCGGGCGGGGACACGCTGCAAGTCGCGGTCGCGACCCGGCCGGCCAGCAGTGTGACGCAGCGAATTCGCGCGGTCACCGGTATGCACGTCGCGTATGTCGTAGCGTGCGACCACGAAGTTGCGCGCTGGGTCGAAGCGGCAGCACCGGACGACGGGCATCATTCACGCAATTGAGGCCGACCGCATGGAGATGCGTCACGCATTCTGGCGACGGCTAGCGACGGTAGCGCTGGCCATCGCCGTGCTGGCGATTCCGCGAACTGGCCGCGGCGAGGACGCCAAGCCCGACGTGACTTCGGCCCAAGCTCAGGCGCGGCAGGCTTATCAGCAGGACCGCCAAAATGCCTTTCTGGGTCGGTCGTTCTTGGACGTGCTGGTGCGTGACGGCAAGCTGGACGAAGCGCGGCAACTGGCTGGTGAACTCGCAGAGCGATTTCCCGACGACGCGCAGCTGTGGTCCCAGACCGGCTATCTCCTGTTCATGCTGCGCGATTTCAAGCAGGCCCAGGCGGCCTTTGGCAAGGCGCTGCAAGGCAACGCCTGGCTGCCGGAACAGCGGCGCAATTTGGCATTCGCCGCGGCAGACAGTGCGACCGCGGCCAAGGATCCCGACGGCGCACTTGCGGCACTTCTCCAGTTGAGCGAGGACGCAGATCCGACCGTTCGGTTGCGCTTGGGGCGGGCACAGAACGCGGCGCACGATCGCATCTCCGCTGTTGCGACTGCCAGATGGATTTTGGCCAACGCGCCGGACGATGAATTCCGGCAAGCGGGCGAGCGTCTGTTGGCAGAAGCCCTGGAAGCGGTGGCCGATGCACGTGGCGACAAGCAACTCAACTTGGGATACGCCTACTTGCGGCAACACGACGATGCGGCCGGACTGGCTGCGTTTGAACGTGGCTTTGCCTTTGGCTCCGGCAAGGCGTTCCATTTTGCCGACGCTGCCTACGCCGCCAAACGTCTGAACGACAACGCCAAGGCCAGCCGCTATTTCCGTTTTTGTCTCGATCTCGCCGAGTTCGAGCACAGCTTCACGGAACAGCGGATGTTTGGCTACCGGCGCGAGATCGAAACCATGGAACGCCGTTGGGGCATGCTGATCGGCACGCCGTACCACGCCGGCGCGCTCGACGTGTGGCAGGGCGGCATCGAAGCGTTTTGGCAACCACCGGTGATCGGTTACCGCGACGGCCGGACGGTGCAGTTCTTTGTCCGCAGCTATCTGAACTTTCGCAACGGCATGAATGGCCCGATCGGCCTGCAAACGACCCAGGAAACCCTCGGCATTCGCTTCAAGCCGCTCGCCACCCAGAATATCGCCCTGACCGCTGAGCGGCTGTTTGCCGTCGGGCGATTCGCCGAGAACGATTGGCTCTTCCGCGTCGGCTATTCGACCGGCGATGGCACGGATCTGCGCGTCGACAAACGGGAATGGCAGAGCTGGCAAGTCTACGGCGAGGCGGCGTACTACCTGAACGCGCGTCGGCTGCTGGTTGGCACGGAAGTGCGCTACGGCCTTGCGCTGCCGATGCCGAAATACAATCGCCTCACGATCTACCCGCATTTTCTCCTGGCCGTGGACTACGACAGCGCGGCGCGCGACCAGTTGGTCGATGCGATTGGCCCCGGCTTGAGCCTGCGTGCGTGGTTCGGCGAGGATCGCTACCACGCCCCGACGGGCTGGCTGGAAGTGAACGCGCAGTATCGCTTCGCCGACGCGGATCGCGGACGCGGGCCGGCGCTGCGTGCGACGCTGTCGTTCTAAACATGCCTGCCAAGACTGGAGATCAAATGCTGTTTTGCGGTAGGCATGTCTAGGTTGCTGGCCGGGTCGCCAAGCTCGCGTCCCTGCCGGCCGACTCGCGGCGACACAAGATATTTGACTCCGAGTCCATGCAGGGGTGTATAGCGGGTCGCTTGACACGGTCCGTTGCGCCCGCCAGCCTACCTTCCGGAGGTTCGCGCATGGTCACAGTCCGTTTGCCGCAGTCAGAACTCGAAATGCATCTCGGTGCGCGGCCGAAGCATGTCTTCATTTCCGGCGCTTCGCGTGGCATTGGCGAAGCGATCGCCCGACGCCTGGCCGAGGGGACGCACCGTTTTTCCCTGGCCGCGCGTTCGCATGACGCGCTGCTCAGCCTTGCGCGCGATTTGGGTCCCGACCGGGCGCAGGCGCTTCCTCTCGATCTGGCGAAAGACCGGTCCATCGACGCAGCCATCGTCGCCGCGGAAAGCCGATTTGGACCCATCGACATCCTGATCTGCAACGCCGGCACGAATGCCGCCACGCCGCTGTCTGACTTGAGCGCGGAGAATCGCGCCAGATTTCGCGAGATCATCGACGTGAACCTGACAGGCACGGTCTTCCTCGCCCAACTCGCGTGTGCGCACATGCCGCCGGGTGGGCGCGTGGTCTTCATCGGCAGCGTGCTCGGCCGATTCGGCGCGCCAGGCTCGATCGCGTACGTCGCGTCCAAGCACGCGATCCAGGGTGTTGTGCGCACGATGGCGTTGGAGTGGGCGCACCGTGGCATTCGCGTCAACGCGCTGAATCCGGGCTGGGTAGACACCGACATGGCGCGCGCGTCCATGCAGTCGATTGCCGACAAGCGCGGCGTATCGCTGGAAAAAGTGCTGCAGCAGCAAATGGATGCGCAACCCGTGCGGCGGATGATCAAGCCCGAGGAAATTGCCGCGTATGTGGAATTCCTGGTCGGGCCGACCGGCGACGTGTTGACCGGACAGGGCATCGACATTTCCGCCGGCAGCGTGATGGTCTGATGTCGGAACGGCCTATCGCGATCGGACTGTTTCGCGAAGCTGTGCTGCGTTTTGGCGAAGGCAAAACGGCCATTGCGTCCCGTCTGGCCGATCGCGCGCGCGAGCTGTTTCTGGCGGCTGGCGACATCGACGGGGCTTGTGCGGCGGCGCTTTTGCGCGGTCGGGCGGCGCTGCGTGCGGGGCGCTATGCCGAGGCCACGGAATGGCTCCTGTGGGCGCGCGCTGAGGCCAATCGCCGTGGTCTGGAACCGCGTGTGTTGGCGGCAACGTCGGAATTGGCCGTTCTGGCGGAGCTGCAGGGAGACCTGATGTCGGCCGTGGCCGCGCATCGCGGCGTATTGGAACGGCAGCGGCTGCGCGAGGACAACCTGGGGATCGCCATGGCGGCGGGAAACGTTGCACGGCTGCTGCCCAAAGTGGCGGGACACGTGACGTCGATCGTGGCGGAGTCGCGCGAATTGCTGACGGAGGCGTTGCAGCGATTTCGCGATGGACCGCATGAACCCGGCATCGCCAATACCCTGATTTGTCTTGGCGATTTGGACCGTTCGGGCGGCAAGCTGGATGAGGCGCTGCGCTTGTTCCAGGAAGTTGTCGATCTGCCGGCGACCGCTGGCATTCAGCCGATGCGGCTGTTGGCCTTGCAGAACCTGGGCAATGTCCTGCGGCAGATGGGCGACTATGTCCGCGCGATGGAAGCGTTTCGCGGCGCGACGGCCATGGCGGACCTGCTGGGCGATGTGCGCTCCGCGCGGCGGGCGGCCATGAGCTTGGCCATGACCCAGGCGATGATGGGGCCGGTCGGCGACGCGGTGCGGTCGCTCCAACGCGTCGCCACCGCGATCTCAACGAGCGAGGATCAAGCCGGTGAGGCATTTGTCGCGCTGAATTTGGCCCAGCTCCACGCCGCGGCGGGGCAAATGGACGTCGCACTTGCGCAGCTTCGGGAGGCTCACCGCGCCTTTGTGGCGCGCGCCGATCGGCCGATGACCGATGAGGTGGACCTTGCGGTCGCTACCGTGTCCTTGCTTGCGTCGAGCGATCGTCTGGCGCAGAAGCAGATGCGGCGGCGAAAAGGCGTGAGGCCGGCCAGTGCGCGGGAACGGCTGCTGTTGCGCGCCCAGGTTGCCTGGCGGCGGCTGGACCTCGGCGACTTTGACGCGACGGTGACGGAATTGGGGCTGGCGGAGTCGTGGCAGGAAGCGGTCGGAATTGGCGCGCTGTGTGTCGAGCGCGCGGCGCTCTCTGGCGTCGATACCACGGCGGGTTTGGACGAGATGGCACAGCTGGCCACACGACGCGAGGCGCGGGTGGACTATCTGACGCTGCGGCTCGCACAGGCGAACGCGGCGCTGTGGCTGGGCGATCGCGCGCGTGCGGAAGCGTGGGCCGGCGAGGTGCAGGACGAGGCGCACCGCTTGGGCCGGCGGATTCTGGAGCTGCGTGCGCGCATGGTCTTTGCCTGCGCCGGTGGTCGCGCGATTGTCGCCGCAACTTGGCAAAAAGAAGCCGAAGTTCTGGCCGATGCCAAAGCCGTTGTTCCTGCCTCGTGGCTGGGCGCGACCGCGGCGCTGGCGACACTCGACGACACAGCGATGGACCTGCACATCCGGACGTTGCACGAAGCGGGCGATGAGCGCCACAAGCTGTTCCTGCTGGCGTGGCGCGCGGCGTACGGACCGCCGACCTTCGCGGCGGTGGCCGTTCTGAGCCTGGAAACAGCGGGAATCTTTGTGCCACCGTGGTTGCGAGTGGCCGCGGAGATGGCGCCATGACGGTTCAGGCTACGCTTGCGGACGCGGGTGGCCTTGACTTGAAGCTGTGGCGTGCTTGGCTATAGTGAACACAGGACCGCCGTCGTCGGCAAAACGGCGACGGAGTAGGTCCTCAGGCACGCTGACCATGGGTCGGCACGGGAAGGAAGCCATGTCATCCGAAAAAACAACCCCCGACAGTACGGAAGTGCCTGAACCCATTCAAACCGGCAGCACGTTGCACAATCTGCCGATTCTCGCGCTGCGCAATGCGGTGCTGTTCCCTGGCGCCGTGATGCCCGTGGTCATCGGTCGCGGCAAGTCCATCAAGTTGCTGGAAAGTCTGGGTGATCGCCGCGCCGCCGTGGTGGGCGTCGTCGCGCAGAAAGACAAGAGCGTCGACAATCCCAAGCCGGATGAACTGTATTGGGCCGGCTGTACCGGGCAGCTCATCAAGGTGCTGCGCAACGGCGCGGAGACGTATCACGTCGTGATTCGCGGTGTGGACCGCTTCAAGATCACAGGGATTTGTCAGGAAGATCCGTATCTGTCGGCGGACGTGGAGCTGCTGAGCGAGAAGGACGACGCCGATCCGCAGATCCAGGCGCTGGTGCATTCGGTGCGCGATACCGCCATCGAGCTGGTCAACATGGTGCCGGAGCTGCCGATCAATGCCGCGGATTTGCAGGAAAATTTCGAGCATCCGGCGCGCCTTGTCTACCTGCTGCTGACGCACCTGGGCGTGACGGTCGAGGAGAAAGTGGATGTGCTGCAGGCGTCAAACTTGCAGGAAATGCTGACGAAGACGTTGCATTTGGTGATCCAGCAGGTGGAAATCCTGCGGATCAGCCAGCGCATCAACTCCGAGGTCAAAGGCGACCTGAACAAGAGCCAGCGCGAGTACGTGTTGCGCAAGCAGCTGAAAGCCATTCAGAAAGAGCTGGGTGAGCTGGAAGGCGGCGAGGGCGACGAACTGGGCGAACTGGAAGAGCGGCTGATGAAGGTCGGTCTGCCGGAAGAGGCGCTCAAGATCGCGACGAAGGAACTGAAGCGGCTGCGGACCATTCAGGCCGGCTCGCCGGAATACACGGTGGCGCGTACGTACTTGGAATGGTTCAGTGAACTGCCGTGGAGCACGATGACCGAGGACAACCTCGATCTGAAGCACGCGGAGAAGGTGCTGGAGGAACGGCACTACGGTCTGGAGAAGATCAAGACGCGGATCATTGAGTATTTGGCGGTTTCCAAGCTGAAGAACGACATGCGCGGCCCGGTGCTGTGCCTGGTCGGGCCTCCGGGCGTGGGCAAGACGTCGTTGGGCCACAGCATCGCCGAATCGTTGGGGCGCAAGTTCCAGCGGCTCAGTCTCGGCGGCGTGCGCGATGAAGCGGAGATTCGCGGTCACCGGCGCACGTACATCGGCGCGATGCCCGGCAAGATCATCATGGCGATGAAGAAGGCGGAGTCGCGCAATCCTGTGATGATTCTGGATGAAGTGGACAAGCTGACCCACGACTGGCGCGGCGATCCGACGGCGGCGCTGCTGGAGGTGCTGGATCCGGAGCAGAACCACACGTTCTCGGATCACTATCTGGATACCGCGTTCGATCTGTCCAAGATCCTGTTCATCGCCACGGCGAACACGACGGACACGATTCCGCCGCCGCTGCTGGATCGCATGGAGGTCATTGAGCTGTCGGGCTACACGCATGAGGAGAAATTCCACATTGCGCGCAGGCACTTGATGCCCAAGCAGATCAAGGAACACGGTCTGCGGCCGGAGCAATTGGTGCTGCCCGATGACGTGCTGGATCGCGTGATCTCGCACTACACGCGGGAAGCCGGCGTGCGCAACCTGGAACGGCGGATGGCTGACATCGCACGCAACGTCGCGGTGGGTATTGCCAAGGGCGACTACACGGAACGGACGCTGAACATCGACGATCTGGACGAGATGCTCGGCAACTTCGCGTACGAGCCGGAGACGGCGACGCGCACGGAAGCGCCGGGTGTGGCGACGGGCATGGCGTGGACACGGGCGGGCGGCGACTTGCTGTTCATCGAAACGTCCAAGATGCCAGGCCGTGGCAAGCTGCGGCTGACGGGGCAACTGGGCGATGTGATGAAGGAGTCGGCGCAGATTGCGCTGTCCTTGGTCGAAGCGAACGCCGAGAAGCTGGGCATCGAGCGCAAGATGTTCGAGGAGTGGGACATTCACATCCACTTCCCGGCAGGCGCGACGCCCAAGGATGGGCCGTCGGCGGGCGTGACGATGTACACGGCGCTGGTGTCCCTGCTCACGGGCGTGCGCGTGCGCGGCGACGTGTCGATGACCGGCGAAGCGACGCTGCGTGGTCTGGTGCTGCCGGTCGGCGGCATCAAGGACAAAGTGCTGGCGGCGATGCGCGGCGGGATCAAGAAGATCATCCTGCCGATTCGCAACAAGAAGGATCTGCGGGACATCCCGGAACAGGCGCGCGCGGGCGTGGAGTTCGTGTTTGCCACGCGCATGGACGATGTGCTGGAAGCGGCGCTGGAAGTGCCGCCGTCGGCGCGACCGTCCAAGACGGCGACGGCGAGCGCTTAGGTCATGATCCGACTGCCTTTTGCGGACTGTGTCGTCTGCGCGGCCAATTCCACGCAAGATGGCTGGCTGGCGCTTGCGGCGATCGTTTTGGTAAGCTCCGTCGCGTTGGCATTGGCGATGGCCTGGTTGGACGGGCGCAATCGACCCAAACCGCCACAGAGCGAGTAGGCATGTTTGGACAATTGGACGGCGTGTGGCGACCGGCAAAGCTGGGCGCGTGCTTGGCTGCGTTGCTTGTGACTGCGTGCAGCGCAACATCGGGTGGCGGCGGTGGCGTCTTTGTCAGTATCGGTGACGCGGCAGCCGATGGTCAGCTCTCGGCCGATGCCACGCCGGCGACCGGGGATGTCATCGTCGGTCTCGACGCGGCCGCTGGGACCGATGCCGCCGGGGCGGATGTGAGCCCGCTGGACGTGCTGCAACCCACGGATGGCGTCGAGCTGGATGCCGTTCCGCTGACCGATGCGCCGGTTGTCACGGACACGGCGCCCGGCTTGGATGGCGTGACGACGACCGATTCCGGCAAACCCGGGTGCAAATCGGACGTCGCGTGCAAGGCCACGAATCAAGTCTGCAATCTGGCCAGCGGACTCTGCGTCGACTGCAACAGCAAGGCCGACTGCAGCGGCGAACAGGTCTGCGTCGCCAACCTCTGCACCGTCCAGAAGACCTGCACGTCCAGCAAGGACTGCACGTTTGTCTGCAACAAGGCGACCGGGATGTGCGTGGAGTGCGTGAGCGATGTCGACTGCGACGCCGACAAGTGGTGCGGCAGCGACTTTGCGTGTCATCCCGACGTCTGCACCGCCGGCAGTGGCACGTGCGCCAACAACAGCTTCTTTCCGTGCGTCGCGAACCGCAGCGGATACGCCAGCACGGGGCAGGCCTGCAGCAGCACTGGGGCATGTGGCGCGGGCGTGTGCTCGGCCAGCGGCTGCGCGTACAGCAACGGCGCGTCCTGCAATGACGGCAACGCCTGCACCAGCAATGAAACCTGCAAGAACGGCGCGTGTCAGGGTGGCACGCCGGCAACCTGCACGGACAACAACCCGTGCACCACGGACTCGTGTGTCAACGGCCCCGGCTGCCAGCACGTCGCCTTGAACTGCGACGACGGCAACGCGTGCACGACCGATTCCTGCAACGCCAACGCTACCGGCGTCGACCCGTGCGTGCACACATCGGTCGCGAACTGCGGAACTGCGACGTGTGGCGCTGACGTGAACAACACCTGCAACGGCAAATGCGGGCAAGCCGCCGGGCCGTTTGGCGGTTGCAGCTGCGCGTCGGACTGCAAGGCCAAGGGCACGTGCTGCGCCGACTACGACGCGTGTTCCTGTGGCAGCACGACACCGCCGACCTGCGGCGCGGATCCCACCAACACCTGCAAGGGCGTCTGCGCGACCGACACGATGTGCCTGTCCATGCTCTGCCAGATCCAGCCGACCTTCTGTCGCCCGGATTGGGCCGCGTGCTGCTCGGGACCGTGACTGGGTCAACCGGCCCCCAAGGAGACGTTCATGCGATCGATTGCACCTGTGATTTTGTTTCTTGCGGCCGGATGCCGCACGCCCGCCGTCACGGACGCTACGCCACGGACGTTCGGCGCATTTGGCTTGGTTGCGCCAGACACGGCGGACGATGCCTGCAAGGGCAAAGCGGTGCCCACGGTCGATGCCGCGACGTGCAAGGCGTCCACCGACGCAAGCGGCCTGGACGGCATCGCAGCGGGCGGTGACGCGACCTCGGCAAACGGAACTGACGACCTTGTGGCGGAATACGGACCCACCCACAAGGGTGCTGAAGCAGATGATGACGACTGCAAATACCACGTCGCTTGGCAATCGACGGGCGCCGCGTTGAATGAAGACGTGTATTACCAGGTCGACGTGACGACCAAGAGCGACGGCAAGCCTGCGAGCCATCTCGTGGTGACGGAGCATCCGGTCTACGCCGAAGTGCTTGTGGACACAGGCGATCCGCTCACGAGTCATGCAGTGGACAATTCCGGGCAGACGTCCCAGGAAACGTCAACGCCGGGACGCTATCTGGTCGGACCGATTCACTTTGACCAGCCCGGTCGCTGGACAGTGCGCTTTCACCTGTACGGCGATTGCGATGATGGTGACACGTCGCCCCACGGCCACGTGGCGTTCTTCATGGACGCCAAGTAGCTCACGCTTCCGGCGGGCGGCCTGCGGCCTGCGGCAAGACCCAGCCGCGGCGCATGGCGGAGGCCAGCAATGTGCCGATCACCAGGCCAACGAGGTAGCCGTACGGCAGCGCGATGACCGCGCTTGCGACCAGGAGCGCAATCCACAGCGCGCCGCGCTCGCGGGCAACATCGCCAACCAAGGTCATCAGCGCGATCGCTTCGAAAAGCAGCACCACGCCCAGCACGGGCATGGGGAAAACGTGCACGACGTGCGTGAAGCCCGGCGCAAAAAGCAGACCGAGTACCAAATACATCGAACCGTAGAGGACTGCGGCGCCGCCGGTACGCGCGCCGAAGCCGTAGAAGCCGACCAGGCCGCCGCAGCCGTGGCAGACCGGCACGCCGCCGAACCACGGCGCGATGAGGTTCATGGCGGCGTAGGTGAAGCCGATCTTGCGGACCGAGACGGGCCGGTTCGGGAACAGGTCGTGGGCGGTCTGGCTGGTCGCGATGACGGAGTTGCCCAAGGACAGGGGCAGCTGCGGCAGCGCGAGGAGGAGCGCGCCCTGGGTCAGTTCTTCGGTGGTCGGCACGCGAAACGATGGCAGTCTCAGGCCGAAGGAATCGCCGAACGTTGCCGGGCCGTGGTGGCGCAGGAGCGCGTACACCGCACCCAGCGCGATGACGACCAGCGGCGCGGGGATGCGGTGCTGTTTGCGCAAGACCAACAGGAGCACCAGCGCCACGGTTGCGAGCAGATAGCCCGGGATCCCATCGGCCGCCGCGTAGTTCTTCAGCGCCAGCGTCGCCAGCGTCAGGCCAAGTCCCAGTTGAATGCCGCGCACAACTTCCCGAGGTATCACGCGCGCCAGCCAATCCAGCAGCCCGGTCACAGCCAGCAGCAACATCACCACGCCGATGACGAGGCCACCGCCCGCCAGCGTGCCGGCCGACAGGTGCTTGGCGAGCATGATGGTCGCCATCGCCTTGAGTGGCTGGACCGGCATGGGCATGCCATACAACATGCCAGTGGCGATTTGCATCCCGCCGAAGACGATGCAGACGCTCGCAGCGTCCAGACCGCAGGTCGCCACCAGCGCGATCAGCAGGGGCAAATCGGTGCCGATGTCGCCAAAGGCGCCCGCAAGCTCATGGCGGTCAAAGCGGAGACGTGGTGCCTCACTCATTGGCGTTGGTTTCCTTTTCGTCGATGCGGAATTTGTCCTTGCATCCCTTGCCCTTGCACGGCCTGGCCGTGACCTGGAAGGTGGATTGGATGCCATCGCAATCGAGATCGCCGTACGCGCTGGCGACGAATGACGCGGCATCGCCGGTGCCGGCTGACTCGAAACGATAGCGGAAGCTGTGCTGGCCATCGGGCTGGAAACCCAACTCCTGCCAGCCCACTTGCTGCCACGGCGTCGGGTCCGCGTCGCAACGCTGATCCCCGTCGCGGTCAACGGCTGGATCGCAGCAGCTCACTCCGGGCGTCACGACGGTGGTCTGTGGAAAACGCGGTGCGGCGAGCTTGCCGGTCTTCGGGTCGACGCGATCCGTCAACAGGAAGACCATCGCCGATTCGCGCATTTGCCGCAGATTCGCGCGGGCCTCGGCAGCCTTGGCCAGTGCGAGATACTTGTGAAATTGCGGAATGGCGATCGCCGCGAGGATGCCGATCATGGTTCCACCGGACCAGCCGCCTTCAGACACGCCCGCCGGTCCCAGCGCCAGCGTCTCGTCCTCCAGGCGCAGCGCAATCCCGGCCAGCCGGGCATTGCCGAGGATCGACGTGAACGTATCGGAAACCGTTTTGGCCTGTTCGTCGTCCATTTGCCGCGCCTGCATCACGCCAAGCGCAATGTCGCGAGCGGTGCGCAGGTCGACGATGAGGCCGAAGATGCTGCGGCCGTCCAAGGCATCGGCCATCGCGGTGCTGGCCAACGACGCGCCAGCGGGGCGGGCGAGGGCGGCATTCAACGCTTCCGGCGATGGCCCAAACACGATGCGTTCGGCGTCGCGCACCGCCGCAATGCCGAAGGGGCCGGCTTGGACGAAATAGCCCTGCTGCCCCGCGATGGTCGCCGTTCGCACCGCCATGCTCATCTGGTTCTTGGCGCGGTCTGCAAGCGCCGCCAGCGCCGCGTCCGCCTTCACGCCGTCCTGGACCCCGAGCACGAGCAGCCAATTCGGCATGCCTTCGCCGCTCAGCATCGGCGGAATCGTCGCCAGATCCACCGCGCCGCACACGTGGCCACTCCACGCGGCCATCACGTCGCCCGGTGGCAAGCCGGTCAGTGCCAGGGCACTCGTCAATGCCGCGGCCATCACGGCGCGCTCCTCGTTCGACGCCGACGGCGGCGCCAGACGCAGCAAGCCGTCGGTAAACTTGTTGAGATGCAGCGACAGGCGCAACGCGCCCCAGCCTTCCGCTGGAATCAAGGCCGCGCACGCCGGCGCCGCTTTCTCCGGAACGAACATGTCCTGCAAGCTCTGACGCGCAACCGGCAGCATCGTCGCACGCACGGCCCAGCCATCGCCCAGCCACCACGCGAACTGCGGAAACAGCTTGGCAAAATGCGCCATGTCCGACGACGGTTCGCCCTTGCCCACCAGACCCAAATCCGCCGTTCGCGCCCAGGTCACCAGCCACGGCCGCCCCGCGTCGCGCACGGCGGCTTTCCAGCCCTTGGTCTGGTCCAGTGACGTGGTCGGCATGTGGGCAATCTGCAGGAACGCCTTCTCCGCCGCGGCTTTGACCTCCGGCGCGTCCGTGCTTGTGCCCAACGTCAACGCGTAGTCCTGGCCGGAGCGCGCCAGCCAAATCGTCATCTTGCCGATGTCGCACGTTTCCACCGCCTCGCTCGTGCCCGGCGTCGGCGCTTCCTTGGCAAAGACCGCGCCTTTGCGCGCGAGCAGCGCCTTCCAGTGCTCCACGTTGCTCAGCCGGGCGAACAGGACGGGCTGGCGGATCGGCCCATCGCCCGCTGGCCAGCGATCGTCCATGACAAAGAAAACGCCCGCCGCGGCATCGACGCCGATATCATCCCAGCCAGCGCGTTTGGTCGGGTCAAAGCCAAACCATTCCAGAAGTTTCGGGCGTGAAACGGCGGTTTGGATTTGCGCGCGCGTGGGCTCCGGCAACGACTCGAGCGCCGCCATGAAATGCTCGGTGACCTTGTCGAGGTCCTGCAAGCCACCGGCGACGTAGGCATGATCGGCGTCCGCATGGGCGGCCAGCGCGACGGCTGCCGGCGCGGCGAGGGCCGTGCGCTCCCCAACGACCTGTTTTCCGCCTGGATTGCCGCCGCAAGAGGTCAGCGCGAAAAGGCTTGTCAAAATGCCGAACTGACGCAACAACATGACGTTCCCTCGGTGCGGAAAACCGCTTCGTCGCGAGGGTAGCAGAAATTCTGCCGTCAGCCGAGGCTGAGCATGTACGGCGATGCACCGCGGACGTTTTCGTCGACCTGCATGGTGTGGCGCAAGCTCGGGAACGCCCGCTGGTCGCAGTCCATGCGTTCGCAGAGGCGACAGGTGACGCCGACGGGAATCGCGGAGTCGAGGCGCTGCAGGTCCATGCCGTCGGCGTAGACCAACTGGCTGGCAAAGCGCACGTTGCAGCCGAGGCCGATGGCGTGGACGGTGTGCGACGCGTGGAAGCCGCCGCGGCCTTTGGGCACGGTGCGGGCGAGGCAGAAGAACGTGTTGCCATCGGGCATCTTGGACAGCTGCGTGCGGATGAGCCCAGGCGTCAGGAACGCCGCGTGGATGTTCCAGCGCGGGCAGGCGCCGGAGAATCGCGCGAAGCGAATGCCGGACGCGCTGAAATGCTTGGAAATATTGCCGGCCAAGTCGACGCGCACAAAGTGCAGCGGCACGCCCTCGCGCCCCGGACGCTGCAACGTCGTCAGGCGATGGCAAACCTGCTCAAAGCTCGCGCCAAAGCGGTTGCCCAGCAGCTCGATGTCATAGCGTTCGCGCTGCGTCACCTCCAGGAACGGCTCGTAGGGCATCACAACCGCCGAGGCAAAGTAGTTCGCCAGCACCAGCCGTCCCAGCGTCCGCGATTCGTGCGACGTCAGGACCGCATCATCGCTCAGCTTGTCGACCAAATCCGGAATCAGCAGCAGGGCAATTTGCACCGCCATCTGGAACCGCCGACTGTGCGCCGTGAGCACCTCCGACAGGTGCAGGACCTTGCGCTCCGGGTCATAGCGCCGCAGCGGCGATGGCCGCCCGCCCGAGCGATGCACTTGCACGTCCACGCCCAGGTCGCGCGTCAGCACGCGTTGCAGGCCCGCGCTCAGGTCGTCCGCCTGCAAGGGCGCGTTGCGCCAGAGGGCTTCGGCCGCTTCTTCCAATTCCGGAAAAAAGTTCATGTGTTGCTGGACGAAGTCGTTGACCTCTTCCGACGGCAGCCGCGACGCCGTGACGCCCGGCAGGTTCTGATCGGCGTAGACCTTGGACGCCAGCGTTTCGTTCAAATTGCGCGCCGCCTGCCAGCCTTCAAACAGCGCGAGAATCGCCCGCACGACGTTGGGCGATTGCTCCGCCACTTCACGCACTTCCGTCGCCATCAGGTTGTGACCGTCAAAAAACGGGTCGGAAAAGGCCTCCATCAGATCCGCGGACAGCCGCTCCTCCGCCCGGCCAGACAGCGACTGCAGGTCGATGGGCAGCACTTGTGCCAGCCGAATCAGCAGTTCGGCCGTCAGCGCCCGCTGGTCATGTTCGATGAGATTCAAGTAACTGGCTGAAATCACGAGGCGCCGCGCCAGTTCCGCTTGCGACATCTGCTCTTTGCGTCGCAGCATGCGAATCTTCGCGCCGAGCTTGCCTTGGGTCGTCGCCAGCTTACCTTGAGCACTCAGTTTTTGTCCGTCCGCCATCGCCCGTTCCATCCGTCGTGTTGACAACCTTTACACGTTGACGAGAGTTTACAGCCCGAACTTTACACAGTCAACACGATGAAACGACGGCATCTATTGACTACTTGTCGCGGTTTGTAAACAATATGCCCGGCTCGGAGGCCAACGATGACGTTTGCTCACACTTCCAAATCGCCCGCGACATTGACGGTTCTGGGCGCCATGCGTCCGGGCTACGAGCGCATTTTGACGCCGGAATCCTTGGCCTTCGTGGCGCTGCTGGAGCAGACCTTTGGCCAGCGGCGGCGGGATCTGCTGCAGGCGCGCAAAGTCGTGCAGGCGCGCTATGACGCGGGCGGACTGCCGGATTTTCTGCCGGAAACCGCGGAGATTCGCGCTGGCCAATGGAAAGTTGCGGCGATTCCAGCGGATTTGCTCGACCGCCGCGTGGAGATCACCGGGCCGGTGGACCGCAAGATGGTCATCAACGCGCTGAATTCCGGCGCGAGCGTGTTCATGGCGGATTTTGAAGACGCCAATGCGCCGAGTTGGGACAACAACCTCGACGGGCACATCAACCTCGGCGACGCGGTGCGCAAGACCATCAGCTATCAGCAGGATGGCGGCAAGGCCTACAAGCTGAACGACAAAATCGCGACGCTGCTGGTGCGGCCGCGTGGTTGGCATCTGGAAGAAGCGCATGTGACGTTGGGCGGCAAGGCGATTTCCGGTTCGCTGTTCGATTTCGGCCTGTATTTCTTCCACAACGCCAAGGAGTCGCTGGCGCGCGGTTCGGGGCCGTATTTCTACCTGCCCAAGATGCAATCGCACCTGGAAGCGCGGCTGTGGAACGACGTGTTCGTGCTGGCGCAGAAGACGCTGGGGATTCCGCAGGGCTCGGTGCGCGCGACGGTGCTGATTGAGACGCTGCCGGCGGCGTTTGAGATGGACGAGATTCTGTACGAGCTGCGCGACCATTCGGCGGGGCTGAATTGTGGGCGATGGGACTACATTTTCAGCTACATCAAGACGCTCAAGGAACATGCCGACAAGGTGCTGCCGGACCGCAAGGACGTCGGGATGACGCAGCACAACATGGCGTCGTACACGCGGCTGCTGGTGCAGACCTGCCACAAGCGCGGCATTCACGCGATGGGCGGCATGGCGGCGCAGATTCCCATCAAGAACGACCCGGCAGCGAACGAGGCCGCGCTGGAGCGCGTGCGCGCGGACAAGCGGCGGGAAGTGGCGGGCGGTCACGACGGCACCTGGGTCGCGCACCCGGCGCTGGTGGCGATCGCCAAGGAGATTTTTGACGCCGGGATGCCGACGCCGAACCAAATCGACAAGACGCCGAATACCGCGCCCGTGACGGCGGCGGATTTGCTGGCCGTGCCGGTCGGCAAGCGCACGGAGCATGGCCTGCGCGAGAATATCCGCGTGGGCGTGCACTACATCGAGGCGTGGCTGCGCGGCAATGGCTGCGTGCCGTTGTACAACTTGATGGAAGACGCCGCGACGGCGGAAATCTCGCGTTCGCAGGTTTGGCAGTGGCTGCACCACCAAGCCAAGCTGGAAGACGGTCGCGTCGTCGACCGCGCGCTGTTCGACGCGATCCTGTCGCAAGAACTCCAGGTGATTCAGGCCGAAGTCGGTCCGGATCGCTGGCAACACGGCCGGTTTGCGCTGGCTGCTCAATTGTTCGCAGCATGGTCGACCGCGACCGAACTGGCGGACTTTCTCACCCTTGGCGCTTATCCGTATCTCGTGCAAGTGTAATCGCGCGTCAAACTTTCTCACTTCCTTGGAGGATTCTCATGGCTCCCTACGCTCCCGCTTCGTCCCCGAATACCCCGAACCGTTGGGCTGGCATCGTCCGCCCGTATTCCGAGGAGGACGTCAAGCGCCTGCGCGGCACGGTGACCATTGAGTACACGCTGGCGCGTCTCGGCGCGGAACGGCTGTGGAACCTGATGAAAACGGAGCCGTACGTCAATGCGCTGGGCGCGCTGACCGGTGGCCAGGCGGTGCAGCAAGTGCGCGCGGGTCTCAAGGCCGTGTATCTGTCGGGTTGGCAGGTCGCCGCCGATGCGAACCTGTCGGGCCAGACGTATCCCGACCAAAGCCTGTATCCGGCGAACAGCGTGCCGGCCGTGGTGCGGCGCATCAACAACGCGCTGCAGCGCGCGGATCAGCTGGAGTACGCCGAGGGCAAGCGCGGCGAACACCATTGGTTTGCGCCGATTCTGGCGGACGCGGAAGCCGGCTTTGGTGGTCCGCTCAATGCCTACGAGCTGATGAAGCAGATGATCGACGCGGGCGCGGCGGGCGTGCACTTTGAGGACCAGCTGTCGTCCGAGAAGAAGTGCGGCCACCTGGGCGGCAAGGTCCTGGTGCCGACGAGCCAATTCCTGCGGACGCTGGTGTCGGCGCGCTTGGCGGCGGACGTGCTGGACGTCCCGACGATTCTCGTGGCGCGCACGGACGCGGATTCGGCGACGCTGCTGACCAGCGACATCGACCCGGTCGACAAGCCGTTCTGCACGGGCGAGCGCACGAGCGAAGGCTTCTACCGCATCAAGAATGGCATCGAAATGGCCATCGCGCGCGGCCTTTCCTTTGCGCCGTACGCCGATGTGGTGTGGTGCGAGACGTCGCTGCCGGATTTGGCGGAAGCGAAGCAGTTTGCCGACGGCATCCATGCGAAGTTCCCGGGCAAGATGCTGGCGTACAATTGTTCGCCGTCCTTCAACTGGAAGAAGCATCTGGACGACGCGACGATTGCCACGTTCCAGCAGGAGCTCGGCAAGTTGGGTTATGCGTTCCAATTCGTGACGCTGGCCGGTTTCCACGCGCTGAACTTTGCGATGTTCGAGTTGGCGGCGGACTACCGCGACCGCGGCATGGCGGCGTACGCGCAGCTTCAGGAAGAAGAGTTTGCCGCGGAGTCGAAGGGCTACACGGCGACGAAGCATCAGCGCGAAGTGGGCGTTGGGTACTTTGATACCGTTGCGACGATTGTTTCCGGTGGTTTGAGCTCGACGACGGCGCTCAAGGATTCGACGGAAAACGCGCAGTTTTAGGGCGGCCTGCCGGCGGGGGGCATGTGCCGCGGGCGCGAGCCTGAGCTTTTTTGAATTTTCATTCAGTCTTCGCGATCCGAGGGAGAAACCAGCCTGGGCGGCAGGTTTCTCCCTCGGACTCCCTCTTCCTTGGCCCTCGGGCAGCTGTTGGAGCAGGAGAGGGCGTTTGTGGGGTGGCCTGTGCTCGCGCTACGCGCGGTGCGCGGCCTGGCACGGGGCCGGATGGGTCGGCTGGCGTGGAGGGTGGCTGCGCAGGCGGCAAGCCGCCCTGCTCGCTTGAGGACGGGGTGAGGGACGGAGTGTTCGTGGCTGCCGCGAGCGGGGGTGAGACTTGGCTCTGCGCTGCGCGCATCGCTGGGGAGAAGGCGGGTAAGCAGGCGGAGACGGGGAGAGACTTGGCTCTGCGCTTGCGCGCATCGCGGGAGGAGGCGGGTAAGCAGGCGGAACCGGGGTGAGACTTGGCTCTGCGCTTGCGCGCATCGCGGGAGGAGGCGGGTCAGCAGGCGGAGGCGGGGACAGACTTGGCTCTGCGCTTGCGCGCATCGCTGGCGAAGGTGGGTGAGCTGGCGGAATTGTGGAGAGACTTGGCTCCGCGCTTCCGCGCATCGCTGGTTGCATTCCTCCAAGCCAAGTTCATACTGAAGCGGCGCCGCTGGAGTCACCTCATGCACCTTCGCTTCTTCATTGCCTCTCTGCTGCTGCTGCCCATTCTCGCGTTTGCGGATGTCGCGGTGCGCTGTCATGCCTCGGTGACTTCGCCGCTGCCCGGGTCGACGGCGGTGGCGCCGGATGTGGTGATTCGTGGGTCGACGGCCTGCCAGGTGCAGGCGCCGCTTTTTGTCGACGACGCTGGCGCGGCGGTTCCTGCCAAGTTTGCCACGCAGGACACGGGCGGTGGCGCCACGTTCACGCTGACGCCGCTGGCGCCTTTGGCCGCCCATCGGACCTATTCGGTGACGTTTCCGGATCATTTGCCTTGCGACGGGCCGCTTGGGCAGACGCAATTTACGACCGGCGGTACGCCGGGGATTCGCGCGCTGACGTTTCAAGGCAGCGCGGGTGCTGTTGTCGGGCTGGACGTCTACCTGACCGAGCCGGTTCTGCACCCAGTTGACCTGGCCAATGGTACGACTTGGGTCACCGCGACGGTCGATGGCTACGCGCTGGTTCCGCCCGTCAATTCGGGGCTGCCGAGCAACGATACGTTGGAGTTCTACTACAAGCTGCTGCCGCAGTGGCCAACGCTGGCGCAGACCTACCACGTGCAGCTGCACAAAGGGCTGCAATTTGCCTCGGGGAGCGTGCTGGCAGCAGACGTGGAAGTGACGGCTGTGCCCAATGACGTGCCGTATGGCTGGGTGGTGACGGGGTCGCAGTCGCTGTGTGCCGCTGACAATATGACCAGCAGTATGCCCGCGTGCACCGCGCAGCGCGTGGGGCGCGGCCGTGGCGTGCTGGCGTTGCTGATGGTGGCGGGCGTGGTGATGTTGCGGCGGCGGATGGGCGGTCGGGACTCGTGGACTTAGCGGTTGACTTCAGGGGCACAGGCGCGAATCGTCGAGTGGACGGCGCAGTTGTCCTTGCAGCGCGTGGCTGCGGGTGGACTGGGGAGGCGAAAGGTGGAACGTGAAGCCGAATCGCGGGCTCGACTGCGCCACTGCCTCACGCTTGGTTTGCTGTCCTTGCTTCTCGGACTTTGCGGCGCATCGGCCTGCGCCAGATCGCCGTCGGCAGCACCTGCCGAGACTGCCGACGCGGATTGCGCGCTTTCCGATACCGCGCCTTGCTCCGGAATCACCGATGCGGTTGCGGTCGACGTCCAGGCTGATGAAGCACTCGTCGTCGATGCACACTTGGGCTTGGACGAGGGTATTCCCGACGCGGCACCAGACGAACAGGCTCCAATCGATACCGTTGACGGCACAGCTGTTGCGGACGACGCCGTGGACCTGGATGCGGTGGCGACAGATGGGACGGTGGACGGATGGCTCTGTGTCGGCAAGAGCTACTTGTCGCCCGTGAAGCTGGCGGAGTGCGCGACGGCCGCGGATTGTCCGGCAAAGGCCGACTCGGAAGCTAACTGCGTGGATGCCGCATGCGTTTACGCGCCGTACTGTGACCCCAGTGTTGGCCCAATGGAATACTGTATCGACAACAAATCGTGTACGGAAAACTTGTGTGTGCCAAGCACGACTCCGGGCAAGTTCGTCTGTGCGCACAAGTGTTTCCCGGGCTGCAATTGTTGGACAAACTTAGACTGTTCGGACGACGACGTCTGTACCGACGACACATGCGTCATGGTCGACGGCTGCGAGACATGCCTCAATATTCCGAAATTGGGCTGTTGCAGATGGGACAGCGAGTGCGGCGACGGAGACCCGTGCACCGCTGACTACTGTGACTACGCAGTTCATGCGTGCAAGCACGTCGGAAACTGTTGCGCTCCGTGACGCGAAGCAGCAGAGGCGGACCGCGTGTTCGGTTCGTTGCGTGTCGGTCGTTCTGCGGCTTCATTTCGGTCGCAGTCCGCGCCGCAGGACGCGCCGCGGACCCCGCGGAAAGACCTGCAGACTACGCGAGGCGACCTCTGGACCATGCGAGACGACCTGCGGACGCCGCGGAACGGCTCGCTGACCATGCGGGACGACCTCCGGACGCTGCAGGACGACCTCTGGACCATGCGGGACGCCTCGCGGACGCTGCGGGACGACCCGCGGACGCTGCGGAACGACCTCCAGAACCTGCGGAACGACCTCCAGACCCTGCGGGACAACCTCCAGACCCCGCCGGACGACCGCTGGACCTCTCCCGACCGTGCGTAGACGCTGCCGACATGCAATTCCTTCGCACCCCGCGCCATTTCGCCTATACTGCGCGCCCCGCGGCCGTTCACGCCGCTTATCGAGTCGCCGATGTCCTCCACTTTTGAACTTCTGCAGTCGCAATCGGAACGCCGCATCCTCGTGCTGGACGGCGCGATGGGCACGATGGTGCAGCGGTACAAGCTCGCGGAGGCGGATTACCGCGGCAAGCGTTTTGCCGGGCATACGCACGACGTCAAAGGCAACAACGACATCTTGTGTCTGACGCGACCGGACATCATCGCCGAGATTCACGACCAGTATTTTGCCGCCGGCGCGGACATGGTCGAGACGAATACGTTTGCCGCGACGACGGTGGCGCAGGCGGATTATGCGCTGGAGTCGATTGTCTATGAGCTGAACAAGACCGCGGCGCAGCTGGCCAAGGATGTCGCGACGTCGTGGACCAAGAAGACGCCGAATCAGCCGCGGTTGGTGCTGGGTTCGATTGGGCCGATGAACCGGACGCTGTCGTTGTCGCCGGATGTCAACGATCCAGGCTTTCGCACGGTGAACTTTCCGCAGGTGCGCGACGCGTATCAGGAGCAGGTGCGCGGGTTGCTGGATGGCGGCTCGGATGTGCTGATTGTCGAGACGATTTTCGATACGCTGAACTGCAAAGCCGCGCTGGTGGCCATCGAAGACGAGTTCCAGCGCCGCGGTAGCCGGGTGCCGCTGATGATTTCGGTCACCATCACCGACAAATCGGGGCGCACGCTGTCTGGGCAGACCGTTGAAGCGTTCTGGATTTCCATCGCGCACAGCAAGCCGTTTTCCGTGGGCATCAACTGCGCTCTCGGCGCGCGCGAGATGCGGCCGTTCCTGGAAGAACTGGCGCATTGCAGCGACGCGCGGATTTCCTGCTATCCCAACGCCGGTTTGCCGAACGCGTTTGGCGGCTACGACGAATCGCCGAGCGACACGGGCGGTCACTTGCGGGAATTCGCCCAGGCGGGCTTGGTCGACATCGTCGGTGGCTGTTGCGGTACCACGCCGGACCACATCGCGGCGATTGCCAAGTCCGTGGCCGACGTGAAGCCGCGCAAGACGCAAGTGCAAGTGACGATTCCGCCGTTCACCCGGCTGTCCGGTTTGGAGCCGCTGGTGATTCGGCCGGAGACGAACTTTGTCATCATCGGCGAGCGGACGAACGTGACGGGTTCCAAGCGCTTTGCCGACCTGGTGAAAGCCGGCGATTACGCGACCGCGGTGGAAGTGGCGGCGGATCAAGTGCGCGGCGGCGCGAACGTGCTCGATGTGAACATGGACGAGGGGATGCTCGACTCCGTGTTGGCGATGAAGACGTTCCTGAACCTGATTGCCGCGGAACCGGAAATCGCCCGGCTGCCGGTGATGGTGGATTCGTCGAAGTGGAGCGTGCTGGAGCAGGGGCTGCAATGCCTGCAAGGCAAGGGCATCGTCAATTCGCTGAGCTTGAAAGAGGGCGAACAGGAGTTCCTGGCCAAAGCGGCGCTGGTGCGCAAGTACGGTGCGGGCGTTATCGTGATGGCGTTTGATGAGGAAGGCCAGGCGGATACCACGGAACGGCGCGTGGCGATTTGCTCGCGGGCCTACAAGCTGCTGACCGAGCAAATCGGCTTTCCGCCCGAGGATATTGTCTTCGATCCAAATGTGCTGGCGATTGCGACGGGCATGGAGGAGCACAACGGCTACGCGGTGTCGTTTCTGGAAGCGACGCGGCTCATCAAGGAAGCGTGCCCGCGGGCGAAGATTTCCGGCGGTGTCTCGAACCTGAGCTTTGCTTTGCGCGGCAATCCGGTGGTGCGCGAGGCGATGAACTCGGCTTTCCTGTACCACGCGATTCGCGCGGGCCTCGACATGGGTATTGTGAACGCCGGGCAGATTGTCGTGTACGACGAAATCGACAAGGAGCTGCTGGTGCACGTGGAAGACGTGATCCTGAACCGGCATCCGGACGCGACCGAACGGCTGGTGGAATACGCGTCGCGGGTCAAGGGCGCGGGGCAAAAGCGCGTGGTGGACCTGACGTGGCGGGAAGCGCCGGTGGAAGATCGCATTCGCCACGCGTTGGTGGTCGGCGTGGTGGATTACATTGAGGCCGATATGGCGGAAGCGCTGGAGAAATACCCGCGGCCGCTGGACATCATCGAAGGGCCGATGATGGCGGGGATGAGCGTGGTCGGCGACCTGTTTGGCGCGGGCAAGATGTTCCTGCCGCAGGTCGTGAAGTCGGCGCGGGTGATGAAGAAGGGCGTGGCGTACCTGCTGCCGTTCATGGCCAAGGGCGAGGACGAAAATGAGCGGCAATATCAGGGCACGGTGCTGCTGGCGACGGTGAAGGGCGACGTGCACGACATCGGCAAGAACATCGTCGGCGTGGTTTTGGGCTGCAACAACTACCGCGTGATTGACATGGGCGTGATGGTGCCCGGCGAGCAGATTCTCGACCGCGCGGTGGCCGAAAACGTCGACATTGTCGGATTGTCGGGGTTGATTACGCCGTCGCTGGATGAAATGGTGATGGTGGCGGAGGCGATGCAGCGTCGCGGCTTGAAGATACCGTTGTTGATTGGCGGCGCGACGACTTCCCGGCAGCACACGGCGGTGAAAATTGCGCCGAAGTATGCGTTCCCGGTCGTGCACGTGCTGGATGCGTCGCGGGCGGTGAATACGACGTCGCTCTTGCTGTCCGTGGACAAGCATGCCGAGTTCATGGCGGAAACGGCGGCGGACCAGCAGCGCATGCGCGACGTGTACGCGATGCGCACGGAGAAGCCGCTGCTGAGCTATGCCGAGGCGAACTTGCGCAAGCCGGTGATCCAATGGACGCCGGCGAGCACGAGCCAGCCGCTGTTTACCGGCGTGCGGGCGCTGACGATTCCGCTGGCGGAGTTGGTGCCGTACATCGACTGGACTTTCCTGTTCGTGGCGTGGGAATTGAAGGGCAAGTTCCCGCGGATTCTCGAACATCCCGAATACGGCGAGCAGGCGCGCGAGTTGTACGACAATGCGACGAAGATGCTCGCGCGAATTGTCCGTGAGGGGACGTTGCAGGCGCGCGCGGTGTACGGATTTTGGCGGGCGCAGTCCGATGGCAATGACATCGTGCTGTATGAAGGCGAAACGCGGACCGTGGAAGTCGCGCGCTTTCCGATGCTGCGGCAGCAGGTGAAGAAGACCAACGACAAGGCGCAACAGTCGCTGGCGGACTTTGTCGCGCCGCACGGCACGCCGGATTGGGTCGGCGCGTTTGCGGTGACGGCGGGGCTGGGCTGCGATGCGTTGGCGAAGCAGTTCGAGGCGGAAAACGACGACTACAACGCGATTCTGGTGAAAGCGCTGGCCGATCGGCTCGCCGAAGCGGCGGCGGAGTGGCTGCACGAGAAAGCGCGGCGCGAGTGGTTCGACCCGGCGGAGAAACTAAGCTTCGACGAACTGCTGGCGGAGAAATTCCGCGGAATTCGTCCGGCGTTTGGCTATCCGTCGTGCCCGGACCACGAACCGAAGCGGACGCTTTGGCAGCTGCTGAACGCGGACGAGCAGGGGATTCATCTGACCGAACACCTGGCGATGACGCCCGCGGCGAGTGTGAGCGGCTTGTACCTGGGCCATCCGGACGCGGATTACTTCGCGATTGGCCGCGTGGACGCCGAACAAATGGCGGACTACGCGCGGCGCGCCGGTCGGTCGATTGTCGAGGTCGAAGCGGCGTTGCGCGGGACGGTGGCGGATTAGCGACGATCGGCCGCGGGCGCGGACAAGCACGAACGCGTGACCAGTCGGGCGCTTGTTGATTTCGGAACGCTCACGTCTGCACCAGCGCTTGCGAGGACAAACGGCGGCGTAATCCGGATGGCTCGGGGCGCACTTTGCGCGCTTACGCGCGCTCTTTCCGCATCTGCGACGCGAGGCGTGCGCGGTTGCGGCGCGGCATTGAGGATTCCAGCCTGTCCCCGGCGGAAATACGAAGGGGCAAAGCAACGTTGATCCGCTTGTCGCAGCGAGAAAGGCTGGGTCGGGTCCCCGTCAGAGCGAATGGTTGCTCGCCGGACTCGCCGTGAGCTTCTCCAGAAAGAACAGCTGCATCAGTCCCTTTCCCTTGACCTCTACGGCGCCGCGCGGCTCCAGCGTGAATTCGTCGCCGAGCAGCATCGCGGTTGCGCTGGACACCTGCACTCGGCCTGCTTCGCCGTGGGATTCCATGCGGCTGGCGGTGTTGACCGTGTCGCCCCACAGGTCGTAGGCCAAGCGCGTTGAGCCGATGACGCCCGCCACCGCTGGCCCGGAGTGAATGCCAATGCGCAGTTGGAAGGGCTCGCCGTCTCGCCGTCTGACCTGCGCCGCCAAGTCCCGTAAGGCCAAGGCAAACCGGGCCAGCACCTGGGCGTGATCGTCGCGGTGTTCAGGGACGCCGGTTGCGACCATGTAGGCGTCGCCAATGGTCTTGATCTTCTCGGTGCCGAATTCCGCGGCCAAGGCGTCAAAGCGCCGAAACACGGCGTTCAGATCCTCGACCAGCTCCGGCGCCGTCACCTGCGACGAATAGGTGGTGAAGCCAACGATATCCGCAAAAAGCACACTCACCTGGGCATGGGAATTGGCGATGACCGGCACGCCCGCCTTGAGTTGTTCGGCAATGCGTCCGGGCAGCATGTTGTCGATGAGGCCGTCAGACCGCGTGCGCTCGAGTTGGATCTTGCGCATGAACCAAGCGGCGGCGGCGAATGTGACGCTCAGCGAAGTGCCGATGTTCATGAGGTAAAACAGCCCGCGGGTGGTGTCCGGGACGTGCAAGCGGTGACCCAGAAGTGCCGGCTCGAGCAGGACCGAAATCGCCAGAATCAGCAGGAATTGGCCCATCCACAGGATCGCGCGGCGCAAGGGCAGAAAGATCAGCGCGCCAATCGGGCCCAGAAAGCTCCACGCCAGCACCAGCCCGGATTCGTGCAAGCTGCCGATGCTCCAGCCGATCAGCGCCGTGATCCAAGTGATGCAGGTCAACTGCGCGGTCACCAGCAGCCGGTGGTCGCGACGGATGGCGGACAAGACGATGGCCGCACCGACGATGACGACAAAAGCCAAGGGCAAGGCCATCGTCAAGCCGAGGCCAAAGACCACGGCGTACATGATGCTCCACACCACGCCGCAGCCACAGCAGCTGAGCGCGATGATGAGAATCAGCAGTTTCTCAAAGCGGATTTCGTCCGAGTCGCTGGCCCGCCATGCAAAACGGTGCAGTATATTGGCTATCAAAGCAGTCGCTCCCGTGTTGCGCCGCGTGCCTTGAAGGCCGTCTCGCCAGACGCGGCATCTGACCAAATCCAAGAATGGAACGTACGAACATCAAGCCCGCAAGACAACGGGAATTCGGGATTGCCGTGTAGTTGCAGTGCGTCACGCAGATCAAGTCAGAGGCGAAGTCCCCGTTGACTTTGACGCCGTCATAGCCGCCGCGGTCCAAAAGGGCGTGCGATGGAGCTCACCTTGCCATTCGCCGCCGGCACCCAGCCGTTACGGAGCCCAGGTTCGTCAGGTGACTGAACACTGGCGATGATGTCCGCGCCCAGACGGGCGCAACGCGCGCCCGGAGCCGTCCGGATCACGCCGCCGTTTATCCCCGCGAGCGGGCCGCCAGACGGCAGCGTTCCGAAATCAAGACACCGCATGCCTATGGATGTCATGGTGTTCTGCGCCAAGCAGCTGACCTTGCGCTCAAAACCCATTCACCGTCGCCATCGCGCCATATCCCGTCGCCATCGGCGTCACCACCGGCGTCTTGGTCTTCTGGTCCACCGCAAACAGGCCCATCTTGAAGGGACCCACGCCGTGATTCCACTCATAATTGTCCATCAGCGTCCAATAGAAATAGCCGCGTACGTCCGCGCCTTCCGCAATCGCCTTGTGCAGCCAGGTCAGGTGCGGCTTCACGTAATTGGCGATGCCCGTCGACTTGTCCTCGCCAGTCCCATTCTCCGTGATGTAAATGGGCAGCTTGTACTTCGACGCGAACGTCACTTCCTTGTAAATTCCTTCCGGATTGGTGGCAAAGGCGCTCGTCACCGGCTGGAAGTCCAGGAATTTCCACTTGTCGGCACCCGGAATCGGCGAATCATTCACCGGCAGTTGGTTGTAGTAGTTGATGCCAATGAAATCCATGCGTCCCTTCATGTCGGGCCGATGTTCTTCTGGCACGCCGTCCAGGTCACGGTCGACTTCACCGTTGATGGTCGCTTCGAGAAACACTTGATTGTAGACCCAATCGGCGTGCGTGGCAGCGATCACGTGCTTGGGATTGGCGGGATCCGCCGGCACCACGTAGGCGAGGTTGGAAACAATGCCGACCATCGCGGCCTTGCCATCGCCGTCCGCATCGACCGTGTCGTTGGCATGAACCGCGTCGTACATCCGCGCGTGGCCTTCCATCATGTTGAACATCACGGCAAGCGCCGCGTCCAATTGCAGCACCAAACCCGGCGGATTGGTCCGGTCCGCGCTCGGCAGGATGTAGCCCGCCAGAACGACCGCGAACGGCTCATTCAGCGTGCCCCACAAGTCCACCTCGCCGCCGAATTCCGCTGCGCAATAGCCGGCGTAGAGCGCGATCGCCTTGAGCATCCGATCCTTTTCCACCCAACCGCGGTTCACGCACCCGGCGGGCGGCGGATCGAGCCCCTTCAAGTGGCAATCCTTGCCGTCGTGAATCCACAGCGGCAGCGTGTAGTGATTCAGCGTCACCAACAGCGTCATGCCGCGGTCGTGCGCGCCTTTGAAGATGGCGTGGTACTCTGCGACGGCGTCCTTGTTGGCAAACGCCTTGAGTTCTTCCACTGTCGTGGCTTTCTCCGCCGCGCCATCGGGGAAGATGCGGCTCCACTCAATGGACGTGCGCAGGCCGCTCAGGTGCGCGGAGTCGCGGGCGGCGTCCAGATAGGCGGGCCAGGTCTCCCAAAAGCCGGGGCCAGCGCTGGGCGGGTCGCCGCTCAAGTAATCAATGCCGTCGGCGATGAGAACGGGGTCGGTGACCCACTGGTACCAGTCGCTTTTGGCATCGTCGCATTGCGCGGCCGGCAGCGTCGGGCAGCCCATGTCCACCTGAAAGCCGGCGATGGCAGCGCCCCAAACAAAATTCTTGGGAAATACCGTGTCCGGTTGCGCGACATCCGCCGCCGTGTCACCGCTGGATGCATCTTCCGTCGTCGCGGTGGTTTGACCGCAAGCCGCGCCAAGACACGCCGCAACGGCGACGCACCAGCTACCGATTCGTCCTTTCATCTTGCAGTCCCCTCTGCGCGACGGACGTCTACCTGCGCCGCCGCCTTCTGCGACCTTGGCCGCCGCCGCTTTGGCCGCCGCCCTGTCGCTGCCCCTCCACACTCACCGTCACCTTCAGCGCGCCGGTGCCACCCTTGGTCCGCACCTCGCGCAGCGCGTCCGCGCACGCCGCGAGCAGCAATTCCGCTAGCATGTCCTGGTTGCCCGACCGGTTGATCGTCACCTGCAACTGTGTCGGGCCTTCGCTCGCCGATTGCGCGACGTTGGCGTTTTCGTCCTCGTCCTCTTCCTCGTCGTCGTCATCGGTGTCCGGCAGCGTCGCAGCGACCGCCGTCTTCTCGACCAGCGGCACCTTGCGCAGCGCGGCGATTTCCGCCTCTTCATCCGCATCCAGTTCGTCCACGCTCACAGCGCGCTGCGTACGCAGAATCGCCGCAAAGCTCGGCGGTGGCAGTCCGGCAGTCTCGCAGACGCGCGCCCACAGGCGCTGGTTGGTCTTGTCGCGCAACTCCAGCAGGAAGGTGCCAATCGAGCCATTCGGCGCCATCGCGGCTTCCAGCGCCGCCGCCGCATTGTCCATGGCCTTGGTCGTCGCCGCGTCGATCGCGCTCACGGTCGCATCGCGCCGCGCCTGGGTAAAACGCTGGCTGCCATCCACCAACTGGCCGCGGCTGATCGCAAAACCGCTCCACAGCACCTTGGTAAACGTTCGGACGTACGGGTTCTGGTGGTAGCTGAACTTCAGCAGGCCATCCGAATCATTTTGTCCCGCTTCCGATTTCGTCATCGGCAGCTCTGCCATTTGACTTTCGAGAAACCGAACTTCGTCCTTGCTCAACTGCGGGGCCGGGGCCTTGCTTGCCATGATCGCTCCAGATGCGTGGGTAGAAAGTTGTCAGTCGTGGGCAGAACGCACACGATCGCGATGAAGGGAGCCCGCATGCCGCACAGCGCCGCGGTCGAAAACCGCGATCGCCGCGCCGACGCGCGCGAGGCCGGTGAACTCTAACAGCGGAGTCGGGATTGCGCTACTTGCCGGTCACCGGCGTGTCGCTGATCTGCTTGCCGTTGCGCCAAACGATTTCCCGCACGCGGTGCCCTTCGGCGTCGAAGCGAACCTCCGTGCCGTGGCGCTGGCCCAGCAGATACGGCACTTCTGCCCAACGCACGCCGGTTTCGGTGTAGACGGTGGCCAGTCCCTGACGTCTGCCGTCCACCAGCGGGATGTGCAGGCGCACTTCGCCGTTGCGGTGGTACTGCACTTCCGTACCGCGGCCGATCGGCTCAAAGTTGTACTCACTCTGCTTGGTTCCATCGGTGTACCAGGTCCGCGCGACGCCGGTCGGCTGATCGGCCTTGTACGGATACTCGGCGATCTTCTCGCCGGTCCGCGCGTACCGCGTCTCGATGCCATGCTTGCTGCCGTGAACAAACGGCACAATCGCCCACAGCGACCCGGTCTCGTCGTAAATCCGTGCCAGGCCATTGCGCTGCCCGCCCGCCAACGGCACGACCATGCGCGGCTCGCCGTTCTTGTGGTACTGCACCTCCAGGCCGTTGCCCGTCGCCGGGAATTTCGACTGCACGTGCCCCGGCTCGTCCTTGAAATACGTCTCGATGGTGCCCGCGCGAATCGCCATCGCGCCCGCCGCCAGCGTTTCCCGTTCGTGATCTTCGGCCTTCTCCGCACGCCACGCTTTCGCCTTGGCAATCAGCGCTTTCGGATCCTCCAGCGCCTTGCTCTCGCTCAACGTTTCCAGTTCTTCCGGTGTCAGGAACTTGGCGATGTCGATTGGCTTGCGCTTCGGCGTCATCGCGCCGACGAGATGTCCCTGCTGCCACAGGTAAATCAGCTTGACCTTGCCCTTGGCATCGAACCGCACTTCCTCGCCGTCCTGCAAGTCCTTGGCGTATTGCATCGTGGCCAACCGCGCGCCGGTCTTGGTGTCAAACAGCTCGGCCTTGCCGTCTTTTTCGCCCTGCACCAAGGGCACGCGAAAGTGCAGCTTGCCGTTGACGTCCCAGCGCGTTTCCACGCCTGATCCAGCGCCGTTCTCGATCGGAAACTCGCTCTGCCGATTGCCGTTTCTCCACCAGGTCTGCGCCATGCCGATCAGGCTGTCGTTGGCCCAACGGTACTCGGCTTGTTTGACGACCGCGCCTTTCTCCGCCGGGTAATAGCGCGACTCGATGCCGTGGCGCTTGTCCTTGTCAAACGTCAGCTTGGTCAGCTTGTTGCCCTCGCGGTCCCAGGTCACCGCTTCGCCTTGCTTCACGTCGTCGACAATCGGCACTTCCATCAGCTTGGCCGACCGCGCGGGCTTGTCCGGGTTGGCCTCCACCGGCGTCACGTCCGCGGGCCCGGCGTCGTAATAGCGCGTCTCCGTGCCATCAAGTTTGCTGAGATCGGCATACGAGCGCTCAGAATCCAAGTAGTTGGACGGGTAAAACGTCAGCACCGTGCCCGCCGGCAAATCGTCGTGGTATTTCACCGCCGTCGTCAAACGGCCCAGCACGTTGAAGCGCCGGTCGAATCCGTCCACGCGCCCATGCACAAAGGGAATTTCCGACTGCTTGAAGCCTTCCGGCGTGTACAGCACCGCCATGCCGTGACGCTCGCCGTCCACCAGCGGCACAGTCATTTTGACCTTGCCACTCGGGTAGTACCGCGTCTCGTCGCCGCGCGGCACGCCTTGGACGTATGGAACCGTCGCCGCCTTCACGCCTTTGTCGTCAAAATACGTCGCCAACCCGTCCATGACGCCGTAGTGGTAGGGCACTTCCGCGCGCAGCGTGCCGGACTTGTCGTACTCCACCTGCAGGCCATGCTTGCGCTCGTTGACGATGTTCACCACCGCTTCGCGCTCGCCAGTCGGGTAGAACAGCGTCATCGGCCCATCGGGATCGCCCGCTTTGAAGCGCAGCTCCGTGCGTTTCTCGCCGGTCGGCAGGAACTCAAACTGCACGCCGTCACGCACGCCATTCTTGTACGGCACGATGGCGATCCGCTTGCCGTCCGCGTCAAACCGCCACTCCTGGCCTTCCTTTTTGCCGTTCACCACGTGATACGACGTTTGCACTTCGCCTGCCGGGCCGTACTGTTTCCAGGTGCCGTGATGGCCCTGATCCGAGTAGGTCACCTCGGCGATCTTCAGCCCATCGGGATTGTAGTGTTCGTCGCGCACGCGCACGTCGCCACGCGTGTACGTCACGACGCTCGGCTGACCGTTGGCGTGACGCAGCAGCACGACGGGGCGAACTGGCGCCTCGACCTCGTTCGTGGCCGGCGCAACGGGTGGGGCGCTGCATGCCGTCACCAGCACAGACATGGTCAGCAGCCACCCGCAGGTCGTCGCCATCCACGCGCGCCGATGCGCGTGCTGGATCGAACGCAACAGGTTCTGCTGATTGTGCTGACTCACCTGAAGCACGCTCGCGCTCCTCGTCCTGATGTGCAAGCCCGACGTTGGCATGGCCACGCCACGGACGGTCGCTGCCGCGTCGGCAAACGCGGACTCGCAAGGATCGCCGTCGCACACGCACATTGTCAACCAAACGCGACAAGCTGTGAAGTTTGGCATGGAGATCGAGGTCGGGCGAGCATGGCGAAAGGGCCGCACGTCGCAACTTTTGCCTTTCCCCCATTGCACAACGCGCCAGCCTCCCCTAGTCTCAGGCGGCACGATGAGGCGTTCTGATGGCGCCTTCTGGACCGGTGGCATGACGATCCCAGCGGCACCCGTTCGCTTCTGCCCTGAATGCGGTCAACCCCGCGCGGAAGAGGTATGCCCGCAGCACGGCATCCCGACCATCATTGCGCAAACCGACGATTTCACCAAGCAACTGATCGGCACCGTGATCGCCGGTCGCTACAAGGTCGAGAGCCTCATTGGCCAAGGTGGCTTCGGCGCCGTTTTCCGCGCGATCAACCAGATGATGCGCCAGGAAATGGTGGTGAAGGTCCTGCGGCCGGAATATGCCAAGGATCCGATCCAGGTTCAGCGCTTCTTCAACGAAGGCCGGACCGCGGCGCAGCTGACGCACCAGCACACCGTGCGTGTCTACGATTTTGGCCAAACGGACGCGGGACAGCTCTACCTGGCGATGGAGCTGCTGCACGGCCAGGAACTGGCCAAAGTGCTGCGGGAGGAAAAGGCAATTGGCCCCGCCCGCGCGGTGCGGATCGCCATCGCCGTGCTGAAATCGCTGGCGGAAGCGCATGATGCGGGCATGGTTCACCGCGATCTGAAGCCGGAGAACATCTTCCTGTGCCGGATGCGCGGTGAGGACGATTTCGTCAAGCTCATCGATTTTGGTATCGCGAAGTCCTTTGAACAGGCCGATCAGGATCTGACCAAAACGGGCTTCGCGGTTGGTACGCCGAAGTACATGAGTCCCGAGCAGGGGCGCGCCGAGCCGTTGGATGGACGCAGTGACCTGTATTCACTGGGGATTATTCTGTACCAATGCCTGACGGGCGACGTGCCGTTCAAGGCGCCGAGCGCGATGGGCATCATCGTCAAGCACCTGCAAGAGCGGCCGGTGCCGTTGGATCAAGCCGCGACGCAGCTGCTGCCTGTGGGGCTCGCGGAAGTGGTGATGCGCGCGCTGGCCAAACGCCGCGAAGATCGCTTTGCCGACGCCGACGAAATGCGGCTCGCGCTGGAACAGGTGCTGGAGACGGCGGGCGAGTCGCTGACCGGGCGTGGCCGGCCGCATACCAGTCGGTCACTGCCGAACGTTGCGCCTGCCTCCGGAGCGACGCCAGCGTCCCTTCCGACGCCGGGGTGGACGCCGCCCGACGTTGGTGCGTCGACGCCGGGTCAGAATCAGGCAGCACTGAGCGCGCCGACCTTGGTTGAATCCCGGCCGCGCTTCAGTTCCGGTATCGGCGAATTCCTGTCCACGATGGGCGCGCCCGCGCCGACGCACAATCCGATTGGCTGGGTGCCACCGGCAGAACCGACCGATCACGATTCAGCCGTCGTGCCCGCGGCGCAGAATCGCACGCCGGAAGCCGCGTTGGCCGCACGCACGCCGGGTGCAACACAAGCTCCGTCTCTGGCAGCGCCGACACCTGGGCCGGGAAGTCGCGCTGGCGACATGGCGCCGAATCCGGCTGTGGCCGTTGCCAAGCCACGCCGTCCGCCGCCCGCGCCCCCGAGCAAGACCGCGGGCGCGTGGATCTTCATGCTCGTCGTGACGGTGATCCTGGGTGGCGCTGGCTGGTGGTATTGGAATCAAGCGCAGTCGGACCCGGACGCGATGGAAAAGTTCCGGAGCGTCACCGCGTTGGTCGACAAAGGCAAAGCCAAGCTCGACGAGTTGACCGGGGCGACGGATCAGGAACCGGCCAAGTCGGCGGATGCGCCGGCTCCCGACGACAGCGCGACCAAGCGCAAGCTGGCGAAAACGGCCAAGGGCAAAGGCGACGACGCTCCGGCGCCTGAAGTCACTCAGGACAGCGCGGTGGCCGCGACGCAGGGCGCCGTGCAAAAGTGCTACGCGAAGGACGATGCCAAGCGGGACGCGGCCAAGCTGCGTGATTTCACGCACATTGCCGTGGATGTGACGGTCGACGATACCGGGCTGATCAAGCGCGCGTCGCTGCGCAAGAAATTCGGAACCGGGACGATCGCCGCTTGCGTCGAGAAGGCCGTGATACAGGCGTCGATGCCGTCAGGGCAGGCCGGCGAGCGGACGCTGGAATATGATTTGCCCGTTCCGGATCAGAAGTAACCGGCGCGCAAAAAGTCGCCGACCGGCCCAGAGGTGATCCGGCCGGTCGGCTTCGATCTGCCAATTCCGCGAAGTTACAGGGGCGTCACGACCGCGTGCAGGCCCAGGTCGAACTTCAGGTCCACCTTGCCGCCCGGCACCGGGTCGCCCGCCTTGACGACCAGCTTGCCGGCCATGATCTGGCTGAACGCGAGCTTGGCGAGGTACTTGGTCCCAGCTTCCGTCATCGCCGCCGAGTCGATCACCGCATCGACCGCCGTCGTTGAACCGCCCTTGATCGGCGGAATCGTCGCCACTTTGATGCCGTCGGCGATACCCTTGGCATCCGTCGGGCCAAAGTAGATATCCAGCGCCGGCAAATCGCCCGTCATCGTGTTGTTGGACGGCGTCACCGCGATCTTGTTGATTTCCAACGTCACGATGTGGCCATTGGCGTACTGCACCAGATTCGGCTGCGTCTTGTTCAGATCCACCGGCACGGGCGGCAGCGCGATATCCTGTGACAAACCACCCGCCGGCGCGGGCTGTCCCGCCAACGGCCCCGTCAGCTTGCCCACGTCCAGGGACGCGCTCGTCGATTCGGTCACATCAATTGGAATCTGCGCGGCATTTTGCACCGCCGCCTTGGCCGAATTGAACAGGTTGCACGCCGGCAAGGTCGTCACGGCCACCAGCGGCAGGGCCAACGACGTCGCGCGGATCAGCACCCGCTGCGCAAGGAGGGAACGAAAAGTGTGCACGGAAAGCCTCCAAAGGTTCGCCGTCAGGTGCGACGGACTGGACACAAGGTGCCGATTGTGGCGGACAAGATCAAGTTTCTGGTGTGAATCGTGCCGTCACCGGGAGTCCAGGGCGCGTTGCAGCGCGGTGCGCACCAGCAGTTGCGTGGACGGCGGCACCGCCTCGCCGGGCGTCCGCGCGCACAGCGACAGCGTCCGCCGCAGCGAATCGCACATGCCTTGGCAGCGCGGACAGTGCGCCAAGTGCGCTTCCAACTCGGCGCACATCGCGGGGCGCATGTCGCCCTCCAGATGGCGCGAAAAGTTGCCCAGCACGTCCGGACACTGTCCACCCGGAGCCTGCGGCGGCAGCTGCGGCGGCATGAGCATGGGCGCCAGACGATCGCGCACGGCGATGCGCGCCCGGTGCAGCCGGCTCTTCACTGCGTCGACGCGCAGGCCAAGCGATTCCGCCACTTCGGCAGCACTCAAGCCTTCGACATCGCGCAGCACCAGCACTTCCCGATACATCGGCGCCAACTCGCCGATCGCCTCGTCCACTGCCTGCCCCAGCTCGCGCTCGCCAAGCTCGCGGTCCGGTCGATCCCGCTCGTCGCTCAGCGTCAGCGCCGCGTGCGACTGCGGGTCGTCCAGCGACGTGTCGCCTTGCCGCACGGTCCGACCGCGCCGGCGTTGCTTGATGCAGAAGCTGCGGGCGATCGTGTACATCCACGTCGAGACGGCGGAATCACCGCGAAAGTTTGGCAGCGTACGTGCCGCGGCAATCAGCGTTTCCTGGACGACTTCCTCTGCATCCGCCCGGTTCCGGCACATCCGCGCGGCAAACCGAGCGATGCGCGGCGCCTGTTCAGCGAGCAACAACTCGACGGCGCGGCGATCGCCACTTTGCGCGCGTTTCAAGAGGTCAGTTCCGGTCTGGGTCATGGGCCACTGAAGACGCGGCTGCGTCGAAAGAAGTTGCTGCGCGGGTCAGCGATGCCACGCGGCGACACATTCCGCAAGGTGCACCCGCGCCGTCGCCAGATCATGCGGCTGTCCGGCCGGTCCCAGCCATGCGCCAATGACCGCCATCGCATGCGCGCCCGCGTCGTGCACCTGCGGCACGTCCGCCAGCGTCAGGCCGCCGATGGCAACAATCGGCAGACGACTCGCCGCCACCGCTTGGCGCAACGCGTCCAGGCCCGTAACCGGATCGTGCGCCTGCTTGCCGCTCGTCGCGCGGACCGGGCCAAATCCCAGGTACTGCACCGGGAGCGCCTGTGCCGCGATGACCTGCGCCAGCGTATGCGTCGACCAGCCGAGCAGGGCGTTGGCATCCAGCTTGGCGCGCGCCTGCCGCGGATCGCCGTCCTCCTGCCCCAAGTGCAGGCCCACGTGGCCGTCCACCGCCGCGGTCACGTCGTCATCGACGATGATCGGAATTCGCGTTCCCAGCGCCCGGCACACGGCGTTGAGCACCGTCAGCCGCGTCGGATGGCCCAGGGGCAGGTATTTCAGGCGGATTTGCACGGCCACCGCGCCAGCGTCGGCCGCGACCTCCGCATAGCCACGCAGCAGGTTCACGGGCGGACGACGGTCCGTGCGGGTCGCGAACCCCAGACGGTCGCCGTCCACAATCGCGTAGATGCCGCGCTGTAAGTTCATCATGGCGACGGCTCCTCTGCGTTCAAGTCGCACCGCATGTCGAGCGCGTCCTCGCCGTTGGCATAGTAGCCCTTCCTGCGGCGCGTGACGACGAAGCCGGCCGATGTGTAGAGCTGAATCGCCGCTTCGTTGCTGGCGCGCACTTCCAGGAAAACGCTGGTCACGCCGTCCGCCTGTGCGCACCCGATCGCGTGGCGCAGCAGCGTGCGGCCGATGCCGCAGCGGCGTGCGTTCGGCAAACTGGCGATGCGTGCAACCGTGAATTCGTCGACGACTTGGGTGCCGAGCAGATATCCGACGGAACTACCGCCAATTTCGGCGATCCAGGCGCGGCAGGTCGCCGATGTCAGGTCACTTGCGACGGCGGCTGCGGACCAAGGCTCGGCGAAACAGGCTGCTTCCATCGCCGCCAGAACGGCCGCATCCGCAGGTGTCGCGCGGCGAATGCGCACCGTCACACCTTGGCCTGGCGCGCCATGCGCCGCATCTGGTGCAGCAAATCCGCGATGCCCAGATTCTCCCGCACGCTCACGCCCAGCGGCGGATGTTCCAGGTCAAAATCGCGCTGCAACCGCGCAATGACGCCGCCGCGCTTGGTCTTGGGCAATTCGTCCATCTTCGTCGCGACAATCACCACCGGCAACTGGATTTCCCGCAGCCACTCGGCAAAGCCAATCGCGTCTTCGTCCACATCGCGACGGCAATCCTGCAGCAAGATCACGCCGCGCAATTCCTTGGATTCTTCCAAAAACTTCTGAATCATCGGCGAGAACGACTCGCGCAGCGTTTTGGCGACCTTGGCGTGGCCAAAACCGGGCAGGTCGCACATACGAATTTTGTCGCCGCTCGACAGCAGCAGGTCGAACAGGATGATCGCCTGCGTGCGCCCCGGCGTCTTGGACGTGCGCGCGAGGCTGTGGCGGTTGGCGAGCGCGTTCAGCAGCGATGATTTGCCGACGTTGGACCGGCCGACGATGGCGATTTCGGCTGGACCGGATGGAAATTCGCCCGGCCCGCCGACGGCTGCGACGAAGTCGGCAGAAATCGTCCGCAGATCCTTGGCTGAACCGCCTTTTTTTGACGCAGGCGCGGCCATCATCAGTCCTTGTCGATATCCACCAGCGCCAGCACCACCGGCTTGCGGGTGGTGTACCGCTTGCACACTTTGCGGACGTGCTGGGTGATCAGGCTCTCGATCTTCTCCGGCGCGGTCTTGGCGTCGACGTCTGCCAGGCAGCGATTCAGCGCCTGTTCAATCTCGCCCGCCAGTTCGCCGTTGCCCTGGTACACGCCGCTCGGCACGGCGCGCGTTGTCGCCGTCACCGAACCGCGGTGGAATTTCAGCCGGGCCGACACCGCGACCACGCCGTTGAACGCCAGTTTCTCGCGTGCCTTGATCTGCAGCGTCTCGGCGTCGCCGACAATCGAACCATCGGCGTACCACGGCGTCACATCCGCAAGCTCACGCACGGACACACCTTCATGGGTCAATTCCAGAATCTGGCCATTCTCCGCCAGCACCGTCTTCGCGCCGACTTCCGCGGCCAGTTCGCAGTGGCGCTGCAGGAACGTGTATTCGCCGTGCACCGGAAAGAAATGCTTGGGCCGCACCCAGGAAATCAGCGCGCGCTGTTCGTCGGAGTACGCGTGCCCGGACGCGTGGATGTCGCGCCGCGTGCGCGTGGAAATGATGTGCGCGCCGCGCCGTGCGAGGTCGTTGATCATCGAATAGATGCGCTTTTCGTTGCCGGGGATGACGCGCGAGGAGAGGATGACGGTGTCCGTGTTCTTGATCGACAAATCCGGATGGATGCCTTGCGCTGCCCGACTCAATGCCGCGCGCGCTTCCGCCTGACTGCCGGTACAAATGATGCACAGTTCCTCGTCGTCGTAGAGGTGCATGTCCTTGGCTTCGATGAAGTCGTCCTTGTCGAACGGCATGTCCGTCGCGTTGTTGGCGCATTCGACGTAGCGGTCCAGCGAGCGGCCGATCAAGACGGTGTACCGACCGGCGGTCCGCGCGGCATCGACGACGGTATGTACGCGGTACAAATTGGAGGCGAAAAGGCCAACAATCGCCCGACCTTTGCATGCACCGATGACTTCCGTGAGCGCCGTCGCCACGCCCGATTCCGACGCCGACCAGCCAGGCACTTCCGAATTGGTCGAATCCGACATCATCAGCGCGACGCCGGAATCGCCAAAGGCGCGAAAGCCGGCTTCGTCGAAGACGGCGCCGTCGCGCAGACCAGCTTCAATCTTGAAATCGCCGGTGAACAAGATGTTGCCCGCCGGCGTGCCAATCGCCAGCGACACGCAATCCGGCAGCGAATGGGTCACGCGCAGAAAGCCAAAGTCAAACGGGCCGATCTTGAGCTTTTTGCCGGGCTTGATCACCGTCAAGTCAACCGAACTCTCCATGCCGTGCTCGCGCAACCGCTGGGCAATGAGCGCGGCCGTAAAGCGCGTCGAATAGATCGGCACCGGAAACAGCCGCAGCACGTGGGGCAGCGCGCCGATGTGATCCTCATGGCCATGGGTCAGCACGATCGCCCGCAGCTTCTTCTTGTAGCCCGCCAACACCTTCAACGACGGCAGCATCACGTCGATGCCGGGAATCTCGCCGTCGACAAACGACACACCACAGTCCAGCAGCACGGCATCGTCACCGCAGACGAGCAGCATCGCGTTCATGCCCATGCGGCCCACGCCGCCGAGAGGCAAAAGTTGCACGGTCTGTTTGTCGAGTTTCTTGGTCTTGGGCATGGTGCGTCGGATCTTCTGGCGCGTCAGACGCGAATGGAGCGGCAGGATATACCTCGCCGTCCCCTCTGGCTACGCAATTGGGCGCACGGGCAGGATTGGTTGAAGCCGGTTTCGTGACGCTCGCGTCTGCCGGCGCGCTTGCCCGGACACGCGGCGCCGCGGTCCGGACGGCTCACTGCGCACGTCTTGCCCTTCCGGGCGCCCGGACGGCTGCCTAATCGCGGGAAATCACAATCGCCATGCCCTGACCGCCACCGATGCAGGCGGAGCCCACGGCGTATTGGGCACCGGAACGCTGCAGGTGGAGCGCGAGGTGCAACATGATACGCGCGCCCGACGCCGCCAGCGGATGGCCCATGGCGATGGCGCCGCCGTGGATGTTGGTCTTGGCGAGATCCAGACCCAAATCCTTGGCAACCGCAAGGAATTGCGGGGCAAACGCTTCGTTCACTTCAACCGCATCCATCTGCGCCAACTTCAGGCCCGCCCGCGACAGCGCGCTCTTGATGGCCGGCACCGGGCCGATGCCCATGACCGTCGGATCGCAGCCAACAGCTGCATGCGCCACCACGCGCGCGAGAACCGGCCACTTCTCGGCCAGCGCGCGCTTGCGCGTCGTCACAATCAACGCAGCCGCGCCATCGACGATGCCCGAGGCATTGCCTGCCGTCACAACGCCCTCTTTCTCGAACGCCGGCTTGAGCTTGGCCAAGCCTTCCAGCGTCGTCTCCGGCCGCGTGTGCTCGTCCTTGTCGACCACGACCGGACCTTTGCGCGACTGAATGGTCACCGGCGCGATTTCGTCCTTGTAGATGCCGTCCGCAAGCGCCTTGGCGTAACGCTTCTGGCCTTCCAGGGCGAAATCGTCGCACGCCTGACGGGAAATCTCGTGCGTCCGCGCCAGCTTCTCCGCCGTGTTGGCCATCATCAGGCCGGTCGTGGTGTCCAGCAGGCAGGTGAACAGCGTGTCCTCGAATTTGCCGCCCGGGCCGAAGCCGATGCCGGTCCGCGCGCCGCGCACGACGTGGGGCGCCTGCGACATGCTTTCGCCGCCGCCGACCAGCACGACTTCCGCCTCGCCGAGCTTGATCGCGTTGGCGCCCTGGGCGATGGCTTCAAAGCCGGACCCGCAGAGGCGATTCAAGGTCAGCGCGGGCACTTCCTGACGGCCGCCGGTGCGCAAGCCGATGTGACGTGCGAAGTAGATGGCGTCCTGCGAGGTCTGCAACACGTTGCCGAAAAAGACGGCGTCGATCACGCTGCCGTCGGCGCCCAGAGAGGCGAGGGCGGCTTTGGCGGCTTCCACGCCCAGATCGGTGGCGGTCAGATCTTTCAAGGAACCGCAAAAAGCGCCAAAAGGTGTGCGCTTGCCGGCGACGATGACGATGTCCTGTGGGTTGCTCATGGTGACTCCGGGAAAAAAAGGGCGGTCAAACGGCCGCGGCGCGGAAGTGTAGGACCGGCTGCGGCAATTGTCATCGGTCCGGGAGCACTCCAGCGTCCCAAAGGTGGGTCGCGCGTGCCACGATATCGTCACGCCAGGCCACCAGGTCCAACCAGGCTGTCGGAATGCTCGATAGCCCCCACAGCGCGCCGGCCAGCTGACCGGTGACGGCCGCCACGGTGTCCGCGTCGTTGCCCAAGTTGGCAGCGCGGAGGACCGCGTCCTGAAAGCTGTTCGTGTTGTGCACGCACCACAGCGCCGCCTCCAGCGTATGCACGACGTAGCCGCTGGAGCTGATCTGCGCGACTTTCTTCTGCTGCCAGGTTCCTGCCGCAATCGCCGCAATCTTCGGTGTCAGCGCCCGTTGCCGCGGCGCGAGCAGCGCTTCCTTGGCCAGACCGTCGATTGCGTCGAGCAGCAATTCGACAAAAAATTCGCAGGCATCCAGGCATTCCGGCGAGGCGTGGGTCACGGCGCTCTGCCGGCGCGCCTCATGCCTCGCGGTAGCTGGATCGCGGAATCGGAGTGCGATCGGCGCCAGACGCATCAGCGAGCCATTGCCGCCATCGTGTGGATCGGTCGATCCGGCGAGGGGATCGCCGGTCGCGGCAAAACGCGCCAATGCCTCACTGGTCGCGCGACCGATGTCGAAACACTTGCCGGTGACGGAATTCTCGCCGTGCTGGCGCCACCGCAGAAAGCGCTCGGCCAGATCCCGCTGGTCCAGCCCGTTGCACGCGATGAGCGAGTCCGCAAGGCAGAGGGCCATCGACGTGTCGTCGGTCCATTGCCCGGGTTTCAGGTGAAACACGCCGCCGCCGACGAGATCGGTGAGCGGCGGAAACGAACCGCGTGGCTTGAACTCGACCGTCGTGCCGAGCGCATCGCCGATCGCCAAGCCAAGCAGGCTGCCGAGAGCGCGATCGCGATGCAATGCAGAATGGGCCATGATGAATCTCCGTGGGCGTTTTCGCACTCCACAGGCGCCACGTCAAAGTGTTGAAAGACAATTGTCACGGGATTGTGCTACGCTGAGCCGCTCGCGGTTGCTCCGCGTCCTTGGACACAAATGGCTCACGATTCTGCGTATGTAGATATGCATCCGGTCACTTTTGACACCGACCCGGCTCGCTACCACCACTGGAAGCTGGCGATCGATGGCGCCGTCGCGACGCTGACGATGCAGGTCGATCGCGATGCGCCGCTGCGGCCTGGCTACGAATTGAAGATGAACAGTTACGATCTGGGCGTCGACATCGAACTCGCCGATGCGGTCCGCCGTCTGCGTTTTGAGCAACCGCAGGTCCGGTGCGTCGTCATCACGGGTGGCGTGCCCAAGATGTTCTGCGCGGGTGCCAACATCAAGATGCTGGCGAGCTCCGCCCACGGGTTCAAGGTCAATTTCTGCAAATTCACCAACGAAACGCGCTGCGAAATCGAGGACGCAACGACGCATTCGCGCCAGAGGTATATCGCCGCGTTGAACGGCACGGCGGCGGGTGGCGGCTACGAACTGGCGGAGTCGTGCGCGGAAATCTACTTGATCGACGACGGTTTTTCGGCCGTGTCGCTGCCGGAAGTGCCGTTGTTGGGCGTGCTCCCGGGCACGGGCGGGCTCACGCGACTGGTAGACAAACGTAAAGTGCGCCGCGACGTCGCCGATCTGTTTTGTACCAAAGCTGAGGGCTTCCGATTGCGCGAAGCCCTGAAGATGCGGCTGGTGGACGGCGGCTGGCCGAAATCCAAGTGGGATCAGGGGATTGCCGATCGGGCACAGCAGATCGTCGCGGACGCGGGTGGCAACCAAGCGGAGCAGGGCATCGCGCTCACGCCCGTGACGCGCACGCAGACGCGCGAGGGCGAGACCGAGACGCTGACCTGGCAGCACGTGACGTTGCAGATCTTCCACGAGAAACGCTGGTGCGAATTGACGCTGCGTGGTCCGGATGAGGCGGCGCCGCCGTCAGCCGAGGTGTTGCGGGCTCAGGGTGCGGCAACTTGGTCACTTCAGGCGTTTCGCGAACTGGATGCCGCGCTGCTCGATTTGCGTTTCAACTTTCCGAAAGTTGGACTGATTTTGTTGAAGACGCAAGGCGTTCCGGACGCGGTGCTGGCCCACGACGCGGCGATCAGCCAACTGCGCGCGGACGGCTTCTGGTTGGCGCGGGAGATCCAACTCTTCCAGTCCCGCGTGCTGCGGCGGCTGGACAACATGTCGCGGTCGATGTTCGCGCTGATCGAGCCGGGCTCTTGCTTTGCTGGGACGCTGCTGGAAATCGCCTGGTCCGCGGATCGTGCCTACATGCTGGACGATCCCGACAGCCAGAACGCGATTCATCTGGGCCACGTGCACGCGGGCACGCACGCGGCGCACAACGGCATGACGCGGTTGCAGATTCGTCTGTATGGCGATCCGGACGGGCTGGCCAGGATTCAGTCGATGCACGGCGCGGTCGACGCGCCGACGGCCGAAAAGCTGGGCCTTGTGACCCGCGCGCCGGACGACATCGACTGGGAAGATGAAGTGCGCTTGGCGATTGAAGAACGTGTGTCGTTCTCGCCGGACGCGCTGACAGGCATGGAGCAAAATTTGCGCTTTGCGGGGCCGGAGAACTGTGACACCAAGCTTTTCGGGCGTCTGACGGCTTGGCAGAACTGGATCTTTCAGCGGCCCAACGCCGTTGGCGAGCGGGGCGCGTTGCCGATGTATGGCCACCCGCAGGCGCCCATTTTCGACTGGAATCGCACCTGATGGCATCGCGCACGGATGACGTTTGAGGAGGCAGTGTATGGCTGGCATCGACTACGAGAGCAAAATTCCCAATAACGTCAATCTTTCAGACGATCGCCGCCTGCAGCGGGCGCTGGAACATTGGCAACCGAGCTACTTGAAATGGTGGCAGGAAATGGGTCCGGACGGCTTGCAGGCCAAGGACGTCTACTTGCGCACCGCGATCAGCGCCGACAAGGATGGCTGGGCGCATTTTGACCATGTGAAAATGCCCGATTATCGCTGGGGAATTTTTCTTGCCGAGCGCGATCCGGATCGCAAAGTCAACTTTGGCGACTTCCTGGGCCAGCCGGCCTGGCAGGAAGTGCCGGGCGAATTTCGCAACGCGCTGCGGCGCATCATCGTGACGCAAGGCGATACCGAGCCGGCGTCGGTCGAGCAGCAGCGGCAGTTGTGGAAGTCCGCGCCGAGCCTGTACGACATGCGCAACGTGTGTCAGGTCAACGTCGAGGAGGGGCGTCACCTCTGGGCGATGGTCTACTTGCTGCACAGCTATTTTGGCGCGGAAGGGCGCGACGAGGCCGACGAACTGCTGGCGCGTCGCTCCGGCGATGCCGACAAGCCGCGGATTCTGGATGCGTTCAATCAGCCCTGCGATGATTGGTTGTCGTTCTTCTGCTTCACGATGTTCGCGGATCGCGACGGCAAGTTCCAGCTGCATTCGCTGTCAGAATCGGGTTTTGACCCGCTGAGCCGCACGTGCAAATTCATGCTGACGGAAGAGGCGCATCACATGTTCGTGGGCGATACCGGACTGGAGCGCATCTTGCGGCGGTCGGCTCAGCTGACGCTGGCGGATCCGAGCGGCGACGCGCGGGCGCAGGGTGGCATCGATCTGCAGACCGTGCAGAAATTCATCAACTTCTGGTTCAGCTACTGCCTGGATTTGTTCGGCAGTGAGATTTCCAGCAACGCGGCGGATTTCTTTGCGGCGGGCCTGAAAGGCCGCTTCATGGAAGAGAAGAGCTACACCGAGCACACTGCGTTGGGTCAGGAAAAGACCGTGACGCTGTGGAAGGACGGCAAGTTCGTCGACGAGAACGTGGCGCTGCGCAACGCGATGAATGAGGTGCTGCGGGACGATTACATCGACGATTGCGTCAACGCTGTCCGGCGCTGGAGCAAGGCGGTCAAGGACGAAGGCGTGGATTTTGAGGTCACGCTGCCGTCGCGCCGGTTTCACCGACATCAAGGCATCTACGCTGGCGGCTGTTTTGACCCGGCGGGAAATCCCATCAACCAAGCGGAGTTCGACGCGCGCCAAGCCGAATGGTTGCCAACTGATGCCGACAAGGCGTATCTGCGCTCCATCATGCAGGGCGTCTACGAGCCCGGCAAGGTCGCCAACTGGATCGCCCCGCCCCGGCGCGGCATCAACGGTCAGGAGTTTGCGTACGAGTACGTTCGTCTGTGAGCGCTTGCCCAGGAGGGTCAGATCGTGAGTGTCCACGGGGTTCATCAGCCGGCGCTACTTGACGAAGTACGCGGCAACGTCTTGATACTCACGCTCAATCGGCCGGAAAAGCTCAATTCGCTCGATTCCGGCTTGGTCGATGCGCTGCACGCCGCGCTGGATGTCTACGAGAACCGGCCGGACGTGCACGCGGTGGTCATCACCGGCGCGGGTGGCAAGGCTTTTGCCGCGGGCGCCGATATCGCGCAACTGCGGGATAGACGGGCGGCGGACGCGCTGAAGGGCATCAACAGCGTCTTGCTCGACCGGATCGCGCGGTTCCCGAGTCCGGTGATTGCGGCGATCCGCGGCTATGCGCTGGGCGGCGGATGCGAACTGGCGCTGGCGTGCGATCTGCGCGTCGCGGGTGAGTCAGCCAAGTTCGGCCAGCCGGAGACAGGGCTCGGCATCATGGCGGCAGCGGGCGCGACGTGGCGGCTGGCGTCGCTCGTGGGCTTGGGCCGCGCGCGCGAGTTGTTGTTCACCGGCCGCATTGTGGAGGCTGAAGAAGCCCTGCACATGGGCCTGGTCAATCAAATCGTGCCGGACGGCGAGGTCCTGGATGCGGCGCTGGGGATCGCCGACATGATCAGCGCGAATGACCCGATGGCGACGCGCATGACCAAGCTGGCGCTGGCGCAATATGAGGGCGACACCGCGGGGATGACGCGGTTCGCGAACGCGACGCAGGCGGCGCTGTTCGAGAATCCGGAGAAGTTCAGGCGGATGGATGTGTTTTTGGCGCGGCGGAAGAAGTGACACGGATCGCGTTACGTCAATAAAACGTCGTCCGCAACACCGGCTGAAACAACCCCTTTTCCTTCGCACAGGCCCCGTCCAGCGGGCAATTCGCGCAGTCCGGCTCGGTCACTTCCGGGCAGCGTTTGCGCGCGCCAAAGAAGAAGTAGTCGACGGTGCCGACGTCGTGTCCGGAATGGGCGCACAACCGCTGGATCGCGTCGTAGCTCGCCAGACGCACGGCCGCTTCGTCCGCGGGCGTGCACAGCTTTCGCTCCAGCAATGTCTCGCGCAGCGCCTCGTCGTGCACGCGCACCAAGCCCGTGCGCAGGCAGGAGCGCATCAGGTGGTAGTCGATGATCGGCGCGAGATCGCGGCCATCTTGCAAATCCAGAAACTTCTCCGGCCGCTGCCCCAGCGCCGCCACCAGCAGCATCGACTTTTTGCGCAGCGGATCTTCGCGATAGCCGGCCACGTGATCCAGCTTCTCCACGAGCGCCGCCACCGGGTTGTGCGCCTCCTGCGCCAGCGTCACCAGCAATTCGGGCGTCCAGCCCAGTTCCCACAGGTCGCGGCCGTAGCTTCGCGCCAGCGCGTGGTGATTGGCCAGAACCGGCACGGGCACGTGGCCGTCGTCGGCGCGAAACGTCTCTTCGGTATCACCCCAGCGCAGGGTCGCCTGCGCGCGCGGCGCCAGCAGATCCGGATTCTCGTGGAGGACGCGGGCAAAGGCAGCGAACACGTAGTCCGAGCCTTTGAGCGTTTCGCCATCCAGGTTGGCCAGCATCGGCTGATCCCAGCGACCTTCCCGCGGGCTCCAGAAGCCGAACTGGTGCAGCATCGTCGCGAAGAACCAGGAAATGGTCAGCGGGTCGCCGACCGGCGGAAAGTGCGGCCCGGTGAAATCAAACGGCGCGATGTGCGGCAACTCAGCCAGGATCGCGCCGATGCGTTCCACCTGCGCCTCGTCCACGCTCACGCGCGCGTCCGCAACGTGCGCCTGCCGCTGCACAATCGCCATGCGCGTGGCCCGCAGCAGGCCGGTCATGCCCGGTGCTTCGATCGTCAGCGCTGCGACCGCCGCGCCCAGTTGGACGGCTTGCACGGGATGGAGCCCGTCGACCAGACCCGCCAGCGCGCCGCCGCACACGGAATCGCCGGCGCCGGTCAGATCGACGGGCTGCGCCGGATAGCACGGCACGCGGGTACACCAATCGCCTTGCCAGACATCCGCGCCTTCCGCGCCGCGGGTGATGACGAGGATCTGCCCAGGGCGGACGGTCGGCGCTTGGCGGCCAAAAACCGCGTCGGCTTCAAAGCCGTTGAGAAAGAACAGGTCCGTCGCTTCCTGCAACGCCCGTACCGCATCCGGCGCCCGGTGCACCATGTAGCCAAAGGTCCCCGCGGACAGCTTGGCCGAACTGCGCCGGCGCAGTGTTTGCACGAATTTCATCTGCAAGGACGGGTCGTGGATCGCTGCGATGTGGATGAAATCGACGTTTTCCAGCAGCGCATCCGGCACCATCGACGGGTCGAGCTGGTCTTCCTTGCCCCAGGACGCCGCGCCCATGCGTGCGTCGCCGCGTTCGTCGTAGATGATTTCGAAGTGCGGAACGTCGTCCAAATGGCACGGCGGCCCGACCCAATCGACCATGCGCGCCGCCTCGCGAAACAACTCCGGCAGCGGGTCGGGTTTGAAGCCAAAGAAGCGCACGTCCGCGCCAGCCTTGCGCGCCGCAACCGCGGTGTAGAGCGCCGCGCCACCGGGTGTCGTCAGCGGCTGGCCATCCGCGCGCAACTGGTCCACAGAAGCGCCGCCAATGATGAGAATGTGAGGTCGACGCGCCATGGGGCGCCGATGTTGGCACGCGCCCGTGGTGGTGGGCAAGCGTTGCGCGAGTGCCGCTTTCGGCGCGCTTCGGCGTTGCGGCGGCGAAAGCGGCGCTGGACGTACGTCACAGTACGCCGGCGCACCGCTTTCGCCTTGCGCCTGGAATCGCATCCGAAATCGACACCCGCGTGGATAAGTCAGTTTGACCTTGCGCGCACAACCACGCACGCTCGGGGGCGCGCGAGCCTGCGATCGGAGTCCACGATGCCACACGCCTTTGTTCACACTGTCGCCGACGCCGGCATTCTGCCGCGCCTGCAAGCCGTTCTCGGCCTCGTCGTCATGATCGCCGGCTGCTGGATCTTTCGCGACAAGCGTCCCGGCCAGAAATTCCCCTGGCGCGTCGTCGGCGCGGGCGTGGTGATGCAGCTCGTGTTCGCCGCGTTGGTACTCAAGTCGCCGCAGGCCAACAAGTTCTTTTCCTGGGTCAACGACGCGTTTGTCTCGCTGATGAACTTCTCCAACGACGGCGCACGCTTCCTGTTTGGCGATCTCATCAACGGCACGGCCGTCGTCGCGTTCAGCGTCCTGCCGACCATCATCTTCTTTTCCTCGCTCATGACGGTCGGCTATCACAGCGGCATCATGGTCCGCATCGTCCGGGTATTTGCCAAAGGTCTCGCGCGGTTCATGGGCACGTCGGGCGCGGAATCGCTGTCCACGGTGGGCAACATCTTCCTCGGCCAAACGGAAGCGCCGCTGATGGTCCGGCCGTTCCTGCCGAAAATGACGCGCTCGGAGCTGCACTGCATCATGGTCGGCGGCTTTGGCACGGTCGCGGGCGGTGTCATGGCGGCATATGTGGGCATGTTGCATACCGCTTTTCCGGACATCGCCGGGCACCTCTTGGCAGCGTCGATCATGGCTGCGCCAGCGACGGTGCTGGTGTCGAAGCTCCTGGTGCCGGAGACCGAAACGCCGGAGACCGGTCCGGATGCGGTGATCGAGGTGCCGCGGATTCACGAGAATTTCATCGATGCCGCAGCGGCAGGCGCTTCGGAAGGGCTGCACTTGGCGCTGAACGTCGGCGCGATGCTGATTGCCTTCATCGCGCTCGTCGCCCTCGGCAACGCCATGCTCGGCTGGACGCTGGGCCTGTTCGGCTTTGAAGGCGTGACGCTGCAGAAGCTGTTGGGCTATGCGTTTACGCCGGTCGCGTGGCTGATCGGCATTTCCACCGACGAATCGCCGGCGGTGGGCAGCCTGCTTGGCGTCAAAATCGTGCTGAACGAATTCGTCGCCTACCTCGACCTCGCCAAGAACCTCGCTTCACCGCAAGCTCTTTCGCCACGCGCCGCCATCATCACCGCCTACGCGCTCTGTGGTTTCGCCAACTTTGCCTCGATCGCCATCCAAATCGGCGGCATCGCTGCGATGGCGCCCGAACGCCGCAAGGACCTCGCCACGCTCGGCCTCCGCGCCATGCTCGGCGGCAGCGTCGTCGGCTACATGACCGGCGGATTGGCCGGTCTCTTCGTCTGACGGCATCACGCCGCGTGAGCGAAGGTGGAGGGGCGATGAAGGCGAGCGCTCGCGAGCTCTGACGGAACTGTGACACTTGCGTTATCCGCCACTTGACGCGGTGCGTTGAAAGTTGGATCGTGACGTCCCGGTGACAGCTTGTTGTCATCGCCGGTTCGTGCCCAACCACACTGCGTGCGCCACACATAGCCAAGGTGACCCGATGAGCGACAATTTCTACACAGATAACAATGATTTGCGTTTCTGGATTGAACAGGCCGTCGATTGGGACATGCTGGTCGAGCTGTCGGAGCGCGGTGCGCCTGCGGATGAGCGCCCGGCGACCGTGCGCGATGCGCGTGACACGTTTGAGGACGTGCTGAAAGAGCTGGGCAAGTTCGTCGCGCGGAACATCGACCCCGTGGCGCGGCAGATCGACACGGAAGGCACGCGCGTCGAGGACGGCGAAGTCATCATGTCGCCGGCGTTCGACAAGGTATTCAAAGGCATGAAGAAATTGGGCCTGTACGGCCTGCCGGTGCCGCGTGAATTGGGCGGCGTGAACGCGCCTGCGGTCGTTTACCTGGCCGGCTCCGAGCTGATCGCCCGCGGTGACACCTCGTGTATGACGCACTTTGGTTTCCACGCCGGCATCGCGCTGTCGCTGATCACCTACGCCCTGCGGGATCCGCGCTCGGTCATCAAGAACGGTCGGCTGATTTCGACGCCGTATGACGAAGCGATTGCCGACATGATCAGCGGCAACACCTGGGGCTGCATGGTGCTCACGGAGCCGGGCGCGGGCTCGGATCTGGCGCAGATCAAGACGAGCGCGGTGGAGCAGCCGGACGGCATGTGGAAGCTGAACGGCGAGAAGATCTTCATCACGTCGGGCAACGGTCAATACCAGCTCGTGCTGGCGCGCAGCGAGGATCCGAACGCGTCGCCGGGTTTGAAAGGCCTGTCGCTGTACCTGTGCAAGCGCAAGATCGACGGCAAGACCAATGTGCGTATCGCCAAGGTGGAGCACAAGATTGGCCACCACGGTTCGCCGACTTGCGTGCTCGTCTATGAGGATTCGATTGGCGAACTCATCGGCCGGCGCGGCGAAGGCTTTGAGCAGATGCTGCTGCTGATGAACTTTGCCCGCGTGGCCGTCGGCTTTGAGTCGCTGGGCCTGATTGAAGCGGCGTACCGCACGGCGACCGAGTTCGCTGCGGGTCGCGTGACGATGGGCAAGTCGATTGACCGCCACGAGATGATTGCCGATTTCCTGGAAGACATGCACCTGACCATCATTGGTCTGCGGGCGATGTGCTTCGAAACGGCGCAAAAGGTCGAGCGCGCCAACCGCCTGGAGCAAATCCTCAAGTTTGACCCGCCGACGGACGAGCACGAGCGCGCGGAGCTGGAGCGCAAGGTCGCGCGTGTGAAGCGTCAGGCCCGCGATTTGACGCCGCTGGTCAAGTACTACGGCTCGGAGAAATCCGTGGAAATGTCGCGGCTGGCGATGCAGATTCTCGGCGGCGTGGGCTACACGCAGGAATACGCGCCGGAGAAGCTGCTGCGTGACGCGCTGGTGCTGCCGATTTGGGAAGGCACGAGCCAGATCCAGTCGCTCATGGTGCTGAAGGACCAGCTGATGCAGGGCCTGCGCGATCCGCGTCGGTTCATCGTCAAAATGGCGCGGGCGAATTGGAAGCGCGTGGCGGAGCATGATCCGCTGGAGAAGCAGCTGTCGCGGCTGTTCAGCTACAAGTACAAGGCGTTGCAGACGATTCTGGTCAAGATCGCCAAGAACAAGCTGAAGGCTACGTACGAGCTGCCGATGGGCGCGTGGACCGATGCGCTGTTCTCGCAGTGGGATCCGAAGCTGGACTTTGCCCCGGGCCTGCTGCACGCCGAGCGTCTGACCAAGATTTTGGCGGATGTGGCGATTGCGCGGATTTTGGTGAAGTACGCGGTCAAGTTCCCGGACCGTCGCGCGGATGCGGAGAAGTTTATGAAGCGCTCGGATCTGCGTTGCCGCAATTGGCTGGCGGAGATTGAGGAGCACGGCGACGAGCTGTTGGCGGTTTTGGCGGAGAAGACCGCTGCCGAGGTCAAGTCGGCGGCTTGAGGGCCGGGGCGGCCGCCGCAGGCGCGGCCGGGCGAGGGAAGGAACCGTAGCCCACCGGAACCGGATCCACGAGATTCCACAGTCGCTTCGCGGCAATTTGACCGCTGGTCCACAAATTCCTCAAGACTTTCCATGCATGCGATGGTCGCCGCCTCGGGGCGACGCTTGTTGGTACCAAGCGCCGCGAGACCGAGGCAAATCAGACCGTCCACGAGGCGGCGACCGAGGCAAGCATGGCATCGTCAGTTCATTTCGTCACGGGGAGCAAGCGTCAATCACACATGCCCGAATGGACGCCGGAATTCGCCGAACTCGTCGAGCACGTCAGCGCGACGGGCGTGTTGGCGGAGGCCGGAAGACGGCTGCGGTTCGCCTACAAGCGCGGCTTTCCGGCGCTGGATCTGGTGGTGTTCTTCCTGACGCTGGCGTGCGGTTCTTCGACCGGCGGCATTCGCGGATTCCGTACGAAGATCAATGCCTGCGCAGTGCGTTTGGCGGCGATTGCCGGGCGCGCGCGGCTGCCGACCTCAGCTTCGGTCTCGCGCGCGCTGCACGCCGCCGACCGGATCGCCGATTTGGACCAGCAGATTGCGTGGCTCTTGTCGACGGGCGCGCAGGTGCAGATGCTGGTGCGCTCGGCGCTGGTGCAGACACGCGACGCGTTCGGCGCGGCATGGACGGTGCTCGATTTTGATCCCAGCGTCATCGCTTTGCGTCAGCGTGCGCTGCCCGAGGGCGAGGATTTGCCCGAGCCGCAGCGGCGGGCTGCGCCAATGTGCGCGCCGGGCTATTCGGGTCGCCATCGCGGCGAAACCCAAGTCAGCACGGCGATTTTGTCGCATACGGGCGCCGGCCTGTTCGTGCAGGCCACGACACACCCGGGCAATACGCCGTTTGCCCAGGCGCTTGGAATCGCCGCCAAAGCTGCGGCATCGCTGGTGGATTCGTGCCAGATTGCCCGCGGCCAGACGCTCATCCGCTTTGACGGCGCGGGCGGCTATGCGGCGGCCATCGCCGAGGTCCTGGCGCAGAAACTGCATTACCTGACGCGATTGAAAAACCACGCGGTGTTTTCAGAAACAGGCGTGGCGGAGCACTTGGCGAGCGCGGCGTGGCTCGACGTCATCGATTCCGGCTCCGGCCCGCGCCGCCAGGCCACGGAGCTGGGCCAGTACATTTTGTCGCATGACGACGACGGCCCGGCGACGCTGCAAACGCGCGTCGTGGTTTCGCGTTTTGCGTGTCCAGATGGCGTCAAACACGGCGCAGGCATGGTCAAGGACGGCTTTCATTACGAGGCGTTTGTCACCAGCTTGCCGCCATCGGCGTTTCCGGCCGCGGACGCCGTGACGCTGTACTACGGCCGCGCCGGCCAGGAGAACCAGTTTGGCCGCGCGGTGCGGCAGATCCGCCTGGGCGAGATTTTTTGCTTCGACCTCTGCGGGCAGCGTTTGGCCACGGCTTTGATGATGTGGGCGAGCAACCTGCGGATGACGCGAGCGGCGGCGTTTGTCGGCGAGCTCGGCGCGCCGCCCGCGCAAACGGCACGGCCAGAAAGCGCCGCGGAGTCGGCAAAACCAACGGCGGAAGTGCCCACGCCGGCAGCCGAATCGATAGAGGCGGAGCCAGCGCCCAGTGCCGAGCTTGCCGAACCTGCCGAGCCTGCCGGGCCTGCCGCGCACACGCAGGAACTCCCGACACATCGGCTTTGCCCGCGCGGAATTTCGATGCCGCTGCACAACATTCGCTCGATCAAGGGCGTCGGCAGCTACGCGGTCTACCGGATTGCCACCGGCGCCTGCTGGCAGTGTCCGCAGCGCGCGCAGTGCACCAAGTCGACAAGCCCGGCATTTCGCCGCGAGTTTTCCGTGCCGCTGAGTGGTGCTGCGCTGGCCCAGCGCGTGCAAATCCTGGCTAGAGCGCGCGCCACTGCGGGCGTCGACTCGCCCGGTTTCGTCAAAGCGCCCATCGGCCCAGCACCCGCGAAACCGAGTGCGCCACCGCCGCTGCCGCTACGTCGATGGACGACACCTCAAGCTTATCCTGCGGGGCCAATGCTTTTCGCTGCACCAGCGCTGCGGCCCAATGTCCTGCTGAACATCTGACACGAGCACAACGCGCAAACAGCCATCGACGTGCGCATCGCGCCGACCAAACCGCCAGCAAACCGCCAGCAAAGCGCCAGCAAAGCGCCAGCAAAGCGCCAGCGCTGGATCGCCGCCAATGACCAGCAGCGTCAAGCCCGACGCCAAACCTGGTCCCAGCAGATTCTCGAAAACGCGCTGCGCAGCACGGTCTACGTCACGCGCAAGCCAATCACCCAAGACCCGCCGTCACACCGAGTGTCGCGGATAGCTGCTTGAATACTGTGGTTTCTCGGGAACGGATCCGGTGGGCGTAGGTTCCTCCCCTCGCGCTCCCCTCTTCCTTTTTAGGACACCTGAGCATGGGAAAGGCCGAGTTTGTGGGGCGTGCTGCGCTAACAGCCGCCCTGCCGACGGCTGTTGTGCTCGCGCGCGGCGGGTGTGGGCCGGATGAAGATCTGGGGAGCTGCGCACGAGGCCGGCTGCTGCGCCGCTTGCGCGTCGCCGGCCATGCTCGCGGTGGGGACGAGGCGGCCGGACCTTGGCGGTGCTTGGCGGATTGCGGGAAATTGGCGCGCTGAGGCGCGGGTTTTAGGGCGGGCCTTGGACGTGGGGTGTGGCAACGGCTCTGCGCTGCGCGCATCGCTGGGAAGGCCGTCGGTGGGCCGAGGCTCTGCGCTGCGCGCAATCGCCAGGGGAGGCCGGGGGTGGGTGTGGCCGGGGCTCTGCGCTGCGCGCAATCGCTGGGGAAGCCGGATTGGGTGCGGCCGGGGCACTGCGTTGCGCTCAAACATGACAAATACGACACAGATCCGTTGGCGATTGCGACAACACCCTAGCCGCGCAGTTCGATGCAGCTCACGGCACCCGCTTCAAACGGGACCTTGCCGGTGCGACCATCGGGCATCAGGCCATCGGTGCTGAACGTGCAACCGGACGCGCCGATGACCGTGATTTTGAATGGCGCCGGTGCGGCGGGGTTGATGCCGGTGACGGAGATGAGGCCTTCCGAGTTCTTGCCGGGGGCGGAAGTCAGCGTTTTGTCGGGCTTGCCCGCGGATTGACTGCCGGCCGTCCAGTACGTCACCGTGGCCTCGGGGTGGCCGTCGATGGTCACGGTGAAGCCGCCCATGCCGCATGCGGTTGAGGCATAGCTGATGTCGATCAAGGCGCTGGCCTTCGTCGCGTCGTAGCCAGGCAGCAGGGTCGCGACATCCGCCGACGCCGGCAGTGCGATGAAGGACTGGCCGAATGAGCCGCCCTGGCTCAACGGAATCTGGAACTCCATCGTCAGCGTCGGCAGGTGCGTCGCTTCGGTAAGCTTGTAGTAAAACGGCACGTCGGGGTGCGCTGGCTTCAAGTGCCCGGTGCCGTTGTCGCCGTTGGCCACCTTGCCGCACGGAACGGCTTCGACCTGAACGCCTTTGATCGACACATCCTTGTTCTGGGTAAGTTCCGGCACGCCGAAGCCCATGCCGTTCTTGGGATCCGTCGTCAGCGTGCAAACCGTCGGACCGGTGTCCGTTGCCGCAATGTCCTGTTCCACTTGCGTATCAACCACCGTCGTGTCCACAGCCGCCACATCGGTCGCCGACTCGTCCGCGACCGCCGTGTCGGTGTTGACCACGTCCGTGGTGGCGGTGTCCGTCACCGCCGCATCCGTCGCGCTGTTCGTGTCGTCCGCGGCCACATCGGCCACCGCGGTATCGTCGGTACTGCCACTGGTCGCGGCGGTTGACCCGCACGCGGATGCGAGCATCGCCGCTGCCATCCACACTGGAAGTGCATTTCGCATGATAACTCCTTCACGATTTGCCTGACTGCTAGGTCTACAACGACAAAGCTTGTGAAAATTCCAATCACATGAATTGAAAACATTTGCAAGCGCACCGTTCGCAAAATCCGCCGCATTGGATTTGCTTTCTGGTGGCAAGCGCAAAACCCACGGCGAGTGCGTCGATGCTCGCATTTTTGCGAGCACTGTGTTCTTGTGAAGCCAACTGACGCCGTTCGCAGGCGAGGCTTTGTGAACAGAGCCAGCGACTGCAGCAGTCGCGCCGCCGACGCGAACCGACGGGGTATCGTCCCATCTTGACACCCGTCGCCAAAATACGTGGGAATACGCGGACCGTAGACCGACCTATCCTGTCGGCCACAACGGCCATTCCGCACCTCCTGCCTACACGGAGTTCCCCATGCGCGCGCTTCTGGTTCTGATGGCCTTGCTTGCCGCTTGCTCGACGATTGGTCCTCTGGACCTGCGCGACACGCCGACGTTCGCGGCGACAGACTTGAAGCCGCGCGCGGATGCGTTGGCGGAAAGGGCCAAACGCGGCGAGGCGTTCATTGTCCAGGTGAAGAAAGGCGATGAAGTGCCGATCAAACTGTCATTGGAGATTCCGGGCCTCGTCTTTGTACCCGGGCAGAACGTCATGCGTTTTGACCGCGATGTATTTCTTCACATCGGCAGTGGAAAAATTCACGTGAGTCCGGATGGCCAGACGTGGGCGGAGATCGGCGATTTCAAAGGCATGGCGCGGCTGTTCGGCTTGGGGCACGGGGGCTTCTTTCAGGTCGGCGTCGGCGTTTCTGCCCCCGAGGGTCCGGTGATTTCGCTCAAAATGGGTGGAAAGTAGCTACCAAGACAAACAGGCTGCCTTCCGGACGCGACGGAATGGGTTTGTCCTGTGGACTGCGTTGGGTTGCGCTTTGCCGGAAAATGACAACGACGTCAGTGCCTTGACGTGGTTGTCGCAACGGGCACACACTCGGCAAGTGACGGATTGCACTGCCGCAGTTTGCCCAACCCTTCCAGCAGCAAGGCACCATGAAAAGCACATCAAGCAACCGCGACGGGATGCTCGTGAGCATCGCGTTTTTGGGCATTGCTCTCGCCACTTTGCCGGGCTGCGGCAACGGAACGACGAGCGATCCGTGCGCGGGCGGCGCTTGCGTCGCATGCACCGTGGCGAATGACTGTCCAGGCCAGGACTCCGCTTGTCAGACGCGGACCTGTGTCTCCGGCACGTGCGGTGTCGCTTTTGTGGCATCGGGCACGGCGTTGCCAACCCAGACCGCTGGCGATTGTCTGCGCGTCGCATGCAATGGCAGCGGCGCGACCGTGAGCACGGCTGACAACAGCGACGTCCCGACGAATCCGGCGTGCAACACTGGCAAGCTGGGCGTGTGTGGCGCCGGCAGCAACCAGTGTGTCGCTGGCGCGGTCACCTGCCAGCAGAAAGTCGTGGCCGGCACGGAGACCTGCAACGGCTTGGACGACGACTGCAACGGCTTGATCGACGACGGCAATCCCGGCGGCGGAGCGGCCTGCACTACCGGCAAACAAGGCGTCTGCTCGGCCGGCACCAGCCAGTGCACCGCGGGCGTCGTCTCGTGCGAACCGAAAGTCGTCGCGGGGGCGGAGACTTGCAACGGCTTGGACGATGACTGCAACGGCTTGGTCGACGACGGCAATCCTGGCGGCGGTTCCGCCTGCAACACCGGCAAGCAGGGTGTCTGCAGCGCCGGAATTGAGAAATGTCTGGCCGGCACGGTCACCTGTCAGCAAAAAGTCGTTGCGGGCACGGAAACCTGCAACGGCCTGGACGACGATTGCAACGGCTTGATCGACGACGGCAATCCCGGCGGCGGAACCGCTTGCAACACGGGCAAGATGGGCGTGTGTTCGGCCGGCACCGGTCAATGCACAGCTGGCACGGTCACGTGCCAGCAAAACATCGCATCGGGACTGGAAACCTGCAATGGCTTGGATGATGACTGCAACGGTTCAATCGATGAAGGCGATCCGGGCGGCGGAACGGCCTGCAACACTGGCAAACAGGGCGTCTGCGCGGCGGGCGTGGGGCAGTGCGTCGCGGGCATGGTCACATGCCAGCAAGCGATCGCCGCGGGCGTGGAAATCTGCAACGGCCTGGACGACGACTGCAATGGCTTGGTGGACGACGGCAATCCGGGCGGCGGCGTGGCGTGCAGCACGGGCAAGCTGGGCGTGTGCGCGGCCGGCACCGGCACATGCAATTCGGGCACCATTCTCTGCCAGCAAAACGTCGCGCCCGGCGTGGAAACCTGCAACGGCTTGGATGACGACTGCAACGGGATGACCGACGACGGCAACCCCGGCGGCGGAAATGCCTGCAGCACGGGCAAGCTGGGCGTGTGCGCGGTCGGCACCGGCACATGCAATTCGGGCACCATTCTCTGCCAGCAAAACGTCGCGCCCGGCGTGGAAACCTGCAACGGCTTGGACGACGACTGCAACGGCTTGACCGACGATGGCAATCCCGGCGGCGGCGCGACGTGCAGCACGGGCAAATCCGGCGTCTGTGGCGCGGGCACCGAGCAATGCATCGCGGGCACCGTGAGCTGCCAGCAAAACGTCCCGATCACCACAGCCTGCGGCGGTGCGTGGACCTGGGAGAGCGGCGCGAACACCGCCAGCGGCACAGCGGTCTACGGCACGCCCGGCACGGCGGCCATCGGCAACACACCGGGCGCGCGCTACGAAGCGGCGTCGTGGACCGATGGCAGCGGCAACCTGTGGCTCTTTGGTGGCTACGGCGGCAAGCCGGGCGGCAACATCACGTTTCTCAACGACTTGTGGAAGTACTCGCCGACGTCAGGACTGTGGACCTGGGTCGGCGGCGCCAACACCGCCAACACGCTCGGCGTTTTTGGCACGCAGGGCTCAGCCGACGCCGCCAACGTGCCCGGCGCGCGGGACAACGCGGTGACCTGGACCGACGCCGCGGGCAATCTGTGGATATTCGGCGGCTACGGCTGCTATGCCATCGCGGACACGGCCGGCGCCTGCTACAGCGGGCCGCTGAACGACTTGTGGCGATTCTCGACCGTTTCTGGACAATGGACGTGGATGAACGGCCCCAAAGTCGACTCGTGGGCTGCTCTCGACAAGGTCACTGGCGTGTACGGCACGCAAGGCACAGGCGCAGTGGGCAATCTTCCCGGCGGTCGCTACGCCGCGGTCTCGTGGAGCGACGGCAACGGCAACCTTTGGCTTTTTGGCGGCCAAGCGACCGACGCCAAAGGCAACAGCGGCTTGCTCAACGATTTGTGGATGTACGCGCCGACTGTCGGCAACTGGACCTGGGTCAGCGGCACGGACAGCTATCTGACCAACACCAAAGGCGTGTATGGCACGCTCGGCGCAGGCGTCGCGGGCAACACCCCGGGCGCGCGCTTCGAATCCGCGAACTGGACCGACGCAACCGGCAATTTCTGGCTCTTCGGCGGGCAAGGCGTGGTCGCGAACGGTCAGGTCGGCGTGTTGAACGACGTGTGGCGGTACGCGCCGACAACGGGCGTCTGGACCTGGATGAGCGGCGGCAACACCATCAACGGCATCGGCACGTACGGGACGCTGGGCACCGCCGTGACGGGCAACCTGCCGGGCGGGCGCTGGGGCGCGCACGCGTGGATGGACGATGCCGGCACCGTCTGGCTATTCGGCGGCAACGGCGACGGACCGCTGGCCAACGCGACCGGCGAGCTCAACGACCTGTGGACTTACGCGTCGACCACCGGGCTTTGGACCTGGGTGAGCGGCGCCAACGCGCTCGATGCCACGGGCGTCTACGGCACGCTGGGCACGACCGCGGTCGACAACGTGCCCGACGCGCGGTACTTCACTTCGTCGTGGCTGGATCTCACCGGCAACCTCTGGGTCTTCGGCGGCGGCGTGGTCTACGACGGGCAAACCGGCAATGCGTCGGCCGTCATCAACGACTTATGGAAGTACGCGCCGTGAGTTCGACTATTTCTGCGCCACAAGCTCCACGCGGCGATTCTTCGCACGGCCATCGTCATTCGTGTTCGGCGCGACCGGAGCGTAGGGGCCCACGCCCGCGGACTTGAGGCGCGACGCGGAAATGCCACGTCCAACGAGCGCTTTGACGACGGCGTCCGCCCGATCTGCCGACAGCTTGAGATTCGCTTCCAACTGCCCAACGGTATCGGTGTGACCCACGACGAATAGCGCCATCGCCGGATTGGCCTCGAGCAGCTGCTTGACCTGCGCCAGCGACGGCTCGGACTCCGGCTTGAGCACGGCCTTCGCGGTGTCGAAATAGATGCCATCCACGATCGCCCGCCCCGTCGTCGCCAAGCTCGCCCGCAGCGCCGCGGCATCGGCCTTGACCTCCTGTTCCATCGCCTTGGTCTCGACAATGACCAGCGTGTAGTCGGCGCCATCATTGAACGCCTCCGCCTGGACGTAGCTGAGCCCGCCATTTTTCTGAACCTTGGCCAACACCGAGCGCGCGCCTGACGCCAGCGTCTTGCCGCCGATGGCCTTGATCGCATTCTCATAATTCTTGCTGATCTGCACCATGCTCACCGGTTTGGCCCCATTCAACCGAGTGTAGCCAAGCGTGGTGATCCTGCCCTCCCAGTTCGCGTCCGGACCGGTGAGATAGGCGCTCACGTCGTATTTGTCGTAATCCTTCACGTCAAACGCGGACAAGTAGTAGCCAGGCATCCGCGTGAGCAGCGGGTGATCCTGGCCACCCTGAATGTCCTTTTGTTCCTGAGCTTGGGCGGTAGAAAGACATGCAAAGCAAAGCGTCATCACGCCAAACAAAATGCGCCTCATGGAAAACTCCGTTGCAAGCGACGGGTGGGCGAATGGGAGAGCGAGACCGCGTCTCAAGCCGCACCATCTGGGTATGTGCCGACAGCCAGACGCCGCGTCGAGCCGGTCGCGCAAATGAGTGTGCGAGTGCGAAAGTGCAGTGTCAATCCGCGCGTCCATTCGGCACCGGATTTTCTATGGCTCGAACGACAACAATCTCATGGTTCACGGGTTTGAATGCCCTAACATTTCTCTAGGCTTTCGCCTGAATTGGAACCCGCCCTGCAATCCATTGCCGCATCGGTGAAGCATTCATGAACCACCTCAAGTCCTCGGTTTGCGTGACGGCATTCGTCGCTGTCCACCTCGTTTCACGCCTCGGCGGGGCGACTCCGCCCGCGCCTCACGCGCCCGCAGCCGCAGGTGTCGCAGCGGCGCCCGCACTCGGAACTGCCGCCGGGTTTGCCGTACTCGGCGGCTCGACGGTCACCAGCATCGGCGGAACGGCGCTGGTTGGAAGTCTCGGCGTCGCACCCGGACTCGCCGTGACAGGCTTTCCACCCGGCATTGTGAGCGGAGGCACCATTCACGCGGGTGATGCTGTCGCACAACAGGCGCAAACGGACTTCGTCGCCGCGTCAGTTGCTGTCGCAGGCGATGCCTGTGGCACGGACCTGTCCGGTCAGGATCTCGGCGGCTTGACGCTGACACCGGGCGTCTACTGCTTTTCAGCCGCAGCGCAATTGACCGGCACCCTCCAGTTGGACGCGCAAGGCAACGCGGACGCCGTTTTCGTCATTCAAATCGGCAGCACACTCACAACCGCTGTCGGCGCATCCGTGGTGTTTACCAATGCTGGCCAAGCTTGCAATGTGTATTGGAACATCGGCACCTCCGCAACGATTGGCGCGGGCACTGCATTCATCGGCAACCTCTTCGCCGCGGTGAGCATCACGTTGAGCAGCGGAGCCAACGTGGCTGGCCGTGCGTTGGCACACAGCGGCGCGGTGACGATGGACGCGAACGCCGTCGCCTTGGGCGTCTGTCAGGCCAGTGGTTCCAGCAGCGGCGACCCGCATCTGATGACGTTCGATGGCCTGTTCTACGACCTGATGGCAACAGGCGATTTTGTCCTGGCGCGCGCACCCGGCGTGCTCGTGGAGGTCCGTCAAAGCCGGCTGGTCCCGTCCTCAAACGTATCCTCCAACGTCGCAGCAGCGGCAAGATTCGGTTCGGATAGCGTCGCGGTGTTCACTGCGCCGTTCAGGGTGCTCGTCAATGGATCGCCGACGACGCTGGCTTGGACTGACCAGTTGCTTCCCGGTGGTAGCACCTTGTCGATTGCCGGAACCAACGTGAGGGTTGCGAACGCGCTGGGCTCCGTGACGTTTCGCGTCCATGTTGAGAAGGCCATCGACATCGTCGTGCGGCTTGCCCCCACCGTCACCGACGTATCAGGACTGCTGGGCGATCGGGATGGCCATGCGGACAATGACCTCATCGCTCGAGGCGGGCAAGTCCTTCGCGAACCGGTGACATTTGACCAAGCGTATCATGTATTTGCAGCGAGTTGGGTTGTTCCGCCGGCCGAGTCGCTGTTCACCACCGCTGGGGATGAGACGCCCTCTCCGAGCTTCCAAGTTCCCAGCGATGCTGCTTCGGTTGTCGATGTTGCTCCCGAGGCATGGCGCGTTGCAGAGCAAGTCTGTGTGAACGCAGGGATTTTGCGTCCCGCGCTTCTCGCCGCCTGCACGCTCGACGTAGCCTCGACCGGCGATTCCACAGCCGCTGAAGTCTTTGCCACGTTGCGGGATCCGTCGCTGGTTCTGACCGTGGGCGACGGCATCGCGGATCGGCCGTCGCAGCCTGCCCAGACGCCCGAAGTTTCCGCGCTCGCTGGAACCGACTTGCCAAGTGGATGCACAGCCTTCCGCGGCGAAAGTCCAATGCCGACCAGCTTCCTGCTCATGGCCGCGTTCGCCCTGTTCGCACTGCGCCGACGCGGCGGATCCGTTCGTCAGGAAGCGCGCGAAGTTGCTGGTTCAGGGCGATGAGCGCGCCGCCGTCGACGTTGCACCACCAGAATCGCCAACGCGGCGATCCACGACGCCCCGCCCGCAGGCGCGCCCGGGCTCGCAGCGCAACCCTTCGGCGCCGGAGTTCCCGTCCCGGCGGGCGCTGCCACATCCGAAGGCGCATCGGCTGAGCCCACAGCGTCTTCAGTTCCATCCGCGGCTGGCACGTCGGCAACAGCATCGTCTTGCGCATCGGCAGCCACATCGGTCGGCCCTGCATCCGGTTCAGGTTTTGCGCAATCGCCGGCGACCTCGCAGGCCGCCTTCTGGATCGCCGCCTGGGCGTCCACGAGACCAAAACCGCCATCGGAGTCAGGGGCCGTTGCGTGCGCCGCGGTTCCAGTCAAATACGCCACGATCGACTGCGGTGTCAGCGACGGCACGGCAGACGCCAACAGAACCGCTGCACCCGCTGCGGCCGGACACGCCATGCTCGTGCCGTCCTCTGCCAGGTAATGCGCCGGATCCTTGCCGGTCAGATTCAGCCCGTCGTCGTCGATGATCGTCGTGTCGTCCAGCTGAATCTGGCTGTCGCGCACGGAAATCGTCATGGAACCCGGCGCCAGCAGATCCGGCTTGCGCACACCGTCGATGCGCGGCCCGCGGCTGGAAAACGTGGCAATGTCGCCGACGGTGTAGCCGGGACCGGAATCCTGCGGATTGCCTTGCCAATCCGTCCACGTCTTGCGGTGCACAACGGCGCCCACCGCGACGGCGAGGTCAGCCACCGCGGGCGAATTCACGGTGTAGGCCGGATCGCCGCCCGACGTGAAGACGGTCGAAACGTTCGGGTCGTCGATGTACAAATGCACGGTCGCGAGACTGCCTTTTGCCGCATTGCTGATCGTCAGCGTCCATTTGCGCGTCGCGCCCGCCGTGACCGAGGGCGCGACCTCGTATTCGTGGTAATCCGTGTTGCGCGTCGACGTCCAGTGCGAATCATCCGTCCACGTTTCGCCCGTGTGCAGCGTCTTGATGGTCACGGCGATGTTGTCGTCGCCCGGCGTCGCGTCACGCCATGCCGCATCGACGAAAATGGGATCGGTCAAGTCCGTCGTTCCTTGCGAATTGTCCAACGTCACGTCGACTTGCACGCTCGCGCCCGGTTGCACCTGCACGGACGTGTGCACGCCACCGTCGGCTTCGTTGCCGGCGCTGACAAAGACCGCGGTCGATTTCTTCACCGCCGCGTCGATGGCCTGTTCCACCGGATCGCCACCGTCCAATTCCGAACCCAATGCGCCAAAACTCATGGAAAAAACGCGACAGCCGACGGTCACGGCGCGGTTGATGGCGCGAATTTCTGAGTTGTTGTCAGATGATCCCGTCGTGTTGTCGGCGATTTTGTAAAAGTACAAATCCGCACCCGGCGCCACGCCGCGGTATTTGCCGTTGGACCAGTGACCGTTGCCAACCGCGATGCCAGTCACATGTGTGCCGTGCTCGGTGACCTTGCTCGTGACGTCCGTCTTCCATTTGCTGACGCTGGCGCCGGTCGTGACGTCGTAGGCTTCGATCGGCGTCGGAATGTCCAGATGCGTTGTGTCCAAGCTGGAATCGGCGATGCAGAGCTTGACGCCTTCGCCCGAATTGGCCTTGACGCCGTTGCCCGCCTGCACCAGGTCGGCCTTGAGCATCTGCCGCACCAAGTCGTTGTGGCGATGCGCGCCAATTTCCAGCGACGTCAGCCGCCGGACACCGGGCTGCGCCGCCAGCCAAGGCACCTGCGCGTACGGCACCTGCGCCACGTGGTAGCCCAGCGGATGGTGGCCCGGCACAGGCGGAATCCACAGATCCGCGTCGAGCACGATGCCGCGTTGTGCCCAAGCTTGCTCGGTCTGCCGATCGCGCGGCGCGGTCATGTACACCGCGAGCTGCTCCGTCGTTCGATCCGCCGACAGACCGCGCCAGCTCAGGAAACGCTTGCCGGCCCAAAGCGGCCGCTGGAACGCATCGTGCTTCTGGCGCGCGTGCACGACGATGCGCGGGTCCACGTACGCGGCCGCGGTCTGCGCGTGCGCGGGGAAAGCCAGGAGAAGCGAGAAAACACCGAAAATCAGCTGGTTGGCCATGTGAACGATTCCGGAAAAGGCGGCAGGAAGAAGGCCATGCAGGCTGAAGCACCCACCTCAGTCTGCGTGTCCCCCCGGGCGCCGTCAACGGCGAAATTGTTGCGTCATGTCAAGAAGATTGGCCGCACGCAAATCATCCGTTTCAAGGTCAATGTGACGCTGAGGCTGGCGTGAGTTCATTGCGTAGGAAATCGTCCAGAGGCCGCACAGACTAGTCAGAGCCGGAAATTTGTTGTCCACTGTTGGCGAACTGCCTGTGCGATTGCAGGCGCTGAGCGATCGAAGCGCGACACCGCGCGTACCCGCCCGAGCCGGGCGAAGGAGTTCTCGTGAACACGACCTTTTTGAAGTGGCTGAGCTGCGGCGCCGTTGCGTTGACGGCCGTTGGCTGCAGTTCCGTGCTGAATGACCTGGAAAACGCCGCGGGTCGCGAAGTCGGCAAGGCGCTCACCTCCAACAGCAACCACAGCAACACCAGCAGCAGCACCGGCACGGCCAGCAGTGGCGGTTCGGCCAGCGTGCCCAGCACACCGGCGCCGTCCACCGGCAGTTCCGGCGGCAGCAACATCGACATGGGCAGCTCCGGCGCGACCTCGTCCGGCAGCTGCGCGATGCACAACGCCGACGGCACCATGCTGTTGTGCACGGAATTCGCCAACATTCCCGCGGAAGCCGGCGAAATCTTTCAGCACAATGCGTGTGTCGGCGGCAACTCCAAGTGGACCGAGGCAAAGTGCCCGACGGAAGGCCGCAAGGGCGGCTGCAAGTCCAAGGCGGACAACAAGGGCGCGTACACCATCGTGTGGCAATACATGACCAACCTGGCGCGCGCCGGCCGTGACGGCTGCGTCAAGAACGCGGACAATACCTGGATGGAGTAGGGCGGCTACTTGGTCAGGAACGGAAAGCGCACGATGAGCTTGGTGCCCGCTGGCGCGCTGACCTTCAGCGTCGCTGCGCCCAATTGCAGCATGGCCGGCGCGGTCAGCGTCACTTCAATGTGCTGATCCGCCACCACCAGCGCTTGGCCCGCCCACTTGATGTCCGTCACCGCGCCGTCCCAGGTCTGCGGATCCCAGGTGAACAGATTCGGCGTCAGCGCGTCCGCGAACGGATGCACGCCCGTGTTGCCCGGCCACAGCCAGATTTCCCACGTCGTCTGCGCGGTCTTCAGGTCCAGCCAACCCGTGCCCGCCGTCACATCCATCGGCGTATCGACGTTGTCCGGCAGCAGCACCAGCATCGTTCCTGCCGGCACGAACGCGGGAATCTCGCCCAGCGCCGCCTGCACCGTCAGCGGCGTCACGCCGTCGCTCGTCACTTTCGCGCCACCTTGCAGCGGATACCAATCGCCCTTGGGCAGCGCCACCGCGCGCGACGTCGCGCCCTTGGTCACCACCGGCGCCACCACGATGCTATCGCCCAGCGTGAATTGGTCCGTCGACGTCCAACCCGGCGTGAAATCCGGCCAATTCAGCGCCAGTGGCCGCATCAGCGGCATGCCCGTCTTCTGGGCATTCTGCGCCGCATTGTACAAATACGGCAGCAGCTTCATGTGCAGGTTTGCGTATTTGCGCAGGTGTTCCGTCGACTCAGCGTCCTTTTCCCAGTTCCAGTTGGTGTACGAACTCTTGCCGTGGTGCGTGCGCATCACCGGGCTGAACGCGCCGAGCGTGACCCAGCGGAACCACAGTTCCTTGGTCGTCGGCGATTCCGCCAGCGTGCTCATGTAGCCGCCGATGTCGCTGCCGAAATAGGGAAAACCGGTGACGCCCAAGCCGATGCCCATGGGAATGACGCTGGGAAAGCCGTCGCCGAGCTGAAAATCCGTCTGCTGGTCGCCCGCCCAGATGACCGACACCAGCGGTTGCGAGCCCAGCCACGCCGAGCGCACGAAGAACAGGCGGTCGACCTTGTCGGTCTGCTTGTCCATCAGCTCCTTGTTGAGCTTTTGGCAGTCCACCGCATAGCGGTTGTGAATCAGCCACGGATCCTCTTTGGAAAACGGCAGGATGTCGGTCGGCAGCCACTCGCAGAAATCGGCCATCCAGCCATCCGCGCCCTGGTCGATACCTTTTTGGTAGACACCCTTGGCCCAATCCACCGCTTGCGGATTGCTGAGGTCCAGCATCGAGCCCGGCACGAACTTCGCGGTGTCGTAAATGTACGGCGTGCCGTCGGGCTTCTGGATGCTGTAGCCCTTCTTCACCGCCTCGTCGTAGATATCCGCGCCGGACGTCAGAAACGTGTTGTTGTACGTCAGGAATTTGAAGCCCCACGCGTGCAAGTCCGTGGCTAACTGCGTGATGTCCGGGTACATCGCCGCGTCGCTGTTCCAGTCCTCGTCCAGCGTGTACTCGTCGCCCGCTTTCACGCCGCCGCGCCAGTCTTCGCTCCAGATGGCGCCCACGGGAATGTGATTGGCGCGCAGCTTCAGCGCCACCCGCCGGACGTTTTCCGAGCCGTAGATCGCGTCGAGCCACGGCGTGAAGGTGAACACCGGCGGTACAGCCGGTCGCCCAGTCGCGGCGGTCAGCAGGCGCAGCGTGTCCGGAATATCCTTGCCAAAGAAGAACCGCACCTTGAGTTCGCCCTGCCAATTTTCCAGGCGCACCGCGTCCGTGTCGTCCGAGCACAGGTGGAAAATCGCCCGCGCCGGCGTATCCAGCATCACGGCATAACCGCGGCTGGAGAGGAAGATCGGCATCGGCGAGTGCGTGGTGTGGCGATTGCCGGAGAAGAACCAGCCGGGGTTGTCGCCGTCGTTGTCCTGCTTGGTGATGCCGTCCTCGCTGACCCACAGCGGCACGGTCTGGCCGCGGTGGTCGACGTCCCAGCTCTGGCCGCCCAAGCCGATGAAATGCTCGTCCTTCTGGCATTTCCACGCGATGCTGGCGCGGTTCATCGTCGGGTCGCTGGCTTGGGCGGTGAGCGTGATGCTGCTGCGGTCGCTGCCGTCGGCGTGCATGGCCAGCGTGCCGATGTCGGTGCCGTCCGCGGCATTCAGGTGGCTGTTGAACAGGGAAATCGCCCGATCCATGACTGGGCACGCGCTGACCTGGGTGAACTTGGCGGCCGCCTGCCACGCGCCGGCGTCGTGCTCGGTGATGAGGAAGCCGCCGTATTTCATCTGCCCATCTTGCGCCGCCTTGCGGAACGCCACCGTCGCGCGCAGCGGATCCGCCGACGCTGCAAACGTCTCGATTTGCTGGAACGTCAGCTGCGCCGGATCAGCCTGGAAGTTGTCCACGACGCAGAACGGATTGCCCGCCAACGCATCCCCGTCACTCGCCGCGGTCGCGTCGGTTCCGTTCGCAACATCTGAATCTTGCACAGGTGTGGTTTGCGCCGTGCCACAAGCGGCCAGCAGCAGGGTCAGGGTCAGTTGCCATCGGTTCATCGTCGGGCCTCCGGGCGGCACGATAGCCAGACTGGCGCGTTTCGGCAACGCCGTGGCATCACGCATTTCCGTCGATCCGTGGCTTACGTCCTCGCCTCCCTCGGTCACGTACGTCAAAGTACGCTCCCTCGGTCGGCTGCGGGCGCGCTCACGGCTCGCCTGGAACTGCGTGCGCCACGGACTTGGGTTCGCCAGTCGTCCGTCGCCTTTCGGAAATGTGCGGAAGTCGCAAAGTCTGGTTCAAAAGTCGCGTTCAAACATGGATAACAGTCATGTTTTAGACGAAAACAACGTTGAAATTTGCCAGAACAAGGTTGATGTATTGCAGAACAACCTTGTTGTCTCGTCATGACAATATTGTTCTGACGTTCAACGATGTTGTTGTGTCGAAGAACTGGCTTGTTGTGCCACTGATCAAGACCTGATGGGCCACGGCGCCCGAATTTTGCGCCGTGGCCCAACTTTTCGCTTCCGTCGCCGGGAGCGCTAGCCGAACAAGTCGACGAGCGAGATCGAGCCGGCTTCCAGCGGCACGTTGCCGGTGTGGCCGTCCGGGTACGGCGTGCCCAGGGCCGGAACGCAGCTGCTGCCGCCCGTCGGCGTCACCTTGAACGGCGCAAGCGGGCCGGGCGTGATGCCGGTGAAGGAGAAGTACATTTCCGAGCCACCCGGGGCGGCGGTCAGCGTCGCGTCGGCTTTGCCCGAGCTGTCGGGAGAGTTGGTCCAGTACGTGACCTTGGCTTCCGGATGTCCGTCGATCGCGAGGGTGAACTTGCCCAGGCCGCAGCCCACCGTCTTGGCGCCGACGCGCAAGCGGACCAGCGCGCTGGCCTTGGTGGCATCAAAGTTGGGCAGGGATGTGGTGGCGGTGGCCGACGGCACCAGCAGCATCGACTTGGACTGAGCAAAGGTACCACCCTGCGCCAGCGACGTCTGATACTCCATCGACAGTGACGGCAGGTACGTGGCTTTGGTCAGCTTGTAATAGAACGGATCGCCGGGATGCGGCGGATGGACCCAACCGGTGCCGTCGTCGTTCGCCGCCACTTTGCCGCACGGAACGGCTTCGATCTCGATGCCCTTCAGATAATTGGGGCCATATTTGCCAATTTCGACAGGTCCGAAATCCAGTGCGTTGGCAAGCTCGGTCGTCAACGTACAATTTCCGCCGCCGGTCGTATCGGTTCCAGCGGTAGAATCGCCATTTGCGACTGCGTCGGGGTCGACCGTCGCATCATTATCGGTGCCAGTGCTCGCGGTCGTGCTGCCACACGCCACCACAAACGCTGTGGTGAACATCCATGCCAAGAGCTGATGTTTCATTGATTGCCTCGGAATTTCATGCCTGATGTGCCGCCGCCATGGCGGATTCGGCGCCGGTCTAGCATGATGACCATTTCGTTGCAATATGACCCTAAAGTCGAGTCCCTATTTTCGTGCCATCCACCGTCGCAAAATGGCCTTGCGCGCCGGTTCTTCCAACAGCACCCACGACGCCTGCGCCAGCGCCACGGTCGCCAGGCTGAGCGCGGCGAACGCCAACCACATGTTCTGGCCGGTCAGTGGTTGCCACAGCAGAAGCAGCGCGAGCGGGTGCAGCAGGTAGCAGGCGAAACTGAGCTTGCCGGGCAGAACCAGCCAACTGCGCGGTTGGCCTTCGCGGTAGGTGCCGAGCAAATCCGCGCAGAACGCCACCACCAGCGCCACGCCAAAGCTCAGCAGCAGCGGCCCGGCAATGCAGCTCAGCGAATCGGCGAGGCTCAGTTTGCGGTACGCCAGCGTCGCCAGCGCCGTGCCCAGCAGCAGGCCCGGCCAGCGGAAGCGGGTGGGCAGGGCGCGCAGGCGGGCGTGCGCCAGGTACGCCAGACAGCCGAGTGCAAGACTGGCAAAGCCCATCGCGGAATTGGTCGTCAGCCACAGGAACGAGCGGAGGTCGTGCTGATAGAGGAAAACGTCGAACGCGCCACCCAGGACAAACAGCGCCAGCAGACCGAGCACCAGCTTCCAACGCGGCCGCGCGAGCAGCACGAGCAACGGGTAGAGCAGGTAGAACTGCTCCTCGATGGCCAGCGACCAGAGGATGTCCCAGTGCAAGCCCCAGCCGCCGACGACGGTCGACCGGACGATGCGCAGCCAGTTCAAGGTGAAGGTGGGAATGGAGAGCCAAAACGCTAGGTCAAAGCGGCTGTTGACGCGGTGCAGGCAGAACTCGGTGGCAGGGCTGTCGCTGACGGTGGCCAAAAGGACGGCGCCGATGAGGGTTGTCAACGCGACCAGCGGCCAGATGCGCGCGACGCGGCGGATCCAGAAGCGCACGGCGTCGGCGCGGTGGCTGAAGTCGCCGCTGAAGATCTGCCGCGAGATGAGGAAGCCGGAGAGGACGAAGAAGACGTAGACGCCGTAGGAACCGTTCTCGGCCAAGGCGTTCCAGCGGGCGCTGGCGTGCGTGTCGATGCGGCCGGAGCCGTGCAGATGCACCGCGAGCACCAGGCCGATGCTCAGCGTACGCAGCAAATCGACCAGGAGCAGACGTTCCATCGGGAGCATGCCTCGCGGGCGGAGAGCCGGTCGGAGTCTGTGGTGCGGGTGCGGGTGAGTCAAGCTGGGATGGGACCGTTGACGGCGGATCCGTGGCCGTTCAGACTCGCGGGCCTGCTGCCGTTGGCGGTTCGCTGGTTGGGAGTTGGCATGCGGGCAAGGACAGACACGCCGCAAGCCACCGTCCAGACCAGCGGTACGGCGCTGATTCCGTGGCGCCTGCACCTGCCGCTGTTTCTGCTTGCCGCGCTGGCATTTGGCATCCATCGGCCGATGAGCGGCAATGAAATCGACACGCTGCAAGCCGCGCGGCGCTTTGCCGACCCGCAGTATCTCCCCGGCGATTGGTTCCTCGGCCAGCCGCCGGGTCCGCGCTTGCCGTTCCAATGGTTGATTTGGCCGCTGACGGCGACGCTGCCGCTGGTGCCGTTGGCCATCGTCGGCCGGCTGCTGGGCTTTGCGGTGCTGACGGCGGCCATCGCGCGGCTGCTGGCGCGCTTGGGTGTGCGCGTGGGTGAAGTCGTGCTGGCGGCGGCGATTTTCGCCTGGTTTGGCCAATCGCTGTTTGCCGGCGAGTGGCTGTTCGGCCAATTTGAGACCAAGGTGTTCGGCTACGCGCTGGTGCTGTTCGCCATCGATGCCGCGACCGACGCCAAGCTGCGCCGGGCGGCGTGCTGTCTCGGCGCGGCGACGACGTTGCACATCTTTGTCGGTGGCTGGGCGACTTTCGCCGTCGCGCTCGCGCTGCTGACCGTTCGCCCCCATGTTCCGTGGCGTCAGGCCATCCAAGCACTGCTGCTGTGGCTGTTGTGCGCGCTGCCCGGGCTGGTGTGCGCGCTTCTCGTGACGGGCCAGCCGCACGTGCAGCAGCCGGATTTTGCCTGGATTTACGTTGATCTGCGCGCGCCTCACCACCTGCTGCCCACGACGTGGACCCTGCCGCGCCAGGCCTGGCTGATGGGTGGGCTGCTGCTGGCGGGTCTGTGCGGCCAGCGCTGGCTTTGGCCCCATCGTCCTGACGCCCGCCTGCTCGCGCGCGTGACCTTGGCCACGCTCGTGCCGTGCCTGATCGGCATCGCGGTCGCGTTGTCGCCCGCCTCGCATCGCTTTCTGGCGACCTATCCGTTCCGGGTCGGCGCCGCGCTGCTGCTTCTGCTTGGCTTGCCGCTGGTCGTCGTGCCTCTGCTGCGGCGTTTTCCGCCGTGGCTGCAGCGCTTCGGCCATCTCTGCGGTGGGTTGGCAGCTTGTGCCGCCGCGTTGACGGCCTTTGTCGCGGACCTTCATGAACTTCGCGCCTTTCCCCGCGGTGGCCAGAACGTCCAGCCGCTGGAAGCTGGCTTGGCTTTTGACGCGGCGTGTGCCTGGCTGCGCACCCAACCCGATCGCGCGCTGCTGCTGACGTCCCCAGCCCATGAAGCGGCGGGCTATCTCAGCGAACGGCCAGTCGTGGTGACGTTCAAGCAGATTCCGCCTGGTGAGGCGGGAACACTCGCGTGGTATCAGCGGATTCTGGAGCTTGCCGGCCCGGGTCCATTGCAGACGCAGAGCTATGCGTTGCCGGTGGAGTTGGACGAGCGGTTTGAGGCGCTGCCGCCGAATGCCTACTGCCAACTGGCCGGGCGCTATCAAGCCCGCTGGCTGCTGGTTCGGCGCGCGGATCTACCTGGGATACCGCAACATCGCGAAGGGATGTGGCGGATCTACGCGCTGCCGACGTGGTGTGAGGCGCTGTCCAGTCGCTGAACGTGCCGCCCAACGCTGCAGACGGACTGCTGGCGAATTGGACCAAGTTTCGGAACCGCCGGTCCGTCGTGCGCTCGTGGAGACACTACGCGGTGTGATCCGGCTTGTTTCGGGCGTGGTTGGCGGGCTTCCATCCGCTCCGCCCACGCCGCAGAACGGAGTCTGGGCATCATGGACACTTCCGGCCTACGGCCGGGGCCCTTGTATGAGGCGGCCATCACAGTCAAGCGCGGTTCTTGAATTTTGGACAAATCTCCCCGGGGTCCAGGGGCGCGCAGCCCCTGGCAGGGTTTGGGACAGCGTCCCAATGCGCCTTGCCTGACGCGTTTGGCGGTTCGACGTCTCTGCTGGCAGACCGTGAATCACACGCTTGTATCCGGGATCAGTTCGCGGCTTTCGCCGGCGCGCCGTCCCATGGTGAGATCCGTGAGGGTCCGGACGCTGCAAACTCCGCGAGCGGTCTTTGCGACCAAGGGCCCCACGCAGTCGTCCGAATTGGTGATGTGGTGTGCCAGCTTTGCCGTTTTCCCGCCCGACGCGCAGTCGCAGCGCTATGGAAGTCATGGCCTGCCGTCAGGTTTGCGTTTTCTTGCCCTCCTGCTGCAGCTGGAAGTTCGGTTCGTACGGCACGCCCGTTTTGAGAATCCGCAGCATTTGGCATGCCAGTTTGCGCGCGACGGCCGAGACGGCGCGCTTCCGATTGGTCTTGCCCGCGTTGAGCAAATGTTCGCCAAACCGTTTGAGATCACAGTCCTTGGAATGGGTCATCAGAATCCGCTGCGCCGCCTGTGTGAGCAGCCGCCGTATCAGCGGATCGCCCGCCTTGGTGATGCCCAGCTTCTTGTCGAGCTCGCCGCTCTGGTCACGCCGCGGCACCAAACCGAAGTAGGCGCCAATCGCGCGTTGGTTTGGAAAGCGTTTCGGATCATCGACCGCCAGCGCAAATCCAATCGCCGTGATCGGGCCGATGCCGGAAATGCGCTGCAAAGGCTTGGCTGTCGGGACGTGCTTGGCCCCAAACTCCGCCAGCATGTTGTCAAATTCGTCAATCGACTTCGTTAGTTCTGTAATCAGCTTGAGGATCGGTGCCAGCAGCGTTCCCAACGTCGTCCCTGCGACGACTTCCGAGATGCGCTCGGCAAAAATGTCTGCCTCGCAGGTCGGCAGTTTGACCTCAAACCCTTTGGCCATGCCGCGAACCAGGTTCACATGCGCGGTGCGCGTACGCACGCACAGATCCCGCGCGCGCAGCAACGACAGGCCTTCGTGCGCAGTGGCGCTGCGGTGCTCGATCGGCGAGAGCAAGTGCGGATCGGAACGCACCAGACGCGCGAGCAGTTCTGCGTCTTCCTCGTCGCATTTCTTGATATTCTTGGTGATCGCCGACACGCGCCGCGGATTCGCGACCACGACCGTGTGGCCCATCCCCGACAGCACATCGTCCGCCATTCGCGCGACAGAGCCCGTCTCGATGGCAATGCGCGCTGGCACGAACGGCGCAAACCGCTTCTCAAAATCCTCACGCGTGGTCGGCACTTCGCCCCGAAACAAAACCTGTGCCTGCGCGTCCAACACGCAGAACTTCGACTTCTTGGTCGCCAGGTCAATCCCGATGAAGGTCTCCATCTGCGATTCCATCGTCACGGCAACTTGTGTATTCTTCCTCATGGCCGGTCTCCGAGCATGGGCGTAACTGCCCGCTTTGCAACGCTAGCTTAGCGATTGCGCGCTCGCGAGGCCGGCCGCCTCATCCTATCTC